>JAIXYK010000053.1 GCA_027490225.1 Bacteroidota bacterium | reverse complement strand
ATCGTACTGTTCTGCGTAGCTGAAACTGAAGGACTGATACTCAAATTGGTGGTGATTACAGAATCACATCCTGTTGGCGTTGTTAGTGTATCGATATAAATTCCAGCAGAGTTGGCTAATGTACCACCTGGAAGCGGATAACTTTGACCTGTGCAAATCTGTGCATTTTGTGTTGTTGTAATTGCTGGAGCTACTGTTAAATTGGTAGTAATTACCGAATCACAACCGCCTAATGCTGCTCCTGTCAACGTTACTAAATAAGCACCTGTTGTATTTTGGGTTGTGCCGTCAGGTAAGGTAAAGCTTTGTCCAAAACAAATCGTACTGTTTTGTGTAGAAGTAATTGCAGGCAAAGTCTGAATTTCAATCACCTGAATACTATCGCAGCCAAACTGATTTTGTGTGCTCAATGTATCTAAATAAAAACCTGGTTGAGTAAGAGCTATCCCAGATGTAGTAGGATACGATGCACCTAGGCACAACGCAACCTGAATCGTATCAAAATTTATAGGATACCAGTTAATTACCCGCTGAATGATGCTATCGCAACCTAAATAACCTAATCCACCCAATGTATCCGAATACGTCCCTGGGGAGCTTTCTATAGTTCCATTAGCCAAAGTATAAGTTAAGCCCTGGCATATGAAAACAGAGTCTGTTGCTATTATTGGTTGAAAAAACAAAACATCAATCGAATCCCGAAGTGTAACATTGCCATCAGAGATTTCAACCCAATATTCAAATGTTGAGCTAACAATTATTGTTGGTGATGTTTCACCCGTACTCCATAAATAGGTTACATTTCCGGCACTTTGAGCTGCATTTAGTTGCAAGTTTGAACCTACGCACAAAATGGTATCTTCTCCAAGTTCCAGAGAAATAGATGTTGGGCAAGGATCTAAGTAAATTGAATCAATTAACTGACAACCAACACTGTTATTAAATTGAACCCAATACCAACCAGCAGATGTGACAGAAATCGAAGGCTGATTCTCACCAGTATTCCATAAATAAGTATAATTGCCCGCTGTCGCAAAAAGCTGCGCAGGCTGGGTGACACAAGCAGCCGTCGCAGAACTGCTTATTTCCTGAGGTATTCCTGAATATTGAATCGAATCTGTTAACTCATATATGCAACCTACATTGTTTGTTAATCTTATAAAATAGATTCCTTCCGGTAAACTCAAAAATTGAACATCTCCATTTCCATCAGGAAATACAATTTGTTGTAGAACAGATGATTGATTATACAATTGAGCTTCCCAACTTTGGCAACCTGCTGATAAATTATAATCAACATTTAATGATCCTGATGAGCAACCCAGAAGATCAGGAGAAACGGTAGTAACGAAGCCGGTGATGTCCGTGCAAAGTGGACCAACTATGCTAATTATCAACGTATCAGAGCAAAGCCCAGATGGAAGTGATATCACTGCATAATATTCACCTTGACTTAGAGAGCTAAAGCTGGCAGGATATCCCCAACTTTCATAATAAATCCCCAATGAATTATTTAATGAATCATACAAAGTTATTGATGACGATTCACAGGCATTTAAACCTGATGCACTAATTTGAACCGACCCGTTATTGCAACCATAACCTGTTTCGTCGGTTGATGAAAGCAGAGCAAGAGAAAGGTTACAACTTGTGTTAGTTGTAACGATAACAGTGTCTTGGTCAATACAAACACCATTGCTAACCTTTACCCAATAGGTTCCTGCCTGTGTTGCCCATAAATCACCACCAGCAGAGCCATCTTGCCATTCATAAGTTGCAGCAAAAGTCTGTATAGCGTTAAGATATAAATTCGCACTAGAACAAAGTGTGGAATCAGGTCCTAAATTTACAAACGGTTGGCTTAGAATTGTAAGGTTTATGGTATCTGAAAGAATACAAGAACCTAAACTTACATAAACAGAATATTGTCCTGATAAAGTTGCTTGGAAATCGGGATTTGTGCTGCCATCTTGCCAAAGAAAAGTTGCAGCCGGATTGATTTGCGATGCATCTAATACCCATGGATTTTGATTGGATGCGCAAATAGTAGTATCGTTGCCCAAATCCACTATTGGTCTAGTGTAGTCAAAATTTATTGTTTGGGTGTAACTGTCAGATTGCCCATTTGCAGAATTAGTTGCTACTAGTGTAACCGTGTAATTCTGTGTTCCAGGCAATAAAGGGTAAAGCACATTGGGGTCAATTTCATTTGAAGTCAAACCGGGACTTCCAAAAGTCCAATTATAAGAAATCGATGGACCAGCTGTTGAAGTGTTTATGAATCTAACTGAATCACTTTCACAATCTTTCACATAAGTAAATGCTGCATTTATCGGATAAGGGTCAAAAATGATACAATCTATATTGGTGTTGAGCGTAACATTTAGATTAACCTGCACATTACCTGTAGTCCATTCTGGGGTTAATACTTGAATATAGAACGTTCCTGAACCTGACTCAACACATGAAATTACATCTTCTGAAATGAAATTGGTATTGCACTCACCTGCAGTCATTAAATTACAGGCAGCTCCGTAGAAAACTCTTCGTCCGAAGGAGGTTGCATTGGATTGATTTGTATATGAAAATGCTATATCTACTGTGTCTGGTCCAGTATACTCGAACCGAAACCAAGTAGATTTCCACCCGGCTGGACCTTGCAAACACCCCATATCTGAACCATCTTCTCCATAATCGTTTCCTATGGTATGACAGTTCACAGTTCCTGATAAAGAATTAAAACCAAGCGAAGGAATTGTTAAACTGTGTGGACTACTGCAACGGTCGCCCGGGTTATCTACAACCCAAATCGATGGACGATACAACATTGTATCACTTCCATTGCAATTTCTCAACATCAGGTAATAAGTTCCAGGCTCTAAGCAATATCCATAAGTGGAAAGCCCATTGCTTACAGTATTTATTTCATCGTAATTTTCTTGAATAACACCTGTTGCTGTAGAAGAATCTCCTGGAATAGTACTTTTAAGAACATATATCCCATCACCAGCATACCAGGTAGAGTCTTCCCGTTGCCAACCGGTAAATACTTTTGCACCAGCCGGCAAAGTGAACTTATACCACAATGTAGCTTGTGTGCACCATTCTAATTGACCATTGGCATTATCCGTAGGGTCAACTGTAGCACAAAAGAAATCCCCCCAGGCTCCATTTGCACTAGACCCCGATGATATTGGTACAGTAGGATACGGTCCCGCAGCTAGCCCTGAACCCATTACATTTGCTTGACTGTAATGGTCATATTGTGATTCCCCATAAACATTTATGAAAGGTGTCCATTTCACTTTGACTTCAACCATTAAATTTGGCTGAATTCCATACACTTCGATATAAAACCTGCGTTTAATTGAAGTATTATTGCAAGCATCATCAATAAATGAGTATGAAACTTGGCTATTTAAACCACACCACCAAGTGTTATTATAAACCAATGGAGTTAGACCTAATGCAAGAGTAGAATCTACTTGACCTGTTGCAACCAGTGCAGGAAATGGGATTGCACCATCAACATCTGATTGAAGCACTCCGAAGAATGGTGGTGTTGAGAGATTGGGATTTAAAGAATTTGTTGGAGATATTACTTCTACTGTGAAAGTTCCAGGACCTTCAGTTGTAAATGTATACCAAAGATTTCTAACATTTAATCCTTGTCCGCCAGGATCTTGGTAATAGGCGTTGTTAGTTGTATTAGGATAAACTTCGTTCGAACTACTTCCCCAACAATTAAAACCTGCGCCATTTGGATCAGAAGGATAAGCACCTGTAGTACAATAAATCATATCTGCACTTGGAGTGCTGCCTGGATAAACAACATTCACATCTCCTGCAGCACCGTCATGAAAAACATCATCAGGAGGAATCAAGCCAAAATCGTATGCATTTTCGGCAAAATCATGCAAGGAATATTGAACACGATCAACAATTAAAATAGGAGTTGCAGATGTGCAAGCTAATTCTGCCCCCCCGCCGATTACTAAAGTATAAGTTCCAGGCTGCAGGCGACATACTTCAATAGAGTTCCCAAAATTATCGCAATTTGTAATGGGTAACGCTGTGCCTAAGAGTAATGAATCATTTGTTCGGACATCCAACCGAAAAAGTTTTCCGATTGTATAACCTTGATTAATACCTTCAATGCGGATATAGGATTCTTGGGTTATTGTAAAAACGTAATAAGCAACTTTTGCTACCCCTGCGCAAAAATTCCAGGATGGACTTACAAAAGGTGTATCATTAGTTAATTTAAAATTCTCAGTGCACAACGTGAATCTCTGCTCAAAATATGGATTAGCAGGTGTACCGTTATTTACTAAAGTGATTGGGTTACCATTGTTAACTTCACATGCTTTAAATGGTTTATTATGCAGAGGGCCAGGAATAATTGTCGTGTCCGCACTAATAGTAATATAATGCGTATCACCTATGTCAGAATCGGACCAATAACCATATGGGGCTGTTTCATGGAATTGGAAGTTATTTGTATAATTCGGTCCTCTTCCGTAAGTAACAACGGTATACCAACCCGCTGGTAAAGGATTACATTCGGTTGCAGAGAATGAATAACCACATTCATTATAAACTGTATTGGGTGTTAAAGTTCCTAAACCATTAGAACTTCTTCCCTTGAATATTCGAAAACCAGCAGTATTGGTTGCCCACCAATAATTGTCTAAATTAATACTTATTTCGGCATCTTCGCTCAAATAAAATTCCCTATAAACAGCTTTCGGGCCGCACGGTGCAAGTCCTGCAATAGTTACTGCATTGTCTGTACAGGTGAACTGATCAGTTTGAGAAACTACTGTTAAATTCTGTGCTATGATATCTCCTATATTTTCTGGGGTAGCAGGATTACTAAAAAGGTTCGATATTTTTTCAAATTTATAGGTTGGTTGAGTCGCTCTGGCGTTTAATACTGAATCTCCTAATTGAACGTGCGTGTATACACCAGGTAAATGGCAGCCTTCATAAGGCGTTGTATAATTTCCAAACAATGCATTATACATAGCACATCCAGTTTCGGGAACAAGACCTGTGATAAGTTGTGGATAGCTAAATGCCGATTGAGCAGTAGCCAATGTATTAGCGTTACCGGAAAAAAGCATTGCCGAAGAAATATCACCTGCACTCCATGAATAAAAAGTTGAAAACGCATCAATGGTGAGTAGGCCACTGTCAGCTATCCCATCACCATCTGCATCTCCAATTCTAAATTCTCGGTAAATTGCTTTGGTTTCGTCTGTGTTGCATGTAAAACTAGCAGGCAAAGGAGCATTAGAACAACTGAATGTATCAGCAATACTTGTATAAGGTAAGTTATTTAATAAAGGATTTAACGAATTAACAAGATCTACACTTAATGTTGAATTCAGTCCAAATTGAGTAGTTGGAAGTGCTGAAGCTGTTATGGTTATATCAATTGGAAAACCAAGCATATTTGAAGATACTGAACTCAAATTTGTTGAATCAACATTTCCCAAAACTTGTATTGTATAGTTGCCGGGTGGAAGACAATTGTAACTCATGTATTCTCCCGAAGACCTAACTAGGTCTGTATTCAAATTGATAGAATTACATGCTGCTGTGACATTCTCCCCAAAAAGTCTAAGTCGAACTGGAGGTATCGAATAGTGTATGTTGCTGGCATCAATTATAATATTAGCAGATGAAGGAAGATTGAAAGTAAAATAACAACCTAGAGGGTAAGCATCTGAAGATGTTCCATCAAACTGAGCAGCGTTTGTGTTAAGTGTGCCGCATGCGTTAGAAGTAATGTAGGAGTTGCAAGCTAAAACATCACTTTTTGTTACAATAGTTCCTGTTGAAACTGGTGTAATTGTTCCAAACTGGTTAGGAGCAGTTACTTCGGCAATAGTTGGTTGAATTGCATTTGTTTGTGGTGAAGATTTAGCTAAAATATTAAACCCATCTCCACCGACGAAATCCTTGTGATAAATAATTTGAAGCGTATACTTTGTATTGGACTGTATTTGATTGCAATAAAAATTATAAGATTGATAATAATTACCAGGTGTACAATCTTGAATTGTTACTAAAGAAGCTAAAGGAGTTACAGCAATATCGCCTTGAAATAATCGAAAATAATTACTGTAATATCCTGATTGAATTTGCAACCAATTTAAATTTGGCGGTGTTGTAAAAGTAACCCATACAGATTTAGTATAATCGGGACCAGCGGAACATACCTCATTTGCAGATTCTAACCCAAAACATTGTATGTTGAAGTTTGCAGGAGTCCAAGTAAAATCGGGCAAAACACCTAAGGTCATCGGTGTTGCTCTGAAATCATAAGTATCGTTACCAGCAGGTGTTTGAATATTTACATTCAATGTTACTGTGCCGGCAGGAGTAACTCCTGAGTTAGCGGAAACCTGAATTAAAAATTCACCAGGTGGTAAACAACCTATTTGTGTAGAAGAACCTGCGGAAAGCATTGGTGTAAAACCAGAGTTCTGCATTTCTGTAAATCCAGGAAGACAACTACCAATTGATCCAACCCTATAGCAAGAAAAGCCTACATCGCTATTACTTCCTATTCCAGTTGTTGTTAACTGTAAATTAACAAATCTTGCAGTTGGAATGATTAAGCTATACCAAACAGATTTGGCTGAAAGATTTGGCGCATTAGCAAAGAATTCACCAGGTTGAACTGTTGCATTATTTATTATTACAGGCGTTGTATTTATTAATCCTGTGCCATATCCTGCCGAAGGAATTACTATTGGAGCGGCGTTGCTGCATAAATCATTCGATGGAACTTGGGCTTTTAAAGTATTAAGTAAACTAAATGTTATTAAAGTAGAAATTAAACATATTTTAACAGTGAAGTCTAAATTGCAAAAAAGGGCATTTAAATCTTTCCGATTTACTAAAACATTCATCTTATTATGTTCAATTTTAATCTACATAAAAAATATTAATACAGATAGATCTGAATATACAATTACCTAACTAACAATACATTTGAATCAGACTGATTAAGATTAATTGGTAAAAAACTTTTCTAATTTGTTACGTTATGCAAACATATTCAAAATTATCACCATCATCCAATAGGTATTTTCACGTATCTACACGTGAAAAAACACGTACCCCCTCCCCCTTTAAAAGGTTCAATACTTCAACTAAATATTTATTTAGATAAATAATGACCAATAAAATTTATGCTTAGAAACATTAGCGAAAAACAAGTATATTGACTAAATATGAAATAGCTTTTTTCTCATCGTTTAAGAATAAAAAAGATACTAGGTAAGCTATTAACTAATGAAGTAATTATGAGAACAGAAGTATATTATCAATTTCAAACACATTATATAAAACCCAATCAAACAACTCGGGAAACAACGATTAATTTTCTTAAACACAAACAATAGAATAAAAAGCAAACGGCTATAATACGTGTATTTGAGTTTGAAATTTAAATAGCAATTGTTTGCATTGAATTATATAATTTTCCGCTTTTTACAACTTCACTCCAATTATTAAGATATCATCAATTTGTTCGTTCTCCGTGCCTCTGAATGAATTGTGAAATTCATATAAATGATTCCTCTGTTCGAGAAGAGGTAAATGCTGAATAGAAAGCAGCAATTTCTTAAATCCTGATTTTGTTAGCTTATGGTTTGTTTCTCCGCCAAACTGATCAGAATATCCATCTGTGAATAGATATATAGTATCACCTTTTTGGGTTTTTATTTGATGATTAGTAAATGAATGTACATTAAAGTACTTACCAACTGGCTGCTTATCAGCTTTTACTTCTATTAACTCACCGTCACGCACTATCCACAGCGGATTATTTGCACCAGCCCATTCCAAAGCTCCTGTTTCGGTATTCAAAGCACAGATGGAAGCATCCATACCATCAAGAACAGTTTCAGTTTCATCCTTGCTAAAGGCTTCAATAACCAATTCAGTTACTTTATCTAAAATTAACGAGGGTTTAGAAAGTTCAAATTCCTTAACGGCTCTATTTAATGCATTGCTGCATACAACGCTGACCAAAGCCCCTGGCACTCCATGGCCGGTGCAATCACAGGCGGCGAATAGAATTAATTCATCGTTATTTAACTTGCTTTCCATCCAGTAAAAATCACCGGCAACGATGTCCTTTGGCAAATAAAGAATAAAACTATCTTCTAAATATTTCTTAACAACTCTTGGTGGGGGTAATATTGTAGCTTGTATGCGCTTAGCATACTCAATGGAATCTAGTATGTCTTTGTTTTGACTTTGAACAATGTTCCGTTGTTTTTCAACTTCATTTTTTTGGATAGTAATAATTTCATTTGCTTTTCTTTTTTGCCGGTAACTTCTGAACACAAGAAACGAAAAAGCACTAGTTAACAAAGCACCAATTGCGAAACCATTACGTTCAAATTTTTGTTTCTCCAATTCTTTATATGCAATTGCGTCTTTTATCTCCTGCTTAGACTTTTCTTGTATTTCTTTTTTATCAAATTCATACTGCATTTGTTGTTTTACAGTCTTTGTAATATTTTCATTATTAAATATGCTATCTCGGTATGTAATATATTGTTTGTAATTTTTAAGAGCGTCTTTGAAATTTTCTTGAGCACTATCTAATGTTGTTTTGTAATAATATACATCGATGATAAGATTTGTTGCTCCAATTTTTTTTGCAAGTACCAAACCTTTATTTAAATAATTATTTGCATAATCATATTTATTAATTTTTGTATAAAGATGCCCTAAATTCAAATTGGAATTTGCAATTTCTGTATAATTCCCTTGTTTTTCATGAATTTTGAGCGCCAGGTTTATGTAGTTTATAGAATGCTCAAAATCTTTCTGTGTACCCATAATTACAGCTATATTCCCGTAGACATTCGCAATACTTGTTGAATCTCCAGTTTCGTCAAACGTTTTCAAGCAAGAATAGTAATAGTTTAAAGCAACATTCAATTTTCCTTGCTCGCTAAATATATTTCCGATATTCATCGATGTTCTCGCAATGTTATTTTCTTCTTTAAGCTTCTTTCTAATATCCAAAGCGATGAAATAATACTTTAGCGCTTCATTTAGTTTTTTTAAATTCTCAAAAACTAATCCAATATTGTTATAACAATTTGCCACATTACTAGCTTTCCCAATTCTGTCAAATAGCTTCACGGCAGCAAAATGATATTTGAGTGCCTCAGGGTAATCTCCTTTTTCATGGCAAGCTAAACCAAGATTGTTTAATGTGTTTCCGATACCAAACAAATCGCCAATCTTAAATTTAATATCTATAGATTTTAAATAATAAATTTTAGCCTGGGCATAATTACCTTGACTATCATAAACTAGACCTAAATTGTTATAGGATGTAGCGATACCTTTTAAATATTTAATTTCTTTCCTAATAACCAGCGCATCATAATGCGACTTTAATGCCTGAGAATAATTGCCCTGATTCCAATAAACAAGCCCCATGTTGCTGAGAACCTGCGCCTTGTTTTTCTTAATTTTGTGGTTATCTGTGAGTGGATTTGATTTAAGAATTTTTGAATAAAGCTCAAGTGCATTCAAACTGTTTTTAAGAGACTCCTGATAGTCCATTATATTAAAATTTACAGCTCCCGTAAGCATTAATCCATCTGCAATTCCTATTTGATCATTTAGTTTTATGGCTAAAGTTCTGCCTTCTTGCACATAATAGGTTGCTTTTTCTAAATTAGCTGGAATAAACTCTGAAGCCAAAGCATAAAATATTTTTAATTTGCTAGTATCTGCTTTTGCAGTAGCCAAATTGGACAAAAGAGAATCGATCTTATGATTTGTAATAGTTGCTTGAGCCGAAACTTTATTAAGATTAAGAAATATGAATAAAAATATCAAATTTGCAACACTGAAATATATTATTCTCATATAATAACTAAGATTTTAACTATAAAATTCATTTTAATTCATCATTTCAAATAAATTACCATTACTTAAATAAGTAGTAGTTTCATTTCGAAATAAGTTGCTATTTCTCTTATAAATATTTTTGTTTTGTATCTATATATTTCTGTATTCCCCATGCTTTAAATTATCTGCAAAGATTGATTATCTAAATGAAAAAAGTTTTTATTCTACCTGGAGTAATCTGAATTTCGACTTTAATACTTGAGAAATGAATTTATTTTGTAGATCTGAGAGCAGCGTATAATCAAAACTAGAAGGCTTTCGGGAAATCTAATTATTTAGTTCATATTGCTATTTGATTTATTTAAATTAGATATTAAATGATTATTAATTCTTCTACCTTGATTAGAATAGCACAAACATATTAAAACCAACTGATACTAAACAATAGGTATTTTTCATATTTTACACGTGAAAAACACCCTGATGATCTTATTACTAAAGTTCTTAATATTAAACTTGCTAATTAAAGTTAAGTGGTCTCACTTTATCAGCTCAAATGAATCTAAAGTATTTTCTTCTTATAGTAGTATGAATAAATTTAGAAATTGAAGTTGAATTCTTTTAAATTAGATTCTTCTAATTAATTTTAAACCAGTAGGTTTATTATTAAAGTTCAATAAAATTTGATTTTCAAACGTAGAAATCAGCACTCCCTTTAGTATTCCATTTGGATCACAAAAAGTCTCAACTGATAAAGTTGAGACTTTTTTGTTTTATTAAGTTGAGCCAACTGAAATTTGAAATGTAAATTTCTCAACAAAATCTTCTCCCTATTGTTACCTTTGAATAAAACTTATTTATGCGTTTATTTATTATTACAGTTCTTGCAGCGGCCATTTCAATTGGTTGTGCAAGAGTAGAATCCCGTCCTAAAACACAAGAAAACAATATGTCTGCAACATCATTCTACGATTTTAAAGTTAAAACCATAGATGGTAAAGACTTTGATTTAAAAAGCTTAAAAGGAAAAAAAGTACTTGTTGTGAATACTGCATCAGAATGCGGTTACACTCCGCAATACAAAGATTTACAAGCGCTACACGAGAAATATAAAGAAAAACTTACCATAATTGGTTTTCCTGCAAATAATTTCGGAGGACAAGAACCTGGTTCCAATACGGAGATTAAAGGGTTCTGTGAGAAAAATTATGGTGTAACTTTTCAATTGATGGAAAAAATTTCAGTGAAAGGTTCTGATATGCATCCACTATACAAATGGCTAATCACAAAAGAACAAAACGGCTGGAATAATGATGCACCGAATTGGAATTTTTGTAAATACCTGATCGATGAAAATGGACAATTATTGAAATTCTTTAATTCTGCAGTTAAACCGATGAGTACAGATATAACATCTGTGCTTTAGTTTCTTGGTTGATTGAAAGAGCTTTCTCCTGCAATTAATTGGTTAAAGAGAAACAAAAGGGCTCCTTTTGAATTTCAAACAGCATGTTGGGAAGCTTATATCAAAGGTGAAAGTATTTTATTAAATGCTCCAACAGGAAGCGGAAAAACATACGCCGTTTGGTTGGGAATCTTATGCAATGCCATTGCCAAAAAACAAACCGCAAAAGGCCTAAGGGTACTTTGGATAACTCCGCTCAGGGCATTAACCAAAGACATTGCTCAGGCAATGCAATTGGCAGCTACTGAAATGGGAACAGGCTGGGAAGTTGGCATGCGCACCGGCGACACAGACGCCAAAACACGGGCAAGCATCAAACGTAAACCACCACAAGCTTTAGTAACTACACCAGAAAGTTTGCACTTATTGCTGGCAAGTAAAAACTATGGCGATTTTTTTGAAAATCTTGAGGCTGTAATTGTAGACGAATGGCATGAATTGCTGAGCAGCAAACGTGGTGTGCAGATAGAACTAGCACTTTCCAGATTGAGGCACCTCCGCCCTACCCTTCGCGTTTGGGGAATTTCAGCCACTATTGGAAACTTAGATCAAGCCAAAAATATTCTTTTGGGAAACCAATTGAATGGTCGCATTATTCGCTCAAAAGAACAGAAGCGAATTGAAATAACCTCCGTTTTACCCGATGAAATTGAAAGATTCCCGTGGGCAGGACATTTGGGCATTCATTTATTAGACAAAGTGCTGAAGATTATTGAAAATAGTGGCACTACCCTACTTTTCACCAACACACGTTCGCAGGCAGAAATCTGGTACCAGCAGCTTTTAAATGCACAGCCCGAACTTGCTGGTTATATTGCAATGCATCATGGAAGTATAGATTTTGAATTGCGCACCTGGGTAGAAAATGCTTTACATGCAGGTCAATTGAAAGTGGTAGTCTGCACATCGAGTTTAGATTTAGGTGTTGATTTCAGACCAGTTGATACCATTATTCAGATTGGAAGTCCGAAAGGTGTGGCCAGATTTATTCAACGTGCTGGCAGATCTGGACATGGCCCAGGCGAAGTGAGCAAAATTTGGTTGGTTCCCACGCATTCACTCGAGTTGATTGAAGCCGCAGCCATGCGACAAGCCATTAAACAAGAATTTATAGAAGCACGCGAACCCGTCATGGCAGCCAACGATGTATTGATACAATACTTGGTAACACTGGCGATTTCTGATGGTTTCGAACCTCATAAATTGTATGATGAAATAAAATCGGTATATAGCTTTTCTAACTTAAGCCAAGCAGAATGGCAGTGGATACTTACATTTATTACTTCTGGAGGCGATGCTTTAGGTGCTTATCCCGAATTTACCAAAGTGCTGGTTGAAGATGGAAAGTACATCATTAAAGACAAAAGAACAGCACTGAGACATCGTTTGCACATTGGCACTATTGTTAGCGACCCGATGCTTACAGTAAAATACATGGGCGGTGGAAGAATTGGTGTGGTTGAAGAATGGTTTGTTACAAAATTAAAACCTGGAGACATTTTTTGGTTTGGAGGAAAGGTGTTGGAATTGATTCAAGTGCGCGATATGCAGGTTACCGTAAAGCGTTCTAACAAAAAGCAAGGCTTGGTGCCGCAGTGGATGGGCGGAAGAATGCCACTTTCTAGTCAATTATCTGAAATGATAAGATTAAAATTGGAAGATGTGGCAGATGGAAATTACGAAAGCGACATTGAACTGAAAATATTAACACCACTTTTCGAATTACAAAAAGCAAGGTCAATCGTGCCAAACAGGCATCAGCTGCTCATTGAATCTTTTGTTTCACGCGATGGTTATCATGCATTTTTCTATCCATTTGAAGGGAGAAATGTTCATGAGGGATTGGCATCTTTAATTGGATATCGTATCTCTAAAATTGCTTCCATCACTTTCTCTTATGCCATGAACGATTATGGTTTTGAGTTGCTTTCGGACCAACCTATTCCTTTAGAGGAAGCGCTGGAGGAAGACTTATTCCGTCTCGATAATTTAATAGAAGACATTGCTGCAAGTATCAACTCTGCTGAGTTGGCCCGACGAAAATTCCGAGAAATTGCAAGCATTGCAGGATTAATTTTTCAAGGATATCCGGGCAAACTGGCAGGCATGAAGCACATCCAAACTTCGTCTCGTTTATTGTTTGACGTGTTCTCCCAATATGATGCAGGCAATTTGCTTTTGAAACAATCTTACCAAGAAGTATATGACACACAATTGGAAGAAAAACGCATGAGTTCGGCACTGGAGAGAATAAATACACAAGAAATTGTGCTGAAAGTCTTAGATAAACCAACTCCATTTTCATTTCCTATAATGGTTGACAGGTTGCGTGGAAAATTAACAAGTGAAACTTTAGAAGATAGGGTAAGGAAAATGCAGGCGAGTATGATGTAGCGATTAATTTATTTAATCATTACCAATAAATTCTCGATTTCTTAATCTCGTTTAAAAATAAACGTTTAATTTAATTCGAATAAAATACGCTTAATTTAATTATAATTAAATTGATATCACTTTTAAACGTTTATAAACGTTTATTTATAACTTGATATTTCATTCTATTGTAAATTCGCTGCACTGGGCAGGGGAATTGGGCATCCTAAGAATTTCATTTAACACTTCCAAATTATTTTGAAAAAGAAATGAATAAAAATATTATTTCTATTTTAAATCCAATTGAAAATTTCAGAGATTAAAATAAAAACAATTTGAATAAAAATATCTTAAATTATCTTATTAAAATTGAAACTCAATATTCAAAATAATAAAGTCAAAACGTAATAACCTAAAATTAAATTCGACTTATGCACTTTTACTAAAAAATAGAATGAGTATATTTTTATATAATTGAATATTTTACTTTATTTGAGAAACTTTATCCCACACTAATGCAAAACATTAAATCACTGTTTTTTATCTTATTTTTATTTTGCGCTATCCAAAATTTAAAAGCACAAAATGAAGATAAGCCTTTCACTATTGTAGAAGAAATGCCAAAGTATCCTGGTGGTGAAAAAGCTATGTTTTCTTATCTCAGCCAAAATATCAAATACCCTGAATATGCTAAAGAAAATAACATTACAGGAACGGTTTATATTCGATTTATTGTGAATACAGATGGCTCTCTTTCTGATTTTAAAGTTTTAAAAGGCTTGCACTCAAGTATAGACAATGAAGCAATTCGTGTTATTAAAGCAATGCCAAATTGGTCAATAGGGAAACAAAACGGAAAAGCAGTCAGAGTTGAATATAGCTTACCTATCAAATTTACTTTAAGAAGTACACCAAGTGAAAATACTGAAAATAAAGAAGTTATATTTAGAGATTCAATAATGAAAGCAAATGGTTTATTGAGTATTGATGATATAAAGGAATATGAATCAAAAGCAGATATAGCTTTTAAGAAAAAAGAGTACCAAAGCGCAGCGCAGGCTTATTTTAATCTTTATATTATAAATAAAAATGAAGAGAAATTTTTATTGCAGTTTGCAGATTGCCTATTTAAATTGGATAACTTAATGGGATATTGTAAATTCATAAATCTGATTCCATTAAGTAATCAAGATAAATTAACTAAAAAGAGAATTAAAAAATTCTGCAACTAACTCACAAAGCTCACTGGAATTTTAAAATAATTTACCAATTCTAAAATGGTTTGTTGCAATACATTACGACTGTTGTGTTGCCCGGCTCTGTTGTAGTTTTCTTCTAATTTATTAAGGTACTGGTTACGTTCGTTGAGCAACCATTGAGAGGTGTAATAATACGTATGAATTTCAATATCATTTTCAGAATTTACTACCCTCCCTTTTGCTAATTTTATATATCGTTTATAGGTTTCAACGCACATCCTGTAATCGTCTATGGTAAAATATCCAATCATTAAACAAATAAAGATACTATCCATACTTTCAGAGAAAGTTATTTGCTGATAAGTGGTCATTAGAAGTTCCAGATTTCTAATGCCCTTTTCTACTTGTTCTCTATCACCCAAAAGCAATAATGCAGACCAAGTAAGTCTAAAATGAATTAAATCGTTAATATGGTATGGCTCCCAAATATCTTTTTGAATAAGTTCTTCGCAACGGCCAGTTAATTTAGCAATGTCTGTTTTATCCTCATTAGGAATTACTTGTCTAAAATCATTTCTATGATTAATGCTATGATATCTACTTAAATAAAAAGTACTTTTAATGGCAATGGCGTATAACTCTGGAACATTCACGTAATTCTGCCAGAATTTTAAATGTTTATTGTGAAACAATAATTTTTGATATTCACCTTTACCCTCTTTACTGCTTAAATCTGTAGTACTTAAATTCAATTTATAAAATAAAAATTTACTGTATAAATCTTCCATAAATGGCATTACAGAAACAGCATTTTTATTTAATTCTTCATCGAAATCTTGAATTTTAAACTGGATTTTTTCCGTTAAGTATTCTGTAGGGCGATAATAATAGAGTAGATAAAATATTGCGTATTTACTTATTAATCTAATGGTAATATTTTCGTGATTCGCATATTGATTAAAATAACCATAATGATTATCAAAAGAATGCAATACAGAATCATCTTTAATACTGATATTGAGATTTTTACGTATGTAATAATAAAGTGAATTAACAATTAACTCAATATCTAATATTTTCTGAATTCGCTCATGTAACCTAAGCGTTTCAGGATGCGATTTGTACATCTGTGCCTGTTGCGCCAAAAATTTAAGCAATAGTATTTGCGTGTGATTATCATTTATTTTCTCTGCAATATCTAAGGCAATATCAACCAAAGCATTTCCTTCAGCAAGTTTACCCTCATTGATTAAAACTTCAACCTTAGTTACATTGTGCAATAAGTAATTAGGATAATTTTTACTTATAAAACTGGTTAGCTTAAAAGTATGTGATGCAAGCTGATTAAAGCTTTTCCGTGTTTGGATATCATTTTTACCATATACTATTTTGCATAATTCATCACCACTTTTTTCTGCTCCAATCGTATTTTCTATAGCTTCAATTAATTTCAAAGGTATTGCAGCCTTAATCTCTAACAAATACATTTTAAAATCCTCTAAATGCTTTGGCAACAATAATTTCACCACTTTCTGAATTGTAAGTAGTGAAATTTTATTAGACTTTTGTTCTTCCGTTATGCTCATGCTGACCGCAAGATAATGCTTGTTATTGAATTTTAAAATTTACGCCTTTGTTTCCTTTACAAAATTACGTAACTCAATTGCTTGGCGAGTTCCATTTTAGCTTTTTGCAGCATCATCATTTCTTCTAATGCTTGCATCACTTCCTCCTCCGGAATATTACTATTAATTTTAACATTTAATACATCGAGCATTACTTGCACTTTGCGCAGTTTAAACGAATAAACGGCGCCTAATACCATTTTTTTTAATAATTGAATTTCTTCAGTAATGTAAACATCATGCATTTCTCTCCAATGTGCACTTAATACATGTTGTTCACTGCATAAATCTATTGCAATTTTTGAAATTAACTCATCTTCATGGTGCATAAAAAAAGTGTCTGCCGGAAAGTCACCTTCTGTTATTCCGACAAACAAATCAAATATCCGAAGTAAATCTGTATTTTCTGGCAGCAAACCATCATTTAAAAGTTCATTTACAACAAAATCTCCTACCCTAATTTGAGCATCAATGATTCTTTTATCTTCATCAATTTCTTGAAAAGTAATTAACAGATTAGCGTACTTTATCAAAATCCGAATCAAGTCTCTTTCCTGTGCCCAGCCTAATTGTTTTATTTCTGCTAATGGTACTTCTCCGTTAGCTTCATCTATAAACGGATCCTCGGCAGTGTCATCAGCATGTGTATTTTCTTGAGCCCTTTGCTGCTTTTCGTATTCTTTTTTTCTTCCAGAAGCAACGAGTTTATTTAGTTCATTGATGAGCGTCTGTTCTGCAATTTCCAATCGCATGGCGCATTCTTTCAAATAAACTGCACGAATTATTGGATCAGGAATCAACGCCAATGACTGAATAATCTCACGAATCATTTCGGCAGTTTTTATTGGGTCGCCTTTTACCTCATCGTGCAGCACAGCAATTTTAAACGAGAGAAAATCTTTTGCTTCGTCTTTTATATAACTCTTTACAAACAAAGGTGAGTTTTTCTTTGCAAAAGAATCAGGATCTTCTCCATCAGGAAAAAGCACAATTTTCACATTCATGCCTTGTTCCAAAATCATATCAATTCCTCGGAAAGAAGCTTTTATACCAGCCGAATCTCCGTCATATAGAATTGTAATATTTTTGGTATAGCGCTGAATTACACGTATTTGCTCTGCAGTGAGCGAAGTTCCCGACGATGCAACCACATTTTCTACACCTGCTTGATGCAAAGAAATTACATCTGTATAACCTTCAACAAGCAAGGCAGCATCTTCTGCTATCATTGACTTGCGCGCCAAGTGAATGCCATACAACACAGCGCTTTTATGATACACCTCACTTTCTGGTGAATTTACATATTTGGCTTGTTTCTTATCGTTCACTAAAATTCTTCCACCAAACCCAATCACTTTGCCTGAAACATTGTGAATAGGAAACATCATTCGACCTCTAAAACGGTCAAACAATTTATCCTCTTTCTCTATTACTAGTCCTGTTTTCACAAGATACGAGGTATTATAAGCAGCCGCTTTTGCGGCATCTATCAAGCTTGTCCAACCCGGAGGATGCATACCTAATTGGAATTTTTTTATCGTTTCATTTGTAAATCCACGTTCTACAAAATAACTGTATCCAACAGCTTTACCTTCTTCTGTTTCCCACAAGTATTTCTCAAAAAACTCTGTAGCAAATTGATTCACGAGCAACATCGATTCCCGTTCGGCCAATTCTATTTTTGCTTCTTCTGGCTGAAATTCCTCTTCTAAATCAATGCTGTATTTTTTACCTAAATACCGAATAGCTTCAGGGTAAGTAAGCTTTTCATGGTCCATCACAAAACGCACCGAGTCGCCAGCTTTTCCACAACCAAAGCACTTGTAAATACCTTTAACGGGATTCACATTAAAAGATGGAGATTTCTCATTGTGAAAAGGGCACAAACCCAGGTAATTCGCACCTCGTTTTTTCAAAGACACAAAATCTCCCACCACCTCTTCCACGCGGGCAGCATCCTTCACTTTATCAATAGAACTCCTCGAAATCATTGCTGCGAAAATACAATCCTTTTTTTAATTTTTTGGGCGGTTTTTCGCGCTTTCGGCTGTAGTTTCTTCCTTCGTCAGAAAGCTACTTGCCTCAATCACGACCGCGGGCTTTGGTTCCTATTATGCATTGCGCTATGGGCGGTTGAACAGAATTTTTATGGTGAAGCGCTGTTTTTTTTGTTTCACGGAATACAGTGTGTTTTTTTTATGAGATGTATTTACTGATGATTCTTTTTCACGGAGCGCACTGAGGTTGTCGCACGGAGCGCACTGAGTTTTTTTTGAAATGAATATTCTGATGATTCTTTTTTCACGTAGCTCACTGAGGTTGTCGCACGGAGCGCACTGAGGTTTTTTGAAATGAATATTCTGATGATTCTTTTTTCACGGAGCTCACTGAGGTTGTCGCACGGAGCGCACTGAGTTTTTTTTGAAATGAATATTCTGATGATTCTTTTTTCACTATGCCCAAATATGGTAAGTTTTTTTACTAAAATTTTCCTCTGTGTTCTCAGTGCAACAACCTCTGTGTTCTTTGTGCTATTTTTTTTGTGAAGTGTATTTTCTGCTATTTTTTTTGAATGGAGCAAATGGTTTCATTGCGGTCACTGAGCCTGTCAAAGTGAGCCTGCCGAAGTGCGGTCACTGAGCTTGTCGAAGTGATTTTTTCTTCTCAGAAATATTTTATGAAATTTAATAAAACCAAAAAATAGGGGGACTCCATCCCCTCCCCTTTAGCAATTTAAGGATGACGGTTACAATTAGTCGTATGTTAAACGTTTATAAACGGCTAAGTTTTCAAACATTTCTTGAAAAGTTTCGGTTGGATGAAAGCCCTTTAATTCCGAAATTTGAACTGGGGTGGGAAATGTAGTTTCCCCTATTTTTTCATCAATGTGATGTTTTGGATATTACACCTTAGTAATTATTCACCAAAATATTCTTTTATACTTTCAGCCAAGCACTAGCGGTTGAGGCAGATAGCTTGCCGACAAAGGAGGCAACTATGGCCGAAAACGCGACCCGCCCTATATGCTCAAAAGTAAAAACATGTAATCGCGGGGAGTGCCCAAATATTTTATTGAACAATAGTAATTCATTGCATTACAAACGTTATTTTTGGCGGAAATGTCGGGCCTCAATAAGATAAAAGCACCTATTGCCAAGGAAATGGATGAATTTGAAGTGAAATTCAAAGAATCTATGAAAAGTACCGTGCCGCTGCTTGACAAAATAACCTATTATATTGTAAAAAGAAAAGGCAAACAGGTAAGACCAATGTTTGTTTTTTTATCGGCCGGCTTATGCGGCGGCATTACAGAAAGTACTTACCGAGCGGCTTCTATGATTGAATTACTGCATACAGCCACCTTGGTGCACGACGATGTGGTAGATGATGCCAACGAGCGTCGTGGATTCTTCTCTGTAAATGCACTTTGGAAAAACAAAATTGCTGTTCTCGTGGGCGACTATTTGCTTTCTCGCGGTTTGTTGCTTTCGGTTGATTTTTCTGAATTCAGGTTATTGCAAATTGTAAGTAATTCGGTGCGCGAAATGAGTGAAGGAGAACTTTTGCAAATAGAAAAAGCTCGGAGATTAGATATCGACGAATCTGTATACTTTGACATAATTCGACAGAAAACAGCCACATTAATAGCCTCATGTTGCGCCAGTGGCGCCAGTTCTGCTGGTAGTACCGAAGAGGTGATTAGCGCAATGAAACAAATTGGTGAAGATATTGGCATTGCATTTCAAATAAAAGACGACCTTTTTGATTATGCCGGAAGTTCTGCCATTGGCAAACCAACAGGCATAGATATTAAAGAGCGCAAAATGACTTTGCCTTTGATTTACACTTTGTCTAATAGCGACAAAGAACAAAAGCGCTTAATTATAAATATCATAAAAAATCACAATACTGAACCCAAAAGAGTTCAGCAAGTGATTGACCTGGTACGCGCAGGAAACGGTATAAAATATGCCACAGAAAAAATGCAATTTTACCGCGATAAGGCGCTAAAGGCATTGGATGCTTTTCCGGAAAGTGAGTATAAAACTTCCTTTATTGACTTAGTAAAATTTACTGTTGATAGAGAAAGGTAGAAAAATGGCTTACGCCACCACCAAACCAGGCTCATAAGCCAAAACAGGACTCAACCATCTTTCTATATCTTCTAAAGGCATATTCTTGCGTTTAGCATAATCTACCACTTGGTCTTTGTTGATTTTACCTAAACCAAAATACTTGCTTTCAGGATGTCCGAAATACCAGCCACTAACTGCTGCAGTTGGTAACATGGCAAAACTTTCTGTTAAGGTAATACCTGTTGATTCAGTTGCATTTAACAAGTTGAATAGTATTTCCTTTTCTGTATGGTCAGGACAAGCCGGATAACCTGGAGCAGGACGTATTCCTCTGTATTGCTCAGTTATTAATTGCTCTACAGTAAGATTACTTTCGTCGGCATAGCCCCAGAATTCGGTGCGAATGCGTTGGTGCATGCGTTCAGCGAATGCTTCTGCTAATCTATCGGCAATGGCTTTTATCATAATAGAATTATAATCATCGTGATTTGCTTCAAAACGAGCAATGTGTTCTTCTATTCCAATTCCGGCGGTAACCGCAAAACCACCAATGTAATCAACAATTCCTGATTCTTTTGGTGCCACAAAATCGCTCAATGCATAATTAGCTTGAGAAGCTGCTTTCTTATTTTGTTGTCTTAAAGTATGAACTGTATTTAATAGCAAGTTACGCTGTTCATTTTGGTACAATTCAATGTCATCGCCCACGGCATTTGCAGGCCATAAACCAATAACAGCATTCGCTTGAAGCCATTTTCCTTCAACAACATCTTTCAACATTTTCTTGGCGTCAGCAAAAAGTTTAGTTGCTTCCGCACCTACTACTTCATCTGTTAATATTGCTGGATACTTTCCGTACAATTCCCAGGTAGAGAAAAATGGCGTCCAATCAATACATTCAGCCAATTCAGCTAAATCGTAATTAAGAAAAACCTTGGTTCCTGTAAACTTTGGAACGGCGCAATCTTCTTGTTTAAAATCGATTTTTATTTTGTTGTTACGCGCTTGCTCAATAGAAACATATTCCTTTTGATTTACTTTATTGGCATGTTGCTCACGAATGCGCTGGTATTCGGTATCCAACTCATTCATAAAGCTGGGGCTCAACTCTTTATTCAACAAAGAACCAGCAACCGGAACTGAACGAGATGCATCTAAAACATGGACAACTGGCCCTGAATAATTTTGCGAAATTTTAACTGCTGTATGTGTTTTAGATGTAGTAGCACCTCCAATTAGCAAAGGAATTTTCAAACCTGCTTTTTGCATTTCTTTGGCCACAGTTACCATTTCATCGAGAGATGGCGTAATTAATCCACTTAATCCAATGATATCGGCATTAATCTCAATAGCTTTATCTATTATTTTTTGATAAGGCACCATTACTCCCATATCAACTATCTCGTAATTATTGCAACCTAAAACAACGCCCACAATATTTTTACCAATATCGTGAACATCTCCTTTTACAGTTGCCATGAGTATTTTTCCATTACTACTTGAAGCTCCTTCTTGTTTAGCTGCTTCAATAAAAGGTAACAAATAAGCCACAGACTTTTTCATTACTCTGGCAGACTTAACAACCTGCGGAAGGAACATTTTTCCTGCACCAAATAGGTCGCCAACTATATTCATTCCATCCATTAACGGACCTTCAATTACTTGCAAAGGCTTTTCAAATTGCTGTCGAGCTTCTTCGGTATCTTCATCAATATATTCTACAATACCTTTGATTAATGCATGAGATAATCTTTCATTCACAGGCATTTTTCTCCATTCCTCATCTTTTTCCTGAACCTTACCTTTTGATTTTATTGTTTCAGCAAATTCTACCAATCGCTCTGTTGCATCGTCTCTTCTATTCAACAATACATCTTCTACTCTTTCCAATAAATCTTTTGGAATTTCCTCATAAACTTCTAATTGCCCCGCATTCACAATTCCCATGTCTAGACCAGCTTTAATAGCATGAAATAAAAATGCAGAGTGCATGGCTTCTCTCACACGATCATTTCCTCTGAAAGAGAAAGAAATATTTGAAACTCCTCCACTTACACTCGCTCCAGGCAGATTTTCTTTTATCCATTTTGTGGCTTTAATAAAATCGACTGCATAATTATTGTGCTCCTCGATTCCTGTTGCCACTGTTAAAATATTAGGGTCAAAAATGATATCTGTTGGATGCATTTTCACCACATTCACCAAAATATCATAGGCACGCTGGCAAATACTGATGCGTCTTTCGTAGCTATCTGCTTGACCTTCTTCATCAAACGCCATTACTACAACTGCAGCGCCGTATCGTTTTACCAATTTGGCTTGTTCAATGAATTTTTCTTCTCCTTCTTTTAAACTGATAGAGTTAACAATAGATTTTCCCTGTACACATTTCAAACCTGCTTCAATCACGCTCCATTTAGAAGAATCAATCATAAAAGGCAAACGAGAAATATCTGGTTCTGAAGCCATCAAATTCAAAAACTTCACCATGGCAGCTTCTGAATCTAGCATTCCCTCGTCCATATTGATATCGAGCACTTGAGCACCACCTTCAACCTGGTCCAAAGCAACAGTAAGTGCTTCATCATAATTGCCCTCTAAAATAAGTCTGGCAAATTTTCTAGAGCCTGTTACATTGGTGCGTTCTCCAATGTTCATGAAATTACTTTCTTTGCGAATCAACACTGGCTCAAGTCCACTATAGAATGGCATTTCTTCTATTTCTTCAGCCTGATGTGGGGCATATTCTTTTGCAATTCTTGCAATTTCACGAATATGGTCAGGTGTAGTTCCGCAACACCCACCAATAATATTTACAATGTTACTTTCAAGAAACTCACGAATCTGAACGCCCATTTGCTCTGGCGTTTCGTCATATTGTCCGAAAGCATTTGGCAAACCTGCATTCGGATGGGCACTGATGCGGAATTTTGAATTTTTTGCCAAGGTTTCCACATAAGGTTTTAATTGACGTGCTCCAAGTGCACAATTAAATCCTACAGATAACAAATCGATGTGTGATACTGAATACAAGAATGCTTCAGCTGTTTGTCCGGTTAATGTTCTTCCGCTTTGGTCTGTGATTGTTCCAGAAACCATAACAGGCATTACGCGTCCAATTTTCTCGCAATATTTATCAATTGCAAAAAGTGCAGCTTTGCAGTTAAGCGTATCAAAAACGGTTTCTACCAAAAGAATATCTACGCCTCCATCAATCAATCCACGAATTTGTTCGGTATAAGCTTCAACTAAATCGTCAAAAGTAATTGCTCTGTAACCAGGGTCATTTACATCGGGAGAAATAGAAGCTGTTCGGTTTGTTGGTCCAATTGAACCAGCTACAAAACGAGGTTTGTCTGGTTGTAATGCTGTGTATTTATCGGCCGCTTTTTTGGCCAATTGCGCTGATTTCACGTTTAATTCATATACGATATATTCTAAGCTATAATCTGCCTGTGCAACAGAAGTACCGCTGAAAGTATTGGTTTCTGCTATATCAGCACCAGCTTCGAAATAAGCTTCATGTATACCTTGGATTATGTCAGGTCTAGTCAATGAAAGTAAATCATTGTTTCCTTTCAATGGGAATGCATGGTTTTTAAATATATCGCCTCTAAAATCCTCTTCTTCGAGTGTATGGCGTTGAATCATGGTACCCATTGCACCATCTAACACGAGTATTCTTTTCTTTAATTGATCTTGCAATAATGACATCCTACAATTTTAATTGTTCTGAAGCAGGTAAGAAAGTAAGGGCGTAAAAGATTTCAATGAGTTTATTTCATCTTATCTGCCACTGAATTAATATTCAGCGAGGATTGGCACCTTCCATTATGCTAACATAAAGCGGTTGCCAAGACGTCTTTGGGCCTTTTCCCTCGGTCTTTCTTGATAAGCTACTTCAATGAACGGTTTTGAGTTGCAAATATAAGCAAGAAAACAATGCAATAAACTAACTCTAAATTTTCTTTACCTGCTATCTTTTCTAACTATTTGTACTTGATCTTCACCATTCCTTATATATCCAACTTCATAGCAATAAACTATTACTTGCCCTGCTCTGTCGGGCCTGCAATGCGTGTAATAGGAAAAATCAAAACCAAGTTCCTGAAGAAAATAAATATCAGTTTGAGCATTACCATTTCTATTGACTTCTGTTTCAAGAAGTATCAATCTGTTTTTTTGTAATACTTTGTTGATTGCGCGCATAGATGAATCTCTTTGATTAGCGATGTTGTTATGATAAGCTGTTCTGCAAACATCACCACAAAATTTCTTGTCACTTCGGCCAATAATTGGCTCCTTGCACTCTGGGCAAATTCTTTCTTTAACTAACATAATTTTTAATATTTATAAGATTAATAATAGCACAATTTTATAAAATATTTTCAATACAATCAAGTGCATTGGACCTTTAAACGTTTATAAACGTTTATAAACGTTTCTATACGACTAATTCCTGAAAGAGTGAAGATTTTTGTCAAGTCAATTGATTTCCAGAACGTGGGTGCACCCTTTCTTTCAATCAAGAAAATTTTAATTAACAATCTAAAAATTAGAAAAATGAACAATTTACGTAACTCGGTCCGCTTGATTGGTAATCTTGGCGCGAATCCGGAAATTAAAGAATTAAACAGCGGTAGAAAATTAGCCAAAGCATCTTTAGCAACAAGCGATAAGTACAAAGACGCAGATGGTAATCAGGTAACTCAAACGCAGTGGCACAACTTGGTCGCCTGGGGAAAAACAGCAGATTTCTTTGAAAAATTTCTCGAAAAAGGAATTGAAGTAGCTCTTGAGGGTAAAATTATAAATAAATCCTATACTGATAAGGATGGCTCCAAGAAATACATTTCTGAAATCAATGTAAATGAAATATTGATGTTAGGAAGTAAGAAAGTAAAGTAGTCTGTTTAACTTTTTTATGAGCATTCAATCTTGAAATAGATTGGATGCTCCTTATTACTTCAATAATTTAGTTTTAAAGACAAGCAATTTTTATGAATTGTAGAATAGAAATTAGTGATTATTTGAATTTTATTATCTTAAAAAAATCCACTTAAAATCTTAATTTCATTTTGTTAAATTTTAAAAAATCTATTTCTTACTTACTCTTTGTAATTTTCTGATCATCCCAAATGGTTGCTCCATCTAAAAGAAATTCTTCAATTTTCGCGTCTCCTATTTTAATGTAAATTCTATCTATTTGAAACTTAATCTCGCAAACAGCATCTGCTTTTTTAACATTTTCGGCTGTTTCGGGCAAGGTTGTAATTCGTCCAATTTGAACTTGTGTACCTTGGGCAGTATCTACCTTTTCAATAGTTATGGTGTACCATTTATCGTCAGGACCAGCATTCACTTGTATTATATTCTTCTTCTTATTCCAAAAAATGGAATAGTTAACAGGTTTAATTCCTTCAGAAAACATTTTACTTTTACCAATAAATGAGTTTCTAATTTGTGTTCCGGAATATTCAAAACCTTTTTTGCTTTTTTGAGCAAAAACAGGAGTTGCGGTTAGAAAAATAAGAAATAAAACAGGTAAAAAACTTTTCATCTTGGATACTTTTGTTAGGTTTTCAAAAATAAGGAATTGAAACGATTTTTCTCAATTAATATTGATTTTTATATGTTTATACATACATTAGCACAAAATACAGCAATTGAAGCCAGAAATTAAATTTGGATTTTTATCAGGAATCTTACTTATTTGTTGGACACTTATTCAATATATTCTCGGATTTCACACAACAAATCTAGCATTAGGACATTATTCTAGTTATTTTGTATTTTTTTTTTTTTTTTTTTCGTTGTTTTTAGGTTTGAGAGAAAAAGAAATAGATTACAACGGCCATTTTTCTTTAAGGAAAGGAATTAGATCAGGACTTTTTCAATTAATAATAACTTCAGCTCCCGCATCATTTTTTTTATTCATTTATGCTTATAAAATCAATCCTTTTTGGGTAGAAAGGTTAATTGTTTGGCAGAGAGAAAATAATACGAACCTTGCAGTTTTTCATATTATAGCGAATGAACAAAATGCATCAGCAATTATTTTAAGTAACACAGAAGTCTATTTATGTGTTTATTTCTTAAGTATTATTTTGGTTGGAGGCTTATTCTCTTTTTTGATATCGTCATATTTATTAAGTAAATCAAAAAAATAGTTTTTCAAGACCTCTTAAGGATCATTCAAAGACTCAAAATGCAGCTTATGCTAGGTTCAGAATAAGAAAGCAAAAATTTAACTCAAAACCACATCTAAAATTCTTTAAGCGTTTTTAAGTGAATCCTTCTTAAAACTTAATACCAACTTCTATTCTCAATCCCAAATCAAAATTATAAACTTCAGAAGTTGTAAAACGCTCAAAAATTCCCGCTCCCATAACAAAACTAACTTTCGATTTTGTTATAAAGTAAAAACACTGTTGAGGCTCTATCCCTAAAACAATATTGCTTGATTCTAATACAGACCCTGTTTCAAGTATCCTAGTTAGCTTTTCACTACCAACAGGAACTAGGGCATTAAATGCAAAATGGAATTTTTCTCCAAGCCTTCTCATTAACCCTACTCCAATTTTTCCATACTTTAAATCAAAACTATTGAATCCTTTCCTTATAATTAAGCTAGGATCTATGGCATAATTATCATAAGCAACAGAATAAGTTAAAAACCACCCTCCGCTTTCTTTCGTTTTGAAACCATAATAAGATACTCCCCACCCAGCTTCGGAATTTGTTCCAAATGCAGCATGTCCTGTTACCATGTTGTTCCATTTTTTTCTGGAAACATTATCAGTAACTTTAACATCTGTAGTTTGCGATTTAACCAATGACATCGGTTCATAAACAAGCGGAGTTTCTTGCCAGTTACTATTATTAAACCCCATCAGTACATTCTCTATTACTTTCCTAATTCTTCTTTCGTGACTCAAGCTGATGTCAGCTCCTTTTTCTTCTGCCACTGCTTCTGTTTGAAATACTTTCGCCAACTTATCTTTATCGGAAACATAAAATATGACTTGCAATTCAGCCTTTCCAATTTCATCGGTTCCATCTTCGCGTTCTGAAATTTTGAAGTTCATCACTTTCATTACAATTGGAGTTTTTGTTGAGTCTTTGCTCAATGCAAAATTGAGATACGAAGAAAACGCATCCTCAAGAGTGCCATTAAAATTGGCAGGAACTTGCTTATTAAAAGGGCCCTTTGTAAAAAAACCAATCTCTGATTTATCTAATCTGCCATCTAAAACTCCTAAAAGATAAAACTGCTGATTAGGTAGTCTCAATAATGAATTTTTTATAACTACAGTCTCACTTTGAGCACTTATCTTCTGAGAGGAAAACAAGATAAAAAGCAACACTAATAAACAAGAGCATTTTAACTTAACAAACATATAATATGAATCAAATTTGAAGTTTCAAATGTAAGATGCTTATTTACATTTACAATTGAATACTTCATTTTTTACCAATTTGAAAAAATGTAAGGTTTCCAACCTTTTTCTGAGGAGCTCCTAAGTATAATATTAAACTATCATTTAACTGATTAATTGAATCATTAAAAATAAAATAATCTGCACCTTCATTTTCGTATTTTTTAACTGTAGAAATATCAATTTTGTTATCATTAAAATTCCATCCTTTCCTGTTTAAATAATACAAAGTAATAAAACCCGAATTATCGTTTCCAACGATACACTTGCTAAAAGGTGGAAGAAAATCATTTATTTCTTTTTTATGTTTTAAAAATGACACTTCAAATCCAGGGCTCTCAATATCCCATCTTTGTTGAATTCTAAGGTAAGCAGTTAAAGGCATTATAAAAAAAGCAATGGTAGCTAATATCTTCAGCCATTTTATCTTACTTCGAACAATATAAGTAAAACCAACAGCAGCAATTATAAAAATGAATGGCAAAAATGGAAACATGTAATAATCATGCACCACATCAATCATATTGATTTCATAAAAGAAATAACAGATAAATAAAAAAAGTGCTGTTAAATACGGAATAAAAAGGAGCTTAATCTTTTTTAAATTTATTACCAAAAAATAAACTCCTGCTATAAAAAATAAAACAGTTGCGTAATTTAAATACAATTCCGGTAAGGCAGCACTAAAGTGAAACCATAAAATTTCTTTTATTCTTGTTAGAGAAATCTGATTATCAAAAATCCCTAAAACAACACCATTCCCACCCCATTGAGGAATTACCCAAAAGTACCATGCTGCAGGAATTAAAGTAAAAACAAAAACGAATGCGAATAATTGTATTGTTTTATTAGTACTTATTTTCTTAGAATAAAAGGAAAATACTAAACTTATAATGGGGCAAACAATAAATAACAAATAGGGTAACTTACAAGCAAAACCAATACAAATGAGTAATACACCAATTATAAAATGCTTACTTTTTAGAGAAGCATTAAATTGTTGGGTAAAATATAAACCTGCAATACTGCAAACAATCGCTAGGTTATCGGGCAAAGGATTAACGCAATAATAATAAAATAAAGGTGACCAGCAATAAATCCAGCTTCCAAAATTTGCTGCTATGCGATTATTCGTAAGCGCAAAAATCAAATTTCTAAAAAACAATAGCAACAGCGCTCCAAGACAAAAAGTAAGAATTCTACTAATTACAAGATGATATCCAAAAACTTGATGAAACTTTGCAAAACACCATTGCATAAGCGGAAATTCCATCCTTTGAATCCCATCTTTAAATTGGAGATTATTTACTGTAGGATTTAAAATAGAATTGTTAGCTGCTGCAAAATTTCTTGTAACAGTTTCTGTCTGGGTTTGACGCCAAACGTGAAAACCAATTAAATCATATGAAAAAACATTCCAATGTAGCAGTAAACTCAGCAGTAAAGGAATGATAATAAAATACCTTTTTGAAAGTATTTTCTCTATTAACATTTATCTTCCTTTAGCAGCGATGTAGGTGCTTAGCTCTTCTCTGTCAGAACTCGAAGGTAATAAACTACTTACAGCAAAGAAATAATTACTCTTGTCGGAAACATAATCATACCCAAACTTTGCAATGTCTAATTTATCTGACGAACTCGGAAATAAAGAAACTATTTCTTTCATCTGTGAAGAAGTGTAACATTTAAACGTTGGAAGTTGCGCTTTTGTAATAGATACCTTTGAACTGGAAGAGGTTTGAGCTGCAAGTGTATTACTTATCATACTAAATTGTTGTGCAGTTACTTCACAAACAGGCACTGGGGGAACAATTGGTGTTACCGGTTGTACTGGTTGTACTGGTTGTACTGGTTGAACAGGATCTAGTGGTCTGATTGGTTGAACTGGTTGAGGAGGCTGGATGATTGGAGGGGCAATAACTATTGGAGCTGGTAAAAAAACATTTTGTTGTGGCCCAAAATATTGATTTACATAGTCGTGTAAGCGAATTGCTGTGCTGAAGTTTGCAAAAGCATCATACAATAAATAGTAATCCTGTCCATTGGCCAAATTATTAATTCCATAAACAGCAATATCCAGCTTGTCTTGCTCTTGCGGAAAAATTGCAATTATTTCTGCCAATTGTTGCACACTCATACAAATTCCCTGTACTGTGTTGATAGCTGTTTGAAGTCTTTGATTGTAGTTAACTTGGTTTGTAATACCGCGTTTCATTTGTCCAAATTGAATAGCAGAAGTTGGTGCTAAACAGCCACTATTTTGAGCAAAACTAATGGAAGAAATAAAAATTAGAATCGTTAGAATTTGTTTCATATTAGATTATTTATTTATGGAAAGCCTTCAAATTTTGTAAATAATTAAGATCCGGAAGATCTCTTTATAAAGTAATTGCAAATGTAAATTTTGTTTTTGAAAAACATAACCTCATACAAAAGGAACACAACATATTGATTATATGGTTATTATACAGTATCTTTAAGATTTAAATTTACATAATTGATAGGTTAATTAACAGTTGTTTAAAAAATTATCAACTATTGCATGAATTCGTAGCAAATCGTTTAAAATTACTAGCATTCTTTTATTAAGTTTGCATCAATATTTCAACTTCTCCATGCCCGAATTTAAAAGAATTAAAAGTGCCTTAATATCAGTTTATTACAAAGATGGATTGGCAGAAATAGCCAAAGAATTAGTAGCAAAGGGTATCACTTTATATTCAACAGGTGGTACAAGAACATTTTTAGAAGATCTAGGGTACTCAGTTGAAGCTGTTGAAGACTTAACATCTTACCCTTCAATTTTAGGGGGAAGAGTTAAAACTTTGCATCCAAAAGTTTTTGGAGGAATTCTTGGTCGCCGTGAAGAAGCTTCAGATTTATCTCAACTGGAAGAGTATGATATTCCTTTGATAGATTTAGTTATAGTTGATTTATATCCTTTTACAGAAACAATTTCAAAAGGGGCTACTGAGCAGGAAATTATTGAGAAGATAGATATTGGTGGTGTAAGTTTAATTCGTGCGGCCGCAAAAAATTTCAATGATGTTGTAATTATTTCATCTAAAAATCAATATGCAGCATTTTTATATTTGTTAAATAAGTCTGAAGGTTCTACAACTCTAGCTCAACGAAAAGAGTTTGCTTCTCAAGCATTCACTTTAACTGCAGGTTATGACGCTTCAATTGCCAACTGGTTCAATCCTCCAGCCGAATTAAAATCACTGCGATACGGAGAAAATCCACATCAAAAAGCATTATTTTCAGGTAACTTAGAGAATGTATTTTCTCAATTACACGGGAAAGAAATTTCATACAATAATCTGCTTGACATAGATGCTGCACTTTCATTGATTGAAGAATTTCCTTCTGAGGGTTGCGCTGTGATTAAACATAACAACGCATGTGGCGCTGCATTGGCAGATAACACTTTAACTGCTTGGAAAATGGCACTTGCCGGTGATCCTATTTCCGCATTTGGAGGAGTAATTGTTTTTAATACTCTAGTAGATATTGAAACTGCAAATGAATTAGACAATTTGTTTTTTGAGATTTTGTTAGCACCCGATTATGCTGAAGAGGCGCTTCAAAAATTAAAATCTAAAAAGAACAGAATACTTTTAAAAACAAATAAATTCCAACGTCCTGCTCAAAAAATCAGAACAGTATTGAATGGAGTTTTAGTGCAAGACAGAGATTCGAAAGTTGAAAAAGAAGAGGATTTTAAATGGGTTTCTGAAATTCAACCAGACAATTCAAGAAATGACGATTTCGTTTTCGCTAATATCATCGTAAAACATACCAAATCAAATGCTATTGCATTGGTAAAAAATAAACAGTTAATTGCCAGCGGTACTGGTCAAACTTCAAGAGTTGATGCCCTTAACCAAGCAATTGACAAAGCAAAAAGAATGGGATTCGATACCACAGAAAGTGTAATGGCATCTGATGCATTTTTCCCATTTACAGATTGCATTGAGATTGCTGCACAAGCAGGAATATCTGCAATCATTCAACCTGGAGGTTCTATGCGCGATCAAGAAGTTATAGATGCTGCTAATCGTTTTAAAATCTGCATGGCCATTACAGGAACAAGACATTTTAATCACTAAAAACAAACGCTGAAACATAAAACATGGGTTTATTTAATTTTTTCACCCAAGAAATTGCAATTGATCTTGGAACCGCTAATACAATCATTATTCATAACGATAAGGTTGTAGTGGATGAACCATCAATTGTAGCTATAGAGCGATCAACAGGAAAAGTAATCGCAGTAGGAAAACATGCACAACAAATGCATGGAAAAACACACGAAAATATAAAGACAATTCGTCCCTTGAAAGATGGTGTTATTGCAGATTTTAACGCTGCTGAGCACATGATCAGAGGAATGATAAAAATGATAAATCCAGGAAGAAAAATATTTTCACCTTCTTTGGTAATGGTTATTTGTATTCCTTCTGGAATTACAGAGGTTGAAAAACGTGCCGTTCGTGACTCCGCTGAGCACGCCGGAGCTAAAGAAGTTTATCTTATTCATGAGCCGATGGCAGCAGCAATTGGTATTGGAATAGATGTGGAAGAACCAATGGGTAATATGATTATTGATATTGGAGGTGGTACTTCTGAAATTGCTGTAATCGCTTTAGGTGGAATTGTATGTGATAAGAGTATTCGTGTTGCGGGAGATGATTTTACCGCTGATATTGAAGATTACATGCGTCGCCAACACAATATACACATTGGAGAAAGAACCGCAGAACGCATTAAAATTGAAGTCGGTGCAGCTTTAACTGAAATTGAAAATCCGCCAGAAGATTTTGCCGTTCACGGACGTGATATGATGACTGGTATTCCTAAGGAAATTATGGTTTCTTATCAGGAAATTGCACATTGTCTGGATAAATCTATCGCTAAAATTGAAACTGCGATTTTAAATGCATTAGAAATGACACCGCCGGAACTTTCTGCTGATATTTACCGAACTGGAATTTACTTAGCTGGAGGAGGTTCTATGCTTCGCGGATTAGATAAAAGAATCTCTGCCCGAACTAAGCTACCTGTATATATTGCTGAAGATCCACTTCGTGCTGTTGCAAGAGGTACAGGAATCGCGCTTAAAAATCGCGATAAGTTTAAGTTCTTGATTCGTTAATTATCCACCAATAATTATTGTTAGGAAAACGGAATGCGTAATTTCATCCTGATCATTAGAAAGTATAATTTCTTTATCTTGTTTCTATTGTTACAAGGTTTATGTATTTACTTGCTAGTGCAGAATACTACTTACCAAAAAGAAAAAGTTATCTCAACTTCTAATGAATTTGTTGGTAAGGTATACACTGGCTACAGCGATGTGGCAGATTATCTAAAATTGGGAATTACCAATAAGGCGCTTTCTGAAGAAAATGCAAGATTACGCAAAGCAGATTCAGCATCATTTTATGATAATTCTTTTCGGGTAATCAGGGTAAATGATTCTTTATTCAAACAACAATATGAATACATAACCGCAAGAGTAATAAACAATTCTGTTTCAAGGATAAACAATTACATAACCCTTGACAAAGGCAGCTTACAAGGCATTCAACCTGATATGGGCGTAATTTCGAGTAATGGAGTTGTAGGCGTTGTTAAGGATGTTTCTCCGCATTTCAGCACGGTTGTTTCATTGCTGCACAGCGGATTCAAAGTATCTTCTGTAATTAAGAAAAATGGTTATTTCGGCTCAACCGTTTGGAATGGAACCTCTCCAAGGTTTGCCAATGTTCTTGACATTCCAATCCATGCTAAAATTTCAATTGGAGATACAATTGTTACCAGTACCTATTCAGGAATATTTCCAAGAGGAATCATGATTGGTAAAATTCATCAGATTGGAACCGCAGGCGAAAGCTTTAAAGAGATAAAAATGCTTTTATCTACCGATTTTCAAAATATTTCTTACGTTTATGTTTTAAGAAATATTATGAAGGCAGAACGAGATACTTTAGAAGCTAAATTGGAGGCGATAAAATGATAGGCGATATTGTTCTCAATTTTTTCAGGTTTTTCCTCTTGATTTTTATTCAGGTTTTAGTTTTAAACCAAATTGAATTGGGTGGTGCTATAAATGGATATTTGAACCCTTATTTATACATTCTATTTATTTTAATGCTTCCAGTAAATATTAATAAATCTTTACTATTATTTATCTGCTTCCTTACTGGTCTGAGTGTTGATTTGTTTTCTGGAACTTCAGGCATGCATGCTTCTGCGTGTTTGTTTATCGGATTAATTCGCCCTTCATTTTTAAATTTAATAGCACCCCGTGAAGGTTATGAAACTACTTTAAGATTAAATATGCAGGGAATGGGCGCCAGCACTTTTCTCGTATACGCATCTGTTTTAGTGCTTATTCACCACTTGATTTTATTTCTAATTGAATCTTTTAGTTTTTTAAACTTCTTCGATTTATTGTTACACGTGCTTACCTGTAGCATCACTACTTTGATATTAATTGTATTGAGCCAGATTCTTACCCAGAAAAATAGGGAGGCTATTTCATGAATTTATTTTCAGATAGGAAATATGTTATCAGTGCGATTTTTATCACATTAGTTAGCATTTTTTTAATCCGCATTTTTTACATTCAAGTTTTAGATAATTCCTATAAACTTGCTGCAAACGACAATGCGCTTCGTCATAAAATTGAATATCCTGAAAGAGGTGTTATTTACGACAGAAATGGAAAAATCCTAGTTTACAATGAAGCCGCCTACGATTTAATGGTAATTCCAAAAAGGGTTAAAAAAATTGATACTTTAGATTTATGCAAAATTTTAGAAATAACTAAAGAGGAATTTATCACCCGACTTAAGAAGTTAAAAGCTCAAAAATTTAGCTCATTTCGCCCCGAGATTTTCGAAAATGAAATTTCTTTAGAAACCTACGCTACTTTACAAGAAAAAATGATGAAGTTTCCTGGTTTCTTTGTGCAAGCCAGAACTTTAAGAAAGTATCCACTAAAAACAGCTCCACACGCTTTAGGTTATGTGGGTGAAGTTGATAAAAAGTTAATGGAAAGCAATCCTTATTACCGAATGGGAGATAATATTGGATTGAGCGGTGTAGAGAAATCATATGAAATTCCGTTAAGAGGACAACGAGGCGTTAAAATAGTAATGGTTGATGTATACAACCGCGAAAAAGGTAGTTTTGAAGATGGCAGATACGATACAGCTTCAGTGCTGGGAAGAAGCCTTACTTCATCTATTGATGCTGATTTGCAAGAATATGGCGAGAAGCTAATGCAGAATAAAATTGGAGCTGTAGTAGCAATAGAACCTGCAACTGGAGAGATTCTGGCTATGCTTTCCTCACCAACTTATGATCCCAATTTATTGGTTGGTCGTTTAAAAAAGAAGAATTATCCAATAATGGTGATGGATACTACAAAGCCGCTTTACAATAGAGCAACTATGGCTAAATATCCGCCAGGCTCTACTTTTAAATTGGTAAATGCCTTAATTGGACAACAAGAGGGCGTAATTAACGAATCAACGTTATTTAGTTGCAGTCGTGGATTCCATTTTGGAGGCTTAACAGTTGGCTGTCATCCACATGCTTCGCCTGTAAATTTAAAATTCTCTATCACCACTTCCTGCAACTCTTATTATTGCAATACATTTAAAAACATACTTCAAAAATATCCTAAAACAGCCATTGGATTTAAAGTTTGGAGGGACCATGTAATGAGTTTCGGATTGGGTAAGAAATTCCCGGTAGATTTACCACAGGAATCTAGCGGAAATGTGCCAACCATTAAATATTACGATAAATATCATGGCGCAGGAAGATGGAATGCCATTACAGTAATTTCATTGGCAATTGGTCAGGGTGAAATGGGGGTAACACCTCTGCAAATGGCTAATTTCTGCACTGTTATAGCCAATAGAGGTTGGTATTATGCACCTCATGTGATTAAGAAAGTAGAAGGAGGAAAAATTGACACTACATATACCAAAAAACGCTACACCACTGTAGGCAGGGCTTATTTTGACCCTGTTGTTGAAGGTATGCGCAATGTGGTAATTGCTGGTACGGGAAGAATTGCACAATTAGACTCACTCACAGTTTGTGGAAAAACAGGAACAGCGCAGAATCCACATGGAAAAGACCACTCTATTTTTATTTGCTTTGCACCAATGGACAAACCAAAAATTGCATTAGCCGTTTATGTGGAAAATGCTGGTTTTGGGGCTACTTGGGCAGCTCCAATTGCGAGTTTAATGATGGAAAAGTACCTAAGAAGGGAAGTGAAACGCCCTGAAATGGAAAAGAGAATAATGGATGCGAATCTGCTTCCGAAAAAGTCTGACTGGATCGCTAAAAAAACTAAAGGATAATGGCAAATCGTAGTAGTGAAGCAGTATTGCAAAATATAGACTGGGTGCTCGTGCTGCTTTATTTGGTATTGGTAACAATGGGCTGGTTCAATATTTATGCTGCTGTGTATAACGAAGAATATAAAAGTATTTTCGATACTTCTCAAAGTTATGGAATGCAGCTCGTATGGATTGTAACTTCCCTATTTATTGCATTTGCAATTCTGGTAATAGATGGTGAATTCTTTCCGAAATTCGCTTACGTACTTTATGGTGCTTTTATCTTCCTATTGATAGTTGTAATATTTGCAGGTGTAGAAGTTAAAGGTTCTAAATCGTGGATTGGTGTCGGTGGTTTTAGAATTCAACCTGCTGAATTTGCTAAGTTTGCAACCAATCTTGCTATTGCAAAATACCTCAGTAACATCAATATAAAATTTGAAAAACTGAGTACCAAATTAATTGCTGCGGCATTATTCGCAGTTCCGGCATTAATAATTATCCTTCAAAATGAAACGGGTTCAGCCTTGGTTTACGCCTCATTTATTTTAGTTTTATACAGAGAAGGTCTCTCAGGAAATATTCTAGTAATGGGCCTTGTAATGGTACTTTTGTTCATTGCTGCATTATTGGTAGATGAAGGAGTTCTTAGTATTATTCTAGCTGTTATTGCAGGTTGCAGTTTCTTTTTCATCAGATTTAAACTTAACAATGCACTTATTGTAGGTGGAATTTTATTGGCCTCAGTTGCATTTGTTTACACTGTTGATTATGCTTTTGTAAACGTGCTAGAACCTCACCAGAAAAAGAGAATCAACGTGCTACTTGGTAAAGAAGTTGATTTAAAAGGAGCTGGCTACAATGTGAATCAAAGTATGATTGCGATTGGCTCTGGTGGCTTAATTGGAAAAGGATATTTAAATGGTACTCAAACAAAATATAACTACGTTCCAGAACAAAGTACCGATTTTATTTTTTGTACAGTTGGCGAAGAATGGGGCTTTGTAGGAAGTACCATTGTTCTTGGGCTTTTTGTATTGCTTTTGTTGCGCTTAATTTTCCTTGCAGAACGACAGCGAAGCACATTTTCCAGGATTTATGGGTATGGTTTAGCCAGTATTATATTTTTCCATCTCGCCATTAATATAGGTATGACAATAGGTTTAGCGCCTGTTGTGGGAATTCCCTTGCCTTTTTTTAGCTATGGAGGATCATCTTTGTGGTCATTTACAATACTTACGTTTATTTTTGTAAGATTAGATGCCTACCGTTTCCAAATACTTAGATAGCCTTTTCAACACTCATTTTGATCCACTCAAAGTGTTGCTTAATAAAGTATTGCTTAGTATCGTTTTATTGTTACCTCAACAATTTATTGCTCAGAAATACAGCCAGGACAGCATCAGCACCTTGATTCATAGCTGCTTGCAATACATTAAAAATGATCAAACAAAAGTAACAATCCCTGCTTTTAACTATAAAGGTGAATGGCCTACTTATATGTGCCTTCAAAAGAGTTACCCATTACTCGGAGACCCCAAACGTTATTATGACTCAAATTGTTTTTCTGTGGCATCTATATACAACATGCTGGCAGAAATTTACTTAGCGCATCCAGAGTTCTCAGAAATTAAACCAATGTTAGATGAAGCTTTTCCTCAAATAATGAGTTATAAGAGCCAAAATGGAGGATTTAATTTTTGGCCATTGTTACCTGCATCTGGCAGATTAAGACAATTGGCAAGAAACAATAAATCTGATTTTGTAAGAAGACCTGTTCAATACAGAATGCTCATGCCTTACATCAGAAAAGCAGCAAACATAATGGACGATAATGATGATACTGCTCAAGGTTGGTTGGCAATATTGAATAATAGAAAATTAAACGGAGAAAAATCAGAAGAAGACTTTTCCAGAATCTTTGAAATGCATAGAGATTCTGCAAGGCAAAATATGCATTATTACAATTTGTGTTATGGAAATGACTTTAATACAGGCGCTTACAAAACATGGCGTGGAGAAGAAGAAACTTTTCCCGGATGGAATATTCCAAGAGTTTTAGTAAACAATGCTCTATTCCTTCTTCCTATTTCAACTGCATATCCACATGCATATAAACCTTATATGCCTTATGGCGCCAATGATGTGGATGCAGTAGTAAATGCTAATATTCTCACCACACTTGCAGAGAGTAAATCATTGGAAAATACTGTAGCTATCAGAGCTGCTGCAGATTATATTACAACAAAAACAAAAAAAGGAGCCTGGAATACTGCTGGAATTTACTACCCCAATAGGTATCATTTTCATTATACAGTATTGCGGGCAAAACAAAAAGGGGCAAAATACTTAGACAGTGCTGCGGCCCAAATTGAAAATCATTTAATGAATAGTCAATTGGAGGATGGAAGTTATGAAAGTCGAAAAAGAGTGAACAAAAGAGACAAGATTCAGTCTACCGCTTACGCATTGAACTCCTTATTAAAACTGGGGAATCCTTTTGGGACCTCAAGAGAAATACATATAAATAAAGCTTTGCATTATTTGCTGTTACAATGTTATAATCAAAATAATTCAGTTTGTTGGGAAGGCGGTGTTTTTTTCTCGGGTGGAACCGTAATAAGAAACATTCTTGTATGGAAATCCGATTCTTACACAACTGCACTAATTGTGGAATCCTTAAGTATCTATTTATCGTATCTAAAGTCAGCTAATTTAAATTGACCCAATATTTTTTAGACTAAAATGCTTAGTTTAGCAGCCCACAAATGAAAATATCTTTTACATTTTTATTTACTTTACTCATTTCTACATTGCTTTCTGCGCAAGTTAGCATATTAGAACAGGGTGCAGATATTGATAGCAGCTACTACGATATTTATAAAGTTGCTCAAAATGAAATTTGGCTAGGTGGAGAATATGGAATTTTGAAAAGAATTGTAGCCGACAATAAAATTGAGGTCATTAAAATTCCCAATAACGGAGCGAATATTCTAAAAATTATACGTGACGGAAAGTTCGTTTATATTGCGGCAGACAAAGGCACAATCTATAAATATAACCTTGAAAATAAACAATGTATCAGAAAAGAATTTGCAGGATTTGAAAAGAAATGTTTTTACGATATTGCTATAAATAAAGCTGGGAATTTATTGGTTTGTGGTGGAAACAGTCGTATTGCAAGAGGAAAAAAAGCAATTCCACAAGGATTTATTGCTGAAATAAATGCCGATTTATCTACCTCTCCAAAAATAGTTTGGCAAAATAATAGAAAATTTGTTTGGGCATTAATTAAAGATAATTCCGAAACAATTAATGCATCAATTTTTAATGGTAAAAATTCTACTATTTATTGTTTAAATAAAGAAGAAAATAACTGGTCAAAAAAATATAAAATTAAAGGCCTAATTCACGGACTTTCAGAAGTTAATGGTGAAATTTATTATGCAGGAAGTGCCTCTATTAATTACCGAAAATCTGGTATTTGGGGAAAAATAAATAGTGCAAATGAGCACCACAAAATTGAAGGTTCGGGTTTAATTTGTAATGTTTTCTCGAACCAATCTGTAGTGTATGGTTTATCACAACAGGGGAAATTAATACAATTAAATAACAATGAATTAATTTGTGCTTCAGACTTCAAATATCCTTTTTATGAAGCAATTGTAGGAAGCGAAAATAACGTTTACCTAGTTGGACATGGGAAATTAATTTACCAGGTAAAATTAAAACTTTAATTTCCTGAAATTTCATTTATCAACTTTATTAATTCTGATTTTCTTAATTTGATTAAGTTGGTTGAAGATGTTTGTTGATTTAATTTATAAAGTAAATTCTAGTTATTTATTATATAAATTTTGTGTTGATTTAATTAATTTGAATTAACTCAAAATACTCCCTATTTAAATTAAAATTTATTTTTCCCCTTTTTCGGGCAATTCTTCAGATATAATTTTATTTTTTCTAAAAAAACCATATTATTAATTAACTTTCAAGATGTAAATATTTATTATTTTGCATATATTTGTGTAAACACTACTCCTATGAGCCGAAATTTACTTTTAATTGTTTTACTCTTTTGTTGCAATTTGTATGGCCAGAATCAACGTTTCGTGCATAACGGAGGAAGTGTTGCAAATGATGAAATTCTTGATGGCGTAATTTCTCAAAATGGTAACTTATACTCTGTGGGTTACTATACACAATCAGCATACTTTGATAATCATTTTTTAGATTTCAATGGTATTGATGACGGTTTTTTAACATGCCAAGATCCAAATGGAAATTATTTATGGGTTAAATCATTTTACAGTGAATTTGGTGAAAGAGCAAAACGGGTTGGCGTTGACAATCAAAACAACGTGTATGTTGCAGGTAAATTCTCAAGAAGTCTTAATGTACTTGAACAATCTATACCTACACCAGCAGACACAGCTTCAAGTGTTTTTGTGGCCAAATACAACCCGCAAGGAGTACTTCAATATTTAAAATCTTTTAACTCAAAAAATATAGATATCAATGGATTTTCTGTTTTAGGTTCTGGTGAAGTATGGATTTGTGGAATATTCAGCGTATCCTTAAAAATCAATTCACAAGTAATATTAAACGGATTAAGCAACGCCCCAGCAGGACAAAAAAATGATATTTATCTTGTAAAATTAAATCAAAGCGGAAATGTAGTAAATTCAAAAGTAATGGGTTCATTACTAAATGATGCTCCTGTTGATATTGACACAGACATTAATGGGAATGTATATGTTGCTGGATATGCATCACAACCATTTTATATAGATGGAGCGCAGTATTCGGAGTATGCTGGGAGTAACGTATTTGTCTCAAAACACAGCGCAAATGGAAGTTTACTTTGGTATAACCGAATGGGTGGAGATTTGGTTACTGTAAATGATTTAGATTATGGTGGTTCCAGATTGGGAATAACAGGAACGTATGGAACTTCAATGTCATATATCGATGCCGGTTCTTCTACAATTAATGGAAATTATACTAATAATGTTTTCGCATACATATTAACCAATGACGGCGTTTATGCAAATTCGGTAAACGAAGGAAGCGACAATCCTATCAAATCTTGCAATATTGCAGTTACAGGTTCAAATGAATATTTCTTAAGTGGAACATTTAGGTGCGTGCACTCACTTTATAGTTCTGAAACAGCGCCAGGGCTTTATAACAGTGTTGGTTTCGAAGATATTTATGTTTCAAAATACAGTTCATTTGGTGCTAGACAATGGAATAGACATTATGGAGGCCCACGCACAGATCAGGTTTCAGCTCTAAGGATAAACACATTTGGCTTACCGATAGTTTTTGGTTCTGCTGAAGAGGCTTTTTATATACCTAAACCGGCAAACTTTTATGAAACACCAGCAAATAATAATTTAAATTCGATTTATGATTTAGATATATATCCTAATTCGATTGATTTGTTTTTGCAACCTGAAACTTATTGCGGATATACACCTTACTTAAACTATACTTCCATTGTTTGTGATGGTGGTAAAGATTTATTAGTTTTTTCAGCGTATGATGCCGACCGCCCTTATTTTGATTATTATAACAGAACAGGAGGAAGTTGTGTACAAGATATCACACCTCCTACAATGTTTCAATCTGATACCATAAGAGGCTGTGATGCAGTTAGATTTAAAGCTAATAGAGGAACTACTTTTGTTGGACCATTATATCAAGCCCTTTGGAATGATTCTACTTTTGGATTAGAAAGATATTTTACTGAGAGTGGAATGTATAAATTAAATTTAACAACAGCTGATGGCTGCAGAGCTTATTTAGATTCAGCTTATATTGAAATCACAGAAACTCCAGATTTGCAGGAACTAACAGGTCCAATGGTACAAGAGATGAGCATTTCTAATCCTTGGAATTGCGAAACAGTAATTATTAAACAATTAGGTACAACAACTGAAATTTATCCTCCATTACTTCAGCTTGACATTAATGGTATTTGGACTTATCCAAATGGAACAAATCTTTCTGGAGACGATACAATTCAAGTAACTGATGGAGGACCATACATATTCTCGGCTTATGAAAAATTACCTTGTGTAGATACTGTTTGCACTGCTGTTTTAAATTATGTGTATGGTAATTTTGATTATTGCAACTTAGACTCTTTAAATTTAAGTATTTTTTATAATAATAGTTTTGAAGATACACTAATTGTTTGTCCAAATGAACATCTCAGATTTTTTTCGGTGAATGATACTTTTGGAATACAAAATGGGACCATCGCTGATGTTTGTAGCATAATTAGTTGGTCCAGTCAAATAAATAATTTTAAATATACTTACAGTATGACTCCAAATTATAATACTTATATAGCAAATAATTCTGGAATCGACACTATAAGAATTACCATTCAAGACCCAAGTAATATTGGATCGGGACTGTTGACCATTGAAAAAGTATTTTATATCAATGTAATTCCTACACCAATAATTCCGAGTTTCCCTGCAGATACATTATTCTTTTGTCCGGGTGATACTGTATCTAGCTTTTACACAACACTAAATCCGGGAGAAGTACCAGATGGGATTTACTTTAACCACGATACTACAGCACAAACTTTCAGTGTTTGTAGACCTGGTGTTTTAAGGATGGCCGGAACTTTATTAGACACAATATACCAATGCAATTTTGATTACAATGTTAGAATGTTCGTTAGACCTAAAAGAGTAGGCAATGTGCATACTGACCCTGAAAACAAAATAAAATGTCCTGTTTCTGCAGTTCAATGTTATGTAGAACAAGCTGCCTCAGACATACAATGGTTTGGCCCTGATGGTAACTTAAATAACAATCAAGATACCTTGTACGCTATACCAATTGGGGATTATTATTTATCTTATAAAGATGCTGATGGCTGTCCATTTGTTACCGATGAAGTTACTATTCAAAATAAACCAGTACCAACTTTCGAATTTAATACAACTAAATTATGCCTAAATTCAAGTGGCTCCATAAGTTTCCAAAGCTCAGAACCTATCGGGATTACACTTCAAAATCAAAATGAATTCATATACCAGGATGATACAACAAGTGTTTTTTATGTAGTTGTTACCGATACGGCAAACAGCGTTTTTTACTTAACAACAAATGTTTGTGAAGATTTTAAAATAGATACAATAGAAGTTCCCCATTATGATAATCTAGCTAAAATTTATTGGAGTAATAATGACTCCATTGCATGTAATGGGACTCAACTGAATGTATACGGCCTGGCTGGTTTTAACACTTATACTTGGAACAATGTTCTTTATAACAATAATTCAAATGCTTGGGTAGGCAATCAAAATCCATTTACATTAACAGTTACCGATGCATTGGGATGCGTTTCCTCTGATACAGCTATGGCATCATTTATTGCGCTACCTGCTCAACCTATCGACTTTGATGTTGCTCCTGTTTGCCCCAACGATACGGTGACTTTAAATATTGAAGAAGTAGGAAATATCAATTGGTATCAACACAATTCAAACTTTTTAATCAGTCAGAACAGCACCCTCACTGTTATGGTCACTCCATCTAATCATACTTTTGATTTACGAACAATCGACCCAGTAACAGCTTGTACTTCACTAGCTACGGTTATTCAAGTACCATTTAATCCTTTTCCAAGTGCATCTATACAAACGCCAAGTTATTATTGTTTAAACGACACTTTATCATTAGAAGTGGGGAACGTAGTTGGCGCATCCAATTATTTTTGGATGTTTAATGGGAATCAAATCACACAAAATTCAAGCGACGTATATTTAGAACCTAATGTTTCTGCAAACGATGCTGGAAATTATTTTCTTAACCTAGAACCTGCAGAAAATTACTGTCCTGGAATACCTCAAACTTTAGGAATATATATAGATTCATTACCCAGTATTATTTTAAATCCATTACCAGAAATTTGCGAGAACGCACAATTTGTAACAAATATCCCTACAAATCCGCAATACCAAGCGAATTGGACATTTCCCAATAACCAGAATGTTAATACCCCTAATTTACTTTTCGCTCAAACAAATTTAAATCAAGAAGGTATTTATAAATTACTATTTACGAATAATGGCTGCACTTACAGAGATACTTTCTTTTTAAATGTTGTTCCACTTGCTTCATATCAATTAATAGATTCAATTGGTGCATGTTTTGGCGATAGTATTTACTTTGATGTTACAAATCTTCAAGGAATTGATACTTATGCATGGACACTTCCAGATAATTCAACAATAAATAATCAGGCAATAAATTTTCAAAATATAGACGTTGTAAATCAAGGAAATTACGTTGTAAATTTTACATTCAATCCTGAATATTGCGCTGTTCCTTCTGATTCTATACCAATAATTGTCACAAAAATCGAACATACACTATTCAACTCACCAGATACTTTATGTCAATCGGAAAATTTAAACATATCATTCCCTACTAATCCAACATATAATTACCAATGGCAAGGACCTCAAGGCTTTACGCAAACCAATCCTGAAATCAACTTAATGTCTATTCAACCTGCACAATCTGGATTTTATGTTTTAAAAAGTCTTTTAAATAATTGTGAAATTTCAGATAGTATATTTATTCAGGTAAACCACATTCCAAATGCAAATCCGGAATTAATAAACAGCAAAATTTGTGAAGAAGACACATTGTTTATTACTAATATTAATTCGTCAGCATATGAAGGTTCAGTTTTAAATTGGTTAAACACTTTAGATTTTGTTTCCGTTTCATCTGATTCAATATATCTTCCCAACTTTAATGCTAATTCTTTAAACACATTTGGGGCATATTACAGCTTAAACAATTGCTATTCTGATACTACAGTTGTTGAAATTCCAATTTACGATATTCCTTATTTTGATTTTGCTGAAAAAAATATAACCATTTGTAATGGAGAAACTTATGAAGCTAAACCACCCTTTTCTGCATTTTCATATTTATGGAGCACAGGAGATACTGTTTCATCTATTTATTTAAATAATGATACAACTGTTTGGTTGCGTTTAACAAGCTTGGAGGGTTGCATTTGGGCAGATACAATGTCAGCTTTATTTGTTGATTGTAATTCAAACATACCAAATGTATTTTCTCCAAATGAAGATGGTATTAATGATGTTTTATCATTTACAGTAGATGGAGGAACAGATCAAATTGTTTTTATATATGACCGTTGGGGAAAATTAATTAGAAAAATTAGTGGAGAAAATCTCGTTTGGGATGGAAAAGATATGAATAACTCGATTGTTTTAGCAGGTACATATTTTTATGTCCACACAGCAAAATTTTATAGTGGTAAAAATTTAACCAACAAAGGCAGTATCAGTGTTTTGTATTAACTTTAAAAATATGTGTTAATTAACAATAAAATCAAACTAATAAATACTAATTTTATTTTATTCTATTGAAAGTAATAAATAAAAATAATCAACATTAAGAGTCCGTATTTACTATTTTATTAATCCTAATTTCCTGAAATTTCCTTTACAATTCTAATTAAATCTACTTTTCTTTCTACATTGAAATACTCACGTAAAAATGTGGTGTATTTTTCGACTGTGCGCTGAGATTTAGATAATATTTCCGCAATTTCTTTTGCAGTTTTATTCTCAGATATTAAAACTAAACAAAGACTTAATTTTGAATTTAATTGAATATATTTTTTTTTATTTTTTTCTATATTTAACTTAACGCTTTCTACTTTTAAATCTGTCTTCGAAGCCAATTGTTGTTGAAAATAAATGTTTAATTTCTCTTCAATTTCAGCATCATTAAATATATAATCGAAACTTGAAACAACAGATTGCATTGTTTTAAATTCTCGATTAATAATTAATCCAATACAGATTGAATGTGGATTGTTTTTTTTGATTTTACGAATCTTTAAATCGAAGGATTCTCTGTCGGTTAATTTTAAAATAAAATGCGAAAAATTTGGTTGTTTGGTTTCTAATAAAACATCCGGATGCGTATAATGCACAAAACTTAATAAAGGATATTTTTCAGTTAAACCGTTTGAAATAATCTTGGAAAATGTAGAACATTCGGATATAAAAGCAACTTGCATATTTCTGTTTTTGGTAGTTTCAAAAATACAACGTTTTAAACAATCCAAAGTTTAACTACCCAAAAAAATACCCTATTTGTAAGATAATTAATGTTTTTGATGCACATTGTTTTAGATTTGAAAAGTAGTATTATTAATTTTGATAATTATTGATTTCGAATAAACAATTTACATTTTGATAGTAGCCTATGAAGAAAATTCTACCATACATTTTCATTTTATTCACAACTACAATAATTGCTCAGGCTCCAGAATGCCATTGGGTAAGCAGAGCATCATCACAGGGGACATCTGCTTTCCTTGCTGTATCTTTAGGTTCGCAGCAACAGGTGTATGGAGCGAGCATTAACCAAGGTTTTGCAAATTTCCATTCGTTTTATGATACTACTCAGATTTCAGACGATGGAGGAGGAATCAATATTACACTTTCCCGCCACGATCAAGCAGGTAATTTTGTTTGGCAAAAAAGACTTTATGGTTTACATAATACGTATGATGTTAAAATGGAATTAGATTCGGCAGATAACATCTACATTTTAACGATGATTTTTGGTGGAACAATTGATTTCGATCCTGATTCAACTAACGACTACATTGTTGATCCTGATCAGGCTCGTGAAATTTGTGTGGCAAAATACAATCCAGATGGTGACTTTTTGTGGGCAAGGAATTTTGGTATTTCGGATTCAAATTTTGCCCGTGAACTGAATATCCTACCCTCAGGAAATTTATTGATTACCGGAACATTTACCGATTCAATTGACCTAGGCAATCCCGGAGCTCCAATTGTTTTGTATGCTAATGGAGTATCCGATGCTTTTGTTTTACAGTTAGATGCTTCTGGACAGACAATAAGTGCGCAAAAATTTGGACTGGAAGGTATAACTGATGTTTATGGTCAATGCGTCGATGCGTCGGGGAATTATTATCTGCTTCTTAATTATTTGAGTACTTTGGATGTTGACCCTGGTCCAGGAACTGTTTATGCAGCACCATCAAATGGCTTTTATTCTAAAATAGCCATGGTGAAATTTAGCAGCACAGGCAATTTATTATGGCTAAAACAATTCCAAAATAATGGACAACATATTGGAAATACTATTCAAGTTAATTCTGCAGGGGAAATATACATTATCGGTCAGGCTGTAAATGAAATCGATTATGATCTTGATCCAGATCCTTCACAAAACTATTTTGTAAGTTCGGCAATTCCGGGAAGCATAGCCTATTTGGTGAAGCTAAATTCCAATGGAGATTTCCTTTGGGCTAAAACATGGGAAACGAATGCTTACGGCTACACCAAGGGATGGTCTGATTTACAATTTGATCAAGGTGGTAATCTTTACATAAAGGGTTTGTTTTATCAGTCGGTGGACATGGATCCAGGCCCTGATGTGTTCACCCTTTCAGCTCCAACAAATTCTACGATTAATCCTGGAAATCCTTTCACGCATTATTTACTTTCGTTAAATTCTGATGGTGATTTTAGGTATGCCTTGCCGATGTGCGATTCAGTAACAAATTTAGTATATCTCTATGATTTTTATGTAAGAACAGATGGAAGTGAAGTTTACATTTCGGGTGTTCTCCAAACGCCCTACTCATTCAAATATGGAGATTCTTTCTACACATTTTCTGATTCGCTGAATCCTATACTATTACAAGGTTTTATTGCAGAGTATAGTACATGCCCGGTTCGAAATAGCGAAAATCAAGTAACTACCTGCGATTCTTCCTTTTCATGGAATGGAAATACATTTTCCGAAAGTGGAACCTATTTTAGTTTTTATGAAAATGAAGATCTTTGCGATAGTATTGCTATTCTTCATTTAACAAAAGCAAATCCTTCAACAGCTAATTTAAATTTACAGGCGTGTAATTCTTTAACAATAAATAATCAAACCTATTCGCAATCAGGGACTTATTCTCAACTCATGATGAATAAAGCTGGTTGCGACAGCTTAATCAATATTAATTTTGAGCTTTTACAAGCTACATTTGGGGAAATTGTGCTTGAAGCATGTGAAACTGTTCAATTAAATGGAATATCCTACAACCAATCGGGCAGCTACACCCAAAACCTTCTCAATACGCGCGGTTGCGACAGTGTGCTTACCATTGAAGCAGAAATCTTAAACCTCAACGCCCAAATTTTCCAAACGGATTCCATGCTATTTGTAAATGGAACTCCAACCAGTATTCAATGGATTAATTGCACCACCGGACAAGCCATTCCTGGCGCTACACAAACTTCTTTCGTACCTCAAACAACAGGAAATTATGGCGCCGTAATTACCATTGGCGAATGTGTTGACACGAGCAATTGCAGGCAAATCATTAAATCATCTACACCCGAAAAATCTGGTTCATTGTGCGATAATTTAATCGTATCTCCTAATCCGGTGAATAAACAAATTGAATTCACCTTAGATAATTCAAATTACGACATTCGTCTTTTTACATCCACTGGAGCGCTCATCATAAACACCAAAGGAAACGCCCAAAAGCAAATCATCAATTTTCAAGATTTAGCGCCAGCCATGTATGTGTTGCAGGTGGATGAATGCAGGTTCAAGATTGTAAAGCAATAAATAAAATGAAAAACTTAAGACTGTTATTTACTCTAATTTTAATATTATTTTATTCAGCAATATTAGCCCAAGCCCCTCAATGCCATTGGGTTACTCGCTTAACTGGAGCCGATGTACAAAGTTTTACTGCATTACAAATCAATAATAAAGGTGAAATTTATGCTGCAGGTGTTGGGAATGAAAACACTCAAATTGAATCATGCTGTGATACTTCAACAGTAACATATTTACTAAACACTAAAGCAATATTAGTAAAACTAAGCGCCTCTGGTACTCCCATTTGGCAAAAAGAATTTAACCAAAGTTCGGGAATCAATTACATAAGGAAAATACTTCTAGACAAAAATGAAAACATCTATGTTGTAGGATATTGTTATGGTTTTGTTGACTTTAATTTAGATACAAATGCAACGGCAATTCCACCTCCAAATTTAGAAGAAGATATATTTATTGGAAAATACGATAAATTTGGAAATTACATTTGGGTAAGAAGATTTGGTGGTGATATCTATGGGGACATCAGTTTCTCGATTGATTTTACCCCTGACAGCAATATTGTTATGAGTGGCGTTTTTGCCGATACAGTGGATTTTGGAAATCCAGGTAGCCCAATAGTTTTTAATTCGAATGGAGAAACAGATAATTTCACCGCAAAATTTAATATGCTCGATGGAAGCACTATTTGGGCCAAACAATTTGGAGGTGTCGGCTTTGAAAGTATAGCTGCGCAAACAATAGATTTAGTTGGCAATATTTATATAGTAGGCCTTTATACATCAGCTTTAGATGTAGATCCTGGACCAGGAATTCAATTAACTAATCCAATTGATGGTCTGCCGCAGCGTTCTTATATTTTGAAATTAGATAACCAAGGCGATTTCGTTTGGCTAAAGCAATATGAAGGTTATAATACTTACACTTTAAGTGATATACAAATTGGCCCCGATAATTCTTTTTACACCTATGGTGTGTTTTTTCCTGATTATGATTTTGATTTTTCTCCCCTTAACGTAGTTCCACCTCCAGATTCAACAGGAGGGGTTTTTCTAGCAAAATATGATTTAGATGGTAATTTTACTTGGGTAAGAACTGTTTCTACATCAGCTTATGCAGGAGCTTTGGGTTCTGAATATCTTGTAACAGGAAATTCTGGTAATGTTTATGTTACGGGATGGATATACGGGGCGAACGGTTCTAATGATTTCGACCCAGGTATTGGTCAAGCAATTATAACTCCTCCTGATAGTGCGGTTTTAAACCCGTTTATTGTCTGCTTTAATCCACTTGGAGATTTTGAATGGGTAAAAACTATCAGAAACCCTGAAGTAGCTTGGGGATCAGGCCTTGCGGTAGATTCATTAGAAAAGAATTTTTATTTGCCAGGCGAATTTGCAAATGTATCGGAGTTTGAGCCCGGGAATAATCAGTTTACTTATGATGGCGGTTTTTATAATGGATTTATTGCTAAATATAGCTTTTGTGAGCGTTTATTGGAAAAAACATATATTGAAACCTGTGAACCATTTTATGAAATTGCAGGACAAATTCTTGATTCTTCAGGGTTCTATACCATTAACAACCGTTCGATTGAAGGATGCGATAGTATAACATGCTTAACTTTAAAAATAAACGAAGCCAGCAGTCAACTGTCTTTTCAGTCGTGTAGCGCAGTTGAAGTGAACGGTCAAATTTATGAGAGCTCGGGTATTTACCAACAAATTTTTGATAATGGCACAGCTTGCGACAGTGTATTAGTGATTCAGGTAGCTATTTCTTCCCCAAGCTCTACAACACTGAATATAGACGATTGTGACCCAATCAGCATTAACGGGATCACCTACTCTACTTCTGGCCAGTTTACTCAGTTATTGCAAAACGCCAGCGGTTGCGATAGTATTCTTACCATTAATGCAGAAATCTTAAACCTCAATGCCCAAATTTTTCAAACAGATTCCATGCTCTATGTGAATGGCTCACCAACCAGCATTCAATGGATTAATTGCACCACCGGACAAGCCATTCCGGGCGCTACGCAAACTTCTTTCGCACCTCAAACAACAGGAAATTATGGCGCCGTAATTACCATTGGCGAATGTGTTGACACAAGCAATTGCAGACAAATCATTAAATCAACAGCAGCGGAAAAACCAGGTTCACTATGCGATAATTTAATTGTTGCGCCTAATCCTGTGAATGAACAAATTGAATTTATCTTAGACAAATCAAGCTACGATATTCGTCTTTTTACCTCTACTGGAGCGGTTATAATTTCCACAAAAGGAAACGCACAAAAGCAAATCATCAACTTTGGTGAATTAGCTCCGGCCATGTATGTGCTGGAAGTAGATGAATGTAGGTACAAGATTGTGAAGCAATAAAAAATGAAGCTTATGCATAAATTGATTCTGGATTATTGAGTGAATTTTAATCGACCCAATCAGCCCTTGTTTTTTTTCTAAATCTGTTAATTAACATTTAAAAAAGCCAAATAAATATGAAAAGAAATATACTCATTACACTTTTCTTCTCCTTCAGTTTTTTCTTATCAATTAGCCAGCCTGCCATTCAATGGCAAAAATCATTGGGTGGATCAGGCGTTGATTATGGGGGGCCTATTCAACAAACCAATGATGGAGGATTCATTGTTGCAGGACGACCTAAATCAAATGATGGTGATGTTTCAGTTAATTATGGTTTTGAAGATTACTGGATTGTAAAGCTAAATGAAACAGGGACTATTGAATGGCAAAAATCACTAGGTGGAACGGCCAGTGAGATTCCACAATCTATTCTACAAACTACGGATGGGGGCTACATTGTTGCAGGATTTTCTACATCAAATGATGGTGATGTTTCAGGCAATCATGGAAGTGCTGATTGCTGGGTAGTGAAACTAACTAGTATTGGGACAATAGAGTGGCAAAAATCATTTGGAGGAACTGGGTATGAATCCGCAATCTCTATTCAACAGACCAATGAAGGAGGTTACATTCTTGCAGGATATTCTAATTCAAATGATGGTGATGTTTCAGGCAATCATGGTAACGACGATTTCTGGGTGGCGAAACTAAGTGTTTTGGGAACACTTGAATGGCAAAAGTCATTGGGTGGATCAAGTTATGATTATGGATACTTTATTGAACAGACAACTGATGGTGGGTACATTCTTTCAGGAACTTCTCTGTCAAATGATGGTGATGTTTCAGGGAACCATAACTCCCAAGATTGCTGGGTGGTGAAACTAACTAGTGTCGGGACAATAGAATGGCAAAAATCATTAGGTGGTTCATCGGCAGATTCAGGAGGGCCTATCCAACAAACAAATGATGGAGGATACATTTTTGCAGGTATGTCTAGTTCAAATGATGGTGATGTCTCAGGCAATCATGGTGGCCTAGATTACTGGATTGTTAAACTAACAAGTATAGGAGCAATTGAGTGGCAAAAATCGTTAGGAGGAGCTGGGTATGAACACTTAGTATCTATTCAACAGACAATTGGTGGAGGATACATTGTTTCAGGTTACTCGGATTCAAATGATGGTGATGTTTCAGGCAATCATGGTTCGATGGATTATTGGTTAGTGAAACTAAATAATACAGGAACAACTGAGTGGCAAAAATCTTTAGGAGGTTCATTTCCTGAATATGCTAGCTCCATTATACAGACGAATGATGGAGGATTTATTGTTTCAGGAACATCTGGTTCAAATGATAATGATGTTTCAGGCAATCATAGCACCGTTGATAATTATACTAGCTATGATTGTTGGTTGGTGAAACTGAATACTTGTCAACTAATTGAGTCGACCTTATCACTCAACGAATGCAATCCGATTTCAATAAATGGAATTACCTACAGCAATTCTGGTATTTATACCCAAACCCTTACCAACGCAAGCGGTTGTGATAGCATACTGACAATTGAAGCCGAAATACTGAATTTTAACGCCCAAATTTTTCAGACAGATTCTATGCTCTATGTGAATGGCTCTCCCACCAGCATTCAATGGATTAATTGCACCACCGGACAAGCCATTCCCGGAGCAACACAAACTTCTTTCGTACCCCAAACAACTGGTAATTATGGTGCTGTAATTACCATCGGCGAATGTGTAGACACAAGCAATTGCAGACAAATCATTAAATCATCAACACCCGAAAAACAAGGTTCATTGTGCGATAATTTAATTGTTTCGCCTAACCCAGTAAATGAACAACTTGAATTTACCTTAGAAAAATCAAGTTATGACATTCGCCTTTTTACCGCCACTGGAGCGCTTGTAATTTCCACCAAAGGAAACGCCCAAAAGCAAATCATCAACTTTCGGGAATTAGCGCCGGCCATGTATGTGTTGGAAGTAGATGAATGTAGGTACAAGGTTGTGAAGCAATAAAACTAAAATCCAACACTAACAAACTACATGAAATACTTCAACTTAAATTGCATTAAATGCAAACTGGTTTTATTTGTTTTAGTGTTGTCTTTTTCAAAAGCAATCGGACAAACACCTGCATTTCAATGGGTAAAAACCTTCGGTTCTATCCAGCAAGATTACATAAGCGATATGGCTATTGATAAAAATGGTTTCCTCTATATTTTGGGAACATTTTCCGATACGTTACATGCAAATCCGACTGATCCGCTTTTTCCATTATTAAACAATGTATTAGAATTTAATGCAGATAGTAATCAAATTGTAAATTTAGGCAATGGGGCTTCTCAATTATTTTTTGCGAAACTTGATCCCCAAGGAAATGCTGTATGGGTTAAAAATTTAGGTTCATTAGGATTTGAAACTTCTAACGCTATTGTAGTCGATAATTCAGGGAATATTATAATCAGTGGGAATGGCCCTAATAATGTGAATTTAAATCCGACCGATACTACAGTTCAGTTAAATTTATCTACAAACTTTGTAGGCTATATAGGCAAATTTGATACGGATGGTAATTTTTTATGGAAAACTCATTTTACCTATATAGATATACCTCTTGCCCCCGGTGAAGAGCCCTACTACAATAACATTCTTTTCTCAGATATAGATTGCACATCCGACAATCAACTTATAATTACTGGGGTAATATCGGGCAACTTTATTGTTACGCATAACGAAGTGATAATCGATACCATTTATCCAGGCAAATACAAAGGCCTACTAATGAAGTTAAATGCAAATGGAATTCCGGTTTTTGAAAATTACATGAAAATATTTGGGCCTACGCCTTGGGGTTTAAGTGTAGCTGCCATTGGAATAAATAGTAATGATGAAGTAGTAATTACCGGTTCATATTTGGACACACTTGAAATAGTTTCGGGAAATCCTGCCGCCACATTGATTTTACCCGATTATGCATTTGGAGCCCGTATGTTTTTTGCTAAATTTTCATCCACAGGAACATTTATCTGGGCTAAAGAAATTGAAGGTCATGCCAATACTGCTGGATTTGATATTGTTTTTGATGCTTACGATAATATGTATATCACAGGAATTGTTGGTTACCAGCCAAACTTTATTCCTACTTTACCTTTAACTGATTTCGATCCAGATACATCCACGTATGAAATCCCAAGATATACTTATGAAACTGTTCAAGATAATGCTTATATAGCGAGTTACACAGATAATGGGGCAATCCGTTGGGCGCATTGGTTGTTTGGACCAGATTCTGACACTGGCATAAGTGGCGATGTTCAAGGTTTAGAATTAGCAATTGATTGTGCAGGTCGTTTGTATATGAGCGGTACAACGCGCTGCAAAATTGTTGATGTTGACCCTGCATCTCCAATAGTTCCCTTAACACCTGGAACAAATGCTTTTAATAGTCCACCTAACCCTTATATACTGCGTTATACAACTGATGGCAATTATCTTTCACAACGTATTTTTTATTCTGAACTAGGAAAGGCTCAAATTAACGAAATGGTTACTGATACAAATGGCCTATTGTATTGTGCTGGTCATTTCACGAATGATTATCAATTTAATTATACAAATAGCACAACAACAACAATAAGCTTAAATTCCGATACAGCTATATGGTTTCCGATTTATGCACAAGATATGTTTTTAACCAAACATACCACGTGCATCAACCGAACAAACATTTACAATCAAATTTGCGCAGGTGATTCGGTTTTTTATAATGGATATTGGTTAAAAAACAATGGCGTATATCCAAGATTCATATCAACAAATGGAAGTTGCGAGAATGTAGAGATTCTGAATTTGGAGGTTACACCTGTCTCAATAAAGAGTCAAACAATTAATATTTGTGCTGGCGAAACATACAACATTGGCAACCAAACCTTTACTCAATCAGGTATTTATCAAACCACATTAACTGCTGCTAACGGTTGCGATAGTTTGCTCACACTCAATTTAACATTCGACACCTTAAACGCTGAAATTTCAATAAACGATAACGTGTTTACAGCATTAAATCTACCTCAAAATGTACAATTGCAATGGTTAAATTGTGATGCCGACTTTGCAAGTATTTCTGGTGAAACAAACCCAACTTTTACAGCAACTTCTGATGGAAATTATGCACTGGAAACAAGCTCAGGAAACTGTCGCGATACCTCCAATTGCGTATTACTTTCAAGTGTTGGAATAAATTCAATCAATTCAAATCAACTAAAGGTTTATCCCATTCCTGCAGATGAAACTTTAATTCTTGAAAGTGAATTTCCGAGCCTACCCATCCGCATTTTTGATGCACAAGGCAGATTGGTTTTCCAAACCATCTCAAACACAAAACGCATGGAAATAAATGTGCGTTTGTTTCAAAGCGGCCTTTATTTTATTCAGTCGAATAACATTTCAAAACCTTTTACGATTCTGCATAACAGGTGATTTAGAAATCCATTTTTAATTATTTTTATTTTCAACTACCCAAAAAAATACCCTAATTCTACCACTGCTAAAAACTTCAGACAAGATTAAAGTAAATTTGAAAACTACGCTTTCAATTGTTTTCAACTTTATTAAAATTCTGAAGCATGAAAAACGTTTACTTAATTAGTTATCTTTTAATTTCATGTGGTTCTGTTCATAGCCAATGTTGCTCCAATGGAATAAACCTTTTAGCCAATTACAACCCCGATTTTTCAGCTCCATTTGATGATGTTCCTCCTGGATTTATCACTGCTAATCCTTACACTTTTTACCCAACTCCAGGCACCTATATAATTGTTCCTATGCGCGATTATGGCGCTTGTTTCAGCACACCTCAAGGCGACCACACTACAGGCGACCCTATAAATGGTCGATTTTTATGGTTTGATGCCAGCGCCTCAGCCTCTCCTACTACACCAGAGCTTGCCTGGCAACCATTCGACCCTTCACTACCTGAGGGCACTCAAAGTTTAATTACTGTTTCGCCAAATACAATCTACGTCTTTTCTTGTTGGATTCGCGATTTAGCGCGGGAGCAAGATTGTATTACAGGCGGAGCTCCTTTAATGGGTTTACGAATTAATGGCGAGGAAATGGCCGAAGTTGATTTGGCGCTTATCACAAATCCTTGTTGTCCACAATGGACCTATTTATGTGCAGAATGGAATTCAGGTGTCAACACAACTGCACTTATTCAAATTGAAAGTAGAAGAGCTGACGGTTGGAATGATTTAGGTATCGATGATGTGTATTTCGGCACAACAACAGAAGCACTTCAATTTTCATTAGGAGCCGATACCGCTGTTTGCGAAGGAGTTACACTTGTTGTGTCGGATAATATAGATAACTCAACCAATTTTTGGAGTGATTATTCAAGTGGAGATTCTATTCAAATTACAAGTCCTGGCACTTATTGGCTTGAAGTAACTAAAAACAATTGCAAAGCAAGAGATTCAATTACAGTTACATTGGATTTATTACCAGAAATAAACCTAGGAAACGACACTTCCATTTGTAATCAAATTCAGTTTCTTATTTCGCCCACAAATGCTGGCGGTCAAATTTCAAATTATATCTGGCAAAACAATTCAACCGCCAATAATTTGACAGTAAATGGCAGTGGTGTATATTGGCTGGAAGCAAGCAATAGTTGCGGAGTTTCAATTGATTCGATAGCTGTATTATTCTTTCAACTAATAATCCCAATTGACACAATTTTCATTTGCCCAGGTTCAACATACACTTTGAGTAATGGAAATAATGTAAGCTCACCTGGAACATATCCTGACACATTGAATGTATTAGGTTATTGGGGTTGCGATAGCATAATCCAACGGGTAATTAATTGGTATCCAACAAATTTTGACACAATTCAGGTTGCTCTGTGCTCAGGGGCTTCATACACCTCTTCAACTGGTATAACGTTATCACAATCTGGTTTTTATTCAGACACCTTGAACATTCAAAATCAGTTTGATTGCGATAGTTTACGGGTTATAGAAATTCAGATTTTACCGACAGTTAATTCAATACAAAACATTAATATCTGTAATGGTCAGAGCTATACTCTACCCAATGGAACAACAGTTACTTCTTCGGGAACTTTTCTCGATACACTGACAACTACATCAGGCTGCGATTCAATCATTACCATCAATTTAACAATAACACCATCTATAACTGTTGCGCAAAACATTCAACTATGTAATGGACAAAGCTATGTTCTACCCAATGGAACAATAGCAACATCTGCAGGAACTTTCTATGATACGCTCACAACGTCATCTGGCTGTGATTCAATTATTACTATAAATTTAAATTTCTACAATAATTATTTAATTCCAATTTTTCCTGAAATGCAATTATGTGCAAATGATTCCATAACATTTTCATTACCTGGAAATTTTAATCAGATTGCTTGGAGCAATGGACAGAATAGCAATACAGTAATTATTTATCAGTCTGGCAATTATCAAGTAAATGTTTCGGATATTTATGGCTGTGTTGACTCTGCCAATTTTATAGTAACCGAAATCTTATCCCCAAATATTTACTTAGAACTCAGTGATTCCTCTATTTGTAAAGGAGATTGTATTAAAATCAATGCTGTAGGAACTAATTTGAATGAAGTTTCTTGGTTTATCAATAATAAGATTTATAGTGAAAATCTTGAAGAGAATGATAACTCTATTTTGTTTTGCTTCGAAGATACTGGTAATTACGACATTAGGGTATCAGTTGTACAAGAATGTGGAATCGCTTACGATACACTTTCTATAAACATAGATGAACCTGAAGCAATGCTTCCAACTGATACTTTAATTCAATTTGGGGATTCTTTGAATGTGTGGAGTTTTGGAAATTATTCTGAATTCTGGTGGCAACCCGAAGATTTATTGCTTTGTGATACATGTGAAAGCCAAAAGATAATTATTATAGATAATCAGCGCTTTACTTTATATTATACAGGTTCCAATGGTTGTATTTTCACCAGGTCATTTTTAGCAACTATCAATAAAGAAGGGCAATTATATATTCCAACTTCTTTTACCCCCAACGGTGACAATGTTAATGATGAATTTTATGCAAAAGGCACAGGAATAATTGAATTCAATATGATGGTTTTCAATAGAATAGGCGAGTTAATTTTTGAAAGTAATGACATAAATAAAGGATGGAATGGGACTTATTTTCAGCGCCAGGTTCAACAAGATATTTATGCTTATATAATTGAATATAAAGATTATAGTAAGAATGTTAAAATTGAAAGAGGATTTGTAATGTTATTGCGTTAACTACAAATTTTTTGAATTAAATTTCCCTTTTTATAACGTATAATTTGACTTAATAAGGTTCTTTCAAAATATAGAAATGATTGTAGTATAATGCATTTATTCAAAGGGTGGCACTATCTATAAAACGACATCTAGAAAAATGGATTTATAGTTTTTCAACTACCCAAAAAAATACCCTAATTCAGCTACTACATTAAACCTTCGAAGAGTTTAATGTAGATTTGAATAATGCTCTTTCCACCTTTAGTAAAATTCTAGTGTATGAAAAAATTGTACTTATTTAGTTTACTTCTGTTATCATACAATGCTGCTCAAAGCCAATGCTGCTCCAACGGCATTAATCTTTTGGCCGATTACAATCCCGATTTTTCAGCTCCATTTACAGATATTCCACCAGGTTTTACTACAGAAAACCCATACACAACCATTCCCACACCCGGCACTTACATAATTGTTGCATCACGTAATTATGGAGCTTGTTTCAATACTCCTCAAACAGATCATACAACCGGTGACCCAATCACAGGGAGATTTCTCTGGTTCGATACCGGTAACGCTACAATTGATAACCCCGATGTTGCCTGGAAACCATTCAATCCTAACTTACCCGTAGGAACGCAAGATTTAATTGCTGTGCAACCCAATACAAACTACGTATTTTCCTGCTGGATTCGGGACTTGGCGCGCGAAGGTGATTGCATATCAGGTGGAGCTCCTTTAATGGGTTTAAGAATCAATGGACAAGAATTGGCCGAAGTAGACCTGGGTTTAATTACCGAACCTTGCTGCCCACAATGGATTTATTTATGTTCAGAATGGAATTCTGGCAACAATACAACGGCACTTATTCAAATTGAAAGTCGCAGAGTTACTGGTTTCGATGATTTAGGAATAGACGATGTGTATTTCGGCACAACAACCGAAGCGCTTCAATTTTCATTAGGAGCGGACACCACTGTTTGCGAAGGAATTACGCTTGTAATTGACGACAATATTGATAATTCGGTCAATCTTTGGAGCAATTCTTCCACTGGAGACACTATTCAGGTAACAAGCCCCGGCGTTTACTGGCTCGAAGTAACCAAAAATAATTGTAAAGCAAGAGATTCTATTCTGGTAACACAAGATTTATTACCTAATATACAATTAGGAAACGACACCAGCATTTGCGACCAGATTCCTTTACTCATTTCTCCCATAAGCTCAGGCGGAACAATATCGAATTATTTATGGCAAGACAATTCAACCGCAAATTCGTTTACCGTAAACAACAGTGGGAATTTCTGGCTTCAGGCAAGCAATAGCTGCGGTAGTTCCCGAGATTCCATCAACATCAATTATTTTATCAAACCTTCATTAGGAAAAGATACAAGTGTTTGCGATGCAACTGAATTTACATTAAATGCAGGACCTGCAGATTCTTACACCTGGTCTAATGGCGCTGCAATTCCTATAGTTACTGTCTTTAGTCCAGGCATTTATTGGGTAGAAACCATTTCTGGTCAATGTTCTGGCAGAGATTCAATAGAAATTTCATTTTTATCAACGCCATTTTTTGACCTTGGGCCCGACACTTCTTTTTGCGACATAGAACTTATAACATTAAATGCTGGTATTGCTGAAGCTTATATTTGGTCTGATGGGGCTACTTCGCCATCTATAAATGTTTCAAATTCAGGAATATATTGGGCAGATGCAAGCAATGGCCCATGCCTTACAAGAGACAGCATTCAACTTGAATTTAATACAACACCTCTCTTAGAACTTGGAAACGATACCAGCTTTTGTCAAGGCGAAAACATTACTTTAACTTCAGACTTTGCCAATACTTATTTGTGGTCTAATGGGGCCAATACTTCTACCATTGATATAAATACCGCTGGCCTTTACTGGCTGCAATTAAATAATGGAACCTGTTTTACAAGAGATTCAATAACAATTGCTGCCGAGTTATGCGATATTGTGATTGAATTACCCAATTCATTTACACCCAATGGTGATGGATTTAACGATGTATTCATTCCAAAACAGTTGCAAGGAATTGAGAATGCCACACTTAGAATCTTAAATCGCTGGGGCTCAGAAATTTTTTTCACCGAAAATCTTTCTCAGGGCTGGGACGGAACTTTCAACAATAAATCATGTTCAGATGGAACTTATTTTTGGACCATTGAATATTTTAACGCTGCTGGAGAAAAGATAGGAAAAGCAGGTTATTTAACGCTTTTACGATAACTGACTTTTAAATCTTGGGCGTACCCGCCGCCAATGCACGCTTTTCAAGCGGCGCGCATTGGCGGCGGTCGCGTGTTCGCCCACACAAGGTGTTTGGCTCACCCGCTTACGCTGGGCATTTAGAAACATTTTAAGAATCAAGTAATTTTAAAAATATTCGGAAAGAGAGCAGGCATAAATTCTTTATCCTTACTTTGCTCACATAATACTTTACGTTTCAATACTTAAAATATGCAATTCAACTTCTTTTTAATTACCATTCTTCTTTGGTATGCCAAATTTAAATTAGATAGCAAAAAACTTCAGCCCGAGCTAGACAAGAAAATAAATCTATTAGTTTATGGATGTATTGGAATTTTAGTTTTAGAAGGTTCTTTTTCTCAAATCGTTCCTTACACATTTTGGTTAGCTCAGACGCTGTATATCTTTCTCTTCTACCTTTCTCTTTCCAAAAAGCATCTTCAATTAACCAAACCCATTACTTACTCAGCTTTACCTTTATTTATTGTAAATATAACAGAATACATAATAGAACAAACTAGTCTACAGCTTTATACAGATTGGGAAGAATACATAGATATGGCTAATCTTTTTGCTGTTTTTTGGTTAGGAATACTTCTTTTCATTGATAATAGACAAAGAAAATCGCTCGAAAAAGCCAGAATTATTGCAGCCGAAAAAGAAAAAGAACTACAATTAACCACGAAACTAAAAGCAGAATTAGAAGTGCAAGTTGCAGAACGCACAGCCGAAATCCATCAGCAAAAAGAAGCACTTCAAAAAATTGTTGACGAACTCAAATCCACCCAAACCCAACTCGTACAACAAGAAAAACTCGCTTCTCTTGGAGCGTTAACCGCTGGAATAGCACATGAAATAAAAAACCCACTCAACTTTGTAAATAATTTTAGTGAGTTAAGCAACGAACTCATCAAAGAATTCAAATCATCCAATTCAGAAGAAGAACGCAATGAAATATTAGCCGACCTCGAAATCAACCTTCAAAAAATAAACGAACATGGCAAACGCGCCGACAGCATTGTAAAAAACATGCTGCAACATTCCCGCAGCGGTGCCGGCGAAAAACAAATCACAGATATTAATCAATTATGCGAAGAATATCTAAATCTTTCGTTTCATGGTAAACGCGCCACAGACTCCAATTTCAATTGCGAAATGGTGAAAAACTTAGACGCTAATTTACCAAGAGTCAATTGTGTGGTTCAGGATATTTCAAGGGTAATTTTAAACCTCATCAACAACGCATTCGATGCCGTAAGAGAACGTGAAATAGAAGGTAAAACTCCCAATTATAAACCATCGGTAACAATAACAACGCAGAAAATAAATAATACCATTTCTATTTCCATCAGTGATAATGGAAAAGGAATTCCGCATCACATCCAAGAAAAAATATTTGAGCCCTTTTTCACCACCAAACCCGCAGGACAAGGCACAGGCTTAGGATTGAGTTTGAGTTACGATATTGTAAAAGCACATGGTGGTGAAATGAAATTGAAAACCAAAGAAGGGGAAGGAAGTGAGTTTATTATTTCCCTGCCAATATAGTTCCAATCAAATGTGAAGTTTAAAATTTATAAATACTATTTTTACATAATGGAAGTTAAACCTAAACCCATTTTTAACCAGCGTATTTTTTGGGATGTAGTTTTCGAAAACATCGACTATGACGCAAAAGCAAACTTTGTAATAGAACGCGTTTTCGAGAGAGGTGACGTAGAAGATATTCGCAACTGCCGACGCTATTATGGCGACGAAAAAGTTACAGCTGCATTGCTAAATGCAAAATTTTTACCTGAAGTCACCATGTATTTAGCAAGTGCGGTAATAAACAGACCATTAACAGATTTTAGATGTTACATTTTAAGACAGTCGAACCCCACACTCTTTCCTTATTAAGACAATTGATGGAAATGCCAGAGTTGAAATTTTTTTCACTCGTTGGAGGTACTGCCCTATCACTTTTGTATGGACACAGAATGTCAATTGATTTAGATTTATTTTCAAATAAACCTTTTGAGAATAAAGAAATCATAAGTGCATTTGAAAATAAATTTGGCTCAGCCTTCGAAAATAGATCTACTAACCCTCGATTTGGAATTTTCTGTTTCGTAGACAAGGTAAAAGTCGATATTGTTCGTCACCCGCATCCTCTTATTCGCCCAGAAATTGAAAAAGATGGAATTCGGATGTTTTCTACAGAGGATTTAATAGCCATGAAAATACAAGCAATTTTAGGTCGTGGGAAAAAGAAAGATTTTTGGGATATTGCCGAACTTTTAAAGCATTATAACATTGCTAATTTTATTCATTACCATAAAGAAAAATATACCACCCAAAATTTATTAATTACCGTTCCTCAAGCAATTACATTTTTTGCAGATGCAGAAGAGAGCGAAGACCCAATAAGCCTTAAAAATCAAACCTGGAAAAGCGTGCAAGATGAAATTAATAAAAAAGTAAGAGAATTTTTAATTTAGTTTTACCATCAAAATTAAATAAGAAATAAATTCATAAATTATTTTCACTACAATACTATTTATAAACAAATATGTTAAAAATAAAAAACTTACTTCTTATTTTTATTTCCATTTTTATTCTCAGCACTGCTAGCATTTGCCAATCAAATGCAATTGAAGATTCCATTTTAATAAATCTAAATAAAATAAATGAAAAAACATTTAATAACACGATTTACTATGATAAAGTAATTAAATTATTTTGGGATAATGAAAATAAAAATTTACTCACCAACAATAAAATAAATTCTGAAATTAAGAGGCTAGAAGGCTCTTTAGATAAGAAAAGATGTACTGACATTAACATAAATTTCATTATTAGCCATTTATACCTTAATACGATACCAAATGAAGATATAATTAAAAGTGGTCAAAATTATTTTGAAAATAATTTTAATAAAGCAACAGGATATGAATATTATTCTATTTTATCTTTATTAAGAGAAATGAGAATCCCATTTAGAAACAGTAATAAAATTAAAGATGGTATAGAATACTATAACAAATTAGAAAATAATGTAACTGTTAAAAAAGATTCTGCAGCACTTTCTATTGTATATCAAGTCCTTTCCGGTTTTTACAATCGCTTAAGTTTAACTGAAAACGCTGAATATTACATGTTAAAGTCAGCAGATTATTTAAACGATAATCAAAATTTTAAAATTGATAATCCATTATTGGGACTACTTGGTAAACAAGGAAAAATAAACCGGTTTTCTGTTTTAGGTAGCTATTTCTTAGACAATGAAGATCCAAAATACGCAGAAAAATATTTAATAAAAGCAATTAATGAATTTAATAATTTAAATGATAAAAAATCTTTTAATGAATCAAGTTACCTTTTCATGCAAATGGCAAAATGTAAAAGTCAATTGAGAAGCGACAGTGCTACTTATTACTTTGCAAAAACAAAAACCATTATAAATAATGAAAACAATGTCCCATTATTTGTAGCTCACTATTATATGGAATTAGGAAGTGATTTTTTATGGAAAGGAAAATTAGATTCTGCAATTTATTATGAGAAGAAAAGTATTGATTTAATGGATTCGATGAAATTTATAATCCCAAGCTTTTTCGGTAACTTAATTCCAAATTACTATTATGCAAAAATAAAATTATTACAAAATAAGCCAGAAGAAGCAATCATTGCATTAACTCCAGAAATTAAAGCATTAAAGCAATTTAACTTAGTTACTTTGTTGCTAAAAGAATTAAAATTATTATCTGAAGCTTATTTAACTTTAGGTAAAAATAAAGAAGCTGTCAAAGTTTTGAATGAAATACTTAACCTCAAAGAACAGATTGAAATAGAACAGAAAGCCAATAAACTAATTAGTTTCGAAGTAGAAAAAAAAAATGCAAGAAGATGCAATTGGAATTGCTCTTCTGAAGGAACAGCAAACCAATAGTAAAAAGAACAATTTTTTATTATTAGGAATTACTGCGTTACTAGGATTATTTGCCATTACTTTAGGATTTGCTATTTATCTTAAACAAAAAACAAATGGCAAACTAAAAATTTTAAACGATGAAACTAAAGCAACATTTGAATTACTTAAATCTACCCAAACTCAACTCGTTCAACAAGAAAAACTCGCATCACTCGGAGCGCTCACTGCAGGTATTGCCCACGAAATAAAAAACCCACTCAACTTTGTAAATAATTTCAGTGAATTGAGCAACGAACTTATCAAAGAATTTAAAACCTCCAATTCAGAAGAAGAACGCAATGAAATATTAGCAGACCTCGAAATCAACCTTCAAAAAATTAACGAACATGGCAAACGTGCCGACAGCATTGTAAAAAATATGCTGCAACATTCCCGCAGCGGCGCTGGCGAAAAACAACTTACCGACATCAATCAATTGTGCGAAGAATATCTCAACCTTTCGTTTCATGGTAAACGTGCCACTGATGCCGGTTTCAATTGCGAAATGGTAAAAAACTTAGATTCTAATTTTCCAAAAGTCAATTGCGTAGTGCAAGATATTTCCCGTGTTATTTTAAACCTCATCAACAATGCATTCGATGCTGTAAGAGAGCGGGAACTTGAAGACAAAACTTTCAATTATAAACCATCAGTAACACTCTCAACAAAACAAATAAATAATACAATTTCTATTTCAATAAAAGATAATGGAAATGGAATTGCTCAAAACATCCAAGAAAAAATCTTTGAACCCTTCTTCACCACCAAACCCGCAGGAAAAGGCACTGGTTTAGGATTAAGTTTGAGTTATGATATTATAAAATCACATGGTGGGGATTTAAAAGTAAAAAGTGAATTGAATGATTTTACAGAGTTTTCAGTTAATTTGCCCTTGTGAAATATTATTCTAACATAGAAACATAAAAATTGAATAAAATTCCAAAATCATGATAAAAATACTAGTTGTAGATGATGAAATGGATGTGGAAATAATGTTTAAACAACAATTCCGCAAGCAAATTAAATCAGGTGAAGTGGAATTGCATTTTGCATTCAGCGCGCCAGGTGCAATGGCATATATGGATACCTTAAATCCTTTCGATTTGGTAATGCTATTATCTGATATTAATATGCCCGGTATGACAGGTTTACAATTGCTCGAAGAAGTGAAGAAAGCCTACCCACATTTACGTGTGGTAATGATTACCGCATATGGAAATCCACATTATATTAACGAATCTCAACGACTTGGTGCAGATGGATATTTAACCAAACCTGTAGATTTTAATGAATTAAAAAATAGAATTCTCGAATTAAATTAATATTTATTTATGGCCCAAAGAATATTAATTGTAGATGATGAACCAGATCTTCAGGTACTTATAACCCAGAAATTCAGAAGCAAAATACGTGAAGGTGAATATCATTTCGAATTTGCATTAAATGGCGAAGAAGCATTAGCAAAATTAATTGCCGATAATGACCTTAATATTATGCTTACAGACATTAATATGCCTGTAATGGATGGCCTTACATTGCTTAACCGTATCAATGAAAATAACTTAGAATTAAAAACAGTTGTAGTTTCTGCTTACAGCGATATTTCAAACATCAGAACCGCAATGAACCGCGGCGCTTTCGACTTTGTAGTTAAACCAATAGACATGACCGATTTGGAAACTACAATGGTAAAAGCCATCAACGATTTCAAAGTATTTTTGCAAGGAAAAGAAGCAAAAATTAAATTAATTGAAACATTAAAAGAAAAAGAAATAGCGCTCACAGAAAAAAATGCCGCTCAACAAAATGTGATTGAATTGATGGCTGATAAAGAGAAAATGATTCTCCAGCAAAATGAAATATTAGAACAAAAAGTAATTGAAAGAACCAGCGAATTAACAGCCGAAAAGAAAAAATCAGACGACCTTTTATTAAATATTCTACCTGCCGAAACAGCCGAAGAATTAAAATACAAAGGCACAGCAGAAGCCAAGTATTTTGAAAATGTAACGGTATTATTTACCGATTTTGTAAACTTCACAAAAGTGAGCGAAACCCTTACTGCAAAAGAGCTGGTTAATTTGTTAAACTATTATTTTATTCATTTCGATAATATTATTACCGAACATCACCTCGAAAAAATTAAAACAGTTGGCGATGGCTACATTGCAGTAAGCGGATTACCTATAAAAGACGAAAAACACGCTTTTAACGTGGCTTCTGCAGCATTGGCCATCCAAGCATTTGTAAATAATTACAAAGTAGAATGTACCAAAAATAACCAGCCATTTTTCGATATCAGAATTGGAATTAATTCTGGCCCTGTTGTGGCCGGAATTGTAGGTCTGAAAAAATTCGCCTACGACATTTGGGGCGATACCGTTAACACTGCCGCGCGCATCGAACAATGCAGCGAACCAGGAAAAATCAATATCAGCGAAACCACTTATCAGACTATCAAATCCAATTTCACCTGCACCCACCGCGGTAAAATGCAAGCCAAAAACAAAGGCGAAATGGATATGTATTTTTTGGAGAGGTAAACATTGGTTGAATAACATCAAGTTAACCATTATTATTTAACAAACTAGGGCGTACCCGCCGCCAATGCGCGCTTTTCAAGCTGCGCGCATCAGCGGCGGTCGCGTGTTCGCCCACACAAGGTGTCTGGCTCACCCGCTTACGCTGTAAATTCCGCCTTAGTTAGGAATTACTCTAGTATAGTATCATTAGTTCGGTGAAATACCCAATTTTGTGCTTTTTGAAAATGCCTTTAAGTGAACCTTGAGTTTATCATTATATTTGAAATAGAATATGCAGCTAATTAAAAGCTGTAATCAACAATCAACAATCAATTATCAATAAATATATAATTTCTAGATAATGACTTATAAATCTACAACAAACTACCATAAACTCTGCATTCTTCAAAGTGTTTTCTACATTTTGTTCCTTGGAATTTTGCCTCTTCATGCGCAACTTGTCAGAACTTCTTCCAACAATGCCATTAACCAAAGCATTTCTCCTCCAGTTAAATGTTTAACCGACCAGCTCTTGCAACAAAAAATTGCAGCCAATCCAAGTTATGCAAACCGTTTGCAGTTAATGAATCAAAAAATACTTGCTGCACAATACGGCGCCTCTCGCTCTATTCAAACCATTCCAGTTGTTGTGCATGTAATTCACCTAAACGGAGCTGAAAACATCACAGACCAGCAAATATTCGATGGCATTCAACACCTCAACGATGCATTTGCAAACGCTGGTGCTTATTTCGACCCAAATGGTACAGATGCAAATATTCGTTTCTGTTTAGCACAACAAGACCCTGACGGATTATTTACAAATGGCATTAACAGAGGTTATTCAGAACTCTCTAACGTAACCGTCGAAACACAAGATAGCGCTTTAAAAAACCTCATTCGATGGGACCCAAACAAGTACCTTAACATTTGGTTGGTCAAAGAAATCACTTCCATATCCATGGGCGCTGGAATCGCTGGTTACGCCTTTTTCCCTACTTCTCAAGGACAAGCAGAAGATGGCATTGTGAATGAAGCCGAGTTGTTTGGAAGTTCCATAAACAATTCAAAAGTGCACATTCACGAAGCTGGCCATTACCTTGGTCTTTACCATACTTTCGAAGGGGCATGCACCAACAACAACTGCCAAACAGATGGAGACCATGTTTGTGATACTCCTCCCGACCAATCTACTGCAGTTGTAAATTGCACCGATGCGCCAAACACTTGCACAACCGACGCCAACGACCCAAGCACTAATAATCCATTCAGGGCTGTTGCATTGGGTGGCATCGGCGACCAACCCGACCAATTTCAAAACTACATGGATTATGGCTTTCAAGCCTGTCAAAAATTCTTCACTGCCGGACAAGCTGCAAGAATGCAAGCTGCGCTTAATGAAGAAAGGGCCATTCTCTTACAATCTGTTGCGTGTCAAAGTCTGTGCTTCTTCCCTATGCAAAGCAACATAACAAGTAGTAGTCTTCAAATTACAGCTGGCGATAGTATAACTTTTACCGCAACTTTTGTCAGCAACCCAATTAGCCTACCTAATTTTGTTGAATGGAAAATAAATAACCAAATTGTCGGGAATCAATACGAACTTACTTATCTTTTTCCTACTGCAGGCACCTATACCATAGAACTTACTGCTTTTAACGACTCTCCCAATTGCTTGGAAACAAAAACGCTCATTGTGCAGGTAGAGTGCCCATCACAAGCTAATTTTAACTTTACTTCAACTACTGAGTTTAATCCTGGAGACCAAATTACCACAACTAATTTATCCTTAAATAACCTCAGCAATCAATGGATTTTAGACGGTCAACCATCCACAACCAACACTATTTGGAACCAAACTTTTCTTACCGCTGGTGCTCATGCCTTATATTTAATTACTGGAAACGGAACTTGTTTCGACACCTCAGCCACTAAATTCTTCCAAATAGGAAATTGCAATTACTCTAAAGTCACAGACAATTGGGTCTTTGCGAATGGTGGTATGAGATTTACAGAAGGAGGAATTTTACAAACTGCTTCACCAATTTTCGATGTATTCAATGAATGTACCTCTACTATCTCAGATGCAGATGGAAATTTACTATTTCTATCCGATGGAAGTAAAATTTGGGATGCAAATTATGGCATAATGCCAAATGGAAATTCTTTACTTGGTTGCCAATCTTCTTCACAAGCCGTAATCATAACTCCAAACCCAGGAAACCCAAACCAATTTTATGTTTTCACCAACGATTGCTCAGAAAACTATTTAGCAAATGGCATGCGCTACAGCCTAGTAGATATGACTTTGAATGGTGGTTTAGGCGATGTTGTTCCCAATTACAAAAACATAAAAATTCTCGATTTGGGAAGCGAAAAGCTAAGCGCAACATGGCATGCAAACGGGCGAGATATTTGGGTGGGCGCCCAGGAAAATGGAACCAACAAATGGTATGCGTTCCTTATCGATAACAACGGAATCAATATCCAACCAGTAATTTCAAATATTGGTACAGCAAGTCAATCAGAACTTGGTGGAATGAGATTTTCAAACGATGGCAACAGAATGGCCGCTTGTATGATTGCCGGTTGGCCTTGGAGAGTTTTAGTGTCCGATTTCAACAAGCAAACCGGAGAATATTTCAATCCTATTGAATTATTGCTCAGCACTGAGATTAATCAACAACCATTTAATGTCGTATTTTCTCCCGACAATTCAAAGTTATATGTAAGTCTTTGGCAAGGTTCCGATTTATTACAATACGACTTAACATATACCACAGCAAACGCTATTCAAAATTCAAGGTATGCGGTAGACCCTTATAATCTGGCCACTTTTGGTACACTTGTGTTGGCTTCTAACGGAAAAATTTATGTCAATCCAAATACTGGCGGTAATATTGACGAAATACGAGAACCAAACTTACCTGGTGCAGCTTGTCAATTTTATTCAAGACCGATTGGCGAATTTCCAACTTTTCAATCTGGCTCCTCCTTTCCTAATATGCTTCAAGGTTATTTAAATCCGAGCAATCCTGTAATTGCTGGTCCACAAAATATTTGCAAAGGTGGTGGTACTTATACTTATGGCATTGCACTTTCATCAGCAGAAGACTCTACCATTTGGCAACATATTGGCCAGGGGGTATTTTCCGCTCAAAATGGCCAAAATTCCTGCACTTTAACCAGTGGAAACAATATCGGCACCGACACCATTTTTGCTACAGTTTTTGGCAGATGCGGCATAACCCGAGATACCATTCACATTCAAACAAACCAACAGGAAACTACAAATTTGCCTGAACAAATATTTGGTTGCGATAGTTTATGGCTGAATCCCGGAAATGATTTTATTTATTACTTATGGCAAGATGGTAGCACCCAAAATCCATATTTTATAGATACTGCAGGCGTATATTTCGTTACGCTCAAAGGTCATTCAGGTTGCATTTTTACAGACACCACTATTTATAGTCCTTATCCTACCGTAACTAACCTCAGTCTTGGTCCCGATGATAACATATGTGGAGACCAGGTAGTAGTGTTGCAAACTACCCAAAACTATCTAAGTTACACATGGCAAGATGGTTCTCAAAATAGTACCTACACAGCATTTAATTCAGGATCATATTGGGTTACTGTACCTTCAGGTTGCGAAAATTCTGTTACCGACACCATTCAGATTACGGCATCAACACCAATCAACTTAAACCTAAATTTAAATGGTGTAAGCACCGTATGCAAAACTGCACTTCCTTTTACATTGAACGCACCGGCTGGCTTCATCTCTTACTTATGGTCCACTGGCGCAACATCCCAAAATTTACCCCTCACCTCAATTGGTACATATTCACTCCTTGCAACAGATGCCTTCGGGTGTGAATCAAGAGACACCTTTTACGTAATAGATTGCATACTCGGCATCAATGAGACCGATGCCAAAAACAGTTTTTCTATTTTCCCAAATCCTGCCAACGAAGAAGTTCAAATTAGTTTTTCACATCCAGAGAACGGCACCATTCAAGTATTCAATAATTTAGGACAACTTTGTTACAGCCAAGAAATCAAATCGACCAAACAAGAAAAGTTAAACATATCTAACTGGTCACAAGGAACGTATCTGGTTCGCTTTACTTCCAATAACACATTTACAAGTAGGGTCTTTGTGAAGCATTAAATTATTATTGTTTGGGCGTAACCTTCGCCAATGCGCGCTTTTCAAGCTGCGCGCATTGGCGAAGGTCGCGTGTTCGCCCACACAAGGTGTCTGGCTCACCCGCTTACGCTGGGCATTTAGTTTTCAAAAAATAAAATAGTGGGTTTATTCCACTTTCACAATCCGCAAAGCTTTCTCAAATCCACCATACACAATTCTTAAAAAATAAATACCAGCAGCGGCGTTGCTCAAATCAAATTGCAAAGCTTGCTCAGTTTCCGAAATACTCACTTTTTGAGATAACATCAATTTCCCATTATTAGAAAAAATATCAACCTGCGCCGTTCCATCTTTCATTCCAAGTAATTGCAAAGTTACAGGTCCGTTTGTAGGATTAGGAAACAGCTTCGCTTCTATACTTGCTACTTTATTTCCGCAAGGAGATTGGTTTAACCATGTTTCACGAGAGGGAATAGAATCCTCAGTTGGGAACCAAATGTCAGGAATATTTTCTTCCGCATTTTTCACACAAGCTAAAAGCGGTTTTAAATAAACTAAATGCTGCTCTCTGCTACTTTTAACAATTGCTTGCTTAGGTTTTTCTTTTATCCAGGGGATTTCTCCTCCATAAATAAATGCCGAATTACCATGGTCTTTATTTGTAAAAATTTCTTTCTTCCCTTTCACTACCATACCACAACTATCGCCAAAATAAATGCCGGCAACAGCGTAAAATCCATTATTCATCCTGATTTTATAAGGGCTAAAACTACCTTTTGGATGAAAACCAACATTTTCCAGATTTAGCAATTTGTCTTCCTTCCAATAACTATCAAAGAAATTACTGGTGTAAACCCTCGATTCCATTTTAAATCCTTCTAGATTTATATTCCCATCATACCTTCCCACAATATGCGTTTCACCATTCTGATCTACAGCCATAGATGATGTCATAAAACTGGTATTATACCCTTCCTGCTCTTCGTATCTTGAAAATGCCAGTTCTCCATCAGTAAAAAGCTTAAAGTAAAACAAGCTATACCCCGATTTATACTCGTACTTGCTTTTCTGAATCAACTGTATGCCATCACTCAAAATACATTCATAGCTGTAATATCCTGCTGCGTATATGGAACCATCTTCACCAAAATCAATATCCAAAATTTCCTGGTAGTTCTGCCCTCCTGCCCTTCTTACCCATTTAAATTTTCCAGTAGAATCGTATTTTGCCACATATGCATCTGCACCTTCGTAGTAACTATCGTTGGTTAAGGAATCATTTGCTGAAAATCTAATCAATTTCGAAAAAGTCCCATAAATATAAAGATTGTCCGCAGCATCAAACTTAAGATTAGTTGCTTTAACAGTGCTCGAAGTTTCTTCTTCATCGAACTTCTTAATCTCTACCAATTTTCCATTTCCAGTAAATTTTGCAATTGCAACTTTCGCTCTTGAAATGCCTGTATATTCAAAAGAATCAACCAATTGCCCATTTTCTCGCAAACTATTTCTGTGATAATAGCTCCAGTAAACCTCATCTTTGCTATTTACTGCTACACTTTTCCCCTCTCCCCAGCCAGTATTCCAAAAGTGCGCCCATCGCCGATCTCCTGTAGAACTGTACCTTGCAATAAAAATACCTTGTGGGTAATTTCCAAAAACATTCTCTCTTGCTTTCCCTAATTTTAAAGTGTCTTTCAATCCAGGAAAATGCATAATTCCATCTCCAAAACCAGTTATCAAAACATCTCCATTGGGAGCCAAAGTAATGTCATTGATTCGGTTATCAAAAGCACTTTTTAATGCATGTGCCCAAAGTGGTTTCCCTGTTTTATCTAATTTCAAAAAAAGAGCATGCACATGATGCGCATTAGGTAACTTCTTTCTCAAAACAGGAACAGTTAAATTCCCGCTATAATCAACGGCTACGTAGGAATTACCAGCTGTGTCAACTTCCACATCTTTTACAATTACATCCAAATACCCATCTAACAGAAAGTACCATTTAGGTTTGTTGGTTTGGGCGTTGGTTGAAATGGAGAAAATCAAAAATAAAACGAATAATGAAATGGAAAGTCGTCTATTGTAAAGCATGATTTGTTTTATTTTCTTATTTAGAATATCAACTTTTCCTAACTAGAATTTTGGTTCAAAACTAGGAGAAACAAATGTAGATTTAATAGTTTCAAAAAAATTGAAAACTAAAATGTTATTAAAAATAAGAGCAATAAACACGCAATTATTTTTTACTTAAATAATGTTTTGATACCATGTAAACAAATTTCATTTTATGTCAAAAAATAAATATAAAACCAAAACTTATTTTTTAACATAACATTGAACTTCAAAATGTTAATAAATTCTTACCAATACAAATGGGTGTTATTACCTATTTGCTATTAGGTAAGTTTTTTATTATTTTTGCAACCCTAACCTAAAATAACCTCCTTTATGAAGTTTAAACTTCTACTTCTCAATTTAGTATTGTTTTGTTCTTTCATTTCTAATGCTCAGATTGCAGGCAATTATCGCAGCATTACAAGCGGAATCTGGAATTCGCCCTCTACTTGGGAGAGATACAATGGTGCTGTTTGGCTACCAGCAGCAATTGCTCCGACGATTTCGGATAACGAGATAAGAATCAGAGCACCTCATTCCGTTTCCATTTCTAGTTCAATCACTGCAAATCAAATCGTGGTTGAAAATGGTGCTACCTTGGGAATTGCTGGAACAAATCAATTAACATTATCTAACGATGTTTCCTTCACAGAAGTGCAAGTTTTTGGAACTTTTAATGTTTCAAACTCCCAAACGGTTGCTGGAACAGGAGAAATTGTAGTAGGTAATGGTGGTATCTTTAATTGGAATGCAGGAAATTTAAATGGCAATGTGGCTACAACAGTTAATTCTGGTGGAACTTTAAACATCACTAGTATAGGCGGAACGCAAGGATTTAATAATAATGCTTCCATTACAAATAATTCAGGAGGTACAGTAAATTATTCTGGAGCTGGTCAGATACTTACAAGTTCTGCGGGTTCTGCTACAAGCATCACTAATAGTGGAACATTCAATTTTAATACATCTTCGGCTTTAAGCAATACCAGTGGAGGTACATTTACTTTTACGAATACTCCAAGTGGTACTTTTATTAAATCAATTACAAGTAACAGCACCATTCAAGCAGGAGTAATATTTAATAACCAAGGAACCATGTCTTTGCAATCAGGTACTTTAAACATTGCAAGTACAGATTTTAATATGGAAAATGGTTCTTCAATTACCAACAACGCATTTTTAGATTTCCTTGCTGGCTCAGATACAGACTTTTCAGGAACCAATTCGATTAGCGGCAACGGATCTGTAACAATAAATGGCGCTGGTTGGAGAATACAAGGGACTAATACCAATATTTCTGGAACTCTTGTTACAACGATTACTTCAAACGGAATCATTCAAGGTGGTGGAAATCTTAATTTCGAAACTGGAACTACTGTGAACTGGACTTCTGGCACTATGAGGGCTTTAGGTAGTACCAATATTCAAGCAGGTGCAATTTTAAATATCAATGGCTCTGGCAATGTTTCAATTCTTCAAGACGAAAGAACAATTAACAACGCTGGAACAATTAACTGGTCTACAACTGGCAATATAGTTTATAACTTAGCCGCTACTAATGCCACAATAAACAATACAGGTACATTTAACATTTCTGCTTCTGCTGGATTTACTAATCAAACTTCTGGAGCGCTGTTAACATTCAACAATACTGGTACAATTAATAAAACAAATGGAATTACAACTTTTGATGCGAATGTAAACTTCAATCAAGCAGGTCTCACAGAAATCAATTCAGGTGAATTAAGATTAAACAATACTATAGGAACACATTCTGGTACATATAATATTTCAACTGGAGCTACATTATCGGGAAGTCATAACATTAACTTCACTGGTAGTGAATTTACCAATAATGGAAATGTTACCAATAATGCACTAACTTTTAACGGTGTTTCACCCCAAACATTAAGCGGTGTTGGTTCAGTTTCATATTTAACAATTGATAATGTTTCGGGTGTTAATTTAGGAGGAAATCAAACCATAAACTTTATCTTAACATTTACCAATGGTAATATCAATACAGGTTCTAACAAAATTATTGTAGTTCCAACCGCTACAGTTCAGAATTTTTCGGGAACAGAATGGTATGTAAACGGTAACCTGCAAATGAATTTCCCAGTGGGAACAAACACAATAAGTTACCGTATTGGAGACGAAATCGGCTACCGACCAACTCTTGTAACTGTTTTCAATTCATTGGGTAATGGAGGTGTTACAGTTTCAACGACAGACGGAGATAATCCAAATATTGCAGGTTCTGGTCTTAATCCATTAAAAAGTGTAAATAGATTTTGGAGTGTAGAAGTAGGTGTAGGAAACACAGACGTGCAAACCAGGTTTATTTGGCCTTTAAATGATTTGGACCCTGGAGCTAATGCTACTAATTTCTTAGCCAGAGAATTAAATGGTGGTAATTGGTCACTTGGCACGGTTACCTTTCAAGACGCAACTTCCCTAAGGGTAAGAACCGTTACGAGTGGAGTAAGTTATTATCAAATTGGCGAAATAGCTTGTACTCCAACTAACCAATACCGAAGCTTCCAAAGCGGTCTATGGAACGACCCTGCAACTTGGGAAACATATGATGGATGCAACTGGGTGCCAGCTTCTCAAGCTCCAAATTCTACTGACGGAACAATTGTAATTAGAAATCCGCACAATGTTACATTGATGACAAATGCTACAATTGATGAAACATCAGTTGAACCTGGAGCTAGTCTTTTTCTAGGGTCTGAAAACTCTATTGTAATTAACGATGGACCGGGCATAGATTTACAGAATAACGGTACTGTTACCATTGGTACAGTTGAAATTACAATAAATGGAAATGTTGTTACCAATGATGGAGCAACATTTAACTGGGGCGATTTTACTTCCATATCAGGTGGAAATGGTGGTGCTACTTTACAAGTTTTAGGTGGAGGAGTCTTAAACATGATTGGTTTCAATGGTAAATCAATTGGAGGAGATTTAATAGTAAGAATTGAAGCTAACGCTGTTTTCAATATTAATGATGCAGATGAACTGAACGCTACAACAAATGCGTTTATCAACAACTTTGGTACAACAAATATCAATGCAAATACAATTTTCTCCGGTCAAAGTGGTGCATCTGTTCAATTTATAAATTTCGGTCAGTTGAGCATTAATCCAAGCACTTCTCTGACTCTTAACAGCGGAGGTGTTTTATATGCAACTTCTTCTGGACAAATTGATGTTGGAGGATTTTTAAATATCAACCAGCAACCAATAGAATTAAATGGATTTTTAGATATTGGTCTAGCAGGTCGTATTAATGCTGGTGTGGATCTCGAATTCACTGGAGCAGAAGTATTCAATGAAGGACAAATTAATGGAAACACTTTCATCTTTTCTGGTTTAAATAATCAAACATATAGTGGTTCTAATGGTATCATTCAAAATTTACAAATCAACAACTTTGGAGGAGGCCTTAGCTTAAATGGTGATTTAACAGTTAACAATGCAATAACATTTCTTAATGGTATCATTACAACAGGATCTAACAAATTAACTTTAAGCCCAGGCTGTAGTGTAGGAACCAGCGGCAATAGCTGGGTGAATGGTAATTTAGAAGTTGGAATATCTCCAGGTCTTCAAGGATTAAATATAGAAGTAGGAGATGCAACTGTCAGAGCCCCAATAATTTTATACATTGATGCAACTACTGCAGGAGCTGTTTTAGTAAATACTACCGGAACAGATCATCCAGAAATACTAACCTCAGGAATTGATCCTAATAAAAGTTTAAATCGTTTCTGGCATGTAGAAGCAACCAATGGTTTGTCTTATAATTATGCCGATCTTATCTTCTCTGAAACCGGAGATATGGATCCTGGTGCAAATTTTACAAATTTTATTGTTGCAAAGTATAATGCACCGAATTGGTCATTACCAAGTCAAAACAATCAAGTTATTGTTGTTAGGGCTAATGGACTTAATTCATTCGGTGATTTTCAAATTGGAGAAGCAGGTTCAGTTTCAAATCCAGGTGCCGCATTAAACTTTGATGGATCAGATGACAAAATAATTGTAAACAACGGAGTTGATCTTTCTAATAAATCATTCTCTGTTGAAATGTGGTTAAAACAGTCTGGTAACGCAAACTATAATATAGCTTTTGCTCAAGGACCAAATTTTGGCCAAAACCAATCGCTGCATATTGGATTTGCTCCAAACGGCAATTTCTTTATGTTTAATTTTTATCAAAACGATTTAGGAATTGCTGTTACACCAGATTTCAACTGGCACCATTGGGCTTGTACTTTCGATGATGTAACCAAAGAAAGGAAAATTTACAGAGATGGTGTTTTAATAACATCTGATATTTCTCCGTCTTCATTCCTTGGAGATGGAAGTACTGATATGTACATAGGTGATGCAGCCTACGGAAATAATAATTTCGATGGTAATATTGATGAGTTAAGGGTTTGGACGCGCGTTATTTCTGAATCTGAAATTCTAGCTAATTTGAATTGCGAAATTACACCTCAAACAGATTTAGCCGCTGCTTATCATTTCAATCAAGGTTTTGATGGCATTGCTAACCCAACAGAATTAGCTTTAATAGATGGAAGTGGAAATGGTTACAATGGAACACTTCAAAGCTTTGCTTTAGACGGAACAAGCTCAAATTGGGTTGCTCCAGGTGGAGTTGTAACAGGTACAAATTGTCCTCCCCCGATTTGTATTGTAAACATTCCAGATGTAAACTTCAAAAATGCATTGCTTGCTATTCCTGGATTAGATGCGAATGATAATGGACAAATTGAATGTTCAGAAGCTCAAACTATAGACTACTCTATAGATGTTTCAGGACAAAATATTACTGACCTTACAGGCATTGAGGCATTTACCAATCTATTTGGATTAAATGCATCAGACAATCAAATTGCATCAATTAATGCTGCTATTCCTCCAAACATCAATTTCCTCAACTTAAGTACTAATAATTTAACTGATGTTAATCTTTCTGCATTTAACTTCTTAAGTCAGCTTAATTTACAAAACAATAACCTTTCAAATATTGATGTTTCAAGTTTAACTAATTTAAGTGATTTAAACGTTGATTTCAATAATTTGACGAATTTGAATGTTTCAAACAACACTAATTTGCAATTTTTAAGATGTAGAAATAACAATATTACAGATTTAAACGTCTCAAATCTTAATTCATTAATTGAACTTTATATTAACAATAACCAGCTTCAGAGTTTAAATGTTAAAAACACAAACAATTTAAATTTTATAAATTTTGACGCAACTGGCAACCCAAACCTTTCTTGTATTGGTGTAAATGAAGTTGCTTATATGAATTCCAATTGGAGCATTGGTAAAGACGCTTCTTCTTCATTTGAATTTGATTGCTCTGTTACTTGCACAGAACCGCCAATTATTACAAACTGCCCTTCAGACATTACAATTTGTCAATCAAACGCGTTAGGAAATTGCGATGTTTCCTTTAACATACAGCCGATTGCTTCACCTATAGTATTGCAAACTTTTGATCGTTTTATTACTTATTCCAATGTCTCCATTAATGGAGGTAGCAACCAAGCTACTGTTGCTCCAGGTAGTCAAGTGAATTTGGCATATGACCTTTCGGTAGCTTTCGATCCAATAACAGGATTTTGCCCGGGTTGTGTAGTACAATCTTCAATAGGAATTGGGGCAACTTCAAATAGATTACAGTGCGAAGACAATATATCCAATGGATACACAAATTCATTTTTCGGAGGTAGTTTCACAGCTCCAACTCAACCAGGTGTATATTATCTAACGCAATTTGTAACACTCGATTTCTTCTGTCAACCTAAAAACTACGATAACATACCAAGCAATGCAATTGGTCTTATCATCGTTGGAAGCCCTGTTGCAACTGCTACTAGTAATTGTTCAAGTGTTACCATTACCAATGACGCACCAGCTTGTTTCCCAATAGGAACAACCACTGTAACTTGGACAGCAACTGACATTAATAATTTAGCTACAACTTGCACTCAAAACATTACAGTTACTCCTGCAGACATATATTACCCAGATTTTGACGCAGATGGATTTGGGAATGTTGGAAATCCAATTTACTCATGCTCACCAATTGCTGGTTTAACTACAGTTGGTTCAGATTGTAATGATTACAATTCAGCACAAAACCCTTCTGCTGCAGAAATTGTAAATGGCATAGATGACAATTGCGATGGAAATATTGATAATCTTGTAACATGTAATATTTCACTTTCTACTACAACTGGTAACACGTTATTCATATGTAATGAGGTGAATGCTTCGACTGGCGATGTTGATTTAGTAGTCACTAATGGACTTCCTCCATACGTATTTACTGGTGATGATACATTAAATCTTCCTCCAGGAAATTATAATTACCAAGTTACAGATGCAAATGGATGTAATGCATCAGTTAGCGTACAAGCTATAATTACGGATTGTATTATCCCGTATTACCAACCACCAGTTAATGATACAATCAGTAACCTCATTGGTTCTGAGTTAACACAGCTTTTCTTATTCCCAGCTTCTGTTGTGGACACAAATAACGTTAACAATATTTTTGTTACACAAGATGGTAATACACCCGAAGAAACAAAAGTATTGATAGAAATCATCTCGAATATTAATGAATACCAGGGTTTATTAGCATTATTACAAACTCCAGAATATGGTTTAACTGATATTATTGACAATGGAGACTCTACGCTCATTATCACAGGATTTTACCCAATTTCAAAACTTAGAAAGTTAGACTCTTTAGCTACTTTAATCAATTATGTTAGACCTTATTATTCTCCAATTGCAAGTGCGTTTCCTCGAACTGGTTTAACCGTTACACAAGGAGATACTGCGCAAACTACAGACAGAGTAAAACAAGGCTGGGAAGTATCAGGAAACGGAATTAAAGTAGGTGTATTGTCAGATAGTTACAATACCAAAGCAAATGATCCAGCAGGAAGAGACGTAGAAAACGAAGATTTACCAGGTATAGATAATCCAAATTATCCTTTACCAGTTACAGTTTTAGAAGAATACCCATACGGAAAAGCTACGGATGAGGGACGAGCGATGTTACAAATTGTGCACGACGTTGCACCAAATGCGCAACTATACTTCAAATCAGGATTCATTAGTGCAGGAAATTTTGCAGATGGAATTAAAGAATTGCGCGATTTAGGGTGCAAAGTTATAGTAGATGACATCACTTATATTACTGAGCCATTTTTCCAAGACGGTGTAATTGCTCAAGCTGTAGAAGATGTTTCTGCAACAGGAGTTAACTATTTCACTTCAGCTGGAAACTTCGGACAAAAGTCTTACGAAGGAATTTTCTCTCCTGTACCAGCCCCAGCTACTTTTACTGGCTTAGCGCATGACTTTGGAGGAGGAGAAGTTTACCAAAAACTTTCATTAACAAGAGGTACTTATACTATTGCATTGCAATGGGAAGATGATTTTTATTCATTAGGACAATCAGAAGGAGCATCAAACGATTTAGATATTTATTTGATTGAAGATTCAGGTGCCCGTAAATTCGGATTCAACAGAAATAACATAGGTGGTGATCCATTGGAAGTTCTTCCTTTTGTTGTTGAATCAAACGTGAATGCAAAAATTATCGTTACTAGAAAAAGAGGTACAGAGAATGTTCGGTTCAAATATGTAATTTTCAGAGGTGATGGTAGCATAGTTGAGTTCAACCAAGGTCAAGGTACAATCTTAGCCCAAGCAAATGCTGAGAGTGCAATGGCAGTTGGTGCAGTTTTATATAAAAACACTCCTGCTTATGGTGTCAATACTCCTACTGTTGCTTCTTTCTCTTCAAAAGGAGGAGTTCTAATAAATGGGGTAAATAGAAACAAACCTGATTTTGTAGCTCCAAACGGAGTAAATACTACTGTAGATTTTGGTTTTGCGGAAGGAAATGCAATTGATGGAGACTTATTCCCTAACTTCTTTGGGACTTCAGCTGCTGCGCCACATGCTGCAGGTCTAGCTGCTTTATTGCAAGAAGCTAAAGGAAGATATTTTAACGGTGAAAGTTTCTCAAGTGCTCAAATGAAAGCCTTATTGCAAGGAACATCAATTGACATGGGGCCTGATGGCCAAGATGATTTAACTGGTGCTGGTTTTATTCAAGGAGAGGCAGCAATAGCATCTTTTGCAAATCCAGTTCCTATTGTTAGTGGTTTTACTACTCAAAATACCACAAATACTCCAGGCACAGATGTTGTAAATATCACATTAAATGGAGATTATTTTGATGAAAATGCATCTGTAATCTTCCAATACGATACTATTCCTGCAACTGTAATTAGTGAGAATGAGTTAACTGTTCAACTTCCACCATTCTTTGGAAACCCTCCATTAACAGTTTATAACCCTTCTATTACTACAAATGGTTTAGATGGTGGAATGAGCGACTCATTGTATTTATTTGGAACAATTCCTCAGAATGTAAAAGTTACAGTAAATAATGCAGTTAAAAAATATGGAGAAAAAATTCCTCCATATGAAGTCAGTGTAACTATTAATGGAACTCCATTGGCTAACACAGGGCTTTCATTAGAAAGTTTAGGTTTAACAGATTTAACTTATACGTCTACTGCAACTACATTATCAAGTGTTGGTCTTTACTTAAGAAGAGCTTCTTCATCTGTAACTGATTTAAGTAATCCGCAATCTCAAGCTTTATCAGAATTCTATAATTATCAATTTGTAGATGGAGTGTTAAGCATCATTAGAATGCCTCTACTTGTTACACCTAAAGATACCACATTAGTATTTGGAGAGTCAATAAAAGGAAAAGAAATAAAATTCAATTACACTTATGACTTAACTAATATAGATCCTGCCGATCAGGCTGTTTTCTTAGATTCTTTAGAAACAGAGCATCAATCTACAATGTCTAATGCTGTTGTTTTAGTAGATGGAAAGAGATCAGTGAATGGAAGGTTTTTAACGGGTGATGATTTAACAAATATGAGTTTCTTAACAAGCGGAAAGCGCTCTGTTAATGGAAAACGTTCTGTAAATGGAAAACGTTCTGTAAATGGTTTTGTGAATGATACTACTGATTATATTCCATTAGCTGTAGAATCTTTGTTTGATTATCAAGTTGATTCTGCAAATGCCACTTTCTACAACGGTACTTTGGCAGTAAACGGAAAACGTTCTGTAAATGGAAGTGCTGCAATTAATGGAAAGCGTTCTGTAAATGGAGAAGCTACAGTTAATGGAAAACGCTCTGTAAACGGCAAACGTTCAGTAAATGGTAAACGTTCAGTAAATACTACAACATTTAATGATGAAAGCAACGAAAATGCAGTATTAATTGTAGACTCGTTAGATTTTGTGGATGACGAGGATGGTTTACTAGAAAATGATTCAATTGTAGGTTATACATCAATGAATATGATAACTGGTGTAACTGTTGGTAATTGGTATATTGCACCTGGGGTTTTAATGTCTGAGAATTTTGATATTTCTTATGGTTTAGGAAACTTAACTATTACCCCAGAAACGCTTTCAGTAAAAGCAGATGATAAAACTGTAAATTGTCAAGGAGTTCAACCAGAATACACCTTTACAAATTCTATTTATCAATATGAATCTGTAGATAGCAATGTAGTGGCTAGTGGTCCTGATTTTACAATTCTAGATGCTGATAATAATCCTGTTAGTCCTGGTAATTTAAGTCCTGGTTCATATACCATTGTTCCTTCAAATTTGGTCCAATTGGATTCTGTTCCTAATTATATCCCAGTTTACGAAAACGGCACTCTTACTGTATCAGCTGGTCCAACAGCTATCGCCGAAGAAGGAACAATTACTTGCTTCGGAGGAACCACTACTGTAAACATTATTGCATCAGGTGGAACTGCTCCTTACACTGGCGATGGTGTAAAAACTGTTTCCGCAGGTAATTATTCGTTTGTTGTAACAGATGCCAACGGTTGTTCTTTTACAGTTTCAGGAAGTATTAGCCAGCCTTCTCTACCGGCTCAACCAACAGGACTTGCTTGCTGGCAATCTTCAACCTTCAATCAAAATACTTGTGCTTGGGAAATTTCAGGAACTCAACCTGAGCAACCAACAGGACTTGCTTGCTGGCAAACTGCAACTTTCAATACAGTATCTTGTGCATGGGATGTTTCAGGAACACAAGCTCCTCAACCAACTGGATTAGCTTGCTGGCAAACCGCAAATTTCAATACAGAGACTTGTTCTTGGGATATAACAGGAACACAAGCTCCTCAACCAACTGGATTAGCTTGCTGGCAAACTGCAACCTTCAATTCAGGAACGTGTTCTTGGGATGTAACTGGAACTCAAGCTCCTCAACCAACTGGATTAGCTTGCTGGCAAACTGCAACTTTCAATACTGTATCTTGTGCATGGCAAGTATCAGGAACTCAACCTGTGGAAAATTTTGTAAGTCCAACTGCTATTCCTATTGCAACAACAGATTTATTTTCAGTTTCACCTTCAGTTGAAGCCAGAGCAAGATGGGGTGCTTCAGGATTTGAAGCGGTATTGTTCACACCTGCTAATCCTGGTCCTCCTCCAAATGGTGTAGGATTAAACTTAAATCCAAGTGGTACCCCAATTTGGGGTGACGGCCAAACACGTAATTTCAAATTCACTTACAATGCTGCAACCGGCGCAACAACCTGGTCTATTGATTGGAATAACAACTTCTCATTTGGTTCAGGAGAATCAGTGTCATCTACATCAAGCAGTTTAGTTAACAAAGGATTTAATTATTTGAATATATTCTTGCAAGGAGCAGCTGTAAATGCTCCAAATACAGGTGCTAGTGTAACTGTGCAAAATCTAAATATCAATGGAGCTAATTTTGGAAACTACATGGCAAATAATAGCACGGTTGTTTCTCAAAATATCAAAAACAGTTCAGGAGTATTTGGAGATATCACAGCTACTGGTAATATAACATTTGTAAATGGGCCAGGTACAGCCCAGGAACTTCCTCGTTTCTGGATTCAACTTGGACAGCCGGTAACACTTCAACCTCAAAATTGCTGGGATAATTATGTTTTAAACAACACAACATGTCAATGGCAAAACATTGGAACACAACCAACACAACCAACTGGCCTTGCTTGTTGGCAAACTGCCACTTTCAATACAACTTCTTGTTCTTGGGTTGTAACAGGAACGCAAGCTCCTCAACCAACAGGATTGGCATGCTGGCAAACTGCAACATTTAATACTACATCATGCGAATGGGATGTAACAGGAACAGAGCCTGCTCCAGTTGTAACTACAGCAACAGCTTGTGGAACTTATACATGGACTGCAAACAACCAAACTTACAATCAATCTGGAACATACAATTTCCAAGATGGATGCACAAGCAGAATTTTACAACTTACTATAACACCTGCTCCAACTGCAAGTGCTATTACTGGTCCTACAAACTCTTGTCCTCACCAAGGAACCAATGGAACAATAGCTACTTATTCGATTCAGACAACAAATGCAAGTTCATTTGTTTGGACTTTACCTTCAGGCTCAACCAATGTAACAGGACAAGGCACTGCTTCTATTAGCTTCAGATTTGCCTCTTCATTTAACAGTGGAAATGTGAGTGTAACAGTGAGTGGTTGTGGCTCTTCAATTCAAAGAAGTATTTCAGTTACTAGAACTGCACCTGCAACTCCGGGAACAATTTCTGGTCCTGTGAACATATGCGCATTCAGAGGCACTGGTAATTTAGTAACATACTCAATCGCTGCTGTGGCCAATGCAACATCATATACTTGGACACCTCCTTCAGGTATTACAATTTCAAATGGAAATGGAACTACAAGTATTCAAGTATTAATAGGTTCTACTTTTAGTGGCGGAAGTATTAAAGTGCGAGCAATTTCTGCATGTGCTAATAGTTCTGAAAGATCATTAGCATTAAGCGTCTCTACTCCAAGCACTCCTGGTAGCATTAGCGGAAACAATAAAGCTTGTTCTGGTGACGTATTTACTTATTCAGTTGCAGCTGTCAATAATGCTTCATCATACAGTTGGACAATTCCTACTGGAACCACTATTACTGCTGGTCTTGGAACCAATAGCATTAGTTTAAGTTTTGGTTCAGGATATACTGGCGGAACGTTAAGTGTTCGTGCTGTAAATGGATGTGGACAAAGTTCTCTACGCAGCTTAACTTTGAGCAGAAATTTACCTTCAAAACCAGGTTCAATTTCTGGACTAACCAACAATCTATGCGGAGGAGGTACATTTACTTATTCAATTGCAGCAGTTGCAAATGCAAGTTCTTACAATTGGACAATACCACAAGGTGCCAACATTATTACAAATAATGGTAACAGTATAACGGTTAGTATACCTGCAAACTTTACAAGTGGAAATATTACTGTGGCCGCAGTAAATGGTTGCGGTACAAGTGCTGCACAATGTCTAAGTTTAAGTCGCTTACCTGCTACTCCATCAATAATATCTGGACCAACTACTGTTTGCAGAAATCAACAAAATGTTGCTTATTCTGTAACTGGAATAAGTGGCCTAACTTATACTTGGACAGTACCTAGCGGAGCTACTATTACCAGCGGACAAGGAACAGCTTCAATTATTGTAAAATTCGGAACTTCTAATGGAAGCGTAGGGGTTAAAGCAAATAATAGTTGTGGAAGCTCAAGTGTTCGTTGTATTTCTATATGCACTACTACTTGTAAAATTGAAGGAGAAGCTCCTGAAGAAGAAATTGCGAAAATTGAGGGAGCCGAAGCGATTGTTTATCCAAATCCAGGTAATGGTCAGTTTATGATAGATGCAATTCGTAGCGACTATCAACAGACTTTAAAAGTATATTCATCCAACGGGCAATTGGTTAAAAATGAAATTATACCAATTGGTGTTGAAAGGATGACAATAAGTTTAGATAAAGAAGCCAGCGGTTTATACCTCATTCGAATTGAAGGCGAATCTAGGGTTCAAGAATTGCGATATATAAAACAATAAATTAAATAATTAAAAGGCCAGTCTTTTTGACTGGCCTTTTTTATTTGATTATTTTGTAATTGATTAGCAATAACTAAAAAATAGAAAAAGATTTCAAAAACTACATAGTTTTAAATACTCAATTTTTCTTAACATTTGTTTAGATTTGCGCAATAACAATAATGGCATGACCAACAAGTTTTATTTACCACTTTTATTGTTGGTTTTCTTAGTGGGAATAATTGTGGTAAATGATTCAATTGCTGGAGAAACAGATAGTTTAAAAGTTATTTTAGAAAAAACTACTGACGAAAAAAGAAGGGTAGAGTTATTGAATGAATTAAGTAAGTCTTATCTTAATGATAACACAGATTCTTCGATTAGCATTTCAACACGAACGAAAACATTAGCAGAAAAGATAAAATTTAAAAAAGGAGAAGCATTAGCCAACAAATACATTGGTACTGCTTACTATTTAAAAGGTGATTATAAACAAGCAATTTTAAATTGGGAAAATGCTTTAATTATTTACAAGCAAATTGGAGATAAAAAAGGGATTGCCAATATTTTAGGAAATCAAGCTTCGGCCTTTTTTACAGAAGGCGATGATGCTAAATCGCTTGAATTAGATTTAAAGGCATTAAAAATTGCTGAAGAAATAAATGACACTCTAAGAATTGTAACATGCTTAGCGAATGTAGGTACTATTTACATGAATAAAAAAGCTACATTTAGCAAGGCTTTAGCGAGTTTAGAACGGGCAAATTTTCTTAGTAAAATTATTAATGACTCATATACAATAGGAACTACTTCTATGAATTTAGGAGAGTTGTATTTTAAAAAGAAAAATTATGACATTTCCATAAAATATCTTAATGAATCATTAAATGCCTGCAGGGGAACTGAAAGTGAGCCTTATGCTTTAAATTATTTGGGTAAAGTTTACACAAGTTCGAATAATTTAGATAAAGCACTCAGTGTTCATAAAAACGCAATAGAAATCTCGAAAAAATTAGATTTAAAATTAGATTTAGTTCAATCGCTTATTGGTCTTGCTCAAACTTACGAATCTAAAAATGATTTTAATAAAGCAGTAGACATTTATAAAGAAGCGGTAGATACAGGAATGACGTTAAATGCTTTACAAGAAATTAAAGAAGCATATGAAGGTCTATCAAATTCTTATGGAAAATTAAAAGATTATTCGAGTGCTTACAAATATCAAAATCTCTTAATTTCAATAAAAGACAGTATTTACAACAATAATACGGACAAAAAACTCGGATTATTACAATTGAATTTTGATATTGAGAAAAAAGAATCGAAAATCAGCCTTTTAACCAAAGATAAAGAAATCCAAGAACAAGAAATTACCCGACAAAAAATTGTAAGAAATAGTTTTATAGGAGGTTTTGCAATTGTTCTTTTGTTTGCAGCAGTGTTTTTTAAACAACGCAACAGAATTGGGAAGGAGAAGAAAAGAAGTGATGAATTATTACTGAATATTCTTCCAGAAGAAGTAGCCGAAGAATTAAAAGAAAAAGGGGAAGCAGAAGCCAAACTATTCAATGAAGTTTCGGTATTGTTTACAGATTTCAAAGGTTTTACTGCCATGTCTGAGAAGTTGACACCAAAGGAATTGGTAAGAGATATTCATGAGTGTTTTTCTGCATTCGACAGAATAATGGAGAAATACGGAATTGAAAAAATAAAAACAATTGGTGATGCTTATATGGCAGCAGGTGGAATACCTATGCCAAGCGCAACACATGCCGTTGATATTGTGAATGCAGCATTTGAAATACGGCAATTTATTGAAGATGGGAAAGCCCGAAAAATTGCTGAAGGATTACCATTCTTCGAAATTCGTATTGGTGTTCACACTGGGCCTGTTGTTGCTGGAATTGTTGGCGTAAAAAAATTCGCTTATGATATTTGGGGTGATACTGTTAACACCGCTTCTAGAATGGAATCTTCAGGGGCTCCAGGAAAAGTGAATATAAGCAGCACCACATATGAATTAGTGAAAGATAAATTCCAATGCGAACACCGGGGTAAAGTTTCTGCAAAGGGAAAAGGTGAAATTGATATGTATTTTGTAGAGAAACTCGAATACTGACTCTAGATTTATTAATACATACAACCAAACAACCAAAGTGGAATTTTATTTCCCATACCATACTCTATGTTATCGGCAGCTATAAATGCATTTTTGAGAGATTTAATTTGTTGCTCATTTTTAGAAATACCACCTATCTCAAAAGTGTATATCTTATTTACTAAAAAATCTCCTTTTGCAAGAAAATTCTTTTGCTTATTAGTGTTCCCAAATTATCTAAAATTACAATTGTATAAATACCTGTTTCAAGGTCTTCAGTTATAATTTTATTTGATTTACCTGATTGTACTACTCGTCCCAAAGTGTTTAGAACTTGCCAAGAAATAACATGCTTACCCTTAATATTGACCTCATTTTTTGCTGGATTTGGGTAAACTATAACTTCATTATCTATAAAAGATGCTGCATTTAAATTTGTTATTAATAAATCAACACAGGCGCTTGAATCGACGCAACCATTTAAGTTTACTATAACTGAATAGGAACCTGCCGATTCAACCATGTAATTTTGTTGTGTTGCATTGTCAATGAAAGTACCATCGCAAAGAATCCATTGATAGCTTGCTTCTGCTGGCAAGGCTGTTAACTCCAATTCATTTTGAATGATTTCAGCATTAGGCAAAGGTGAAACATTGACTGGAATTTCAATTCTATTCGACTCAATATTGCATTCGCTCGATGATACATAAAAACTAACAGTACTATTTAATGCCGTGGTTGAAAATTCGTTGCCACTTGCGAGTAAATTCCCTCCAGAAGCAGCATCAAACCAGCTCAAATTATTGCCGCTCACTTGCAAAATTGTAGATTGACCTTCGCAAATTTGTAAAGCCTGAGAAGGAGTTACATTAATTGGTGATATTGGAGACTCACATGCTGCACCACGAATAAAATAAGGTCTTGCATCTTGTAAACAATAAGTTCCCACAAAAACTTCATTGCTTAAAATTTTAACAGACGTATAATAACCTGTTTGTGGCACATCGTGTATAATTACTGGTGTGCCCCAAGTTGTTCCTAAGGAATCGTTTGCTTGAACAGCGTACAACTTAGACCTAAAACCACCTTGGTAAAATATGATTGGTTTTCCATTTAAAACTGCCAATGCCGTGTATTTCCCTCCTGAACCGTTTGGTGTAACTGAAATAGGAGTAGCCCAAGTAGAACCTGTTGAATTGGTCGCTCTTACGAACTTTAATTTATTATTAGTTACATCGTAATATGCAATCGCAGGTGCTCCATTTACTTCAGCTAAACTTGTAAATTGACCAACATCGCCTGTTTGGTCAACAACAGATGGCGTTCCCCAAGTTGTAGCTCCTACGTTTGTGGCCCTTATGTATCTTAAGTTTCCATTGGTTTGGTCGTAATGTGAAAAGGCAGAAAATCCTGCAATAGTTGCAACAGAAAGATAACGACCTGTGGTAATAGCTGATTCAGGTGTAAATGGTGTAGCTGACCAATTTGTTCCATTGACATCGGATGCGTTTTTTAAATAAGCACGTGTCACAACCTGCGAATAAAACAAAATAGATGGTTTGTTATTGGTAACAAATAACTCCATTTCGGGCGATTGAAATGGGTCTGCATTGCTTACATATTGCTCTACCAAAGGCCAAGAACTTCCATTTACATTGTCAGCTCTTTTGAAGCCAATATTTTCATTATCTGTATTATAAAAAGATATTGCAGGATTACCGTTTACAATCTTCATTTTACAATATTTTCCAATATCATCTGTTGATTGTGAAATTGATATGGGTGTTCCCCATGTTTCTCCTTGCGCGTCCAAAGACCTTATGTATTTTTGAAGTCCGTTGGTTTGGTCGTAATAACAGATTGCTGGAAACCCGTTTACAATTTCAAGGTTTGCATATTCACCTAAAGCGCCACCTGTTTTCCAAGTAATTGCTTCTGTCCATAGATTTCCATTAGCATTCGTTCTTTTTCGGAAGCATAATTTTCCACTAACATTTCTTGTAAAACTTACTGCTGGCTGACCTTCTAATTCCACTAAACCGTTGTACAAACCAGCATTATCGATATTATCTGCAACAACTGCAGCAGCCCAAGTTGAACCATTTGCATTGGTAGCTGTGCAGATTTTAAGTCTTGTATTTGATTGATCGTAATAAGAAACCGTTGGAAAACCTCCAACTACAGCTAATGCATGATTGGTAGCTGTTTCTCCATTTGTTGAAACAAAAATACCACTTCCCCAAGAAGAACCATCTGCATTTGTAGCACGAACAAATTTTACCCGAGAAGTTGCAGAGGTAAAATGTGAAATTGCTGGATTTCCATTTATAACTAGTAATTGTGGCGAAAAACCACCAGTTTCAATCCCTACACTTGTTGACCAATTAGCGCCATTTGCATCAGTTGCAGCAACATACCTTAAAGTTGTAGCTGCTCCAACTGTATAAGAAAATGCAATTGCAGGATTTCCATTTACAACGGCCAGACTTGTTCCATTATTGGCAACTGCATTCGCAGACATTACCGTAATTGGAGTACCCCAACTATTTCCATTTAAATCTGCAGCTCTTACAAACATTAAATCTGACTGAGTTACGTCTTGGTAGCTAATTGCAGGAAAACCGTTTACCACTTTTAAGCTTGGGAATTTTCCTTTGTTATTTAATGAGTCAACGAAAATTGGAGTATTCCAAGTGGCGCCATCAGCATCGGCAGCTCTCACATAGCGTAAATCGCCATTGATATTGTCGTAGTAGGCAATGGCGGGATTTCCATTTACAACTTCTAAGGAAAGCTGAAGGCCGACACTTCCACTGTTATCGACTGTTATGACTGGCGACCAGGAAGTTCCTTGTGCGTCTAATGCATAAACATATTGCAAGCGCGTATGGGTGACGTCATAAAATGCTATTGCTGGTTTACCATTTACAATTTTCAGCACATTAGAATGACCAGTAACACCGGAACTACCAGCTGTGTCTAAAATTTCGATGGGCGTTTGCCAGTTTTGGGCAAATAATGTTGAAGAGAAGAAACAAATAACAAAAGTGATGGAGGTGAATGGATGGTTCATTGGAAATTAAAATAAAGTACAAATTTATTCCTTTCTTGTAAAGTAAGATATAGGATTCAACTTTAGTTTTACGATGAAAGAATTTAAACTATGATGTAGCACTAGCGGGCGAGCCAAGTAGCTCCCGAGGCTGAAAACGCATGTAAAATTATTACCAATAATGATTTTAGCCTCGGGACTACAGGCGAGCACGTGACCCAAATTTTTGGGGACGAAATGCTCTTTTTTAGACTCGGTTGTTGAACACAAAAATTTGGGGAGTGCCCAAAATATGCACATACCTTAATACTTGCATTTCTATTTTACTATTTTTACCGAAAATCAATTGAAATGCGTTTAAAAACCATCGCTTTGCTTTGCCTTATTGGCTTTGCTCCTGCCCTATTGGCTCAAAAAAAATCTGATAAAAAAACTACTGAACCCGAAAAATGGGACATAAACAATCCTCCGGGAGCTTTTAAGGAAGTGAGTTTTGACCTCAACGAGGGAACTTGGATGAATTTGGATGTGAGTCCTGATGGGAAAAACATAGTTTTTGATTTATTGGGTGATATTTATTTGATGCCAATATCTGGTGGAACTGCGACTTGCTTAAGAAGTGGTTATGCTTACGAAGTGCAACCGAGATTTAGTCCTGATGGGAAATGGATATCTTATACAAGTGATAGTGATGGCGCCGATAATATTTGGATGATGCAAACGGATGGCAGCAATGCGAAGCAGATTACCAAAGAAGATTTTAGGTTATTAAACAATGCAGTTTGGACACCCGATGGGCAATACATTATAGCGCGAAAACATTTTACGAATACGCGTTCGGCTGGTGCTGGAGAATTATGGATGTACCATACCAATGGTGGAACTGGCATGCAATTGACCAAACGAAAAAACGACCAGCAAGATTTAGGCGAGCCTTGTGTGAGTAAGGATGGAAAATATGTTTATTACAGCGAAGATGTGTATCCTGGAGGTTATTTTCAATATAACAAAGACCCGAATAGCCAGATTTATGTGATTAAAAGATTGAATATAGAAAAAGGTGAAAACGAAACGGTGGTGCAAGGTCCAGGAGGCGCAGTAAGACCTGTATTGTCGCACGATGGAAAGACTTTGGCTTATGTGCGTAGGGTGAGAGAAAAAACAGTGTTGTATTTGCGCAACCTAGAAACGGGCATTGAAAGACCGATTTATACCGATTTAAGTAAAGACCAGCAAGAAGCCTGGGCGTTGTTTGGTCCATATACCAACTATAATTTTACACCTGATGATAATGCGTTAATCATTTGGGCAAAAGGAAAAATAAGGAAGATTGATACGCAAATGGGCGCGATGACTGAAATTCCATTTTCGGTGACTTCGAAACATAAAATTACAAACGCTTTGCATGTACCTCAACTGGCTGCACCCGATAGTTTTACGAGCAAGGCAATAAGACATGCTGTAACAAGTGCTGATGGGAAAATGCTCATATTTAACGCAATTGGTTATTTATGGAAAAAAGATTTGCCAAATGGAAAGCCAGTTCGATTGACAAAAGGACTTGATTTTGAATTTGAACCGAGTTTTTCGGCCGACGGGAAAAGTGTGGTGTATGTTACTTGGAGTGATGTGAACAAAGGCCAAATTATACAATTGAATTTGAGTAATAATTTTACAAAGGTGCTGTCTGGTAAAATGGCGGGCATTTTTAGGTCGCCCAGGTTATCTCCAGATGGAGCATTTTTGGTTTATCAAAAAGAAGAAGGAAATGACCACCAGGGATTTACGTATTGCAATGATCCTGGAATTTATTTGATGAATACTGCAAGTGGCGAAAGTAAATTGATTTCAAAAGAAGGCGAGCATGCTTATTTTTCTGATGATGGGAAACGGATTTTTTATTCAAAAGGTGGGGAAATATTCGGCGAATTAGAGAAAGCCTTCAAAAGTTGCGATTTAACAGGAAACGATGTTAGAACGCATTACACATCGAAATATGCTACACAATACAGTTTGAGTCCAGATAACAAATGGTTGACCTTTTCGGAGTTGTTTAAGGTGTATGTTACACCATTTATTCAAACAGGAATGCCGTTGGATTTGAACAATACATCCACAGCTTATCCTGTAAAACAGATTGCACAAGATGCAGGAATAAGCTTGCATTGGAGCGATAATGAAACGATGCATTGGACAACTGGAGAAGAATATTTCAGTGTATCGCTGAAAGAATGTTTTCCTTTTTTAACTGCCGCTGCAAAAGAGCCAAAAGCACCACTGAGCGCAGGTTTAAAAATTGGGTTGCAGTTGGCACATGATAAATCGAATGGATTAAAGGCATTTACAAATGCAAAAATCATTACCATGAATGGTGAAGAAGTGATAGAAAATGGAAGCATTGTTATTCGTGACAATAGAATAGAGCAAGTTGGAAAAGGTGAGTCGGTTAGCATTCCTGCTGATGCAGAAGTGGTAGATTGCAAAGGAAAAACAATTATGCCAGGTTTGATTGATGTACATGCGCATCAAGGAACATTTAGGTTGGGATTAAGTCCTCAGCAACAATGGCAATATTTTACCAATTTAGCTTTTGGTGTAACGACCACGCATGATCCATCATCGAATAGTGAAATGGTTTTTTCTCAGAGTGAAATGGTGAAAGCTGGGACAATGGTTGGTCCAAGAATATTCTCTACAGGTGTGATTTTATACGGTGCTGATGGGGATTTTAGAGCAACGATAAACAAACCAGAAGATGCGATGAGTGCATTGCGCAGAACAAAAGCCTGGGGCGCATTTAGTGTGAAGAGTTATAACCAGCCTCGCAGAAATCAACGTCAAATGGTAATTGATGGAGCGAGAAAATTGAATATGGAAGTTGTTCCTGAAGGTGGTTCTCATTTTTTACATAACATGACCATGATTTTAGATGGGCATACAGGTATAGAGCACAACATTCCTGTAAGTGATATTTACGATGATGTAGTGAAACTTTGGAGCAGTTCCAGCACTGGCTACACTCCTACGCTGATTGTGAGTTATGGAGCTGTTAATGGAGAATACTACTGGTACCAAAAAGAGAATGTTTGGGAAAATGAGCGTTTGATGAATTTTACACCAAGAGCTTTGGTTGATTCACGTGCGCGTCACCGTACAATGGTTCCTGATGGTGAATATTTGAATGGGCATATTCAAATTGCTAAATCTTGCAAAAAACTGGCAGACGCTGGTGTAAAAGTAAATTTAGGCGCACATGGGCAGATTCAAGGATTGGGAGCACACTGGGAATTGAAAATGCTAGCTAGTGGAGGCATGAGTGCTATGCAAGCTTTGAAATGCGCAACTGTAAATGGAGCCTATTACATTGGTATGGAGAAAGAAATTGGCAGTTTAGAAAAAGGGAAATTGGCCGATTTTATAATTCTGGATAAAAACCCATTGGATGACATTGATAACATTGGAACAATAAAATATACAGTTGCTAACGGACATATATATGATGCGATGACGATGAATGAATATGGGAAAAATGCTAAGAAGCGCATTCCATTTTACTTTGAACAAGAATTTGGGAACAGTGATTTCAAATGGCATGAAGAGACCCATGGTTTTCATGGACATAATTGTGGATGCAGGAAATAAAAACACAACTAATTTTTAGTTGCAATGGCAATTATATTTGTTCAAAGTGAGTGAAATAAGCTAGAATCCGATTAATACTTTTTATTCTTCTTACAGTAAGAAAGGGAGTTAAATCTGTTTTTATTTTATTAAATATCTGAATTTCAGTAATTTAACACTCAACTTTATTAACAATCTGTGGTTCATAGCTTTACAATAGCCACCTGATTAACAGTGCGTTCCAAAAAATATATTTGTTTCGATGAATAGGTTGTTTGGATTACTTAGTTGTACGATTGCACTGTTTCTATTGCCGATGACAATAGAATTGCTAAACGATGCAATTGGAATTCCAGGCGAAACAGGAGCTGCTTCGGGTGCATGGATATTCTTTGTGTTACTTTTTTTAGTTACTATCTCAGCTGCATGGCTGGGAATTAAGGTAATTAGAAAGTCACAAACCTTGCACAGAAGCATGTATCGCAGCAATTGGTAGTTACTGCTTCAATAGCTTCTGTTTCGTCTGATTTCCTTTGCTATCTGTTAGGGAAATGAAATATGTTCCCGATAGCAGTTTATCTGTGGTAATTGAGCCAAAAGCATTTACTTCACCTTTAACCACTAATTTTCCTAATTGGTCAATTATTTCGTAACTCACAAAGCCTTGTGATTCAATTTTAATTTCGTTGGTAAAAGGATTTGGGTAAACCAGCACATTGTTTGATTTTTCTACTTCATTTGAGATTGAAACTGTTTGCTCAAAACCATAAAAAGTAACAGTATTGGCACCAGAATTTGGGGAGGCCAACGTATCAGTTAATAGGTTGTAATAGATATCTGCAGGTTGTGTTAGTCCTGTATAGACTGTAGTTGGTGCTGCCGCAAAATCAGCGTTAAAACGAACAATTCCGCTTACTCCCCAGGAAGAAACATAGTAGTATTGAACACCATCATAAGCAATTCCGTCGCAATTGCTTAGACTTGTAGTTGTTAAAGTTGAAACACTTGAATCGACCAATGAAACGGCACTAACAGGAGCATTGCTTCCCCAGTTTACGAAAATCAATCGGTTACCGGGCTCGTCGTATAGAATACCATTCGGGCTTTTAGTTAATCCTGTTACCATTACATTAGAAGTACCTGCGGCTGGATTTATTCTGTAAATTTTCTTGGCACTAAAGTCAGTTGCGAATAGGTTCCCTTGGTTATCGTGCGTAATGCCATTTAAAAAAGTAGCTCCTGTGTTGATGTTACATACCAATGTGGTATCGAACAAATTATATCCCTTAATAAATCCTCCACAGCAAGCATAAATTACAGAATCTACCACTTCAATTCCGTAAGGATTTGGGCTAATTCCAGATTTAAAAAGTCCTAATGTTCCATCGACTGCGCGACTTAAAATCCTGCCATTCGCAGAATTAGAAATCATATACCGTCCACGAATTGCATCGTAATCGACACTTTCGGGGCCGTTATAGGTTTGAGCATTATAAATTTGGGAAATTAGGAGGATTATAAAAGTAAAAATTATTCTCATAGAAATGCTGATTTTTTTAGGGTTGCGAACTTAAATAAATAAAACATATTATCAATATTTGAAAATCCTTTTTCGTTTCCTTAAAAATCTTAAAAAGTTAAAAAATGCCGAACAGAGGGAAATTATCACAAACACAAAACTGGCAAATGTTCTTCGTTCGTAATGATAGATTGTATGAATTTTTTATTTTTCTCAGAAATATCGCGGTGGTGCTTAGCGCCAATAACTATTGCAATAAGGTCAAAATTTTCCTCGCCTATGGCTGCTGAAACAGCTTTGCTTAAATTCTTTTCTGATTGATTGCTTTCTTTTACATTAATTGCAGAAAAGCTGTCCACAAGCCCCGATCTTAACCAAGCAACTGTTTGCTGAATTTCTTCCTTTTCTGCAGCATCCTTAGAAGCTGGAGTAAGAAGCATTAATTTAGCTCCAAATAGCTCACCTATTGATTTAAGAGCATTTATAGGGAACTGCATTTCATTCTGATGACCAAATACAGGTAAAAGAATATTTCGATATGGACGTAATGGTGTTTTGTGCTGCACGACCATAGTAGGTATTTCTGCATTAAATATCAGCTTTAACGCATGACTTCCGGTTAAAAACTGTATGTCTTTTTTGCCATGCGTTGCCATAAAGGTTATATCTATATTACGCTCTTCCAGCCATTTATTCATTCCCTGAAATAAATTCAGCTTTGTAGCTAAGGGTTGAAATGGAACACTTTCATCGTAATTCTTCATCTTCTTGATTTGCTCTACACATTTTTTTTCAGCCCAGTCCAAGTCCTCATTATCGCTCACAACATGCAAGGAAACAACCTCAGCTTTGCTTAGTGCAGCAATTTGATAACAATGCTGGGCAGCTATATTTGCAGCTTCAGTAAAATCATCAAAAATCATCAGTTTTTTTAATTCCATTTCAATACATTAATCATTCAAATCAAAAGCTTTTTCTCCATGTAGTGCCTCATCCATTCCAAGGTCTTCTTGTCGTTCTGAAACCCTTCCTCCTTTTGTTAAAAAAGCACAAATTTTATATACCACGAAAGTAGCTATTGCAGAATAAGCACTTATTACCAATACGGCAAAAAGTTGTGTCCATACTTGTGAAGGATTTCCATATAAAAGTCCAGTTCCGCTGTTAACAGCAGGATTGGCAAATATGCCAGTTGCAATGGCCCCAAAAATCCCGACCATACCATGCAGACCAAAAGCGTCGAGGGTATCGTCGTAGCGAATCCAATTTTTCAGTTTCACAACACAGATATACCCGACAATACCAGAACCTAATCCAATTGCAGCAGCGCCCGTAAAATCTACATAACCTGCCGCTGGTGTAATTCCCACTAAACCAGCCACCACGCCCGAAGCAATACCAATTATAGAGTGTTTCTTTGAATCAATCCATTCAATAATCAACCAGGACATTCCACCGAAACATGCTGCAAGATTTGTTACTAAAAATGCATTTGCTGCGATGCCATTTGCTGCTAATCCGCTACCTGCGTTAAATCCAAACCATCCAAACCAAAGTAAAGCAGAACCAAGTATCGTTAATTTCAAAGATGAAGGTTTTGCTTTTTCGGCAACAAAATCTCTTCGTTTACCTAAAAGGAACAATAAAACGAGTCCTGCAACACCTGCATTTATATGAATGACTGTCCCTCCAGCGAAATCTAATTCACCGTGGTGACTTAAAAATCCACCGCCCCAAACCCAATGGGCAACAGGACAATACACTACTAATGTCCATAGAAATGCAAAGTAAATCCATGTAGAAAACTTTATCCGCTCTATAATAGAACCACTTACGATAGCTACTGTTATGGCTGCAAAAGTTCCTTGAAAAGCTACAAATAGTAAAGTTGGAATTGAGCCAGTTACACTATTGACATCAATTCCGTTCAACATGATATGCTTTAATGTTCCTAAAATAGCACCATTGCCGCCAAAAACTAAACTATATCCAACAACTGCCCAAACTATATTTGCGGCGCAGAATGCCACGTAGCTCATTCCGATGGTGTTAAGAACACTTCGTGACCTTGTGAGTCCTCCGTAAAAAAGTGCGAGTCCTGCAGGCGTCATCAGCATTACCAAAGCAGTAGCCATTAACATCCATGCGGTATCTCCCTGGCTTATTTCGCCATTGGCTAGTAAAAGAAAAGGGCAAAAAATCAAAAAAAGGAGACTATAAAGCCTCTTTAAATGCTGCATATCAAATTATTCAAGTTGTAAATTATCTGATAAATAGCAATTCTCTGTATTTAGGAAGCATCCAATATTCATTATCAACAAGCTCTTCAAGAGAATCTACGCTTATTCTTAATTTTTCAAAATATGGTTTCACTTGATTTGCATAGTATTCAGCTGCATCGATTGCATGTTCTTTCCCACGCGCTTCAGCTAGTTCCTTTTTAAGAGATATTAAATCTTTGGTTATTTTGTCACTTAAAAAAGTAATAGTTGTAACGTTTTCCTGAACAAGGCTTTTAGCACTTTCTTCCATTCCCATGCTTTTAAAATTATTAAACACTTCACTTAACCTGTTAATTGTTTTAAAAGCAGCTGGTAAAATAAAAGTATGTCCTAATTCGAGAAACAGCTTGGCCTCAATATCAAGTTTGTTGATATAATTTTCTAACATCACTTCACTGCGACTTTCCAGCTCTCTCGGAGTGAAAATATTCAAGCGGTCGAAAAGAGATTTTGCCTCATCGGTAAACAACGCTTTAAGAGCGGCTGGAGCATTTTTGTTGTTAGACAAGCCGCGTTTTGCAGCCTCTTCCTCCCACTCTTTTGAGTAACCATTCCCATTGAAAACTATTCTTTCTACAGCTTTTTGGTAACCTTGTAAAACTGTTACAATATTCGCCTTTGTGTCAGGATTTTTTTGATTCAAAGCATCAACTTCACTTTTGAATTTGTTTAACTGATCGGCTACAATTGCATTTAACACTGTAATTGGTGCGCCGCAATGAGCAGATGCTCCTACAGCTCTAAATTCGAATCTATTATCTGTAAATGGAAAAGGTGAAGTTCTGTTCCGGTCGTTATAATCACGATTTATTTGTGGAATCTTGGTAAGTCCTAAATCGATTACTTCTTGTTCGGGATTTTTAACATCCATTAAACCAGACGCCCAAAATCCACTAAGCACTTTTTCGAGGAGAGAACCAGTAAAAACTGAAATTATAGCCGGTGGAGCTTCATTTGCGCCAAGTCTATGGTCGTTGCCTGCAGTTGCAATACTTGCCCGAAGCAAATCGCCATTGTCGTGCATTGCCTTTACAACGTTGATAAAAAACGTAAGGAATTGCAAGTTTGAACCTGGAGTATCGCCTGGAGAAAGTAAATTCTTCCCTGTATTTGTTGAAAGCGACCAGTTGCAATGCTTACCGCTGCCATTGAGTCCTGCAAATGGCTTTTCGTTGAATAGAATTCTGAATTTATGTTTGATGGCCGTTTTAGACATTACATCACGCAATAACTGATTATGGTCTACTGCAACATTTGTCTCCTCAAACATAGGAGCGCATTCGTATTGTCCCGGTGCAACCTCATTATGACGAGTAAGAATAGGAATGCCAAGTTTCAAACACTCGTATTCAAACTCTTTCATGAACTCTTCAACACGTTCAGGAATTGAACCAAAATAATGATCATCGAGCTGCTGACCTTTTGCTGATTTTCCGCCAAAAATTGTTCTACCGGCTAGCAGTAAATCTGGTCGAGCATTATAGAAACGCTCATCCACCAAAAAATATTCTTGTTCCCAGCCAAGCGTTGAAAATACGTGACCAACATTTTCATCAAACATGCGACAAATAGCTGTAGCTGCTTTGTTTAGTGCATTATTCGACTTTAACAATGGTGTTTTATAATCTAAAGATTCTCCTGTATATGAAATAAATACAGCTGGAATATATAATGTTTTACCTTGTTTGGTTTCAAGAATAAATGCAGGAGAAGAAGGGTCCCAAATGGTATAACCTCTTGCTGAATGTGTTTGTCTTAAACCTCCAGAAGGAAAACTAGAACCATCAGGCTCACGTTTTACTAATTCGCTCGCTGAAAGGCTTTCAATTCCTCGGGCTTCTAAATTGATGGTTGGTTTAAAAAATGCATCATGTTTCTCGGCTGGAGATTCTGTAAGCGGTTGAAACCAATGTGTAAAATGTGTTACGCCTTTGCCAAGCGCCCATTTAATCATTGCATCAGCCATTTTTTCAACTGTTTCAGAAGCAATAGGTTTTTGCTTTAATACTACGCTATTCATTTGCGCATAAGTTTCTTCTGAAACGTATGCTTTCAAGGTATTTAGGTCGAAAATATTCTCTCCAAAAATATCTGAGATTTTACGAGTATTTAAGTTTCCATTTTGAGTCTTTGCTTTTGTTGACTCTTCGGTAAGTTCAAGAATTTCTTTCATTTTATTTAATTAGTGGCGCAAGGCATTTTCGACAAAACCGTCTTTTTAGATGACAAATGACACATTTCGGTCGATAAAAGTATTGCACAAAAAAATAAAAAACAACTTACCCCAAAAGATAACTTTTGTAAAACCAAATCAATAAAAATAATAGTTTAAAGGCATTGAACGAAGCATATTTCTTTGGAATTAAACAAATGAATTAAGCCTAAAACATGGAAATTCTCGTTAGCAGAACAATACAATTTCAAATTTTCTCAACGATCAATATTTGTCAAAAGATACATTATTCATTTTCTTTGATGATGGTATTCTTTTGAAGAACATAGTTAGTGATGTCAATTTTACATTAAATTAAATTGATGATTAATGTGGTGTGCTAAACATTTCCTTTTTACCCTAAACTCTCTGCAATCAACAGCTAGGATTTACCAGAAATTAAGAATTCTTGTTTATTAATCGAAGCAATGGTAGTTGAATAAACTTGCCGTATAGCTGTTAATTCCATCATTCCATGTTTGCTCAACAACATAATTTTTGTCGTTTACTTGATACTCATAGTTGTAACTCACTATTCCAACACCTTGCGTCCAATAAATAGAGGTTTGTGGAGCAAAACGAGTCATCCAACCATGATCGGGATGAAATATTTTTGACAGTTGAGTTGGCTGATAATATGCAGATGGTGTATGAATTTCATAATATGTTTCGATATCATTCGAATTATAATAATGCAATTCACGAAAACGTTGTTCGGTATCGTGAATGATGACCATTCGATAATTATCGGCTTCTGTCCCCGATTCAATGTTCGTAGCATTATCTACATACTCCACACCAGTTAATAAATTATAGTCATCATAGGTATAAAAAATATTCCCTTTCAAAAGGAAACGGTTTCCCGAAGAATCAGGATCAGGATCATTTGCGTATACATCGGCGCTAAAAACTTCATAACTGTTATCCTCTGAAAAAAAATAATTATACACTGTGGCAGTATGCCAATTCGTTAATTCTTGACTGTCTATATCTCCTAGGTATTTAAAAACAGTATCTAATATTGGCCGTTGCAATGCTGCTTGTATGAAATATTCAAAACGGTATGATTCATTCACATTGCCAGTTGTACTGTTATATGCCTTCATCCTTTCCAAAACGCTCGGAAAAACAGCACTATAGTCGAATATATATTGATTCTCAAGATCTGAGGAGATCATACTTTGAATATAACATCCTGGAGGATCAATAATATAAGGTACTTCAATTTGTTCTTCCTCTTGAATGACTTCTTCAATGGGCTCATCTTCTTTATTGCAAGAAACCATTCCAATTAAGGCGATGAAAACGAAAAGCAATTTATTTAAATGCATTTTTGAGAAATTAGCGTGTATTTCGAAACGATTATTTTCTTTTTGTGAATTGAACATTTTATTTGATGGAAATATCGTAAGCGACTCCGTTGAACGGAGAATTGCCAAGCCTATGCGGCTCACCATTCTTCCAATACATTCCATTAAACCCTGTTGATAATGAATTGCTTCCCATCCCTACAACATAAACATCGTTATTTGCAACACAAATACTGCTGGCACTGGCCAGAATATCCTCAGAAGGATAAAGAGGACAGAGCTCAGTTAAATTTCCATTTTTCCAATAACAAGCCGTGCAACCACTAATTCCATAACTCCCCGCCATATATACATCACCACTAGAAACAAACAATTTATTAGCTTGTAAATTTTCAACAGAGGGCGAAGTATACAGTGGCTCTCCATTTTTCCAAAGCATACTTTTAAATTCACCATTATCTAGTTCTAAAACACCACTTATAAATACATTGCCATTACTAACTTCAACATCGAAAGCAGTCGATTCAGCATCGTAAGAAGGCAATTCTTCAGGAACACCATTTGTCCAATGAATAGCTTTCTGAGCGCTATTTGAAGCTGAAGTACTTTGCCAACCTACAACATGTATAGTTCCATTTTGGACGAAAACCCCAGTTGCACCAGCATCAATGATACCATCCGACAAATTAGTAACTACGGCATTCACCCAAAGTTTTGCCACTGAAACTCCATCCGCATTTCTTTCATTACCAACGATATACACATTCTGTCCTTGTACAAAAATATCGTTAGCCACACTAAGTACTGCTGGATCAGAACTTAGGTCTGACAAAACTCCGTTTTTCCAATACACGGGAACACTTAAACTTCCTGCAGTTGAAACTTTTCGGCTACCGGCCAAATAAATGTCATTCCCCTCTACCCATATGGCGCGCGCAACTGCATCTTTAACCCCATCGCTTAAAACTACTTCCACTGAATCTTTCCAGTATTTTGCTACATTCTTGCCATTGGCATTTATCTCGAATCCGCAGATATAAACCGATTTGGGTGATGAAGGAGAAGGCGGAACTAACTCCACAATACCGGGTGGTTTTTCTTCCTTTTTACATCCAGTTGTAATAGCTAACAAAACAAAGATTGCAGGGATTGAAATTCTCAATAATCTTTTCATTTTTTATTAATTGTTTAATGAATTCAAGAGGAATTAATTTTTCATCCAGCGTTTTTCGGCTAATTTATTTCCATTGAATAAAACAACCTGATAAACTCCAGATGGGAGCTCTTCAGCATGAATAGTTAATGAATTACCATTCATATGTATTGGATTTAAAACCAATTGACCAGCATAATTGTACACGAAAACCCATGTGTTTTGTAAATATGTAGCCGATGAAATGGAAAACACATCAGAACTAGGATTGGGGAATACATGAACATCCAAATCATTTATCAAATCATTCAGTCCAGTAATAACTAAATTGACACAATCGGTGGTATCGGTGCATCCATTTAAATTTAGAATTAACGCGTAATTTCCACTTACTTCAGGAATGAAACTTACTTGGTTTTCTGCTTCGATGGTTTGTGTATCGCAGTTCCACCATGAATATGTTCCTTCACTTGATTCAGCAATAAGTGTATCGCCAGATAAGGTAACAGAAGCAACAGGTAGGTTTATTGTCAAATTTAAAGTTATGATGGTATCGCCAGGAATTTCAACCTCGTATATACCACTCTCGGTGAAATTTTGTCCGTAGAAAATATAATCGGAACAAGTAGAAATCGTTTCAGTGATTGAGGTGAATGCGCAACCATCAATACAAGAAAGAAAAACACTGTTGTCGCCGGGATTATACCTCGTTCCAGCAAGAATAATGTGATTATTTAATTGAATTAATTCGTAATCATCTTGATTGGGTTGGACATTTCCGGTTAATGCATCTCCCCCATTTCCTCCAAGAATTTGAATTCCCTGCGAAGAAATTATGTGTTTACGCAAACCTAAAGAGGAGTTATGGCAAACAACCAAATTAGAATCCTCATCGAAAGTAAATTTTGCGAAAGGATTAAAGTTCGATGTATTGGCAATTTCAGCTCCAGTTGCTCCCCAGAGCATGTCGCCGTTTTGATTAAACCGCTGACCATAAATAGCATAATTTCCAACTATTCCGGGTCGATTGTCTTTCCAAACAGCAAAATAATCGCCATTATTCTCTTTAAAAGTAAAACCAATTTCATTTCCGGGAGCTGTGCAAACTAACTTGGGCTGAACGCCCCAAATGAAAGCACCTGCAGTATCTATTCGATTCGTTTTAATTGTGCTTTCTCCTTCCCATATAAATGTGATTCCGCCTTCGTTCGCTATTGCGTCGTAAGCAAATGATAATCCTGGCGCATCAGACACAACCATCCAGCCAAGCCATGCATCATTCTTCGGTGTAGCCAGTGTATCAATGTAGGCACATCTTAAAGGTGCACCAGAACCATTTCCAGTTCTTCCATATAAAAACACTCCATTGTCTTGATTTCCTATCATTCGAATCGAGGAATTGTAGCCATTCCCATAAACAACCCCATGCATAGGCGTTGTGCGAATTCCATCAGTAGTAAATCTACTCAGGTTAAATTGATAACCGCTACCGTTAGAAAAAAGGAAACCAATATGAAAACCATATTCATCTCTCACCAGGTCGAACTCATCAAAATACCAAACTACTGAAGATTCTGTAGTGTTAGCATGAGAAATTTCTAAATCATCTTCCCACATTTTATTGCCATTATCGTCGATTTGCTGAACTAATAATTTATTGTCGGAAAGCAAGGGAGCATTGTAGTTATACCAAACAACAATCAATTTATCATCCTCATAATGATACAGTTTAAATTTTCGGATTTCGCCTGGCTCTTCCAGAATCAATTTTCCATTGGGTTCCCAAAGTATATTTCCATTCGTATCAAAGTGTTGCCCATAAACTTTTGTAGATTCTGATCCATTGCGTGCATCGCGCCAAAAGCAGAACAACCCGCCATCACCATCGGGAACAGATTGTAAATCAAGTTGATTATTTGGTGCATCGCAAAAAACAAGTGGGTTTAAAGGATCGAATGACCATTGTGCAACCAATACATATGATTTGCTAAGCAGCAAAAATAAAAGTGTAAATATTCTTTTCATGGGTTATTGTTTTGGGCGAAATTCAGTTAAAATGCTGGGCCGTAAAAGAGATAATGATTAAACGATGTATATAGTGAGTGAACGGTAGATAAGGAGAAAGTTAAAAGTTAAAAGGAGAAAGGGGAAAGGAGAAAGGGAAAATGGGAAAATGATCGATAATTAGAAATCACTAATTAAAAACACATCATTTACATTAAATTTAAATTCGTAAAATTCATAACTATACTTTGAATTAAAATGATTCATCTTAAACAAAGAGCCAGGCAAGGAAGCAACTTAAGCATAACAAAGCCATTAAGATTATTTCAAGCCAAATGAGGAATTGGCTATTCTTATTTGAGAATTTATGCGACAAAATAGGGACAATTAATTTAAACAAACATAAAGTCTTCTTTTCACCACATAAAAATTTAATGAGTAATCGGAGTATATTTTGAGCGAATGGCTATATAATCTAAACTGAAAAGATTTAATTTGTAGCTATGTTGTATGGGACGACCAGGTATTTACTTATTGCAATTTGGATATCCCTAGGAATTCAGTCATTTGCGCAAGATCCGTCGGCGATTGCGGCCGATAAGGAATTATTGCTCAAAGCATCGAACGATAAGGTGCGAGCAGAATTGCTCTGGAAAATCGGATTTAACTTCAGTCAGTCGCAGCCTGATTCGGGAATTTATTACGCCAAAAAATCATATGTATTATCGAAGAAAATTAATTTCCCAAAAGGATTAGGCGATAGTGAAAACATTTGGGCATTTAGCCTTTCGTTAGCAGGCGAATATGATTCAGCCAATGTACATTACAGGAATGCTTTGCAGCATTTTAAAGCCCTGAATGACCCCTGCAATACGACCGTTGTTTTAGGCAATTGGGGATGGAATTACTTGAATCATCACGAAGATGCGAAAGGACTTGAATGTTTTCTCGAGGCTGAAAAACTCGATAGAGCTTGTGATTCAAGAGGATGGAAATCGACCACCTATTATAATATTGGCGCTGCCTACAACCGCATGAATGAATACGGTAAAGCGATTGCATATTTTGATCAGGCCATTGAATTAGACGAACAAAAAAAAGACACCATCAAATTGGCCGTTTCGAATCTTGGTAAGGCTAATGCACTGAGGGGATTAAATAAAATGAAGGATGCGGAGATGTATTATAAAAAATCGATGTATTTCAATGAATTATCAGGAAATGAATATGCACTCGCATATGTGTATGAAAATTTAGGGCAATTATTGTTCGATATGGGCGACCGAATCGGATCGGTTTCTTATTGTTCTAAGGCATTGAAAATATTCAGAGAACTCGACAGACCGGGAGATTTTATTTATGAATCCTTGCTAATTGGCACCATGCTTTATGAATCGAACCGATTGAAAGAAGCAGAAACAATATTATTGGAGGTCCTTCCAATGACTATAGTACATAATACACCTTATGAAAGAAAAGAAGCTTATGACCGCCTCTCAAAGATCTATAAAAAGTTAAAACGAACAGATCTTGCATTTGATTATTTGAGCAAGTTTGTCGCCCTCAAAGATTCATTAAACGAAGAAGATCAAAAGAAAAATGTAGCTGAACTTACAACCCGTTTTGAAACCGAAAAAAAAGACCAACAGCTCAAAGTAGAACGTGCAAATCGAGACAGTGAAAGTGAAAGAGCAGAAAGACAAACTTTTCAAAAGTATGTTTTTTTAACTGGTGCTATTGTTTTCGGACTCATTACACTGGTATTAATAAATAGGTTTAAAATCAAGAAACGCGCGGCAAAAGAGCTGGAAGAAAAAAACATTCTAATTGAAAAAGAGAAAGATCGGGCCGAACGGAGTGAATACCTCAAGCAACAATTCTTGGCAAACATGAGTCACGAAATTCGTACGCCAATGAACGCCATTAACGGACTCTCCCGATTATTACTCGATAAGCAACATGATGATCAAACCCGCGAATATCTCGAAGCTATCAGTCATTCAGGTGAAAACATGCAAGTTATTCTGAACGACATTCTTGATTTAGCCAAATTAGAATCAAGTCAGTTTTTACTTCATCCAATAGCTTTTGACTTGCGCAAAGAAGCCAATCAAATTATTCGGATATTCAACACAAAAGCTTTGAGTAAAGGTTTGTTTTTGAAAATAGAAATTGATGATAAGCTACCGCAATTTATTAAAGCCGATGCTGCTCGATTGTCGCAAATCTGGAGTAATTTAATATCCAATGCGATTAAATTTACCTCGAAAGGCGGGGTCTTATTTAAGATTAGTGCTTCTAAACATCCCGATTCAATGCTGGTAGAAGTTATTGACACTGGAGTTGGGATTGATCAACAAGCGCTCACGCAGATATTCGATAGCTTTGTTCAGATTAATCGCACCGCAACAGCAAACACAGAAGGTACAGGACTTGGATTAACTATATCGAAAAACCTTGTGGAGCGAATGGGAGGGCAATTAGCAGTGACAAGTAATTTGGGAGTAGGAACAATTTTTAGTTACACGTTGAATTATTCTTTGGCTACTGAACAAGATCTGGTTCAAAAGGAACTAAAACCAATAGCATTAGCAGATACAAAGCACATCATTATTGCAGAGGACAACGATTATAATTTCCTTGTTACGAGAGATGTGTTGTTAAAATACTTTCCAAGCGTTCAAATTTATCGCGCATATAATGGTCGTGAAGTAATTGATCTTATTGACGAAGACGAATATGATTTAATTTTCATGGATGTAAAGATGCCATTGATGGGTGGTTATGAGGCCGCAAAAAACATACGAATGAAAGGCATTCAAATACCGATTGTGGCACTATCGGCCAGTGTAACGCAGCAGGAAGTTGATTTATGTTACAGTTCAGGCATGAATAAATTTGTCATGAAGCCATTCACGGATAGTGATTTAATTCAGGTATTCAATCAGTATTTTGGCACAGATGTAACAGCCGACAATCAGCAAGAAGAAGAACCAAAGGGCCATTTTGAATTATTTGCTAAACCGCTATTGCTCGAATTTATTGAAGCTCGAAAAAGTCATAGTTTAGATGACCTAAAATTAACAGCTCACAAAGCCAGGCCCTTGTTAATTCGGACTGAGAATACAGAATTGGCAAAACTATGTGAGGAAATAGAAAATCAAGAAATGGAAGAAAAATTACTTATGGATAAAGCAGATTCAATTATTCGAGAATTAACTTTTAAGTTGAAAGATAATCAGATGATATGAGCACCAAAATAAGGACTTGCTTGATCGATGATGATCCTTTTATTCTCTCGGAACTGAGCGCTTCGTTGGAAAAACAATTTGGCGAAACGATTGAGATAATTGGTGTTTTTCAAGATGCACAAAAAGCCAAAAATGAATTAAAAGTATTGCTTCCTGAACTTGTTTTCATGGATATTCGAATGCCTCAACTGAGTGGATTCGATATTTTAGACCAGTTGAAAGACATTTCTTTTGAGGTGATATTCATCACTTCGTACAGCGAATATGCCATTCAAGCCATTCGATACAGTGCTCTAGATTATTTATTGAAACCAATCGATCAATTTGAACTGAAGAAATCTGTTGAGCGATACTTTATTATTCCAGACAAAGCATTGATGAGAGCGCGTTTGGAAAACCTTCGACATAATTTGAATGTTAAAAATGAAAATAATCTTCAGTTAATTATTCCAACAAAACAAGGAGAATATCACTTTAAAGTAAGTGAGATTGTGCGGTGTGAAGCCGATTCAAATTACACCATGATTTATCTCAATTCAAATAAAAAATTCTTGGCCTCGCGGACGCTAAGTGATATTGAAGCCATGCTGAACGAGCGAGTATTTCAGCGGGTGCATAAATCACATTTGGTTCATTTTAATTATGTGGAACGCTTATCGTCTAGTAATAATTTGGTTTTACAGGATGGAACAGAGATACCTGTTTCTCGTCGGAGACTTCCAGAAGTTAAATCAATTCTATTTGAGCGGAAGCACCCTTAAAAAAATATTTAGTGTGAATTAAAAAAAGCACTCTGAATGTGTTAAAATAAGCTCTCATACTCAATCAAACGTATTTTATTTGAAAGCAGCTGCAATTTATTTTTTGAATTATTTATTTTTTATCATCTGCTTAAATGCCCTTGCATAAAATCCAATGTTGTTCATTCGTGCTACTTCAGCTTCACATCTATAAACCTTTCTTTTAGCAGCTGATTAGCGCGCTTTTTTAATGGGTTTCCGTGCCCAAAAACAGCTTGCTCAAAGGGAAAATCTGCCACTTTCAAAATAGACTTTCGCGCTAAAGCCCTATCCTCATTAATGGTAGCATAGCTTAATCCCATCACGTTTGAACAGATATCACCTGCTATTAATATTCCATCTTGGGGCAGTAAAAATGATACATGACCGGCACAATGTCCTGGTGTATGAATAACTTCTATATCATTGGCAAATGGAAGTATTTCCCCGTCTCCTATGGTTTTATCAACAGGAAAAGATTCGTATTTCGTGCCTCCTGGTTTAATGACGAACCGATAGACGAGTCTTGGAATAATGCCCGGTGTAACCGTAATTCCATCGTATCCAGTTTCCCCCTTGGAAGTTAGGGTAAGGTCGGCAACATGGACGTACAACTTCGCTCCTGTACGCTTGCTTATTTCCGCAGCACTACCCGCATGGTCAACATGACCGTGGGTGAGCATTAAATGCTTGATATCTGCTGCGTCATGACCTGTTTGTTTCACGCCCTCTAATATAGCGTCCGCTTTATTTGGCCAAGCAGCATCAACCAATACCAATCCATCCTTGGTTTTAATAAGATAGACATTAACTATTCCTATTTCAATTTTCCAGAGGCTAGTTGAGACTTGCATTATTTTAGACATAAGGTATAAATTCTAGCGGATAAAAGATTTGTTCCGATTCAAAACTACTAAAATATTCTATTTGAACCGAGATATCCTTTCTGCGGTAAAAAAAGCAAAAACATAAAATCTTAACAGAAAACTAATTTAAAAAAACAACTCAATTACTGACCTTAGTAGTTCAAACGATTATAAGAGCTATTGCTTTTCAACTTGGCGAATGTGGCAATTTTCACCACAAATGTTGATGCGGAGAACAAATGTTTGATTAACCATAAATGTATCTTCGGAGCACTGAACCGCCACTTTTGCCAAAATTGTGTTAGGTGTATGCGCTTGCAAGGTCATTGAATAATATGCTGCTTCTCAAAAATCTGGTGTCATTTTCAGTTGTGCAAAAAAAGTCCTCAGTAAATATTAGAACTTGTCCTTGGTAATTCAGCAGTTTGTCAAACTGATGCACACGGTCTTTGTCAATAAACAATAAAGAGTAAGGTTCTATTTTGATTTGTTGGAAGTCTACAGAGTGAGTTGGTTGGCAATTTTCAAATAAAAAAATGTGATAAAAATTTGTCCGATGTGGTGTAACTAAATGGTCTTTATTTAATGTTGTTAATGCCTGCAATGGCACAACCTCAATTTGAAGGTCCGCACTTCTTTTAAATTTATGTTTCTTTATTTCGTCAGCCATTGTTTAGTTTAAAGAAAAAAGTTTATGTTTTGACTGTAATTTGATGTTTGAACCGGCGAAGTAATATCCACTAACTTACCCATGGTAAGCGAAGGTGTATTTGATTTGTTTCTTTTATTATTCAATTTCCTCTTTTTTATATAGCTTTTTTCTATGTTTCTTTCCCCAGTCTCGCAGTGCAGCTATAACATCATCTAATGATTTGCCATAGTCTGTCAATGAGTATTCTACAGTTGCAGGAATTGTATCATAAACTGTACGCTTTACCAGTTCATTCATTTCTAAGTCTCGCAATTCTTTTGAAAGCATTTTTGGTGTTATTCCAGCTACGTCTCTTTCTAATTCCTTGAAGCGTTTGTTTCCAAAAGCCAATGCAATTAAAATAGGCAATTTCCATTTCCCATTTATTATTTCCAAAACATCCCTTACAGGTCTTATAAACTCAGTGCATTCTCCTTTTGTATACATATTACAATTGTGTTACTATACTTAAATATACTAGTATATATTGGTATAGTAGTATATTTTATATAGCAAAGGTAAATATGTTTGCAACACAATTAACAAAAAAATTAAAAAAAATGAAAGTACTAGTTTACGGAGCGGCAGGCTCTCAACAATTTCCTGTCATTAAAGCACTATTGAACAAAGGTGCTGAGGTTTATGCAACTACACACACAGAAAGCAACTTGCTTAAGTTAACCCATGCGGGAGCAACGGCTTTGTTAGCGGATATGTCAGAAGCAAACCGATTGAAAGAAATTTCTAAAGGTGTGGATGTTATTTCTTTGTTAGTGCCATTCTTTCTTGCAAATCCTATTGATGGTTTTGCTTATGCCAAAAATGCGATTGATGCAGCCGTTGTCAATAATGTAAAATTGTTGGTTTGGAATTCTAGTGGTTTTATTCTTCCTGTTAAAATTGGTAATCCTGCGATGGATATTAGAATTGATATTGCCAACTATTTAAAAGAAAGCGGATTGCCCTTCATTATTGTTCAACCCTCAGTTTATGCCGAAAATCTTTTAGGTCCCTGGACAGCTCCTTTTGTAATCAATGACAAAAAGGTAGCATACCCAACTCCTGAAGAAATGCCTATTGGTTGGATAGCAACTCAAGATGTAGCAGCATTTGTTGCAGAAGCAATTTTTAAACCTGAACTAGCTGATGAAAGTTTTCTAGTGAGTGGAATTGAAAACCTCACAGGTAATCAATTAGCCGAAAAATTTTCAATCGGTTTGAACCAAAAAATTTCTTACTTCCCAATGCCACCTAAAGAATTTGGTCAAATTTTAGATGGGCTATTTGGAGCGGGTGCTGGAAAAGGTGCTGAAGAAGTATACCAACAGATAGCTGATACGAAACAATATCCTATTATGTTTTCTCCGAATATGTCAGAGGTCTTAGAAAAACTACCCGTTAAGATGACATCTATTGAGGCTTGGGTTGGTCAGCATTCACAATTTTTTAAGAAATAAGGTTTAAGTTGTCTGACTTGGCAAAGTGATAATTCTGTCAAGTCAGACTTTTTCAGGAGAAGACAGGACATAACTTACGGGTAACGTTCCGCAGCTTTGCGATGAGCGGAATTGGGGAACGAAATGCTTTAGATTAGACGAATATATCAAGAAAAACAAAAGCCTCAAACACGCTACAATGCCCACTTATCGCAAAACTGCTGTTAGCAAACGTTTTAGTTCTTCACTAATCTAATTACCTTTAACTCTTGATCGTTTGAAATAGCCAAGAAATATAGTCCCATAGGTTTTTTAAAAGCTATATCAAGAATTTTGACATTATTGTAGTTCTGATTAAACACGGTTCGTCCTTGTAAATCTATAATTTGAATATTCACATAATCCAATGATTTTCCTAAATCAATTGAGAAATTACCATTGGTTGGGTTTGGATAGATCTGAAACATTTTTTCCAGTTCACTTTCAAAAATGCCAACTGTTGTGATTAGAACACAATCTGAAGTGTCAATACAGCCATTTTGGGTAAGTTGAACGGCATAATTTCCATTTGATATTGGAGTAAAAGTTTGTGAGGTTTGACCAGGAATTACTGAAAAATTATTGTTACAATCTAACCAAATGTAGTTAGCAGAAGCATTATTTGAAGAAATGCTGTTGTTTGAACCAGATAAAGTAGTCGAAATATTTGTAACACTGTTTATTGTTAAATCTAATGTTACAACACTGTCACATCCATTTGTTGCACCACCTATATAAGTATATGAAGCGATATTATTGTTACTATTATAAGTATTCCCGTCAATCCATGTAATTTGGGAACATGAAACAATTTCATCAATACTTTGGGCGATTGGAAAAATAGTGAGATTTAAGTTTATAATACTGTCACAGCCAGAGACTGCTCCATTTGGCAAAGTATAAGTTGCTGTATTATTATTGGAAGTATACGTAATTCCATTTATCCAAGTGTAATATCCACAAGAACTCTCTACAACTGTACTCTCTGAACTTGGGATAATTGTTAAATTCAAAGTAACAATGCTATCGCAACCTGTTGATGATGCACCAGGAAAAGTGAATGTAGCTGTGTTATTATCAGAAGTGTAAGTTGTACCATTTATCCAAGTGAAAGATTGACAGGCTGTTTGTATGTCAAATGAATTTGAAACTTGGCAAACGTTCCAATTCCGCACATGTCCCGAAGAAGCTCCATTTGTCGAATTTAAATATGAAGCCACAGAAATTACATTTGAATTACCACTAATAGAAACTGCTAATCCACATTGGTCATTTGCACTAACACCATCCAAATCATTTCCTAATTGTTCCCAAGCTGTTCCATTCCATGAATATACTCTGGCACTTCCTGCAAGTGAACCTTCATCGCTATTGCCAAAAGCACCAGCAAGTATTGTATTCCCATCACCACTAATTGCCGTCGAAATTCCAAATTGTTCGTTGGCATCTTCTCCGTAAATATCTGTTCCGACTTGCGTCCAAGAGATTCCATTCCATTCGAAAACTCTGACTTGACCTGAAGGGGAATAATAAGGCGATCCGACAATTAATCGATTACCTATATTATTAAGTTGAACTGATTTTCCACAAAAACTATTAGCTGTTATACCATCAATATCACTACCAAGTTGTATCCAAGCACTTCCATTCCAAGAAAAAACACGAGCATGACCTGATGTTGTACCATTGCCATCGTTCATAGGAGCACCAACAGCAAGTATGCTACCATCTGCATTTAAAGAGACCGATTCACCAAACCAATCTTCTGCACTTTCTCCATTAAGGATTACTCCTTTCGGTATCCAGGAACTACCATTCCATGAAAAAACTCGGACATAGCCAGGATCTAGGGCATCTCCAATACCTCCAACAGCTAAATTCAGTCCGTCATCACTTAATGAAACAGAATTTCCAAATCCATCTCCAGCGGCAACACCATTAATATCAGAGCCTAGTAACACCCAAGCATTTGAAATCCATCTATAAACTCTTACATGTCCTGCATTTAAACCACTTCCATCATTATTTGGGGCACCAATTGCAACATTGTTACCATCAGAACTTAAACTTACTGAAAAGCCTGACCAATCATCAGCTGCTTCACCATTTACATCCAATCCTTTTTGAACCCATGAAGTTGAATTCCATTCATAAACTCGAACATGACCTGAATTTGAGCCATTTCCATCATTAAAATACGCGCCTATTGCAACTGTATTGCCATTATTGCTGCTTGAAATTGATTTTCCAGATCTATCGTTCGCTGCTTCACCATTTATCGCACTTCCCATTTGTTGTAAATAAGTTTGGGAAAAACTGTTCATAGTTGAACAAATGAACATAATAATCGTGATTTTGAGAATTTTAAGTCTCATTTTATCTCATTTAAATGTTTGCTAACGTTCCCATGGCAGGCGTAGAAAGCATTTCAACCTAAAAAGTTCCTACGAAACCATGAAGCCCAAAACTACTAAAATCTTCTATACGAACCTAAATGTGCTTTTTACGCTTGCCATGTGTTAGCAGCTGCTTTTTCGTCTGTCATTGTTCAAAGTTTAACTCATTCCACAATTTATACAAGTCACAAACTCCCATTTCAATTTGTTAGTTTTTCTGTAAATATAAAAGCCAAAATATGCACATAAACTGCCGCAATAATATGTCTTGCGAACTACAACATAGTTTTTGTCATTTGAAAAAAGTGGTAAAGAATAATAATATCGGTTTGGTCTAATCTGGCTTTTATTTTTTGTAAGTTTAGATTTCTTAAATCCATTATGCCATATAGTGTCTTTGATTGCATAATACTGTTTAAGCAAAAAATCCTTGTCCGCTGTCTTGAAAATTGTGTCTGAACCACCTCTTTTTTTAAATAAATATTGGCGGTCAAATTCCGAAATGGGTTTATTAATACTGTCAGTCCTAACAAAATTGGCTGTGTCCCAAGATGACATTTTATAGTAAATATTTTTGCGTATCAAAAATGGTTCTTCGTCATATTTTTTCTCTGTTTTTGTCATCCAATTGAGGAAGTCATAAATTTCATTATCTGTTATCAAAGAACTATAAGTCTGTCCAAATGAAAGTTGTCCAAACAAGATTAGAATGTTCAATATGAATGTTCGTTTTTGCATTGTCTGAACCGGCGTGTCTTTTCCTAAAAATGGTTTACATGTTTTAGTTTTCAAATTTATTTATTTTAGTTGTTGTAAATTTTCTTTTTGCTTCTTTTTCTTTGTTGATAAGTCCGTTTTTGTTAATATCCTT
>JAIXYK010000066.1 GCA_027490225.1 Bacteroidota bacterium | reverse complement strand
TAACGTTTTGCAGCTACCCGAAGGGCGGGACTTTTACCACAAAACTTGATTTGAAAAACTAATGTTTGATTACCCACAAAACTGTCTTTGGAACACGAAACCCCGCCTTTTGGGTAGGTGCTGTTATAAGCCGTTTTTCTTTCTGTCTTAGCTTCCGATTTTCCCATAGCGTTGGTAGTCTGAAAAGTAAAGAACTATTTTTTTTCCGTTTTTGAAGTATGGATAGAATAATTCATATCGTCCATCACTTGCACTGAATCGCACACCATCAAAATTTTTGAAGAATACTTTTGTTAAATACTCTCTCTCGTCCTTAGTTGTCTGCTGAATGAAATTTTTCTTCAATGGTGGAACGGTGTCATTAAGTTCTCCGTAATAGTCCCGAAAGCCGAGGAATATCTGGGATTTGTCAATGCTGTCTGCAACAATTACTGAAACATAAGGAAAGTGTTTGTCTGTCTTAGCGTATAGGTCGATAATGTCGCCAGTTTCGATTATCCATTTTTCGTCAAATGAATAATTTACTAGTTTATTTGATTTCTCAATGTTGCTTTCAATAATAGACTTTGCTGATGAAATTAGCATCTTTTCTTTCTTGCTTGAAGTCAAATAGTCGCCACCATATAAAAGTCCGAAAACTAATGGAAAACTTAGCCCAAAAATAAGTCCCAATTTTTTTGATGCTGTCCTTGTGTTATTGATGTCTTCTTGATTATGCTTTTCGGCTATTCGTGTCAAGTTGAACATTACGTTTATAATTAAAGCCCCAAACATTAGTGCTAAAATTCCAACTACACTCAAATAAAATGTCTCGGTCAAGTTTTCTCTAAAAACTTTCAGTCCAAATACTGTTATTGAGATGAATATAAATACCCAATAAACTAAAAGGATTATTGAAGTTATTCCAATTATGTTGCTAAGTCTAACTAATGCTTTATTGTTCATTTGTCTGTTGTTTAATGTTCGTGTTTTGTGTCGTCATAAAATGGCTTATAACGTTCCCATGGCAGGCGTAGAAAGCATTTCAATCTAAAAAGTTCCTACGAAACCATGAAGTCCAAATCTACTAAAATCTTCTATACGAACCGAAATGTGCTTTTTACGCTTGCCATGTGTTAGTACACGTCTTTAATTCTAATTTTTTTAATAATCTTTTGCACATAATTCTAGAGCATTACCTCACAATTCTTTTAATAAGCCTGTTTTATTTTTTAAAGATTTCTAATTTGGAATAGGTAATGCTTAATAATATCAAAAATATCTAGCAAATATTTACGCGCAAAGATATCTGCAGTTTTACTAAATAACTGAGTAACTCTTGATGCTCAATTGTTAATGCAAAAATAAGTAAAATTTAACTTGTTTATGTTGTAAATATTTTTAAAATTTGACTTATAGTATTCAGCAAAGGATTGTGTAGGTAATTAAAGGTTTTTAAAGTTAATAATTTATTGAAACACCTACATTAAATGACGTTTATAAGTTACTTTAAGACATTTAACCTAAAAAAAGAAGGAGGTGCTCAGCAATAAACTGGCACCCCTTCTTAACAGTGTTTAAATCTGCGAAACCCAAACACATACTTATTTACAAAAATAGTAAAGGGCGCAAAAACAGCAACATAATTTTAACTTACCTTTAAGCTAGGTTTACTAACCTGCCGCAACCGATGCGCGAAATCGGGTAACAACAAAAAAACAAACACAATGTGTTACCGTACTTTTTTACTTTTTTGTGTATTAATAATTAATGGCGCAGCAAGAGCCCAAGAAAACCTCATTATAAATGGCGATTTTGAAGACTATACAGAATGCCCCATACCTGTAGACCAAATACAATTCGTTACTGGAGTTAGTTCTCCTAACCCTGGAACACCTGATTACTATAACAGTGATTGTGGTACCGCTGGTTCACCAGTAAATTATGTTACTGCTTATTCAGGGAAGGGGTTTATGGGGTTTGTATTTTGGGTTAATGGAAGCCCTGTTAGAGAATATATTCAATTACAGTTATCAACAACTTTGGACATTAATATTAACTATAAGTTAAGTTTCTACATGAGAAAAGCAAAGTTTTCTAATGTTTCATTAACAAAATTTCAAATTCTATTTTCAAAATCATATGTTTTTGATTCACTTGCCATTTTTGATCAAATTAGTGAATTTTCAATTGAATTAAATATGCAACAATGCTTTACTGATTCTGTTTGGACAAGGTTTGAGACAAATTACACTTCAAATGGAGGTGAAATTTATCTTGTTTTTGGTAATTTTATCGATTGGGATAAAACTGAAAAATGCACAAAAGTTGATTCTAATTCTCTTGGTCAGCCTTACTATTTTGTGGATAATTTTGCGTTAAAGGAAGTTGGAATCTTTTGTAACCCACCTAATGTTTTTTCACCGAATAATGATGGTGTGAATGACACTTGGAGCCTTTTTGAAAAGAATAATGAGAATTTAACCTACAACGTAAGTATTTACAATAGGTGGGGGAAATTAATAAGAGAACTTTCAGAAAATAATTCAATTTGGGATGGAAATATTAATTCATCTAACGATAACATGCCAAATGGAGTTTATTTCTATATTGCTACTTACACATATAATAATATTACACAACAAAAAAAAGGTACGGTAACACTTGTAAACTAATAATTTACAAGATGAAAATTAGAATTTTAATTCTAGCATTATTTGCTAGTAATATGTTTTATGGTCAAACGTGGAATCAAACAGCAAGTAACGTAGGTGCTAACGGCACTTTCCTTGGACTTTTCGACAATTTCCCGTTGCGTATTAATACCGCAAATATAACACGCATGCGTATAAATAATACGCTAAGTGGCGTCGGGCAGTATGGTGTAAACGGCTTTACTGCAACCAATGGGCTAAATACAAGTGGATATAATGGTATTGGTACTAACAATGCAGCTACGCTCAATATATTAACTTCTGGCACAAAAGGTCCTTTTTCTTTATTACACTTAAACGGACCAGGAACTGTGCTACAAGAGTTTGGACATCGGCTTTGGATGCAAACAGGTATAACTTTTACTTCTAATAACGATAGAATGTATATTGGCCACCGGAGTAATGGTGCCAATGATGTAACAGATGCTGTATTTAATTGGAGCGACAATGCTGCTGGAGCCTCTGGTCCTGATAATATGGTATTTTCTTTTACTACAGGCGATGGTTCTGGTGGCGTAAATGATTTAACTGGTAATTCTCCCAATGGCCGTGAAATTATGCGCTTAACAGGAACTGGCAATGTTGGTATTGGTCCATTGTTTACCAATACAAACATTCCGCAAAGCACTTTACACCTTCATACGGAAAATAATGTAGCTTCTTGGTTGCAGGTTTCTAATCAAAATATTGGTTTAACAGTAAACGATGGCTTGCGCATAGGAGCAAATAATTCATTAAACAGTTATATGTTTAATCAAGAAAATGGAAGCCTTATTTTCAATACCAATTTTAACACCTCCAATCTTGGTAGAGAAAGAATGCGTATTTCACACATTGGTGCGACTGGCGTTCCTGTCACAAGTACGGCAAATTTCACGCGCATTGGTATCAGTTTAGACCCAACAGACCCTATAACTCAACCACGTAGCCTTTTACATATTGGTTATAATACCGGAATTCCAGGTTTTGCAACCCAAGATGGCCACAGAAATTGGATGGATGTAGGAACAATGGCTGTCAGAGGTTCTGATAACATTTATGTTGGGTTAAAACAAGAAGGAACCAATGTAGACAGGCAAGATGCAGTTATAGCTTGGGGTGATAACCAAACCTCATTTAATAATAATGGTCCAGATTATTTAAGGTTTATTTTTGCTAGAAGCGCAGTTAGTCCATCAGGAGATGCTATTTCGGCAACAACAGACGGCTTAGAAGTGGGCAGATTTACCCCTACTGGTGAACTTGGTATTGGTAATTTTTTCAACGGAGGTTTAGGCTTACCGACAGAAAGAATAGATGCTGATGGAAATGCGCGTTTACGCACCTTACCTTTACAACCCAACCGCCGCGATACGCTCGAGAAGGTTGTGTTAGTAGATACTAACGGTGTTTTGCGTTGGAAATACATGAGCAATATGAACGCAGCAAGCAATGGCTGCTCTATAGATGCAGCAGCACCCAATGAAGTTCGTTTGGGAGAAAATGTAAATTTCCTAACTGGGCAGGCAAATTTACAATCTACAAGATATACCAATATGTTAAACTCCAACATCATGTATGGTGGTCAAGGAACCAACGGAATAAGAACTGCTTATGGTATTGGAACACCGCCAGATTCATTAAATTTAAGAGGAAAACTACATGTGCATGAAAGATTCAATATTAATTTGGGAGACCCAAATGAGTTTTTTCCAACAGCTGGTTATTTTAGAAATTCAAGTGTAAACATTAACAGTGTGCAACCAACTATTTATCGGGGTTAGAGGCTTATCGAATGGAGTAAATCAAATTCCTGGTATTAAAGGACAAAACATTGGAGGTTATTTTCAAGCATCGAATCATAGAGTTAAAAACGTAGGTGTAGCTGGCATAGTAATAAATCGCACAGATGATGGTAATTCCCTATTTGAAAATATTGGGGGGGAATTTTTTGCTGAATCTCAGGAAGGAAGAGCATTTGGTGTTTCAGCTAATGCAGAGCAAGGAACAAACAATATTGGAGTAATTGCTACTGCTCGTGGTACTGGCCCTAATTCAGGAGGCAATTCAGCGATCGGCGGCGATTTTACAGCATCTGGAGCATCAGTTAATTATGGTATAAAAGCCACAGCAACTATAACAGCAGGTAATTATGCAGGTTTTTTCAATGGAAATGTTTTAGCAACTGGTACTGGAACTTTTCTTGGTTCTGATGTCAACTTAAAAACTAATATCAATGGCATTGAAAATGGATTAGAGACAATAATGCAATTAAAGCCTGTTTCTTATGAATTCAATCATGAAGTAGATACAGATTTGAACTTAGCAAATGGCAGAAATTATGGCCTTATTGCACAAGAAGTAGAGGCTATAATTCCTGAATTGATTGGAACTTTTAAAGCCATTCCAACCTTCAATGATTCTTTAGAATCCGCGGAACAATTTGCTGAGAGAATGCAACAAAAACAAGAATTCAAAGCCATCAACTTTACTGGATTAATACCATTCTTAATTAAATCTGTACAAGATCTAAAACAACAAGTAGACGGTTTACAAGGTCAATTGAATAATTGCTGCAAAAATACTTCTACTTCTACAATGAGATTGGGAAATACTAATTCTACACAACTAGATTCTGTAAAGTTAACAGATTATCAATCAATTATTTTAAATCAAAATGTACCCAATCCTTTTGCTGATGAAACAACAATAACCTATAAAATTGACCAAGACTTTACAACAGCTAAAGTTTTATTTTTTACAAGTGATGGTAAAATCTTAAAAGAAGTTACTATTAAACAAAAAGGTGAAGGTCAAATTCATGTTTTTGCAGATGATTTAAGTTCAGGTGTTTATTCTTACTCTTTAGTAGTAGACAATAAGTTATTTGATACTAAAAGAATGGTAAAAACAAATAGATAGTTCAATCAATTTTTCTCATTTTGATTTTTAAGGAAAGCCGATTTAATTATCGGCTTTCTTTTTTTATCAATATGCTATCAGCATTTTTTTGAAAACAACAAGAATGTTAACATTAAACATAAGTTTTTGACTTTACTGCAATTTTGCCACTTACTTAGTCTAATGCCGAATAAGATGTGTACTAACGTTTTCCATGCAGAAGATGTTTGGGACTTTTTACCGAAATGTTCCACCTGAAAACGCATTTTCAAACATACTAAAATCTTTCAATAGAAACGCTAAACCCAAATATCTTTTGCATGGTGTTAGTGCTAGTGCGAAAAGAATTTTTCTACGTCAAAGAAGCAAATGTTTAATTTTCCACCGTTTTCTTCTTTGCTTGTCGCCTTTTTTTTCCAGTTTCAAGATGAACGTAAATTCGTCAAGCGCGCAAATAATTTTCTTATTAAATTCTTAAGAAAGCAAAGCAATAAATAAAATCTTTTTCAGGCTTTTTTTCGATTTAATTTTAGCATTTAATTTTCAGCAAACTTTGTCAAGCAGTTAGAAAACAGAGAAGAAAAAAAGCCGAAAACTCGTCAGCTTATTTGCTTTGAGTTTTAAATCTGTCAAGCCGTTGAAAATAAAAATTGCGCGCGAAATTGTAAAAAATAAAAGAAGGGAAAAAAGGCGTTCGAAAATTTTATAAAAGGTGGAAATTAAACTTCGAAATGCTGGCGGCAATTTAGAAATCGAAATCAATTTTTCGTTTGTGAATGGAAAACTTTCAAGCTTTAAATTACCAAAAATGAAAATGGTTACTTTTCTAGCAAATTGAGAAATTCTTGAAAAGAAAAATCGTCAAATTTCTTTGCTGGTTGCCGCCAATTTTGGAGTACAAAAGCGCATTAGCACTAACGTTCCCATGGTAAGCGAAGGTGGCGCTTTCAACCGAAATTTCCAAATGAAGCGTGAATTTTCTTCCAATCGAAATGCAACATACAAACCTAAAAACCGCCACTTTTGCTTACCATGTGTTAGTGCTCGTGCGAGAAAATTCTTCTACGTCAATAAAGCTAACGTTTAATTTTCCACCGTTTCGTTCAGCTTTCCGCCTTTTTTTGTTTCAAAATGAACGAATATTTGTCAAGCGCGCAAACAATTTATCTGGTAATTTTTCAGAAAGCAAAGCAATAAATAAATTCTTTTTCAGGCTTTTTTTCAATTTAATTTCAGCATTTAATTTTCAGCAAACTTTGTCAAATTGTTGAAAAATAGAAAAGAAAAAAAGCCGAAAACTCGTCAGCCAATTTGCTTTGCGTTTTTAAATCTGTCAAGTCGTTGAAAACAAAAAAAAACGCGCGAATTCGTCAAGTAGAAAAGAGGAAAAAAAAGGCATTTATAAATTTCAATTTGGTGGAAATTAAACTTCGAAAAGTTGGCGGCAATTTAGAAATCGAAATTAATTCATTGCAAGTTTTTGGAAAACTTTCAAGCGTCAAATTACCAAAAATGAATTTGGAAACTTTTCAAGCATCTGAGAAATTTTTGGAGAATAAAATTGTCAAATTTCTTTGCTGGTTGCCGCCAATTTTAGAGCAAAAAACGCATGAGCACTAACGTTCCCATGGCAGGCGTAGAAAGCATTTCAAACTAAAAATATTCTACGAAACCATGAAGTTCAAAACTACTAAAATGTTTTATACGAACCTAAATGTGCTTTTTGCGCTTGCCATGTGTTAGCCCTTGGCGGTTATCCGCTATTGTTTCACAAACTTTTTTCCCGCTCTTTTTCCTGTTTTTAAATCTTGAATTTCTAACCAAAAAATCCCTTTTTCTAATTGTTCGATTTCTGTAGTTAAAATTGTTTTCTGGCCGTTTGTTTTTCCTTGCCAAAGGGTTTGGCCAAGCATATTTTTTAATGTTAAAAAACAAAAGGAGCTTTTTTGTAAATCAATTGTTAAAGAATTTATAACGGGATTAGGATAAATACTTAAAAATTCATCAACATCAGTTTTCACCATGCCTACACTTAAGGTGTCACAAACACTATTAGTTGAAGGACCAAGACGAAAATTTGCATAATTTATTTGCCTACTTCCATTATAACCGTAATTTAAAAATTCAATTGCTGCTGGTTCATAATCTATATCTTGAATATTTGCATTAGGGTTATGTATTATACTGAAAAATGGAGTTGATTCATTTGCATTTATTCTTGCATAAGGTGCTAAAGCGAACCTGCTGTTGGGTGATAGTATTGCAGAACCAGTAGAATCTGCTATATGAGACATGGTTTGAGTTTGTAAATCAAATTGACTTAAACCGTATGACCCTAAATCTAAATTTTCTATAATACAATAAACTTTAGTAGCATCTGGACTCAAACATGGGGGGGTGTTTTCGTAATCTGAATAATAAAGTGACATATCGAACATAACAGGATTTGAAAACTGACCTGTACATCGATTAAAATCATAAATAAACATTCTTCGGTCTACGCCACCTAAATAGTTTAAAAACTTTGTGCCGTCTCTTGAAAAAATATTCCATCCCCCACCATAATGTCTTATATGCTCTACGGGGGTATAAACGGGAGTAAACTGAAACCCATCTGAGTTTAGTAATGCCATATAGAATTTGTCTTGATATATGCTAGACTTTAATACCCACCAATCTCTGCCATTTCCATGCCTTACGGCTGTAATTGTGCCTGCTGCACTTGAGTCTAATTCAATTGCTTGTTTCCTAATAACTGTTTCGATTCCACTAGGCAATGTTTTAAACTCTGAATAATAAAAACTTGTGTCGTATGCATTAAAGGAGGGATCTTCAAATAATGGTTTTGTGTAAGAATTAAATAGGCAATACTTATCAGTTGTACCAGGGACGTTTAAAAATAGAGCGGCTTTATAGCCTATTGGCATTTCATCAAAATTCAAATTATATAAAGAGTCAGTAATTGCACCAGAAGAGTCAAATAAGTATTTTCCGTTAAAGCTTAATAATAAATTACCCTGTGCATCTGAAATGGAGGTAGAGCCTTTTGTAAATCTAAAAGGATAAAATTTACTCTTTATACTCACAATTCCAGTATCGTCAAATTGCATAACAGTTGTACCAAAAGGCTCTGGACATGTATTTTCAGGTGAACATAAGCCCCATACCCAATTATCTGCTTGTCTTTGGCAATTTAAAGCAGGAACTATACTTAAATTTAAGAATAAAAATAAAAAACACTTCATTGCTTAATTATTTTGTTTGTTTGAATTACTCCATTTGAAACTTGTCGTATTCTTAAATAATAAATACCAGCCGAATAAGCGCTTAAACTGTTTAAGGTTGCTTGATTTTCAAGATTTATTTTTTCTTCTGAAATTAATCTACCAGTTATATCAAATACGCTTATGCTTAAAATCTGTCTTTCGTTACTGTTTGATTTAATATTAATGATGCCTGTTGTTGGATTTGGAAATATTAAGTATCTATCAGAGTTAACAACAATTTTGTCTACTTTACCTGCTGACCTATAGGCAAATCCTTGTGTAAGACACAAATTCTCATCATCATAGATAATAGTGTCGTTTATTAATGCGTATAAACTTCTTGCTTTAAATGTTGCGGAACCACCTAAAGCTGGACAAAGTTGTGCAATTTCTGCAATTGTGTTTATTTGTTCTACGGAAAAGTAGTTTAAATCACTACCTATTGTTTTGAAATATATATTATTAATTCTTTGCTCATATTGTTCGTGAGTTTCTTGAGTAACGATGCTACTATTGTTATTGTCTAAAGAATCATTTCTTAAAAGTAGTCTTACTCTTAAAAGGGAATCAATATTTGTTAATTGATTGTTTCGAAAGGCTAAAGTATCTTTCAAGTTTTGCATTTGAGTTTTTAAATCATCACTTAATTGAAAGTTTAAGGCAGCGGCTATGCTATCTAAGGCTAATAACTGCATAGTGGCTGAATACCTTACTTGGGCGGCATTTTCTTTTCTTTGTTTTAAATACTCGCTCAATATTTCTTTGTTTTTGTCTTTATCAATTGCAGCATAGTCTGATACCGCACTTTGTTCTAAAAAATAAACATAATCCACAAAGCTGCCCGTATCGGGTAAAGTTAACTCATAAGATTGCAAAAGCCCAGCTATACGCTTATTGATACCAAATTTAACTGACGCATCAAACTCATCAAAATAAATTGAGTCTTTTGCAAGCAATTCAGCAATTCGTTTATTTTCTTCCTCATTTGAATTTAATGGGTAATAATTTGGATATAGTATATTTTCGCAAAAGGGAGTAGGTACTGTATAATTCTCAAAACTACATGAAAAAAAATCACTACCACAATTAAAATCTTCTAACGGTAAAAAGCTAGGTCTTAAAATAGGATTAGTAGCGTCTTTTACAATAAATCTACTTAAAGAACTTGTTGCAGAATTAGTTAATCTTCTAGCACCTGTTATACTGTAAGAACTCACCCATCTATTACCAACATTTGTTTGTTTACCAATAAATGCTTGTGATGTAATATCCAAACCAATTTGATGAGTTTTAATTGTATTTAATTTAATGTTATTCTCAGAGGTACAATCTAAGCTAAACAAGAAGCCCCGTTTAGTTCTATGAACAGTATTATTATTTACTTCACAACTTTGTGATGAAGTCAATTTTATACACTCATGAGAATTTGTATTTACACCATTAATGAAGTTGCAGAGTACTCTTGATTTTTCTGAATTAAAAAGTGAAATACCTGAGCCCGCCGTAGCTGTAAAAGCATTATTAAATTTCATTATAAGTTGAACGGTATCCGATTGAATTGTAATACTAGGTGCATTAAAAACCTCAATACCTACTCTAGCGCTTATATTATTTCCAATTATAATAGAGTTTGATGGAGCCGCAAAGATGTTTGACAGTATTATACCTTTATTTTGAAAATAATTGGATTGATATATGGATGAAAGCGAAGATATTTTATTAAATTCCACGGTAGCCGAAGCAATGTTGTCGCAATTTAACAGATTAACTCCTACGAAACGAGTCTGTATTTGATTTTTACCAATAAAAACCTTTTTCCCTTTCTCGTTAATTGCTCTAATACCAGTGTTAGTAAGTCCAATATTAGTATTAGTGACTTGCAAGTCACAATTATTTATTGATACAGCTCTATTGCAGTTGTTAAATCTTGGTAAGTTATTAGGTAAATTGTAATTTACTCCCAAAACGTTTACAAAGCAATTTTTAAATCCAAAAATACCATTTCCGTTTGCACTATTTTCAGGAGCTTGGTCTGGTTGATTGTCGAGCCAATAATTTGAACCTTGATAAGTTGTACCAAAATTTTGAATATTATTAAAACGAGCATTTCGAACAATTGCTGAGGATTTATTAGTTAATAATATCCCGTTACATATATTTGAAAAATTTGCAGAAAAATTACTTGAATAAAGATTTATATTGAAAGCATTTTGTGCAACAATACCTGCAAGACTATAACTTTGTGGCACGGGATATTGCCATGGGTATTGAGGCAAAAGTGTATCACCAATAAAATTTACATTAAATATTTTCAAATCGTGTTGTCCATAATTTTGCGAGTTGATAAGACCTACTAAATTTCCTTGAAATATTGAATTTTCAATAATAGTATATTTAAAATTATCTGATCCTTCTCTTTCCATAGAAATAGCATAGTGAGCGTCATAAATGTCACAATCAATAACCGATAGACATTTATTGTTATAAATACCTGCCCACATTTGTTGGCATCCCTTAAAGGTACAATTTTGTAAAGTTAAAAATGCTTTATTAATTAATTTAACACCGCCTGCCACAATAAAGTTGCAATCAGTAAAAGTTAGATTTTGATAATTTGTGAAATCTGAATTTACTTGAAAACATGCATTATTAAATGAAGTTATTCCTGTCGCATTTAAAAACTCATTAAAATTGGCATCAATTTGATAAACAGTTGAATTATAACTCTCACATGGTAAACAATTGCAGATAGTTGGAAGAGCAATTATTTGAGCAGTATCAGCATAAACGCAACCCGAATCACTAGTAACTCTGTAAATTACTTCGGCTAAACCATTATTTAAATAAGAAGGTGTTAGCGTGCTATCCAAAACAGTTATTCCATTTATTGTTAATTCACCACCATGAGGACTTACTAAAATTGGTGTTGAAACTAATGAACAAATAGTATCATCAGTAACTGACATTGATACATTTATTGAATTGTATAAATTGACGTCCAAACTAGCAGTATCGCGGCAACCACTTAAGTGTATCACAATAACAGAATAGCTTGTGTCATTATTGGGAGCATCATAAGCTGTAGCATAGTTTAATAAGCTATCTGCTGTAGCATTATTGCTCCATTGGTATGAAAGAACATTGGTTACTAATGTATCTATAGCAATAAATGGATTGCTATTGTTAAAACCTAGGTTGTTAACTGCATTAGAATCAACAGCATTGAGTATAATTGGACTTCCTCCGCACAAAGAATTTTGCGTAAGAAGGATATGCGCGTCTACCCCATGATTTTGAATAACAAGACTATTGAAAACATAAATCAAACCACCACTTGTGGTAACAGTTGCGGAATACAAGCCTTGATTTACAGGGTAATTTATGACAGAATCTGTAAGAGTAGTATCAATTATTACAACAAATTCATTGGAAGTAGAATCGATTTGATACAATGTAATTTGGTTGCCGCCTTCACCTTCAAAATGGAAGGTAATGTTGCCTTGGGCAGTAGCCGAACATGGATGTTTTAAAGAAACCGTAGCTGCCGATTGTAAACAACAATCTGACGAATCAACCATATTTATAATTTGGTTGGTATTGTTTAAAAAATTTTGTGTGGTAGAACTTGATGTGTACAGGTTTGAAGTATCACACTCTGTAAAACCAGAAAAACGAGCTTCTAAAATTCGGTACAAGAAGTTGCTTTGAAAAACAGAAGGTGGTAAGCTACAAGTTGATTGGTCTAATTTGAATTTTAGCGCAAATTGAATGTTTGCGCCAGCCTGTAATGTATCTACTGACGGAAATGCTAAAACCAATACAGTTGTGGGTGGAATATCAAAATCTTCGAATTGAAATGAATAGTTTGGAACAATGCTATCATTTAAATTATAATTTCCATTTTCTACAGCTAAAGTATCTCCTTGTTGCAAATAATAGCTATAGCTGCTTTCGGTAGTATTTAAGACTAAACCAGATGGTATATTTATGAGAAGTTTACCTTGAGTTAAGTTGGGCCTTGTTGACGGATTTGAGACTGTAACTAACCAAGTTAAATCGCAACCTAAAGTGTCGTTGTTTACCTGTAATTGTGAAGCAATATTTACATCAGGACCTTGTCTTTGAAAATTAACAACATCGCCGCCGCCAAGGCAAGAAGGAGGCAAATTTACATTTTCTTTAAAAGTTAAAAATGAATCAGCAATACAAAAACAGCCATATTTGACAGACAATTTGTAGGTAGGTTGACCGCAAACCACTGGCATACTTAATTGTGAAGAAACACTATCTAACGGAAAACCTTCTTCGAAAAAATGATATACTTCTCCAAGAGAATCTACAATACTTAATGAATCTGTTAAATAAGGAATTGTATCTGAAAATGAACGTATTGTAACGGGCAAATTAGGGGCATTTGTGGTATTAGCTGAAAATTTATAACTCAACCAACAATTGCCCATTGCTAAAGAATCTGGAGCTTTTATGTGAAGATTGAAATGGATAGAATCTGATTCGGCAATACCTTGTGTCTGACTAGAGCTTGGAAAACCAGGAAGCAAACCAGAAAAAATAGCGGGAGAAGAATAGTATTGCCAATATGGTGTTTCAACACTTTGGATATGACCTTGGTTGATATTACTAACATTTACAGAATCATAAAACATATAATCAGATAAATGCAATGCATTATATCCTAATAAATGCATTGGAGCAAAGGTTGTATTGATTGAATCTAATGGTGATAAATACCCAAAATCGAAAATTGGAATATTGTAGGGAATTGTATCACTGCCATTTGCACAAAATTTATTGGCTTTGATATAAATATCTTGAAAGCCAGGTTTTTCTAAAGGATGCAATAAATGATAGTTAGGATTCCATAATCTACCTAAAGTATCTGAAAAAACTATTGTGTCGATACCGTTCTCTACGGCATAACCTTCTATAAAATTGCTAGAAAAGGCCGTATCTCGGTAGCCAATAAATGGTCTAAATTCGTAAGGGAAATCATCAATATTGATCCCTAAACCTCCTGAAAGCCTTACTCTAAATTTAGCATTAGAAACACAATGAGAAGCTGTGTCGTTTTGGGTAGTCAAAGTAATAGACTTCTTTGGAACTAAAACTTGAAGTCTTGCCCCCCAAGGATCACAACTGTATGGGGTTATACTACCATCAACATTTGTAGAGCAAATAAATTGCCCTCTAACTATTACTGGATTTAATGAATTTGTGGTATCAGGCAATACCCAAAATTCTGCATCTAATTCAAGTTTAAAAGTTCCTGTATTTATAAGAGTATATTGCGGCAAAGCAGAAAGGTTGGGAATTGCCAACTCAAAACTATTTAAAGTATCGCCATCCATCCCAAATACTTCAGTGTTATAAGGGTTAATATTCTGCATAACCAAAGGTACAACAAAAGTGTCTGCAATGGCAGAATCAATAAAAGTTAAACTGGCATATTTTAAAGCAAATAATGGATTGTTTCCTATTGGTGTGTGAGCTAACTCAAAAGCTATGTTGTTGAACTGAAAAGGTCCATTTGAACTTAAATTTGGATAAGAACCAATATTCCCTTTGGAAGTTAGCTTTACAATATCAAAAGGGTAAAGTTTACTTAACTCTCCTTTTTTAATGCTCTCTCTAAGCTCATTATTTAAATATGGGGTTGTTGCGTTTATTGTTGAATCAATTATTGCAAATAAAGTGTCTTTGTTAATAATTGGAAAATAAGGAAAGTCAAGAGAATCTCTAAAACCAAAAGTCGTTCTTTCCATTTTTACATTTTTAGTGCTCATAGGAACATTCCCTGAGCAATCTCCAGGGCAATGCACTACGACAGACATTGTGCTACAAGCCACTGTTTTATAGCATTCTTCGCAGGATGCACAATAAGCTTGTATTTCAAGTTCCAAATCTATACCGCCTGAATTAGGAGGATTATAAAACGGACAGCTATTTAAAACATAATTGAAAGAAAAATCTAATGAGTTACTAAAATGTAAATTTGTACCTAATGGAATTTGTAAAACTCCATTAAAAAAATAAGCAGAATCGCTGCTATTACCAGCAAAAGGAAATACTGGGTATTGTAAATTTCCAACAAACAATTCATTAACACTATAATCAATTTGAGATATGGTGTCAATAGCTTGTTCAGGAACTGGGATATGAAATAAAGCCCTATATTTTGTTACTGTATCACAAGAAAGTCCAAGAAAGTTATCAATTCTAAATGGTCTGTAATTATTAGGATAAAATGTGTAGCTGACCCTATCTTCTTCCATTTCATGATCCATGTTTACAAAGGAACCAATCAAAGAATTGTTTGCCCATCCTTCAATAGGACTAGAATATACATTTGAAAAAGTATCAACTTCGCATGAGTTTTTCCAATAAATTCTAATTGGTGCATCAACAAATAATATTGAATCCAAATAAGCAAAATATTGAAATCTTTTACCTTGTAAATAAAATCTATCTCTACTACAATCTTGCTGCTGTTTGCAGTCGTATTTAAAACGAATGCGTAAATAAAATAAATTGGTATCTAACCAAGGTCCCAAAAGCCCATTGGTGGAATCAAGGTTTGCATAGGCTTGAAATCCAGGCCAGTTTGAGGTAGAATCATTTGGAAAAGCAGCAGGTAAATTTATTGTAATGCTTGAATTTGCAAGATTAGAACTGTCAATATTATATCCAACATCACTCGAATAATTAATTAGAACCAAACTATCGATAGAATTACCAATAAATACATTTTCGATTTCATCAATGTAGGTAAAATTAAGTGGAATCTTAATAGAACTTAAAAAAGTAATAGCTCCTGATTTAGAAAATTTAAGGTCATAGTTATAAGAACCCCCACAACTAGGTTCTACAGTACTGTCCGCGGGGCTAATATTCAAACTTGTGTTTGAAAAAGTTTGTCCGTATTCTATTTTCCCATTCATACTTGCTGTTGTAACAAAATCAGCTGGGCAACAATCTCTTATTAAACTTATTATTGTTGAATTATTGGGCTGGTAACAAAGCAGTTTTACTTTCTGCTTGAAGCGAAGTGTTCTTGTGAAACCTCCATCTGGAGTAGGTGTAGTTGCAAAGTAACTTTCTAAGCTATTCAAATTAATAGTTTCAATAATATTTGTTAAGCCTATGGAATTATCGATCAATTGGTCAACAATTCCTCCAATTGGATTAATATCTACAATAGAAAGTTCTAAATGCTTTGCATCAGTCTCTTGAGAAATATCAAAATTGAATGATTGTACTGTTGGTGCAAATACTTTAATTTCAAACTCTCTAATATATTCTTGATCTGCTGTTCCTTGAAAATTATTAGTGTTTGTTAAAGGTGTAATAATAAATGGTGGAGTTGCACTTGAAAAAATAACATAAGTAGGACTTCCAGAAGATGTTTGCATATTTCCGTTATTGTAAAAGTAACTGGAATTGAAATTTGTATTACCTAGGTTTGATTGAAGGTATGATTGAAATTTCAAATTACTTGTGTTAACATTACTTCCATTTGCAGCTAAGTTATTGATACAGTTTTTTAGCTGAAAATTAAGGTTTAATGAATTTGTGCCAGAAACTGGAAAAGTAACTTCGACAAATCCATTTAGACTATCTGTAACCGAAAACCCAACTGGTAATCCTGAAACATGAAAACTATTAGGAAAATACAAAACAATTGCATCTGAATTTTGAACACTATAACTGATATTCAAATGCAAATCTCCTTCACAAATATATATAGGAACTTGTCCCAAATTTCCGTTTCCATAAGTAAAGGTATTTGTCAGAGTTTGGCTTTGACTTGATAAAGCAAATAAAACCAGAACTATATTAATCAACCAATTAAATTTGAAACTTCTGTTCAAATGGATAAATGAGTATAGTTTTCCCATAACAATAAGATTGAATGAAAGTAAATTAAAGACAAGTATTTTGCACTTTTATTACTGCTAAAGTATAAAAGGATTTCACATTTACAACAAATATTGAAAATAATTTTATTTTTCCTTAATGTTTGAATTGGAACGCGAAAAACCGCTTAGGGCTAACGTTTTCGGGCTTTGCGTTCGGGCGGGTTTCGGAGCACAAAACTGTCAACCAGCACTGAACTTGAATAGAAGCACAATGCTCCAAGTATGCACGTCACCCCGCCTGACGCAAAACCCGTGTTACAAGCTGCCCTTCTTTCTGTCATATGTCGAATGGTGGATGTTTTGTGAATTGCTCCATTTCTTCTTCTAATTTTTTTAATTGCTCGTTTGTATAGGATGGTTCTATTCTGTGGGCAATAAATTCAGCAAGGTCTATTGGTCCAACTGCTTTACTTAATGCTGGAACAACCACAAAAACTTTTCCCTCTGTCATTTTACCTTCCCAGTGTTCAGGTTCGTCAGATATTTGAATTACTGCACTGTTTACTTCATAGAAATTAGAATATAAAGCAAGTTGCTTCCCAGTCTTCATTATAACAATCGAGTGTCCTCCCGACCATTTGAAGAAGCTATCGAAATTTGCCATTGTATCTTTGTTTCCTAAAAACCCTGTGCCTCTGATTGGAAGTTTTTCTCTGTCACGTATATTTTTAGTCCACATACCTTGTCGAAGCAGGTCAGCAGATTTACTCTCCTTAAACGATGGGTTTAACATTAATGAACCGATGCCTAAAGCAAGTTTACATAAAAATCTGTCGGCATAATTAATACCAATTTTAACAGTATTATTATGTGTTTTACCTTGCATTGATTTTAATTGCAAATGCAACTCAGAAAGATTCTCAGGTATTACTTGAAATTGGTCTAATGCAGGCTTGTCACCATTACCTAAATAGATTACTGATTTTTTAAAGTTAGAAATTGTCGAAAAAATTATAGCGGGATGCCAAGCAGGATTATTGGAACGAACAAAAAGAAAAACGAAGCCGTTGTCAATCTCTTTATTATAAGTCGTTGGAGGAACACCAACTATTGGTGGGCTGTCAAGTTCTTCAGGATATGGTTCGTGAAAATGATAAATTGTGTCACCTGTCGGGCCAAGCCAAAATTCGCAAATTTTGTCACCAAATTTTAAGTCTTTTATTTCTCCAAAATATGTCAGTGGGAGAACCGTCTTATCTGTTAAATGGCAATATTTTTTTGCAACGTCCGCACGGTAGTTATTAATGAACCAACTCTTAATGAAAGGGCCATCAATAAAAAGTCCGCTTAAATTATTACATCGTCCACAAACGTCATTAATGCTAAAAGGGTTGTAAGTGTCCAAGTTGCCACCAACTCCTCTGGGTAAAATATGTTCCTGAGAAAATTCATTGTCAGGTTTTTCTTTTTTGCAGTATAAACAAATTTTTGTCATTGGTGCCGTCTGTTAGGGTTGCTTGTAACGTTTTCGTGGTAAGCGAAGGTGGCGCTTCCAAACGAAATTTCCAAATGAAATCGTGTATTTTCTGTACCCCGAAATTCACCATACAACCCTAACAACCTCCACTTTTGCTTACCACGTGTTATAGCCAGTCTTTTT
>JAIXYK010000001.1 GCA_027490225.1 Bacteroidota bacterium | reverse complement strand
TAACTGGAACGCAAGCTCCGGCACCAACTAATCTTTCTTGCTGGCAAACTGCTATTTTCAATACAACTAGCTGTGCTTGGGATGTAACTGGAACACAAGCTCCAGCACCAACAGGTCTTGCTTGCTGGCAAACTGCAACTTTCAACACAACAAGCTGTGCTTGGGATGTAACTGGAACTCAGCCATCGGCAATTGTTACCAATGCTACTGCATGCGGATCATACACATGGGCTGTGAATAGTCAACAATACACTTCATCAGGAACATATAGCTATTCTGCAAATTGTCAGACTTATACATTAAATCTTACAATCAACAACTCAAGTGTAGCTGCTAGTTCAATTTCAACGGCAAGTACATCTGTTAATCCAAGTGCAACATTTACTTTAAGTGTTGTTGGTGGAAGCTTAGGAACAGGCGCAACATGGAAATGGTACAAAACTTCTTGCGGCGGAACTGCTATCGGAACTGGTTCTTCTATTAACGTTTCTCAAACAGCGGCAACAACTTATTTTGTGCGTTCTGAAGGAACATGTGGAAATACAGAATGTAAGTCAATTACAATCAACATGAACTGCGGTCCAACAAGCATTACAAGTAACCGCACAGCAAATACAGTTTGTAGAGGAACTTCTATCACATTATCGGTTCAAGGAACAGTTGGAACAGGAGGAAGCTGGAGATGGTATACTGGAGGATGTGGTGTTGGTACAATTTGCGCAACAGGCTCAAGTATTACTGTTACTCCTACAGCAAACACAACGTATTTTGTGCGTTCTATGGGAAGCACTTGCGGAACAACAGTTTGTCAATCAATTGCTGTAATTGTAAATTCTGCCCCTTCAACTCCAGGAAATATTAGCGGATCTACTGTTGGTTTGTGCAGTGCAACGGCTGTTCAATATAGTGTTGCTCCAGTTGCTGGCGCTACAACTTACGCATGGACGGTTCCAACTGGAGCAGTTATTACAGCTGGCCAAGGAACTAGAGCTATTACCGTAAATTTTGCAGGAGCGAGCAACTCATCATGTAGCAGCAGCAGCACAGTTTCTGTAAGAGCAAGTAATTCTTGCGGCACGAGTGCTACTAGAACCCTTACTATTGGACTTAGGCCAGCAAAAGCTACTGCAATAAACGGAAGCGCTACTGCTTGTAAATTGTCTGTTGTAACGTATTCGGTTACTCCAATTGCTGGAGCTACTTCATACACATGGACAGTTCCTTCAGGTTGGATAATACAAGCGGGACAAGGAACTGCAAATGTTACAATCAAAACTGGAAGTTGTTCAGGTTCAATAGGTGTTACTGCGAACAGCATTTGTGGAAACAACGGAAGTTTTTCAAGAAACGTCACATTATCAAATTGTGCACGCTATGCTCAAGATGATTCAGCTTCTGAAGACGAAATCACAGTTGTAGAAAACATTCGCATATATCCTAACCCAGGATTTGGAGAATACACCATTGTAACTCCTTCAATTGATGAGACAGCTGTAGTTTCTATTTACGCTATGGATGGTCGTTTAATAAGCACATTGAATGTTCCTGCACAAAGCGAGACTGTTCAATTGCATTTGAATGATGTTGCAAAAGGAATCTACCTGGTAAGATTTGTATCTTCAAATTTATCACAAGATATCCGAGTGATTAAGCAATAATAAAAACTATATCATTTTAAGCCCCTGCCAGGAAATTCTGGGCAGGGGCTTTTTTTTTATGGTAATTCAAACAATTACCTAAGAATAATAATTCATGTATTTTTCATTACTTTTAAACTTGATTTTTATCATTCTATACGCAGTATCAATTGCTTTTCTTACTTTAATATCGATGCATTTAAAAAAATCCCTACCGTGACGTTTGTAAATAAACTCATAATTCTTGGGCGCTTTAACCCGTTATCGCCCATACGTTTTGTATTTCCCCTCTCACAAAAAGCCAAGCTCATACAAAACGGTATTTGGCTCTACCGGGAGCGCGGCATTAAGATTTGTTGTGGCATTCTTTAACTTTCCCAAATTTTATCCATTTCTTCAAGACTTTTATTCTTAGTTTCTGGTATCTTTTTCCAAACAAAAACTAAAGAAATTAGACAAATTACTGAAAACAAATAAAATGGAAATGCTCCGTTAAAATTCGTTTTCAACCACTGATTTTCTACTAAACTTGGAAAAAATTGTGTTACTACAAAATTGGCAATCCATTGAATAAAAACGCTGATTGCCAATGCTAAACTTTTAATTTTGTTAGGGAAAATTTCTGATAATAAAACCCAAACAATTGGCCCCCATGAAATACTAAAAGAAGCCATAAACAACAATAAGAAGGGCAAAACCCAATTTCCAATAGCATTGTAATAAATAAATAAGCCAACCGCTGCTAAAGCAATAGTCATTCCCACAGAGCCAATGTATAACAATGGTTTTCTTCCCATTTTATCAACTAAACGTATGGCTAACAATGTGAAAATTAAATTTACAACTCCTAAAATACTGGTTTCTAACAACGAAACATCTGCAGAACTTCCTAAACTTTTAAAGATTTCAGGAGCATAATACAAAATGGCGTTAATACCCGTTAATTGTTGTAAAATTGAAAGTCCAATACCTGCAAAAAGTGCTTTCTTAAATATTGGATTTACTAAATTTTTCCATTGATTTTTATCTTCTTTATTCAGTGAATTTTGAATTTCGGTTTGAACTATAACAGCCTCTTCAAGTGAGTTCAATTTTTCTAAAACTTTAATTGCTTTCGTAGATTTTCCTTTTTGGAACAACCACCTTGGACTTTCTGGAATTAGAAATATAAACACCAAGAAAAGTAGAGACGGAATAATTTCTGAGCCAAACATCCAACGCCACCCAATGTTCAAATTCCAATTGGCATCGCCTTGCAGTGCAATGAAATAATTAACAAAATAAACTACAACTATACCAATAACGATGGCTAATTGATAGTTTCCTACCAAGGCTCCTCGGCTTTTAGGAGGAGCAATTTCGGCGATGTACATAGGGACGACCATTGAAGCAATGCCAACTCCAATTCCACCAACAATTCTGAATATTACAAACATTGTGAATGAATTTGGCAAAGCTGTTCCAATTGAATTTAGAATAAAAAGAATAGCAGTAATTATCATTGTTGTTTTTCGTCCAAATCGGTTACTAAAATAATCAGAGAAAAACGCACCTATTAAACAACCAACCAATGCACTTGAAATTGCCCAACCTGTTTCAACGGGATTTAAATGGAAATACTGGGCTAAATTACCAATTGTTCCAGAAATTACTGCCGTATCATATCCAAATAACAATCCCCCAAGGGCTGCACTCAAAGCAATAAACAGGATATAATTTTTGTTATTTTTTACCATTAGTTTGAAGGTTTTGTTGTAAATATTTTTTCATTTGAAGGTTGATTTCCCATTGATTTGAAAGCGGCATTTTTGTAAATGGTGCTTGAGGCATATAGGGAAAAGGTCCAAATTCCGGTGTAATTGTAATTTGAGTGTTGTTATTTTGGTGTTGAATTTCAATGATTTCATTCCACCAAATCATATATTTTTCTAAATGATTTTTCCACTCAGGAGCAAAAGGATTATTTACTTGTGGACTTTGATCAAAGCCAATACGTGCGTGTATATGTTTTATATTGGGATAAATTTTTAATAATAAATCGTTTTGATCTTCCAAATTACTTTCAGATACCACACAGAAATGCGAGAAATCGGCAATTAATTTTAATTTTGGATAGGTGTCAAGATATCTTAGAAGTGTTTTTAAATGAAATGAAAATCTACCACGATGAATTTCGTGCCAGATAGGAATTCCTGATTTTTTTGATATTAACTCCGTGATTTCAATTATTTTACAGTTATCACTAAAATCGTAAAAATCTTTTCCAGTATGAGAATTTATATAATTGGGTTTTAAGGTTGTTAAAAAATTCAATCGTTCCGTAATTCTTTCAATATACTCGCTGATACTTTCGTTTTTGTTGGATAATACTTGTTGAGCAATAAAGATAAAATCACTATTAATCGTTTTTCTAATAATTTTTAATTCATCAATAAATTCGCTTATAAAATTGGCATCATCAGGAAAATTAATTTCCACACCATCATAACCATTGGATACAACATTGCTTAGAAATTCTTTTGCGGATTGATGTTCGCACCCCCAAAATGTGCAGATATATTTAATTACCATATTATTTTGAATATAAAATTGGATTAATTGGAGAATTAACTATTTCACCAACTTTTGCACCTGGACACCAAGTATTCCAATCGTGTATTTGGTTTTTATTTTCAGGATTTTTTAAAATCATGTCTTTGTCCATATAAATTATAGTCATTACTTTTCGCATTTCATTTGTCACATTTACACCAGCACGATGGAAAATCCAACCAGAATGAAAACTAATTTCTCCAATATCAAAAGCTTCTATAACATGTTTAAAATCAGTAACACGTAATTTTTTTTGTATCACTTGTTCGCTTTCATCACCAATCTCCAATTCGCGCCCTTCAACAATGGTATGGCTTCCAGCACTAAATTCTAATGGTCCCATTTCCAAAGGTGTTGCTTGTAATGGAATCCAACATGTAATAGTTTTATCAGTTTCTAAAGGCCAGTAATATTGGTCGGCGTGCCAAGGTGTTATACCACCACCACCTTCTTTAAATAGCGCTTGGTCGTGATATAATCTAACACCATTAACTTTCATTAAATCCGATGCAATTTTAGCAATCCGTTTACTGAAAATTAATTCTTTTACAATATCATTTTCTAACCACAAATTGAATAATTGTAAAAAGGCTTTGCCATAAGTTGTTCTATCTTCAAGAGAAGTTAGTTCTTGATTCATAGCGTTTACTTGAGTTGTAATAGCTTCATTAAAGAATAGAACCGTTTCTGAGTTTAATACATTTTTTAACTTTATAAATCGATAATTCTGATAAAAATCAATTTGTTCTTGGGAAAGTTCATATGGCTGTTTTAAATACTCAGCGATTGAAAGAGGTATTAGTTGCATAAATTTTTAATTTACAAATACAAACAAAACTAATTTTCAATTCGCATAGTAAATTGACTTATTCTTTTCAATACTAATACTATATTGAATAATAACTTATATTTGAAATTCATAATAATAAAATATAGGTTTATGAAGCCTATTCTAGAGGACATCAGTAGTAATTTATTACAATCAAGTTTTTATGCTTATTCATATACTACTTCAGCTTTTGATTTCAAATGGCATTTTCATCCAGAATATGAGCTTACCTATATCATAAAAGGAAATGGATATCGCTTGATTGGTAATAGTCATCATGAATTTTCTGATGATGATTTTGTATTAATTGGCCCTAATTTGCCCCATACATGGTTTGGCAAAGCTGCCACTGATGACAAATTTGAAGCAATCGTAATTCAGCTTCCATCTGAATTTGTTCGAAGAATTATTGATTTTAAGGAAACAAATCATTTAAAAACACTTTTTGAAAAATCGAATTGTGGTCTTTTATTTAAAGATTACCCAAGTGATATAAAAAAAATGTTACTTGAAATGATAAACTCAACTGGAATTGAAAAAATGCTCGCTTTATTAAATATTCTAACGAAGTTATCATTTTGTAGCACTACTAAAATTTCCTCTTCAATTTATAAATATCAAATAAATGAGGAAATGGAAATAAGAATAAATAAAGTGTGCGTATTTTTACAAAATAATTTTTCAAATGACATTTCATTAAAAAAAGTTGCCGATTTGGTATTTATGAGTGAAAGCAATTTTTGTAAATTTTTCAAAAAAGCAACCAGTATTACTTTCTCATATTATATAAATGATTTAAGAATCAACGCGGCGTGTAATTTTTTGCTTAATTCCGATGAGAATATTAAAAATATTGCCTACTCATGTGGATTTGAATCCTTGAGTTATTTTAATAGAATCTTTCTAAAAAGAAAACAAATGACTCCTAGAGAATTTAGAATAAATCATACTCTAAAATAAAGTACTATTTAAAATCATTTCAAAAATTAAAATCCTATTCTTCATTTTCTAAATAAGCATCTTCAAAGTTACTTTCTTTGCAGAAATTAAGTATATACGTTATTAAAGCATTACCTAAACCTTTTCTTTGAAAATTGGCCAAATTCCCATATTATAAATATAGGCTATCGGTTTTATACCTAAGTTTCTATTTTAGAATTTAGATAGTTAAACCACCAACTACTTTCTCGTTTAACTTTAGAACAAATACCATAAAGTCTGGATTACAGAGTAAAATCAGCAAATGCTTATTGTCAGGTTTTGTTCTTCATTTTCAAAAAACTCCTTAAATATTTCAATTAAATTTCGGAAATCTGAAATTTCGTTTTTATTTAGTATCTTTATTTGCATTGTGTTGTAATAAACATTTAAAAAGTTAAGAATCAAATTTAGAAGCATCCCATTCAACACCAGTTGGAAATAATGCTGCTTTTCTTTTTTTCATTTCTAAAGCAATCAAAGCGCGACTACCGCCTTGTTCATCCAATTTAGAAATAATATTCATGTAACTTTTTTCGTCTCTATTTTGGCTGAGTTTAAATACATTTTCTATTTTATCTGCTTTAATCTCAAAGCCAGCAATTGCAGGCATCATCTTATCTAAGAATTGGTCGGGAAGATTATCGTAAAATGTCAACGATTGTGTATTACCGTTTTCAAATTTTAGAGTCAATTTTCGCATAAATGCTTTTAAGGCATCGTTCGTCATAAAATTTACTTGGCCTGCAACATGAACACTCATATAATTCCAGGTTGAACCAATTTGAGGATTGCTATACCAAGAAGCACTTACGTAACAACTTGGTCCAGTGAAAACAAGCAATGCATTCGGATTTTCAACAAAAGCCTTGTGGTGGTCAGTGTTTCGCATAATGTGTCCTTGCAAAAACAATTCACCATTTCTCTTTTCAAGTAAAACAGGTATTTGTGATGCAACTTGCTCTCCAGATAAAAAACTACCTGTAATAAATGCAAATGGATTTTCTTCTATAAAATCCAGAATGATTTGCTTGTCATTTTCTTTGAAGTAGGAGAAGTTATACATATTTATCTTGTTTTTAAAAGTTAGAATGAAGTATGTTACAGTCAACACGCACCTTTTCAATACAAAAAAACAGCATTTCTATTCATTAATTACCATAGAAACTTTAGTTTTTCAAAACTACTAAAATGATTTTGATAAAAAATTTACATTTTGAGCATCATGAGAACCATACAACAATCAATCAACTTAAAATAATAAGTCAAACGATTCTTTTATACTTGATTTTTATCATTCTATTGGCAGTAACTTTTGTGTACATTGCTCTGATAAATTCAATTTATGAAAATTTCCTTCCATGGTGCAGCACAAATGGTTACTGGCAGTAAGCATTTACTAGAGTTGAAAAACGGATCCAAAATTCTACTCGACTGCGGCATGTTTCAAGGAAATCCAAAAGAAGCTGCGGTTTTAAATTTAAACTGGGGTTTTGTTCCTGCGCAAATTGATTATTTAATACTTTCACATGCCCACATTGACCATTGCGGACTCATTCCCAAATTAATTAAAGATGGATATTCCGGAAAAGTATATTGCACACCCGGAACTTTCGATTTAGCAAGAATCTTATTGCTCGACTCCGCACATATTCAAGAACAGGATGCATTTTATGTAAACAAAAAAAGGGCTAGGCAAGGGGAGAAGCCAATAAAACCGCTCTATACCATTAAAGATGCGCATAAAGCTTTTGAACATTTCGTAGAAGTGCCCTACCATGAGTTAAAAGAAATAAATGAACATATAAAGTTTCAGTTTACTGATGTTGGCCATATTTTAGGCGCGGCAGCAATTCATTTAACTATTGAGGAAAGCGGAAAGGAAACACAAATTACTTTTAGCGGAGACGTGGGACGTTACAACGACGAGCTACTGCGTTCTCCCGAAAAATTTCCACAAGCCGATTATTTATTGTTAGAATCTACCTACGGCGATTCTCTTCACGAAGACGTTAGAATTACTGAAAACAAATTATTGGAAGCAATTGTAGATACCTGTGTTCATAAAAGAGGAAAATTAATCATTCCATCTTTTAGTGTAGGCAGAACGCAGGAAATTGTATACACATTAAACCGTCTTGAAATCGATAATAAACTGCCCGATTTAGATTTTTTTGTAGATTCTCCTTTGTCTGTAGAAGCTACCAACATTATCAAAGAACACATGAATGAATTGAATAAAAAGTTTCAGCAGTTTCGTGGCAAAGATCCTGAACCTTTCGATTTTAAACGCCTGCAGTACATTACAGACCTAGAAGATTCTAAAATATTGAATGCAAGGAAAGAACCTTGTGTAATTATTTCTGCCTCCGGAATGGCAGATGCAGGCAGGGTAAAACACCACATTAAAAACGTAATTTCTTATGCGAAAAATACCATTCTCATTGTAGGTTACTGCGAGCCCCGTTCTTTAGGAGGAAAACTAATGCGCGGCGAAAAAGAAGTAACGCTTTTTGGAGATCCTTACTTAGTAAATGCTGAAGTTCGTGTAATGCGCAGCATGAGTGCACACGGCGATTACGACGATTTATGTCAGTTTATTGCTTGCCAAAATCCTGATTTAGTAAAACAACTATTTTTGGTGCACGGCGAGCCCGAAGTGCAACAAAACTTCAAAAATAAACTCATCCACAAAGGATTTACAGATGTGGAAATTCCTGAAATGCACCAGCAATTTTACTTGACTTAGTAAGGATTCCATTAAATTGTATTGTAGGTTAATGGCATTTTAACGTTGTTTGCAGATATTATCGCAATGCGTTTATTTCTACTCATTCTATTTTTAAGTTTTTCATTATGCTCCAAGGTTTTTGCGGGTGGGGCAGATGCTTATTTAAAAATTGGCTGGGCAGCTTTGATTCAAGATAAAGATGAAATCGCCATTCTCAATTTTAGCAAAGCCCTAGAAATTGCCAGAAATGAAGAAAATCACAAAGACATTGGCAATGCCCTTTTATACCTCGGAATTAGCGCTCATGGTGTGAGTTATTCGCAAGGCTTAAGGTACGCAGATGATGCTTTAAAGGAGTTTGCGCTCCTCGAAAAAACGCAGTCCAAAGAAGCTTTAGTTGGCCGTAGTCGCTGCTTACAACTCATAAGTACCATTTATGGTCGTCAAGGCAACTTTGTGAAGGTTATTTCACTAAGTAAACAAGCACTTTTGGGTTTCGATTCCCAGAAAGACACCACTGGAACCATTGGATTAATCTACAATTCCTTGGGAACTGCTTATAAAAAACTTGGGAAATCAGATTCAGTTGAATACTTCTATAGAAAATCGCTTGCTGCAAATTTAGAGACCAATCAAATAGCCTATTTGCCCAGCTCTTATTTAAAAGTTGCCGATTTAGAAACCGAAAAGGGTAACAAAACCGAAAGTTTCATTTTTTTAACAAAAGCACAGGAAATAGCTTTCAATTCCCAAAACAAACAAGCGCAAGTTTTGGTGCAGCTCTCTTTCATCAAATGGTTCAAGCGTTTTAATGCCCCCTATCAGGAAATAGAAAAAGCCCTTGCAAACGCAAAGTCAATTGCTACGGAATTAAGAGATAGATCTTTCTTAATTCGAGTAATGGAAGAAGAATACTTGTTTCTAAAAAATGCAAATAAATACAGTGAAGCCTTATCTATTCAGGAACAATTAAAAAGCATTCGCGACACCCTGTTTTCGCGTGATAAAGAAGAAACCGTTAAGCGCTTAGAAATTCAGTTTGAAGTCTCCGAAAAAAACCGTCAATTGCAAATAGCGCAACAAGAGAAAGACATTGCAAAACTTACCACTACTCTCCTAGGCGTTGGTATTTTTTCCATATTAATTATTGCCATAAATATCATTTTGTTTCTTCGAAAAATCAATGCAAGAAATAAACAACTTATATCTGCCAAGGAAGAACTTTTACATGCCCTACACGAACAAAAAAAATTAGAAGAAACAAAGCTGCAGAATGAAATAGATTTTAAAGAAAGCAAAATCAGCGCCTTGGCAATTCAAATGTTGCAGAAAAATGAGCTGTTACAACAATTAAATGCTGAATTAAAAAATACCGAAAAAAAAGATGATCTGGTGATTGATAAAATCATTCACAAAAGCCAAAACCAGGACAAAGAATGGTCAGATTTTAATGTCCATTTCGAAAGCATTAACAAGAATTTCTACCAAAAAATTAAAGATGCATATCCAGAAATCAGCCCCAACGATTTAAAGCTATGCGCACTTATAAAACTCAACATGTCAATCAAAGAAATGGCAGGAATTTTAAACATTTCTCCCGATAGCGTAAAAACGGCTAGGTACAGATTGCGCAAGAAATTCCAATTAAACACCGAAGATAACCTTACTGAATTTATCTTGAAGTTATAGGGCCTGTCCCTTTGCCCCTCATAGCAATCGGGGCAAAGGGCCGTGCTTTCGTTGCAAGTCCTCATGCCTCATGCTTCGGCATTCCGGGCTTTCCACTCAATCACTCAGGCGGGCTATTCGTTTTAACAAAGATCCTTTTCTCACCATTTTAAAACAAGAAGGTTTCGATAAAAATGAGATAAGTTAACTTCCTATTAAACTACAGTACAAATTGTGTTGTTACTTTGCAGCATAAAATAAACAAATAACATGTTAAGAAAATCGTCAGCCGTTTGGAACGGAACAGGTAAAGAGGGTAGTGGAACCTTATCGTCTACAAGTGGAGTGTTAAACCAAACTCCTTATTCATTTTCAGCTCGTTTTGTGAGCGAAGATGGCAAGGCAGGCACAAATCCTGAAGAATTAATTGCAGCAGCTCACGCGGGCTGTTTTACAATGGCACTTAGTTTTCAATTGACTGGTGCAGGATTTCCTCCAACTCAACTGAATACCGAAGCGCAGTTAAAACTAGAAAACACAGGAAGTGGCTTTAAAATAATGTCTATCAATTTGGTTTGCGAAGGAGAAGTACCAGAAATTACTGAAGAAAAGTTTCTGGAACTTGCAAACAATGCAAAAGTAGGTTGCCCAGTGAGCAACGCGCTTGCAGCTATAGAAATTACTTTAGATGCTAAATTGAAGTAAAATTCCTTCAAATTTTTTTTTATAAAATGCAAGTTGATTGTATACATCGACTTGCATTTTTTGTTTTAATCTCCACAAAACAGATTTTGTTTACCTTTCGCACACGTTATTTCTTTGCATGTTCACCTCTTGTACACCTTAATTTTACTGCATATCTAAAAAATTGAAAGACATTTGTGCATCGAATTACAACAGAATAAACAACAAATGTTTTTTAACTTTAAAAATTAACCATCATGAAAAAGACTTTCTATTTTACATTATTTTGCAGTATGCTATTGCTAAAAGCAAGCGCACAAATTAGCATTCCAAATCCAAGTTTCGATCAATTTAATACAGACGGCACAATTCGAAACTGGGGAAATGTTTACATATTCTCTGTTGGAATTGATTCTTCAGGTAATCAAACTGGAGACTCTATTTATCTGGACTTTAACTATTATTTTCCAACACAAGACGCGCATTCAGGTGAATATGCAATTGAGTTACGAAATTCATATAATTATACCACGCAGCGAGGCAAAGCTGGTGAAATAATCGCAGATTTAGATAGCGTTTATACAGCTTGGGGCTCTTTTGAAACTATTCCTGTTGCTCAACAACCAAGAGAATTTAGTTTTTACTATCAGTATTATCCTGTAAACGGCGATTCTGGCCTTGCAGAAGTTATTGTTTACGACAGCTTAATGGAAGAAATTGGTCGCTCCACAAATATCTTAACAGCGCTACAATCAACTTATACTTATCAATCAGATGTTATTGACTTCAGTTTAGATCTTGATGCAGCTTTTGTATTGATTAAGTTTAGTACTTTTTATACAGCAGCTCCTGAAATTAGAACTGCATCTTTAGGAACACGTTTAGTAATAGATGATGTCGCTTTGAGCACCAGCACTGGATTTAATTTGCTAAATGCTGATAAAAACCAGGTTCAAGTATATCCAAATCCAACTACTGGATTGCTTTACATCCATTCTAAGGAATTAACTCCTTCGAAGGTAAATGTATATAATCAAATGGGTCAATTGGTTTTATCTGAGACAATTACTGCGAATCTAAATGCTATTTCTACGACATCATTTGCAAAAGGAATCTATACCCTTTCAGTTGAAAATGCAGGAAATAAATCTATGCACAAAATTGTAGTGCAATAATTTTAGAAACTTTTACTCAACCCAATCATCACACCGAATGCGCGGTATTTCTGTTGAATGCCCGCTTCGGTTTTGAATATAGATTGCAAATTGGTTCTGTATTCTGGCCTGATAAAAATACTTGTTTTAGGCAAAATAAAATAGTTGAAATCTGCACCAAGTCTGGCATTCCAAACAGTAGAACGGAAAGTAGTTATATTGTTTAAATCTCTGAATTCTTCCTGTGTTTTATCGAGGTAAAATCCTCTTTTTTGACTCATAAATCCAACAGAAACTCCAGTTCTTACTGCAACAGAAAAGCGTTTAGTTTTAATGGCTTCATATTCTAAAACCAATGGAATTTCAATATAAGAAATCATCGTTTTACTATTAATGCCGTTTACATCAGCGCTTTTTTGTCCGTAAACTGATGCAGTATCAGAAACCAAAGTACTATCAGTTGATACCTGTATGTTTGTTTGGTCAAACTGATTACCTTGTACATAATAATTGCTCACAGTTGTTATGCTATCAGTGCTGTAATTATAACTATTTGTTACTTTGTTAGTGTTTCCAAACAACCAATTGCTGTATGTTACCTTTTCTCCGTATTTGTTGAGCTCAACCCCTGTGTTTATAGCAAAACGCTGGTATTGAACTTTAGCACCTAACATCCAAGAAGCATAGTTCGTGGCTTTTTCTTCTGCAATTCTTCTATCAATATAATCTTGGTTTGTGCTTGCGCTCAATGTTTTTGAAACATTAAATAGTCCTGCACCAATTTGATAACTAATGATTGCTTTTTTGTTTGGCTTTGTCAAGAATTCAAAATCTTGATCCAATGTAATTGGCTGGGCTGTGAATGGTATTGTGTAATCTCTTGATAAATTTGGTTTTAAAGGTGATAGCCAAACTGTTTCATTCATTATAATTGATTCTTGTGAAGTTACCTTGATTGGAACTTGCTTGTTTACTGATTTATTCGTTGTAGAGATTTTCTTTGAAGCCGAATTATTGTCATTCTTAACTTCTTTATTTAAGCCTGTATTATCATTTTTAAATTCGCCTTTTGAAACTTCTTTGTTTTCATTTATAACATTTACTGCTACAGCGCTGCTTACTGCATTACCTTCCTTTTGATTTGTTTTTGTTAAACTGCTATTTGGGAATGTTGTTTTAAGATTTTCCTCTTTAGAAGAAGATTCATCGGCTGTGATGGTAGAAGCCGATGAACCAACTCCATTTAAAAAAGGTGTGATGGTTTTTGTTTTGTTAACATTGTTTAAACTCCCGGTAGCATTAGTATTTTTTATTACTTCTGAAGTTTGGGAAACTCCTGTTGTATTTCTTTTTGTTTGTTGTTGATTAGTAGTGTTATCTGAAAGTAGAACTGATTTCTTTTCGTTGTTGTCAGTAGTTTTCGTTTCGATATTTTCAGTTGATTTCGGTAAAGCGTTACTTTTTATTTCTTCAGCAACTTTAATAGCTGTTGCAGATTTATTTACTGTGCTGGATGTTAAACCAGTATTTGTTTTAGAAGAACTTGTATTCACTTCAGTTTTTGATTTTGTTTCAACAGCTAAAGTGTTCAATTCGCTTGAAGCGTTTGATATGAAATACCAAGCAGTAATTCCGCTCAGCATTAAAACCAAAAGTGAACTTATTACCGTTTTGAACCCAAATCCTTTCTTAGATTCGAAGTGCTGGTCGAGCATTTTTTCGGCATCAGGCCAAAAATCTTCTATTTTATATTTTTCGTTCTCGTTCATTACAAAATACTTTTTTCATTTCTTAACATCAACTGCAGCTTGTTCCTCGCTCTGAAATAGTGTACTTTAGAAGTGTTTGCTGTAATATTTAGCAATACTCCAATTTCTTCGTGTTTATACCCATCAATTACATACAAATTAAAAACTGCTTTACTCATTACTGGTAAGCTGTCTATGGCTTGCTGAATTGCTGCAACATTTTCTTTCCAGTCATAACTATCATCTGTAAAGCCAATATTGTTGCGTAGTATTTCTTCTTCTTCTTTTAAATCTATAACTTCTTTGTATTTCTTATTTTTTCTGAATTCATCAATCACTTGGTTTATAGCAATTCTTTTCATCCAATGATAAAAAACCAGTCCATCGTATTTTTGAATTACAGTTTCTAAAGATTGAATGACTTTTAAAAAGCTCATATTCACGGCCGATTTTAAGTCATCATCATTTTTATAATACCTTCTGCAAATGGAAATTAAATCGTTAAAACACCACTCATACAAAGCATAATGAGCCTTTCGGTCATTACTTGTACATTGCTTTAAAAGCTTTAGTGGTGGGTTTTCCATTTTTACGTAAAAAAGCGCTCCGTTAAAACGGAGCGCTCAATCTGATCAAACAACTAATTAATTTTTAACAACTTTCTTTACTGTACGTGCTCCATTGTTATCAACTAAACTGAGCATGTAGATTCCTTTATTTAATGTTGAAGTATTAACTGTTTCAACATTTCCATTAATGGCACCTTGCATTACTTTTTTGCCATCTACAGAGAAGATTTCAAAACTTCTGATGCTAGTTCCTTCTGCAGAAATTGTAAGAACATCAGTAAAAGGATTTGGGTAAGTATTGAATGTAGCAGAAGAATTATCGTTAATTCCTGTTACTTCATAACCTGTAATAGTTTGTGGACTAACTACATTGATTACAAAACCAGCAGCACTTACTTTTCCACCAATCAATCCATTTTCACCCACTACAATTGAATCGCAGTAAGTAGATGAGCAACCATTAGCATTAGAAACAGTTAAGCAAAGTACAAAGTTACCTGTACTTTCAATATTCATTTCAGGATAAGCACCTGTAGCTGATATCGTAATTAAACCTGATGAGATGGTCCAATTGAAAGTTAAATCGTTACCTGAAGTTAAGTTTACAACAGAAACTTCAAAGGGATTTTCCTGACTAACTACATAATAAGCATAGCATGAACTATCACCTGGAATAACATTAGACTCTGGAATAATTACTTGTTGACATGAATTTTCGAAACAGTTTTCATTGGTTACAGTTAAACAAACATCATAAACTCCTGCTGCATTGTAAGTATGGTAAGGATACATCTCAGTTGAAGAAGAACCGTCACCAAATGTCCATGCATAAGTATCATTATTATTATAACCTTCAGGAATAAAGTACCCAACCAGTGCTGATGTTGCTGCATAAAAATTTGCATTGCAATCAACTGGATTTGTGGTAGTATCTCCCCATATAGTAATATTAATGCACTCATTGCAAACAAAGCCTCCTCCAGTAATATTCATACAAACATTATAATTACCTGGACCAGGGAAAGTATGAGTAACTTGCCATCCATTTTCAGTTGTGTTATCTCCAAAGTCCCAGCTAGGAGCATAGTTTGCTGAAGGTACAGAAAAAGTTACAATATTGTAATTGAATGGGTCATTAGTATAGACTATTGGACAATTGCCAGTGAATAAAGAATCGACAATAACAGTTATTGTTTGTGTACTTGAACAAATCAATGTAGAGTCCAAATCATATACACTTAATGTTACCACATCAGTCATAGATTGTGAATAGAAATGTTGAGCATAAGGTCCCCAAGCTCCAACATTTCCATTTTCAAAAGACCACGAATACTGTGTATTAATTGTATCTGAAAAGAATGGAGCGGCAAAATAGTAAATATCTGAAGCAGGATCCTGCTGATAAGTAAAGTTGCAGTTCTGCGCATTTACTGTAATGTTTGCCATAATTAAGCCGATGGCGAGCGTAAGTAATTTTTTCATAATTGTGAGGTTTTTAAAGATTTAAATTATTAAAGTTTTCTGATGCTAAACACGAGGTAATTTTAAAAAGGGTTTACAAGATGTAAAAATAAACTTTGAATAAATTGTAAGTATTTAATTATCAGCAGGTAAAATTAATAAAAAAATGTGTTGCCGATACTTTTTATATCAACAACACATTTTAAATTTAGTGAAAAACCTTACTTATCTTGCAATAACTATCTTTTGGGTTTGTCTGTTATTTCCTTTTAACATTTCAAGGAAATAAACACCTGAAGATAAATCAGAAACATTTAAATCTTTTACATGATAGCCTGGCAAATGGTAGCTATTGTTTTCAATTTGCTTTACAATTTTACCATCTAAACTGTAAATTTTCAAATTCACATTCCCTGAATTTCCAATTGTGAAACCAAAACGAATGTTATCTCCTGATGGTGTTGGATTTATTGGGTATAATTTATCGCTTGTTTGATAAATCGTTGGAACATTTACAGTATTGTCTTCAAATACAATGTTTTCATCACCTTGTTGATATAGTAAAAAAGAGATGGGTAAATAAAACATTTCATCAGCCGTGCCTTCTCCCCAAGTTACAAATTGTGGAGGATTATTAGGATTATAGATATTGTTGGTTGTGTTATCATATTCACAAAACGCATGAATTACAGTACCTGCAGTAAGTTTTATTAATTGTTGAAATTGATAAGCACCTTGCCAGTTAAAATCCCAATCTCTGATATTGATTAATGGAATGGTATCACCATCTGTTTCAACTGCATACACTTTCCAATGTTGGGCTAGTTTATGACTGTGTGGCGCAATGGAGAAAAGACTCACATCAAAAGGAACTGTAAAGACACCATGAAATTCTTTCACTTGGTTTGCAGGCATTATAAAAGGACCATTTACCAGCGTGTTTCCAAATGGAAGCATGATATAAGTTAATAAAGGCCTCGTGTTTGCGGCATCTTCAAAGAAAATATTAATAGAAGAAGAGTCTGTTTCGTCTGCAGAAGTTGGAGCATAATGCATTTGCAATTTTAAATCTGCTCCCGCATGAATTGTTTGTGTGATGCCATTGCTAAAAACAATCGGAGCTGCTCCAGGCACAAAACCTGGCAATTGTTGTTGATTTAAATTTGCACCAACACCTTCTTCACCATTGTAACCATATTCAGGTGTGGCAGCATCAGAAGCAGCAGCCGCTCCAGTAGTATCTTCCCAAATAAGTGTATGGTGAACTATGTTTTTGTTTCCAGGTCGAAACTCCATAGAACGAATATTTTTATCTTCTGTTAGTCCAGTTGGAATTACAAAATATCTGTATTCATCTATATTATTTCCTTGGTGTAAATGCGATTCTGCAAATGAAAGTACTAAATCTGGCACACCAACTTGAGAACCAGTAGGAAAAACTGGTAAGGGCGGCTCTAGCGCTGGATTTCCTTGAGGAAGTCCTTGATTTACCCAATCAGCAATTTGTTGTTTTTGTTCTGTAGATAAAAAGGTTTCATTTCTAAAGCGTCTGTATGCAGGATCCGGTTTCCACGGAGGCATATATCCAATATCTGTTACATACTGAATAGTTGAAGCCCAACCAGCCACTTCTGTATAATTTGTTAATGGAAAGGGAGCTATTTCTCCCGTTCTATGACAGTTGGTGCAATGGTTGTAAATAATTGGGGCAATGTGCTCAGAATACGTTACAGTTTGCGATTTCACAAGTTGCGTTGCAAAAAGAAAACATAAAAAAAGTGTAATTCTAATTTTCATTTTTTTGATTTTTAGTTTGAATAAAACAACCTACTGGTTCGGTAAAGGTAATTGCTTCTATGTTGTTATTTTGTATCGATTCGAGTGCATTTCTAAGATAAAATTCTGTTGTAATGGTTCTCCTTTTTCCAATAGATTCAAATGAATTGTCAATTTTACCTCTGTAAATTATTTTTTGTTTCATTTCGCTCCATACAATTACTTCGGGAGTAATGCTTGCTGAAAAACGCTTGGTATAAGTTTGATTTGAATCAATAATTAACGGAAAATCTAACTTGTATTTTTTTGCAAAGGTTTTAATGGTTGCGATAGTTGATGCATTTTCATTAGGAAATACTCCAGTAAAATGATACCCCAATTTGCTAAATTCATTGTTCAATTTTTTCAACTCGGTAGTTGCATTTTTGCAGATGGGGCAAGTTTCAGATAGAAATATATATACTATATTATGCTCTTGAGCTTTTGCCGAAAAGTAATTGATAATGAGTACAGCAACAATTAATATTTTCTTCAATTTCTTAAAAATCACTTGCCCAAGACGATGCATCAAAATAAAGGTTTAATGCTTATGATTTAAACATTACTTTTTATTCTTTTTCAAATACATCTTCATAGCTTCCCAATAATACTCATTCCAACCTTTTCTTAAGGAAGCAGCTTTATGCTCCGGAATGCCTGTTTGAGTAAATGTTAACTTGGTATTTTCTCCTTCTCGCTCAAAAAGGAATGCACAAATTGAGAAATGGTCGCTTGGCCAACCTTCTTCCTTAAAATTCCAGGCCTGTACAATCTTAAAATCTTCTATGAGTTCAATGTTATATCCAGTGCAATAACCTTCAAAAACTGAAAATTCACCTTTCATTTTTTTACTCATCTTTACAGGAGAACCAGTAAATGAAGCATGTTTCTTTGCATCCATCAATAAGTTATAAACTTTAGCGGGCGTCGATTTAAACCTTACTGTTTTAGAAATGGATTTGGTCTTCATTGCAATTATAAACTCAAACTGATTGAGTTACGAAAGTATGTAAAATAATTTTGAGAGGAACCGAAATAAAAATTTTGAAAAATACTAGCTTAAACATTTTTACTAAATGTGACAAAAGTCACAGATTAGACCGTTTAATAGGTATACTTTTGTTTTGAACTTAATTTATTATTATGAAAGCAAACATGGGAGTCGCCGATAAAGTAATTAGAATAGCAATTGCATTTCTAATAGCAGGACTTTATTACTCAGATAAAATATCAGGTATTACTGCAACAATATTGTTAATATTTGCAGGAATATTTATTGTAACAAGTTTCATGAGTTTTTGCCCTTTGTATTTACCTTTCGGAATTTCTACAAGGAAAAAGTGAAATCATGAAATACAATGTTTACAGTTATATATTAATTTGATTTTACAAAAATGTCTACAAAATTCTCAGATATAATAAACAGTAAAAAGCCTACACTTGTAGATTTTCACGCAGAGTGGTGTGGTCCATGTAAAATGATGAAACCCATTTTGGAGGAGTTTAAAAGTAGAATGAAAGATGAAGTAACGATTTTGAAAATTGATGTAGATAAGAATGCTCAAGTGTCACAAGCTTATCAGATTCAAGGAGTTCCTACCTTAATTTTATTCAGTGAAGGAAAAATTAAATGGAGGCAATCAGGCGTCGTTTCAGCGCAAGAATTACAAAAAGTTTTATTAAAATATAGTTAACATGAGAAAGTTTTTTTCAAGCGTATCCATTTCTTTATTGCTGATAATAAATAGCTGCAGCAACGGACAAAGTCAAAATTCTTTAGATGCAAATAAATTTTCTGAAGGAATCAACAAAACATCCAATGAAATAATATTAGATGTGAGAACTCCCGATGAATTTTCTAAAGGACATTTGGTAAATGCAACAAATATTAACTGGAATGGAAATGATTTTAAAAATGAGGTAGAGAAATTAGATAAGTCAAAACCAATATATGTTTATTGTTTGGCTGGAAGTAGGAGTGAAGCTGCTGCTAAAAAAATGCGTGAAATTGGTTTTAAAGAAGTCTACGAGTTGGCTGGTGGTATTATGAAATGGAGAGGAGCAAACCTTCCAGAAACTACAGATAATACAGTGGCTATACAAAGCATGAGTTTAGAAAAATTCAAAGAAATTACCACTTCAGATAAAATTGTACTTGTTGATTTTTATGCAGACTGGTGCGGACCTTGCAGAAAAATGAAACCTTCACTAGCAGAAATTTCTAAAGAAATGGCTTCTACTGTAACATTGATTAAAATTAATGCTGACGATAATCAAGAGTTGCTCAAAACCCTGGGAATTGATGCACTACCAGTATTGCATACTTATAAAAATGGCAAATTAGCCTGGAACAATTTAGGTTTTGTAGAAAAAGATGAAATAGTAAAGCACTTAAAGTAGTTTATACTACAATAGTCTTAACTGCGCATCATCATCTTCAATATCTATAACAATATTTGACTGAATTTCAGTATCTTCAATTGCTTCATTTTCACCTGCAATTGTTTCTTCAATTACTTCTTCAGGTTCAGCTAGCGGCTCAAGTGCAATTATCTTCTTAGGTTCTTGTTGCGCGAGTTTTTTCCCTTTCGCTTTTAGACCTTTTACACCAATAAATTCATCCAGATTTAAATCTTGAGAAGGTTTTTCATATTTGCCCATTTTCCCAAATTCTAAGCGAACCATTGGGAATGTTGCGGTTGAAACAAATTCTAAATGTGAATTTGGAGATTCTGAAATAAACAGGGTTTTCTTATCTGTAGGTTCAATTAAAAACCTTTTCACCATCAATTCTTTGGTTTCCCCATCAAAATAAATGGCAGAAATGGGTCTTCTCGGATTGAAATGCTCTATTACAATCAAATCTTCCTCAAAATGTGTAGAAACATCTGGGTTGTATAATTTATAAAAACCACTTTCCATTAAAGTAAGAATTTTATCACCCGATGCAAATGCTCCTAAAAGCGTACCTCTTCCATCAAAATTAATTCGTTTAACGGAATCGTCCCACCAAACCTGACGCGCGCCAAGCGTTGATAATCCTTTTTCTTTCAACACAATTCTCCTGATTGGAATTTTACTTAAAATATTTCCACCGGCGGCTCTTCCTTTTATGGTTAATGTTCCAAAATCGAATTCGAAAGCTGTCTTTTTTAACTTAGGTCGCGGTTTTAAGAAAATCTGTAAAGTTTCGCTTTCTCCATTTGGATTTGCACTTAAATAAATTACCGTGCTGCCCTTACTTCCTTTAGTTAAATCGTATTCCTTATCTCTAATCACACCAGTAATGGCGAATCGTTTCACATAATATGGACCAGTTTTCCCATCTTGAAAAACTAAATTATAAATGGTTCGCTCATCATTTTTACGAAACACATTCACATGTAATATGTCTTTTCCTAAAAATGCCTTTTCAGATATTTTGGTCACAATCATTTTTCCATCAGCCCGAATAACAATTACCTCGTCCATGCTGGAACATTCAGAAATATATTCGTCTTTTTTAATGTTGTAGCCAACAAATCCTTCAACTCTATTAACGTAAAGTTTTTCGTTATTGATAACCACTTTGGTAGCTTCTATGGTATCGAACATCCTGATTTCGGTTTTACGTTCTCTACCGGCACTGTATTTTTTCTTTAAACCTTGATAATAAGCGATGCAATAATCTGTAAGGTTTTCTAAGTGATTAATGCAAGTTGCAATATCAGCTTCTAATCCTTTTATATGCTCATCTGCTTTAAAAGCATCGAACTTTGAAATTCTCTTGATTCGGATTTCTGTTAAACGTACAATGTCTTCTTGGGTAACATCTCTTCTCAATAATTTTCTAAAAGGTTTTAAGCCTTTGTCGATATTGGCGATAACAGCTTCCCAAGTTTCAGCTTCTTCTATATCTCTGTATATACGTTCTTCAATAAATATTTTTTCCAAAGAACTGAAATGCCATGCTTCTTCCAGCTCGGCTTTTTCAATTTCTAATTCTCGTTTTAATAAATCACGGGTGTTATCGACCGATAATTCTAATATTTCAGAAACACCAACAAACCTTGGTTTATCTTTTTCAATGATACAAGCATTGGGCGAAATAGAAATTTCACAATCTGTAAATGCATAAAGTGCATCAATTGTTTTATCTGGTGAAATACCAGGCGGCAAATGCACTTGTATTTCTACAAACTCACTGGTATTATCTTCAATCTTTTTAATCTTTATTTTTTCCTTTTCATTGGCTGATAAGATTGAATCAATCAAAGAACCAGTGGTTGTTCCAAAAGGAATTTCACTTATGATTAATGTGTATTTATCTAATTGCGAAATTTTAGCACGTACACGTACTTTTCCACCACGCAAACCATCATTGTACTTAGAAAAATCTGCAAGTCCTCCAGTTAAGAAATCGGGATATAACTCAAAAGGCTTATTTTTAAGAATTGCGATGCTCGCATCAATTAACTCAATAAAATTGTGTGGTAATATTTTGCAAGAAAGTCCTACAGCAATACCTTCTACACCTTGCGCCAGTAATAAAGGAAACTTAACGGGTAAAGTTAATGGTTCTTTATTTCTGCCATCATAACTAAGTTGCCAGGTTGTAGTTTTAGGATTAAAGAGGATTTCGTTTGCGAGTTTGCTCAACCTTGCTTCAATGTAACGAGGAGCAGCAGCAGAATCTCCAGTGTAAATATTTCCCCAGTTTCCCTGACAATCTATCAATAATTCTTTTTGGCCAAGTGCCACCAATGCATCACCAATACTTGCATCACCGTGAGGGTGATATTTCATGGTATGTCCAATGATGTTGGCAACCTTATTATATCTGCCATCATCCAAGTCTTTCATGGAATGAAGAATGCGTCGCTGAACAGGTTTCATTCCGTCTTCCACGTATGGCACAGCACGTTCTAGGATTACATAAGAAGCGTAATCTAAAAACCAGTTCTCGTACATTCCTGATAAATGCACAACTTTGTCGTCATTAATAACTTGTTCCTCGGTAGCATCAGTAATTGGCAGAATTTCTTCTGGTTCTTTGCTATCTTCCTTTTTCTTCTTCGACATAGGGCGCAAAAATAAGAATCATCTTTAAATTATGGAGGCAAATAATAAAGGAATGCTAACAATCTAATGTATATTAAACAATATTAATTTGACACTTGTATAACTCAATGAAACTTACTACTTTTGCCACCCAATTTAAAAAACTATATACCCATGCTAAAACAGTATGAAACCGTTTTCATTATGACTCCCGTTTTGTCTGATGATCAGATGAAGGAAGCGGTCGGTAAGTTTAAAGCCATGCTTACTGAGAATGGCGCAAATATCATCCACGAAGAAAACTGGGGATTGCGCAAACTGGCTTATCCGATTCAAAAGAAGACAACAGGCTTCTATCACCTTATTGAGTTTACTGCTCAGGGCGACTTAATTGCAAAAATTGAGGTAGCGTTTAAACGTGACGAGCGCATTTTGCGTTTTTTAACGGTATCGCTAGACAAGCATGCAAAAGCCTACAGTGAAAAGAAACGTACCAAAGGTTTTGACAAAAAACCTGCGCTTACACCAGTTGTTTAACTTTTAAAAAAATTATTGAATCATGAGTGCATCATCTGAAATTCGTTACCTCGCGCCACCAACGGTAGAGGTAAAAAAGAAAAAGTATTGCCGCTTTAAGAAAAGTGGAATTAAATTTATTGATTACAAAGACGCTGACTTCTTATTGAAGTTTGTGAATGAGCAAGGTAAAATCCTTCCTCGTCGCTTAACAGGAACATCTTTGAAATATCAACGCAAAGTATCACAGGCTATCAAACGTGCTCGTCACCTTTCGTTAATGCCTTACGTAGCTGATTTAATGAAATAAGAAGAAAAAGACATGGAAATCATTTTAAAACAAGATGTTAAGAACCTTGGAAACAAGGACGAAATTGTGAAAGTTAAAAATGGCTATGGTCGTAACTTCCTTATTCCTCAAGGATTTGCAATTTTAGCTAACGAAAGTACCAAAAAGGTATTGAGTGAAACTTTACGCCAACGTGCACACAAAGAAGAAAAAATCAGAACAGAATCTCAAAACTTAGCTACGAAACTTGCAACTGTTAAGGTTGAAGTTGGTGCTAAAGTTGGTGAATCTGGGAAAATCTTTGGTTCTGTGAATGCATTGCAGTTAGCAGAAGCGTTGAAAAAACTAGGACATGAAGTTGATAGAAAGAACATCACTATCGATACTGAAGCCATTAAACACTTAGGAACTTATACTGCACACGTTAAAATTTACAAAGACATTAAAGTTGATGTAGAATTTGAAGTAGTAGCTGAATAAGAACTTACGTTATTCTATTTTTGAAAGCTCAATGTCTATAAGGCATTTAGCTTTTTTCATTTTAAACATTGATGAAAACTCAGATTTTAAACCTTTTATACAAGTAAAGAAAGTCAACCTGACCTTTTATCATCCAGCAAATACCGAAAAATATTAATGCGATTGCTTCTAACCAAAAAACAGGTTTCAGCTCATCGATATAATCGTATTTGTATTCAATAAAGTTACCATATATAAATATAATGAAAATGCAAACTAACATGGCAATCCCACAGAAAAGGATTACTTTATGTTTCAATTCTTTGCCAAAAGTATGCACATCTTGTGTTCTTCTGAAATTAACAATAGACATAACTGAAAGCGAAATAAAAAAGATGGCAGCCATTACTAAATGAATCGTTCCAGAAAATTTGCTGCTCATAAATGTTCTAATGTTGTCTGTAATACACTCAGGAGAACTGGTTGGGAAAATAACAATACCTAAAGCAGATAAACCAATAATGTTTGTTAGCGCATTATCAGACAAGCCAAATTCATGTTTTCTGTTTTTGTGCCCTTTATAACAAAACATAAAAAGTGAAACAGCACTAATTGTTCCTGTAAATATTTCACCAACAGCACTGTAGTAATAATGACTAATTGAAGCTTTTAAAATACCATCAGCAAGATATGGTTTACTGCATTGTGTATCTATTAGAGTTGGGCTATTTAGCAGATCAAATGCGTTCAATAAAAAATTACTTGCAATAAGAACAAATGGAAGCCAGATTCCTAGCCAACCTATTGTTTTTCTCAAAGTTAAGTGAGAAATCATTAATTTTTCTTCATCAATCGCCATGAGGAAACCAAATTTTAGTCACAAATTCTGCCTTTATTTTTTCCACTTTGATACTGTTGTTCTTCAGCAGCTATTTCTTGTTCAGTTTTAATATCTATTTTTTTGTTTTTATACTTATCCAAATCTGGTTGCCCAGCATTTACCCAGGCTGTAAACCATAAACTTCCTGCAGTGATTATTGCTTTCCGCATGCGCCTTTCTACCATTCCATTTAACATTTTATGGTACGCGTTAGAGTAATCTTCACTGTAAACTTTCATTAATGTTGCTCCTCGATTTTCAAAAGAATATTTACGGTCTTCAGGAAAACTTTTGTTGAGTTGAGCTTCAAAAAGCAATACTGAATCTTTAGCTGCAAAACTTTCAGCAACTGTGCTCCACGCCAATTCCAATGGGTTTTCTATGTATTTAGCTTTTCCTACAAAAAAATCGTAGTTATCATTGTACAACTCAGGTAGTCGCGACTCCCAAAATCCGTGTATTCCTTTCTGATTAGTCAATTGACCATTGTAATTCTTAGTGGTATGTAATGGAACATGAGAATCTCCAACATAATGACCTAAATCTGCGGAAAGTCTTAAAATTCTATCGTAATCTTCGGCTTTAAAAGCTGCTGTTAGTCTTTTTACCATTACATCAATATGCCAAGGCACAATGCCATGCGCTTTTAATGTGTCTTCTGTATATTTTTTTACCGCATCATCCCAATTGTGTGGCATAGAATCTATTGGATGAAGTCCATATCTGTCTAAGTCAATAAAATGCCTTTCAGCTTCTCCAGTAACAGCATAGCGTCTTTTATCAGGATCAACGGCATGTTCTGTTATAAATTCAATATTGTCTTTATAAAATCCTATCAATTCAGGGGGCAAAGTAAAAACCGCAATTCTATTGATTTGCTTATGGGCAAAAAAGCCCCATGAATCTGCCGTTTCAATTGAGAAAATGAAAAGGAACAAACAGAAAAAACTTGCACCAATTATTTTTTTCATGATTTCTTTTCGGTAGCAACTAAAGACTCTTCTCCCATTTGCATCAGTACTTCTGGTGTTAATGCAACCAAACCGCCTTCAAAATAAATCGGAATGGTAGTAATGGTATTTAACGTCAAGCAATAAGTAATATCATTTTCTAAGTTCAGGTTCTTTAGCCTTTTTCTATGAGAGCTGTATTCAAGAAATGTAAACATGTCATTTTTTGCTAAATTGTACAAATGACCTGCTGCAATGGTTGAATCGCATGCTGTTTCAAATTCTTTTTGCTTTAACAATTCCAATGATAAACAACCAGCAAAAAGCGAATCTTCCATGTTGTATTTATTTTTCCATCCAGAACATAGAATCAAAACATTTTTTTGTTGAATGATAAGCCATTCTGCTAATGAACTAACATTTAGAAAAGAACCAATAACGATTGTAGATGCTGACTTTGCAGCTTCAATTGCTTGGGTGCCGTTTGTAGTGGAAATAGCTATAGTCTTTCCCTTTACATTATCTCCCAAATAATCAAAAGGAGAATTTCCTAAATCGAAGCCTTCTTCTTTTATGGCATTTCTTTCTGCTGCAACCATGTAGCCCATTTCTTTGTATTTTCTTGCTTCGTCTAGGCCAGCAACTGGAATCATTTTAGCAACACCGTTATCTAACGCAGTACATATTGCCGAAGTTGCTCTAAAAATATCTACAACTACTACAATCGTTTCTGGTTCTTCAAAAAGTGAATATAGGGCAGGGGAATAGCATGTTTGAATGATTGGCATCTTTCTCTTCAATTATAATTAAGCGCAATATAATACTTTCAAACATTTCTTTGTTTTGTATCGGGAAAATGTAATCAACATGCAATTTAAATCTGTTGATATGTATGTTAAATTGAATATTCTCAAACATTAAAATGCAGCATAAATTGCTTTTAACTTGCGCTTCATGTTCAAAAATAGTTTACTAACACTGCTCTTACTAGTTAACACAGCTGCACATGCTGTAGATTTAGATAAAGAGAAGAAACAATTAGAAAAATACAAGACTTCGTTACCTGTATTATTGTGGAAAAGCACAAAAATTTTGTTGCGTTCTGAAATTTATAAGGATTCCGTTGCCATTCAAAAATTGTTTACTCCACAGGTTGATTCTATTTCTTTAACGGGACCTTTTACAACTTATATCAACGGGTATTTTTCAAGATTAAGTAAAGATACTTTAAAGAAAAATCCAACAATTGGATATACGCAAAATCAGTTGTTACAGCAAATCTTAAATGCTTCTAATGCAATTCAAAAAATAGATGAAGATACTTACCCTTCTTTGCTTTCAAAAATTTGCGAAAAGGAGAAATATGATAGTATTGTTGATTTTTACAAATCCAATAATTTAAAATCTGATGCAAATACAGAACATGCATTCATTGCATTGGCAGGATTTAACTGGGCAAAAATTTTAGACGATGTGGTATTGTATGAACTATCAGAAATAAATGTTGGGAGCATTCAAAACGTATATTTCAAAAGAATTATTACTTTGATGCAAGCTCAGTTTTTGGCAAGAAAAGGATGGCATTATTTAGCTGAAGAAAAATTGTCTGCTGCCATACTTGAGCTAGAAACCAAGTCGGATTTGCCTTCTCCAAACACTGAAAACAAAGATGTTATTGAACAAAGAAAGAAAGTGTATTCGGCCTTACTTTATTTTACGAGAGCACAAGAACGATTTTCAACAAATGATAAGCGCTTAACTGATGCTGCATTTGCTGATTTAAAGAAAGCTAATCAACTGGCTACTAAGTTAAATATGAGAACTGATATCATTTTAATTTACTTGGCTGCAAAGCAATTAGAAAGTGGAAACAGAAAAGGATGTAACAGCACTTTAGAAAAAATAGTTAAAACCATTCCTACCAAAACACCAGAAAAGTTAATCGCAATACAAGCAATTCAAGGTTTGAAAAAGAAAGTTGATTCGGAAGTTTTAAAAACCTTGAATGAATCTGTGCAATTTCATGCCAATGGAATGAACTTGTTAAAGGATTATATTGCTACTAACATTCAGGAAAACGATTTTTTGAAAGCACGTTTTAAACCCAATTCGAAACATCCTTTACACTTGTTGCTCAAGCAGTTTGCTAAAATTGAAGTGAGAGGTTTTGAAAGTTCTGCGAAATAAAAAACGGCCAGAATTTTCATTCCGACCGTCTAATTTCCCTTTCCCCCCGGCTACAAATTTATCAATTCTTCTACATCATTGTTAACAGAGAGAAATAATAAACAAGTTGCAGTACAAAATACTGGACTTGTAATGCAGTGATGACCTGTCCAACTGCCATTGTTTTCCTGTATATTCAATAATCTTCCTCCAATATTGTCGTACCACTTTTTCCAGCCCAAATTCTTACTCATTACCATAGATTCAACTGTTTGCACGTAAGATAAAAATTCCTCACCACCATTGTTTCCAAAACCAGTAATAACTTCATCTCGTTGCGCAATTGCTTGGGATGTTTGATTAATACTGTAAGCCGATGCATATTTCATAGCTTGCGCATCACTCATTCCTGATTTCTTTAAATTTTCTGCTGTTATTGCCTTACTTTTAGTTTTTCCACTTTTCACAGCATCTTCAATGGCTTCTTTTGCAAGTTTAGCTTCTTTTGCGCTAGAACGACTCGTGCTAGAAACTGCATACAAAACTACACCGGCAGCCTTTTCTGTGGCTACATTTTCGTCGTTTGCGTTAACATTGCTTTTATGAAAGTCTTTTGATTTATTCATTATTACTGTATCTACTTTAGCCCCATTTTTATAGGCTGTTTCCATTGCATTATCGGCCAATGAACTTTGAAGCACCGATGCCCAACCTCCATTTCTGATACTACCATCCGATTGAGTAGCATTTTGTATTTTTCTTATACACTTATTAATCGCCAGATTGATTCTGTTTTTCAATCCAGTATTTGTTACTTCATCCAGAAGATTGGTTAAATACTGTGAAGTCAATATCACATCGATGTTACCACCAAGTTTTACCTGAGGCTGAGTTCCTTGTATTGTAGTAATATTATCTGAATTCTCAGCAGATTTTTCAACTGCATTGAGTAAAAAATCTAAGGCTTTCTGCGATTGAGCAGCGTATTGTCCTTTAGCGGGCGAACTTCCACAACGCAATAAAGCCATGCCAACCATAGAAGTCGTTGCAGGATCGCTTTGATTTTGAGCGTTAGAACCAGCCCTATTTTTTTCATACGATTCGGTGAATCTTTGTCCGGCGGCCCAGCCTCCGTCTTGGTTTTGTTCTTTTGAAATCCAAGAAAGTGCTCTGTTAATTGAAGTCTGCACTTTTTCACTTGTTTTAAAAACAAATCCCGAATCTGAACTTTGTTCTCCAAATACTGTTTTGAACACGCAAGGTTTTTCAATATGTTTATGCAAAACGTTTTTATGTTCTACACGTTTCCCTTTTTTTACAAATGGTCTTTTATACCAATCGAAAGAACCTGTATTTACAACTTGAATTGCAGTAACTGCAGTAATAGAACACACCACGGTTGCAATAACAACCAACAGAATAAAGCTTTTGGAACGTTTCATAAGGAAGATGTTTTAGTTAATTTTTCGGCCTTATGTGATGTAACGAAAAAGGTTCATTTAAATTAGCCTTGTCAATTACTTTTTCCAAAATCTATTTCATTAATTTCGCGCTATATTATTTACCAATTGAATTCCATTACACTTCCAGATTTACTTCAAAAATTTCAGCATCACCCTGTAGTAAAACAACTTGTAGCTCATTTAAAGTCAAGCAAATTATCGCGTGCTCAGGCAAAAGGTATGGCTGGTTCACAAGCTGCTTTTATAGCCGCTGCAGCATATTCAGAAATGCAACAACCATTTTTGGCAATAATTCCCGACAGAGAAGAAGCCGCGTATTTTCTAAATGATATTGAAACGCTGTTACCAGATTTACCGGTTCATTTCTTTCCTGCATCCTATAAAAAACCTTATGATGTTGAATCTGCCGATTCGAATAATAAATTGCTAAGAGCTGAAGTGCTCAATAAAATCAATACAGATAAGCGCCCAGCCTTTATTGTTACGCATCCGGAGGCTTTGTTTGAAAGAGTCGTTACACATGCCAATCTAACCAAGAATACCTTTAAAATTCAAAGAGGAGAAAAGCTTTCTATTGATTTTGCCAATGAATTTCTCCAAGATTATGAATTTGAAAGGGTAGATTTTGTTGTTCAGCCAGGACAATTTGCCATTAGAGGTGGAATTCTTGATGTGTTTTCTTACAGTGATGAACAGCCATTTAGAATAGAATTTTTTGGGAATGAAGTTGATTCAATACGTTCATTCAATCCAATTGACCAGTTGTCAGTTAAAAACCTCGACTTTGTAAATATTGTTCCGGATGTGCAAGGTAAAATATTGAAAGAAAGCAGAGAGAATTTCCTTGATTTCATTTCTAAAAATACGGTTGTTTGGATAAAAGATACTGAATTATTTCTTCAAAGAATTGAAAATGAATTTGTAAAAGCAACTCAGATTTTTGATCAAATTGAAAATCAAACTGCACAATTGCCTCCAGAACAATTGTATAGTTCTAGGGAAATGATGCAAGATAAAATGCTTGGATTTAATATCATTGAAAGTGGAAATGGCGTACTTTTTAATGATTCTTTAACAGTTGAATTTCAAGGTATTCCGCAGCCTAGTTTTAATAAAAACTTTAATCTAATTACCCAAAGATTAACAGAGCACAGTAAGGCCAAAATAGAGAATTTTATTTTTGCCGATAATGCGCGACAACTTGAACGCATTTATGCCATTTTTGAAGATATTGGCAAAGAGATATCATTTACTGCAATTAATTTTTCGTTAAACGAAGGCTTTTCTGACCCTTCTCTTAAAATAGCTTGTTATACTGACCATCAGCTGTTCGATAGGTATCACAGGTTTAAATTGAAAGATGGATATGCCAGAAAAGAGGCCATCACTTTAAAAGAATTACAAGGATTGCAGCCTGGTGATTTTGTTACACACGTTGACCACGGTGTTGGAAGATATGCCGGTTTAGAAAAAATAGATGTAAACGGAAAGCAGCAAGAAGCTATAAGATTGGTTTACAGAGATAATGACATGCTATATGTGAGCATTCATTCCTTACACCGTATTTCAAAATTCACTGGAAAAGAAGGTACTGAGCCAAAGCTTAATAAATTAGGAAGCGGAACTTGGGCTGCATTAAAGCAAAAGACCAAATCGCGGGTTAAAGACATCGCGAGAGACCTTATCAATTTGTATGCTGAACGAAAATCCCGCAAAGGATTTGGGTTTTCAAAAGATACTTATTTACAAACAGAGCTAGAAGCATCATTTATTTATGAAGATACACCCGATCAGGTTAAATCTACGCGTGATGTAAAACGCGACATGGAAAAGGAAGCGCCAATGGACCGTTTGGTTTGCGGTGATGTTGGATTTGGTAAAACAGAAATTGCTGTAAGAGCTGCATTTAAAGCTGTAAACGATAGCAAGCAGGTAGCAGTGTTGGTTCCAACAACTATTTTGGCTTTACAGCATTACAAGACTTTTGCTGAGCGACTAAAACCTTTTCCTTGTAATGTTGATTATTTGAATCGCTTTAAATCTGCAAAAGAGCAAAAAGAAACTTTGCAACGATTAGCCGAAGGGAAAATTGACATTATTATTGGAACGCATCGATTAATTAGTAAAGACGTAAAGTTTAAAGACTTGGGTTTGATGATAATAGATGAGGAACAGAAGTTTGGCGTTTCAGCAAAAGAGAAACTGAAACAGATAAAAGTAGATGTTGATACTTTAACGCTCACTGCCACGCCAATTCCAAGAACCTTGCATTTTAGTATGATGGGCGCCAGAGATTTAAGCATCATCAACACGCCTCCTCCAAACAGGTATCCCGTTCAAACAGAATTGCATACTTTTAATGAAGAGATTATTAGAGATGCAATAAACTTTGAGGTTCAGCGAGGAGGGCAAGCCTTTTTAGTGAATAACAGGGTTCAAAATATCGCTGAAGTATGCGATTTAGTGAGGCGTTTATGTCCTGGTGTTAAAGTAGCTTTTGGACATGGTCAAATGGATCCTGAAGATCTTGAGGATGTAATGATGCGTTTTATAAATGGTGAATTTGATGTTTTGGTTGCTACAACGATTATAGAATCGGGCTTAGATATTTCGAATGCTAATACAATTATTATTAATAATGCGCACTTATTTGGATTAAGCGATTTACACCAAATGCGTGGAAGAGTAGGGCGGAGCAACAAAAAGGCTTTTTGTTATTTGTTAACTACACCCGTTTCACTTTTGACGGGTGAAGCCAGAAAGAGATTGAAAGCTATAGAAGATTTTGCTGAACTTGGGAGCGGATTTAACATTGCAATGCGAGATTTAGATATTCGTGGAGCTGGAGATCTTTTAGGAGCAGAGCAAAGCGGTTTTATTTCTGAAATAGGTTTTGAAATGTATCATAAAATTTTGGATGAAGCCATTTCAGAGTTAAAAGAAACCGACTTTAAAGATTTGTTTAATGAGGAATTAGAGGAAAAAAGAAAAGTGTGGGTATCTGAATGTCAAATTGATACAGACCTTGAAATATTAATTCCTGATCAATATATTACAAATATTACTGAACGTTTATTGTTATACAAAGACTTGGATAATGCTGAAACGGAAGTAGAACTGGAGCATTTTGCCAAAAACTTAGTTGATAGATTTGGAGCAATTCCAAAACCTACTTTAGAATTAATCAACACCATTCGTTTACGATGGATTGCAAAAGAAATGGGTTTTGAGAAAGTTGTTCTTAAGCAGCAAACTTTTGTGGGATATTTTGTAACCAATCAGAAAAGTACTTTTTACCAAAGTCCTTTCTTTATTGCTTTAATGCAGTATTTAACGCGACATCCAATGAAAGCCAAGATGAAAGAAAAAAACAATAAGCTTTCAATTGTAATGGAACAAATAAAAACTTTAGATCAGGCAGTAACATCTTTAGGCAATATGTTGTCGGAAGCCAGGGCAATTGCGGGTGAACAAATGATAAATAATTCTTAATTCTTAATCTTCGAGATACCTTGTAAAATATGGAGAAAGGTGAATTTCGATAGAATTGGAAGGTACAGAATGTTTAATGCCATCTTTAAAATATTCTAAATGTCCATTGATGGTGTACTTACCTTTTGCATTTTCGGGTATTTTCATTTCCCATTCTTGGAAAATAGTATCTTTTAGAGGTACAGACAGCCAAACAGCCCTCATTTCATTATCACTTGTTGAAATTGTTGCTGAAGAAACATTTAACTCATTAATTGAGCAATCTTTAGGAATATTGCTAACAAAACGCATAAGACCTGTAACTCCATTTCTGGCTATTTTTATTTTCAATCCTGCGCCATAACCTGGCCTAGCCTGTTTTGAACCTCTAAGTTCAATTTGAGGTTGAGCAATCAAAGATGAAAAACTCAATAACAGACATAAGAAAATGAGACTATTGTTCTTTGAAAACATAATCAATTGCATTTTGCAAGATTTGAGGTGTCAGTGATTTTGATTTCCCATCAAAGAGCAAATTAGCAGCAAAATTCAACTCTTCAATACTTAAATAGAAATCAGCGTTAATGTCTATCTCTTTAAATTCTATCGGTAATAGTTTTTTTCTGCTTATCTCTTTTGTTTTCCATTCTGGATGCTCATCTAACATCTTTGCATATTGTAATTTACTTTCATCAGAAGTATATTTTACAACAGAGTAAGGCTTAGAGTTTTTGCTAACTTTTCTTAGAGTTGATGAAAAGTATGAAATAGAGTCATTATAGTTTTTCTGTATTTCATCATCAGTAAGACTTATTCCATCCTTATTTGTCCAGGTGTTTATTGGCGTATTCAATTCTTTATCTTTATAATCAGGAATTCCGTCAGAATCAGCATCTATTATACAACCATGCTCATCAACTTTAGCATTTTTAGGTGTGCCGAAACAATTGTCAATTTTATCTGGAATTCCATCTAGATCTTCATCTCCATTTAAAATTTCGTCAAAATTTACTTGACTGTAATCTACTTGTGGTGGAGGTGGTGTTGAAACGAAGTCAGATTTAATAGCTTGGTTAGTATTTATCTTTCTTAGAAATTGGTAAGTTATTCCAATGGTAAAGGATTGAATCCTGTCCCATTGAGGAGTAATTGTATTTCTATCTATGTTATCAGCTTGTAAAAAGTAATTTTCCCATTTGCCTTGCAAAATTAAACTTCGGGAAAGTGAAGTTTGAAATCCTATTGAAACGGGTATAAGTAGCGCTTTTTGATTTATTGCAAGCGGAGATTCATACTTATAGTCTCGTTTAATTTCCTTTGCAGTTTCATCGTATTGGTTTAATTGCGGCTGATCTCTTATACTTCCATCAGCCCAGAAGTAATAAGTGTTTCCTGATTCATCCATTTTATCAGTGAAACTAGAGTAATTTAAAATACCAACACCTAAGCTGGCAAACGGTGTAATGGAATGCGACTCTCCAATTTCAAGTAAATTTGTCTTAATTTGAAGTGATGTTCCATTGAATTGCGCCCTGAAATTTTCCGGTTTTAGAACGGAAGGTTGATTATAACTTAAGTATCCCCATCTATAGCATATTTCAGCCTTAACCCTATAATACGAATAGCCGAAATTAACACCCGAAACCAGCTGGCCAGATTTGACAGGAATAGTAGATTGATCACCTTTAAATCCTAAAAAGCCCATTTCTGTTCCCAAATATGGAAAACTTTTGAAACTCTTCTCAAGTTTTGAACGCTGTGCTATTAGCGCTGAATTGAGTAATGTTGCACTTAATAAAATAAAGAAATTACGCAGGAGCATAAATTTTTTAATCTGTATTTTTTTTACAAAACTACTTTAATTGAAAACATTTTGCACATTTACAATAAATAATTATGAATAAAAAAATATTAATCATTGATAATTTCGACTCATTTACTTATAATCTTTACCAACTTCTTTATTCTACAAGTGATTCAGAGTTAAAAGTAGTTAGAAACAATGAGTTAACATATGAACAGATATTGCTTGCTGATGCAGTTGTTATTTCACCTGGTCCAGGATTACCGAAAGAAACCAACAATTTATTTGCATTAAAGGAACAAATAATACTTCAAAAACCTGTTTTAGGTGTATGTTTAGGACACCAACTAATTGCTGAACATTTTGGGGCTGAATTGGTAAATCTACCTAAAGTTTACCATGGTATAGCGAGAAATACCAGAATTATTGGCGCCAATAATTTGATGTACAAAGATTTTGACAATAACTTTGATGCAGGAAGTTATCATTCATGGACGGTAAATAAAGCAACTGATATTCCTGAATTGGTTATCAATGCAAGAGATATTAACAATGAAATTATGTCGTTCATGCACAGAGAATTACCTGTTTGGGGCGTTCAATATCATCCTGAATCTATCTTAACTCCAATGGGCAATCAATTGGTGAAAAACTGGTTCAATTACTTAACAAGTCATTGTTGGTAAATTGGCTATAAATTTTAAACAAAAAATGTTTTAGGTTCCTGCAAGAATGTACTTTAGCCTACAATACAAATTCTTTAACTAGTATGATTCAACGAATTAAGTATGCTTTCTTATTCTGTGTTCTTTTGAACATCAACATAAATAGCACTGTAGCACAAATTGCAAATATTGAATTCAGAGAAAAGAATTTTCCTGGCCAAGAAGTTGAGTTTAAAGCTGCATTTGATGCACTGCATCAGGGAGATTATTACTTTTTAAGAGGTTCAGTTTATTTTGATAAGGCAGTAAGTTCTTATTTGATTGCACAAAAATTTAATCCAAACAATGCCGATTTAAATTATCAAATCGGACTATGTTATTTGGGAATGCAAACAGATAGGCTAAAAGCATTGCCATATTTAGAAAAAGCAAGAAATTTAAATCAACAAATGGGAATTGATTTTTTATTTTCATTAGGCCTTGCATACCATTATAACCTTGATTTTGATAAAGCAATTCAGGTTTATGAAGCTTATAAAAAATTAGGAATTAGTGCAGGTGATAATTTAAAAATTGCAAAAGCTGAAAAAGCAATTCAAGAATGTAATTATGGTAAAGAATTGGTAAAGAAACCATTGAAAGTTAGAATTGATAACCTAGGACCAAATATTAATACACGATTCCCTGATTACTCTCCGGTTTTAAGCGCAGACGAAAAAAAAATGATGTTTACTTCAAGACGTGAAGGTACAACAGGAGAAATGGTTGATGACATTGATTCACTTTTTTTCGAGGATATCTATATCTCTTATAAAATTGAGGATGAATGGGCGCCAGCAAAAAACATTGGAAAACCTATCAATACAGATGATCATGACGCTTCTGTTAACCTTACACCAGATGGAAAGAAATTGATTGTATATAGAACTGACCATGGCGGTGACATTTTTGTAAGCGTAATGGAAGGAATAGAATGGTCTGAACCTGAACCATTAAAGCAAATTAATACCAATGGTTACGAGAATCATGCAACTTATTCAACTGATGGTTCTCAATTCTATTTTACAGCTATAAGGTCCGATTCTTCTGGATTAGGTTCCAAAGATATTTATGTTGCAGATGTTGATGAAAATGGAAAAATGTCGAACGTAAGAAATGCAGGACCTTCTATAAATACAGCATATGATGAAGATGGGGTATTTTGTCATCCAGATGGTAAAACACTTTATTTCAGTTCGAAAGGCCATTCCTCTATGGGCGGATTTGACATATTTAAAACAAAATTAGAAAATGGCAAATGGAGTGTTGCCGAAAATGTAGGTTTTCCAATTAATTCCCCAGAAGATGATATCTTTTTTATCATCTCTAAAGATGAAAAAAGAGCTTATTTTTCTTCATACAGAGAAGAAGGATTTGGTGATAAAGATATCTATATGATGACCTTTATGGAAGAAGCCGAAACCTTAGCCTCACTTCAATTTTCTATTAAAGATTCATTAGAAGATGTACTTTTAGACGCAACGTTAAAGATTAAAGATCTTTCAACTGGTGAAATTGTTACCGAACGAAAGATAGATAAAGGTGAAACTATTGCAAATCTAACCGTTGGCAAATCTTATGAAATTACAGTTTCTGCAAATAAATACGCACCTTACACAGAAGTTATTGAACTTCCATTAGAAGCTGGAAGTCAGGTAGTTTTTAGAAATGTTGAATTAAATAAAGATAAACAAGCGAGTGTTTCAGGAGTACTTTCTGACAAATCTTCTGTAATTCCAATAAGTGGAGAAATCCAATTTTTAGATGCCGCTACGCGTGAAGTTGTAAAATCAACATTTGCAGACAAACAAGGAATGTACATCTTAGACCTTCCAACTGGGAAAGATTATATAGTTAATGTTAAGTCGAGTGGATATTCTTTTGTTGAAGAAAACTATTCTATATCAGCTGAATCAAAAGGTCTTGAATTTAAAAAGGATTTTAGCTTGATGAAATTAGACAGAACTTTAATGTCTGTTTTAAAAGGTAAAATTTATGATGCTTCTACAGGAGATTCAATTTTAAATGTAAATATAAAAATGACAGAATATGGCGGTCAACCTGTTCTATTTTATCAGAAAAATGGTCATTATGATTGTGTAGTTTTTAATGGAGCAGCTCATACAATGGTGGTTAGTAAGGAAGGATATTTAACATATACACAAGACATTAATATACCATTTGTAAAGGAAAAGTTAGAAATTGTTCAAGATATTCCTTTGGTGAAAGCAGAAAAAGGGGCTAAAGTGGTATTGAGTAATATCTTTTTCGATTTTAATAAATCTACATTAAGGCCGAGTTCTTATAAGTCTCTGAATACCTTATTATCAACTTTAAAACGTTATCCCAATATGGTGATGGAGATTTCTGGACATACAGACAATGTTGGAACAGCCAAGTACAACCAGAAGTTAAGTGATAGCAGATCAAAAGTGGTGAAAGATTATTTGGTTAGAAATGGAATAGAAGCCTCGCGTTTAGCTGCTGTTGGAAAATCATTTAGAGAACCAATTGCTACTAACGATACAAATGAAGGAAGGCAATTAAATCGCAGAACAGAAATCAAAATTATTAGAATGCAATAGGAGGTGATTTATTGCTACTTTTGCGGGCTTTTTTAATTTCCTATGAGTTCAATTCAGGATGAAATACGCAAAAGAAGAACTTTTGCAATTATTTCTCACCCCGATGCTGGTAAAACAACATTAACAGAAAAATTGCTTCTTTTTGGAGGAGCCATACAAACTGCAGGCGCAGTAAAGTCTAATAAAATAAAGAATTCAGCTGCTTCCGATTTCATGGAAATAGAGAAACAACGTGGAATATCTGTAGCCACATCTGTTATGAATTTCAAGTACAAGGATGTTTTAATAAATTTACTTGACACGCCTGGTCACAAAGATTTTGCTGAAGACACTTACCGAACATTGACCGCTGTTGATAGTGTTATTTTAGTAATCGACTGCGTAAAAGGGGTAGAGGAACAGACAGAAAAATTGATGGAGGTGTGCAGAATGCGGAATTCGCCTGTTATCGTTTTTATCAATAAAATGGACCGTGAGGGGCAAAATCCTTTTGATTTATTGGATGAGTTAGAATCAAAATTAAATATTAAAGTTTGTCCTTTAAGCTGGCCAATCAGCATTGGAGCTACATTTAAAGGTGTCTATAATATTTTTGATGGTAGTTTGAATATTTTCAATGCCAATAAAACCAAAATTGAAGAAGATATTATTACAATAAAGAATCTTGAAGATCCTTTATTAAATAAGCTTGTTGGAGACAAAGATGCTGAGCAATTAAGACAAGACATTGAATTAATTAACGGTGTTTATGATTCTTTTGACGCACAAAAATACCGCGATGGAATTGTAGCTCCTGTGTTTTTTGGTTCAGCCGTAAATAATTTTGGTGTAAGAGAATTGCTAGATACTTTTATTCGTTTAGCACCAGCTCCTAGAAGCAGAACAGCCGACAAAAGAATAATTGCGCCAGAAGAAGAAAAATTTAGTGGATTTGTATTTAAAATACACGCAAATATCGACCCGCGCCACCGCGATAGAATTGCATTTTTAAGGGTTTGTTCCGGTAAGTTCGAAAGGAATAAATTCTTCCATCACGTGAGATTAGATAAAGATTATAAGTTTAGCAGTCCTGCAACATTTATGGCCCAAGAAAAGAATATCATAGAAGAAGCTTTTCCGGGTGATGTAATTGGATTGTATGATACTGGTAATTTTAAGATTGGAGATACACTTACTGAAGGTGAAAATTTCATGTTCAAAGGAATCCCAAGCTTTTCTCCAGAAATATTTAAGGAAGTAGTGAATGGAGATCCGCTGAAATCAAAACAATTAGAAAAAGGGGTGAAACAACTTACCGAAGAAGGTGTTGCACAATTGTTTATTCAGAATAATGGTAACAAAAAGATTATTGGAACTGTTGGAGAGCTACAGTTTGAAGTAATTCAATACCGATTAAAACATGAATACGGCGCCACTTGTAATTTTCACACCATGCAGGTTTACAAAGCCTGTTGGATAACTTATACAGATGTTGCAGAGTTTGAACGTTTTTCTAAATATCGTGGACATCAAATAGCTCAAGATAAAGACAATAACTATGTTTTCTTGGCAGAATCTTCTTGGGTGCTCAATACCTTAATCGCAGATTTCCCTAAACTTACTTTCCACTTTAACTCTGAGTTTAAGACTGATATTTAGCTAAATATCAATTTTTTTCAATATTAACATTATATTCCCTGGAGTTCCTGGAAGTACTTTTTCAAGTAATTTTAGAAGAGGCGCAGGAATGCGATGTGCTTGATAAATAGAATGATAGCGACCAAAGAATTTTTTGAAAAATGAAAATGTTGAAATAACTTCAAATCCAGCATTTTGGGCCAATTGAATCATTTGATGTTTGTTAAAACCCCAAGAATCAACGTTCTGTGGTGCATTGAAATGATCTTTTGAATAGATATCATACCAAAGAAATACACCATTTGATGCTAAACTTTTGCTTACGTTTTTTAGACCTGCAATTATTTCGTTTTCTTTAGCAATATGAGAATATAAATCGAAAGAAGTAATTAAATCGAATCGATGAGAACTAAATTGTTGATGAAGTGCATCTCCACATATAAAGTTAACATCAGGAAGTTGTTGTTGCGCTGCAGAAATTCTTGCTGCTGATAAATCTACTCCATAACAATTTTGAGCTGAAAAGCCTTGAGAAATAAAGTATTCAATCATACCTCCTTTTCCACAGCCAACATCAAGTAGTTTTATTTCAGACAAATTTTTCTTTTGATGAAAATATTCAATTAAAAACTTATGCAAACCTGAAAATAAAACTTCTCTAGAATATTTTCCGATTGGATGATGTGCAGCATAAATAGAGGATGTAGTTTCTTTTTCTAAATCAAATCTTTCATTAACCACTGCATTATAATCCTTCATTTCATTCGGTTTTTCATAACTGCAAAATAAAAGAATATTTACAAATCCATTTATTTTCACTAAGCTAAATTTTGATCTGTTCTCAATAAGATTCAAACTTAAACTCGCAAGTTTCAACCTTTTTGTGATTTAGCATCAATTGCATAATCAGCAATTTAAATAAACCTGCTAACCGTCTATACAGGAATGCTCTCTGATATTACTATTAGAATTGATAAATAAATGTCATATAAATTAATATTTTGTTAAATATTATTGTTTGTAATCATTCTAAATTATCAAAATACTAAATAATTATTTCCATTATTTAAACAATTTCAAAACCACTTTGTTTAACATTTAAATCAAAACCCTAAACAAATATGAAAACAACACTTCTTGACATCGTAAACATCCCAGTTGATGACCCGGTAATTTTTACATTTTTCGTTGGCTACATGGCCATGCTTGCTGCTGCAGTATTCTTCTTTTTCGAAAGAGGTTCTGTTGATGGAAAATGGAAAACTTCATTATTAGTCTCAGGATTAATTACTGGTATTGCAGCGGTGCATTACTATTACATGCGCGATTATTATGCAGCAACAAATGAAACACCAACAGCTTTGCGTTACATCGATTGGACATTAACAGTTCCGTTGATGTGCTTGGAGTTTTACTTATTATTGAAGCCTGCAGGAGCAAAACCAGCTTTCATGTGGAAATTGATATTGGCTTCAGTATTAATGCTAGTAGCAGGTTATATTGGAGAAGCATTTACTGATGGTAGCATGGCACATTCTGTAATTTGGGGTGTTATCTCTTCAGTTGGTTATGTTTACATTTTACATTCTGCTTGGGCAGGTGAAGCGCACAAATTAGCAGCTTCTAGCAATAACGAAGCTGTTCAAAAAGGAATCAGAGCTTTGGCTTGGTTCGTTTTAGTTGGATGGGCTATTTATCCAATCGGTTACATGGCGATGCCAGGTGGTTGGTTAAGCGGAGTTTTACAGCCAAAAGACATGAACTTATTCTACAACATAGCTGATGCAATTAATAAAATTGGATTTGGTTTAGTAGTTTACGGAATTGCAATCGCTGAAACAAACAAAAAAACAACAATGGCATAAGTTATAACTTTGTAAGTTATCTTATAAAAAAGGGTTCATGTTTAAGTACATGAACCCTTTTTTTATGAGAAATATTCTGTGACGAGTATTTGAAAAAAAAATTTAATGCTTATCAAACCAGCTAAATTTTTGGGCAATAATATTGTCTTTTTCATTCTTTATGTAATTAAGAAATGAGCTTGCAGCAACAGAAAAATTCTTCGATTTGTTCCAAACAAGATTCCAACTGCTTTCTATTGGAAAACCTGCTACAGGAATTATCTGCAAATCGCCACTAATCAATTCATTTTTGATACCAATTAAAGGCATAACAGAGCAGCCCAACCCTGCGATTACAGCTTGTTTTACAGCCTCGTTAGATGTAAGCTCCATTTTCTTTACTACCTTTATGTTTTGCTTTTGAAAATAACGCTCCATTACTAATCTGGTACCTGAGCCATTTTCTCTGTATATCAAGGGTATATTTTTAAAAATTTCTTTTGTATTCTTCAATTCATATTTTTTTTCAGCATTACCGATTAAATAAAGCTTGTTTTTCATTAACTCTACTTTTCCATAAGAATGGTTTTCAGGCAACACTGAAACCAAAGCAAAATCAACATTGTTATTGATTAAGCTTTCTAAGACTTTAGATTTATTGGTAACATCCATTTCAAGTTCAATACCTTGGTGCTTATTTAGAAATCCTGCAAGAAAAAAAGGAATTACATATTTCCCAGTAGAGACAACAGATAGTTTTAATTTTCCTGCTAGTTGACCTTTGTAAATTAAAGTCTTGTAATTAATAGCATAAACTTCATTAAGTATGTTTTCGGCTGCTAAAACTATTTCGTTCCCAAAGTCCGTCATATACAACTTACGACCAACTACTTCGGTTAATGGAATTTCAAATTGGTCTTGTAAATTTTTTAATTGAATAGATACTGCTGGTTGAGATAAATGCAACTCTTCTGCTGCTTTTGTGATGCTTTTAGTTTGACTTACTTTTAGCAAAACTTGCAGTTGATGAAGTGTATAATTCATAAAATAATTTTATGCTTTGTATAACAAATATAAATGCAAATTTATGAATGTGCTATAATAAGTTTGCAACGTTTTAAAATTCAGTTTTTATGAAATTAATTTTTTCATTGATTTTTGTTATTGTACTTTCTAGTTGTTCGGTAATAAGGCCTGGTGAAGCAGGAGTAAAGCAACGTTTTGGTAAATTAGCATCAAAAGTATACACGCAAGGCACCATATTTTACAATCCTTTTTCAAGCAGGGTAATTAAAACTTCCATTCAAACAAGAAATTTGGAGCTATCTATTAATCTTCCCAGCAAAGAAGGCTTGAGTATAATTTCTCAAATTTCTATTTTATATAGAATTGATAAAGATAAGGTGCAAGATGTTATCAGGAATTTAGGATTGAATTACGAATCTATTATTTCAAGTGTTTTTAGGTCAGCTTCTGCAGATGTTTGTGCCCAGTTTTATGCAAAAGATATGCACTCAGGCATGCGTTCGAACATTGAAAAAGAGATAACCAAAAAAATGAGTGAGAATTTAATTGAAAGGGGAATAATAATAGATGCTGTTTTAATGAAAAGCATTCAACTTCCTCCTGGTTTATCTAGTTCGATAGAACAAAAATTGCAAGCAGAACAAGATGCAATGCGCATGGAATTCTTACTGCAACAAACAAAATTAGAAGCAGATAGGAAAATAATTGAAGCCAAAGGAACACGTGATGCTCAGAAAATTTTGTCGGAGGGATTGACAAATGAAATTATCAAAATAAGAAGTATTGAGGCCTTTATGGAACTTTCAAAATCGCCAAATTCCAAAGTAATTATTACCAATGGTGAAGCCCCATTTTTAATTCAACAAGAAAAATAAAAACCTTTTAACTATGAACTTTCAATTGATAAACGGCCATTTTAATGCAAAGGAAGCATTAGAAATTATCACTCAAATGGTACATGTTAAGATTAAGTTTCAGGAAAGTAAAATTCAACACGCTAGCAATGAGGAAGATGTTAAGATGAGGGAAGGAAGAATAAAACAATTGCAAAAAGATCTTTACGAAATAAGAAAAGAAATTGAGCTTAAGCCAAAGGTTATAGAGATTCATTCTGAAATTTCTATTGGAAAATAGTGCGTGCAAATAAGTTGTTTGAAGGGCGAACGATGTTGATTGCCACCAAACATGAAAAAAACAAAGTTATAGCACCCGTTTTTGAAAAAGAATTTGGCGTAATGTGCGAAGTTGCCAATGAATTTGATACAGATGCATTAGGAACTTTTACTGGAGAAATTGCAAGGAAAAACGATCCATTAACAACTGCAAGGTTAAAGTGCCAATTAGCAATGAAGCAATATAATTGTGATTTGGCGATTGCAAGCGAAGGCTCATTTAGTCCGCATCCAAATAGTATGTTTTTGGCTGCAGATGAAGAGTTTCTAATTTTAATAGATGCTAAAAATGATTTAGAAATTGCAGTGCGTGAAATTAGTACGAAAACTAATTTTAGTGCTGCTGAAATTAAAACTGAAGCAGAATTATTGGAATTTGCTGAAAAAGCAAAATTTCCATCTCACGGTTTGATTTTAAGACCTGCTAAAAATGATTTTACTGATGTTACATATTCTATGAGTAGTGGATTACATAACACTGCTGAACTAAAAGTTGTTATGAAAAGATTGATAAAAACACATGGCAGTGTTTACGTGGAGACAGATATGCGCGCTATGAATAATCCTACAAGAATGGAAGTAATTGGTAACGCAGCTTTGAAGTTGATTGAAAAAATAAAAAGCGTATGTCCAGCCTGTGACACACCAGGGTTTTCAATAACTGAGATAAAAAAAGGTTTACCTTGTGAATGGTGCGGAAGTCCAACGAATTCGATCTTAAGTGCAGTATACTCTTGTAAGAAATGTGCTTTCAAAAAGGAGGAATTGTTTCCTCAAAACAAAGAAGTGGAGGATCCTATGTATTGCGATAATTGCAATCCATAAGTTTGCATTCCATATTTATTTGATATTATTACCACATGAATTTTAACATCCTCTTAGATAACTTAACCAATCCTGCTTTATTGTTTTTTGTGTTAGGTGTGATTGCTGTGCTTGTAAAAAGTGATTTAGAAATACCACCTAATTCATCTAAGTTTATTTCATTGTATTTATTGTTTTCTATTGGTTTTAAAGGAGGACAGGAATTAGCGCATAGTCAATTTAGTTTAGAAATTATATGGAGCATTTTGTTTGGAGTTTCTGTAGCAGCTTTGATTCCTGTTTATGCCTTCTTTATTTTAAAAAGAAAATTAAGTATAGATAACGCAGGGGCGATAGCAGCAGCTTATGGTTCTGTGAGTGCTGTTACTTTTGTGGCAGCTGTTTCTTTTTTAGATATTCAAAAAGTTGCTTTTAGTGGCCACATGGTTGCGGTTATGGCATTAATGGAAGCTCCGGCGATTATAATTGGAGTATTGTTAATTAAATTTTACAGCGAAAAAAACGCAACTTCACTTAAAATGAAATCTATTATTGGGCATTCTTTTACTAATGGAAGTGTGCTTTTAATTTTAGGAAGTTTGGTTATTGGATTATTAGCCAGCGACCAGCAAGCCCAAGGAATCAAACCATTTACAACAGATATTTTTAAGGGCTTTTTAGCAATTTTCTTGTTAGATATGGGAATTGTAAGTGGCAGGAAATTAGGAGATTTTATTAAAGGTGGATGGTTTACGGCCTTATTTGCAGTAATTGTTCCATTAATAAATGGATGTGCAGTTGCTTTACTTAGTGGTTTGGTAACACATGATATTGGAAACAGATTTATTTTTGCGGTTTTGGCTGCAAGTGCTTCTTACATAGCTGTTCCAGCTGCTATGAAAATTGCTGTTCCCAAGGCAAATCCAGGCTTGTTTTTACCGATGGCCTTAGCTGTTACATTTCCATTTAACATTACTTTTGGAATGCCGCTTTACTACATGTTGATATCAAATTTTTGATGTTACTAAAAAGCCCGCCTGAGGGAATGGAACAAATTACCCCGCCAAAGGGAGATTTGCGCGCAGGCGCGGAGTAATGTGGAATGCCCGACCTTGTTTTCTAAATTGTAATAATTTGATATTTAGCTACTAAACAAGGGCAGGCCCAAAATAACAATTTTATAGAATTAAAGAAATTCATCCATATTCGATCAAATAACTATATTAGAGGCCTTAAAACTTATTCAATCATCAAATATTTTTAAATGAAAAACATCCGTACTTTTTTGGTTATCAGTATTACTTCAGTTGTTTTAAATGCATGTAAAAAAGATGAACCAGCACCAATTCCAGTTGATTCTTTTTCGAGCAGACAGCTTTTGCTGAGCGATATTGCTACCAATGTTATCTCTGCCACATATAGAGATTTAAATGATAAATCAATTGCTTTAGGCAGCAATATTGATGAATTGATTTTTTCGGCGACAGATGAAAACTTGAATATTTGTAAAGCAGATTGGAAGGTTTTAAAATCAGTATGGGCACAAACTGAAGGTTTTGCTTTTGGACCAGTGGTAACTGAAAATGCAGTTTCTAGGATGAACGCTTGGCCACTCAATAAAAATGGGATAGACAGTATTCTTGCCACATCTGTTAGCTTAACTATATCGTATGTAAATAGTATTAGTGGCGATTTAAAAGGACTTCAGGCAATAGAGTACATGCTTTTTGGAGCTAATGGAAATAAAGTAGCCTCAGAGTTAACTCAAAGAGAATTGTCGTTTTTAAGTGCATTGATAATTAATATCCAGTCGATTTCTGCTAAGTTAGCGTTAGAATGGAAAACAGATAGCTCAGTAGGGTATTTTAAACCATTTGTTTATGCCGGTGATGGTAGTGGAATTTATTCATCTCAAATTACAGTATTTGAACTTCTTGCTAACAGTATGATTGGTTTAGCAGATAGAATAGGTGGCAACGTAGCTATTGAACAATTCAATTTAACGAATCAAAATTTAGAGGAAATTCCATATTCAGCAAATTCAATAAAAATATTTAAAGATAATATTCAAGGTATTAAGAATATTTATATTGGCTCATACCTTACTGATGGAAAGGGATTGGAAGATTTTATAGTTATTCATAATACAGCATTAAATACAAAAATAAAACAGCAATTAGATGAAGCGCTTGCTGCTTTAGCTGCCATTACAGATCCATTTGGAATTGCAATTACAACTCAAGCTACACAAATCCAGACTGCTGTTTCGAAAGTTAATCTGCTTAAATCGTCATTGAAAGATGAGATGTTGCCTTTAATTAAGTCTAAGATTAGTTAAACATAAATTAATCTCGTTTTAGGACCAGCAGTTACAAAGTTAAATGTGACTGCTGGTTTTTTTTTGATTTTCTCTGTATATCTTGATTAATATTTTTGAGTTAATTATCAGCGGATTATAAATCGTTATTTAACATTTAAAATTCTAATAAAATTTTCAATAATTAATTTTAGAGTAAGCCAACTAATCAATTATTGATTTATTTTTGAAGCCTATCACTCGCTTATGAAAAAAGGTTTTTTTATAAAAAATGCAACGATAATAAATGAAGGAAAAAGATTTATTGGTTGCTTAAAAATTACTGATAATATTATTGATGAAGTATATGAGGGTGATGTTAAACATGATGAGGTTTTAAAAAACTATACGGTTGTTGATGCCAAAGAAAAATGGCTTATTCCCGGATTAATTGATGATCAGGTACATTTCAGGGAGCCAGGATTAACACATAAAGGTGACTTGTATACCGAACCCAAAGCTGCTGTTGCCGGAGGAATTACTTCATACATGGAAATGCCTAACACCGTTCCAAGTGCAGTAACTCAAAGATTGTTGGCTGATAAATATGTTATAGCGGCTGAGAAGTCACTGGCTAATTATAGCTTTTATATGGGGACAACCAATACCAATCTTGACCAGCTTTTAAAAACTGATCCTAAAACGGTTTGTGGTGTAAAAATATTTCTTGGTTCCAGCACTGGCGACATGCTGGTAGATGACATCGATTCCTTGAATGCAATATTTAGAGATGTAAAAATGCTAATTGCTGTGCATTGTGAAGATGACCCAATGATAAAAGTAAGAGCTTCAGAATACAGAAATCAGTATGGCGAAAATATTCCAATGCATTTTCATGCAGCAATAAGAAACGATGAAGCTTGTTACAAAAGTTCATCTGAAGCTATTGAAAGAGCTACAAAGTACGACACAAGGTTGCATATACTACATATATCTACTGCTAAAGAAATTGCTTTGTTTAGAAATGATATACCAAGTATTGAAAAACGTATTACAGCAGAAGCATGTGTTCATCATTTATGGTTTTCAGAAGAAGATTATACAACCAAAGGCGGTTTTATAAAATGGAATCCCGCAATAAAAACAATTAAAGACCGTGATGCAGTGAGACAGGCTGTGATTGATAATTACATTGATGTTTTGGCTACTGACCATGCACCTCACACATTAGCGGAAAAGAAAAATCAATATTTCAAATGTCCATCTGGAGGACCGTTGGTACAGCATGCATTAATTGCGCTGATTGAATTGAGTAAAAATGGAATTTTTCCGATGGAGCTGATTGTTCAGAAATACGCACATGCAGTAGCAGATATGTTTCAAATTAAGAAAAGAGGTTATTTAAGAAAAGGATATTATGCAGATGTAGTGCTTGTAAATCCTGAAGCTTCTCAATTAGTTGAAAACGCAAATGTGCTTTATAAGTCAGAGTGGACTCCTTTTCATGGAACAAGATTTTCGAGCACAGTCGAAAAAACCTTTGTAAACGGACATTTGGTTTATGACAATGGCATATTTGATGAGACAAAATTAGGTGAACGATTAATTTTTGAGCGTTGAGAAAGATTTTGTTTTTCGGAGTTTTGTTTCTAATTTATTCTTGCGGCAATGAAGTGGAAGTCCCTTCAGAAATTTTACCTGATACAACCATGCAAAAAATTTTCGTAGAATTTGCCATAATTGATGCAGCAAGAAATATAAGTTTGGGTAGTATAAATTTACCGAAGTTTAAATCGGAGTTGTTTTATGAAGCAACATTAAAAAATATGAGAATAAGTCGAGATACTTTTAATAATAGCCTTCAATTTTATGGGCAGCATCCTGAATTGTTGCAGAAAATTTATGAAAATGCGCAAATAGAATTAACTAAAAGACAAGCAGCTTTAAATAAAAGATAAATTTTAAGGTTTAAATATTTTTAAAAATATTCTAAAATGCTTAATGGTAAAAAAAAATAATTTTTATAATTAATAGTTCTTAATTTCATTATGATAATAAAACCATTAAGAAATTAAGTTTTTTCTTAATTCTTGATTCCTTAATTTAATAAAATTAAAACCATTAAGAGATTAAGTTTTATTCTTAAAATTCTTAATTCCTTAATGGAGAAAAAAATAATTTTCATTCTTAATTCCTTAATGGTAAAAATATTTAAGCAAATTAATTTTTATTCTTAATTCCTTAATGGTAAAAATATTTAGAAAATTAAGTTTTATTCTTAATTCCTTAATGGTAAAGAATATTAAAATAAGTATTATTCTTTATTTCATTATGATTAAAACCAAAAATTAACAAGTTTTTACTTATATTTCCGCCTTTAGTTAGCTACATAAATTCTTCCTGTTTCATGATAAAAACAAATTTAATTTTCGGATTTCTTTTAGTTTCAAGTTCGCTATTTTCACAAATAAGTTCTAATAAAATTGATTCTTTAATGTTTGATGCACTTGTAAAATTTAAAGTTGCAGGTGCTTCAATAGCCATTGTGAAAGATGGAAAAGTAATTCATCAAAAAGGGTATGGAGTAACATCCATTGAAAGTAAACAGCCTGCAAACGAATTCACAAATTACATGATTGCTTCAAATACTAAGGCATTTACAACTGCAGCGCTTGCCATTTTAGAAGATGAAGGTAAAATTAAATGGACAGATAAGGTAAAAGACCATATTCCAGCTTTTAAAATGTATAATGATTATGTTACAGAAAACTTTAACATTCAAGATTTATTAACTCACCGCAGCGGATTGGGACTGGGGGTTGGAGATTTAATGTTTTTTCCCGATGGTTCTAATTTTACAGTAAATGATGTAATTACCAGTTTTCAGCATTTTAAGCCTGTTTCAGCCTTTCGAACACAATTCGATTATGACAATCTTTTATACATTGTAGCAGGAGAAATAATTGCTCGCGTAAGTGGAATGAGCTTCGAGTTATTTGTTCAAAAGCGAATCATTGAACCTTTAGAAATGAACAGAACATTTGTAGGTAGTTTATTGAAAGACAAAACTAATCTTGCAGTTGCGCATTCTTCAGAGTCTGGAACCATAAAAACGATTGATTATTACGACATTGGAATGGGAAGCGCTGCTGGTGGAATTTTTTCTAATGTGTCGGATATGTCAAAATGGATGATTACTCGAATGAATAAAGGGAAGTATGGTGAAAAACTCGATAAATCTCTTTTTTCTTTGAAGAATCATTATGAAATGTGGAGAATTCATACGGTGGAAGAAGAAGACCATAATCCTCGATATAACTCACATTTTGATGGATATGGCTTAGGTTGGCATATCTCAGATATAAAAGGAAATTTAGAAGTTTCGCACACTGGTGGACTACCGGGAATGTTATCAATTGTAAAAATGTATCCAGATATGAATTTGGGAATCGTAATTTTAACCAATACTGAAAATGGTGGAGCAGGGCTTTTTATTGCAGTTTCAAGAACAATTGCGGATAGTTATTTAGGATTAAACGATTTTGGTTGGACAGATAAAATTGCAGCAAGAATGAGCGGAAATAAAAGTGAAGCCGATGAAGTTGTGAAAAAAGTTTGGAATAAAGTTGAAGCTCAAAAAAATGTGAAAATAAATAACCAAGACTTTATTGGTATATATGAAGATAAGTGGTTTGGTAAGGTGGAAATATTTGAAAAAGAAAAGCAATTATGGATAAAATGTTATCGTTCTTCAAAATTGAATGGGCCAATGGCCTTTTATAATGCCAATGCTTTTGCCATTAAATGGGAATATCAAGCAATGAATTGTGATGCATTTGCCATGTTTAATTTAGATGAAACAGGCAAAGCGCAGTCTTTTCAAATGAAAGGAATTTGGCCAAACATTGATTTTAGCTTTGATTTTCAGGATTTGGATTTGAGAAGGATTAAATAGAATACTTGATATAAACAAATGAATTAATTTATGCTTATAATAAGGAAAATAATCAAAAATGATTTACAAAAACTAAAAGAAATTATTGATTCTAATGAGCTTTTTCCTTCTGATTTATTAGACGAAATGTCAAGTGATTTTTTTACGAATGAATTGAGCTTAGATGTTTGGTTAACAGCCGAACATCTCGATAATCCAATTGCTGTATTGTATTTTGCTCCAGAGAGAATGACAGTTGGAACATACAATCTTTATTTAATTGCTATTCAAAAGGAATTGCAGGGAAAAGGATTTGGAAAAGAAATAATGACATTTGTTGAACAATATTTAAAGGAATTAAATGGAAGAATATTAATTGTAGAAACTTCTGGATTACCTGAATTTGAATTAACAAGGAAATTCTATGATAAATGTAACTATGAGAGATCTGCAGTTATTAAAGAGTTTTACCAAGAGGGAGAAGACAAAGTTATATTCTGGAAAAAACTATAGTTTTAAATTCTAATTCATAAAATTAAAATAAAAGAATGCATAAATTTCTTATATCATTAATATTATTATTTGTTTTTCCAAAGACACAACAAAACACCACAATAGTTGATATTGATGGAAATAAATACCCATTAATTAAAATTAGCAAATACCTTATTTCAAGCGAGAATTTAAACGTAAGTAAATTTAAAAATGGTGATTTAATTCCAGAAGTTAAAACGATGGAAGAATGGAGAAAATATGGAAAATTGAAAAAGCCTGCTTGGTGCTATCATGAGAAAAACGGAAAAAATAAATTGAAATTTGGTAAGATTTACAATGGTTTTGCTGTAAATGACCCACGTGGCTTATGTCCTGATGGATTTCACATTCCAAGTTATAAAGAATGGAAAGAAATTATTTTATCTCAAGGTGGATATGATAAAGCGGGTAAACATTTAAAATCTAAAAAGTTTGGTGGCGATAATAGTACAGGTTTTAACGCTGCTGGCGGAGGTTACAGAAGTACTGTAAACGAAACTGACTTCTTTCCAACTGATTATAACCAACTTTTTTGGGCAACCCAAACAGCAAAATCTAAAAGTAGCAACGATTTTATTGGTTTAGATGGTGAATATGATTCAGTATTAGGTGAAGTTAGCGCCCATACAACTGAAAATGGCATGTATGTTCGATTTATTAAAAACTATTAATGAGATTTATTGTTTAGTTTCTGTTTTACATCAATAAATAGAAAAGAAATTAAATAATGAAGCAAGAAATAAATGTGGTTTGGTTAAAGCGTGATTTGCGTTTTACTGACCATGAACCACTTTATTTTGCGCAACAATCATCTCTTCCTCTTTTGCTTATTTATATTTTCGAACCGTCTGTGATGGGTTATCACGACAGCGATGTGAGGCATTGGAGATTCGTGCACGAGTCACTTATTGAAATGAATGAAAAATTGAAACCATTAAATGGACAAATTTTTATTTTTCACAATGAAGCCGAATTTGTTTTTAATTCACTGATATATCATTTTTCCATTCAATATATATATTCCCATGAAGAAATTGGTAATGGTTTAACCTACGCCCGTGACAAAGCCATGAAAGTATTATTTAAAAAAAATAATATTCAATGGATAGAATCCCAAACAAACGGAATTATCAGAGGACTAAAAAACAGGAAACATTGGGAAAAACTATGGGAAGAAAAAATGCTTTCTACACCAAAAATTGTTGATGAACAAAATTGGAATTTATTCTCTTTAGAAAATACTATTTATACAACATTAAAAGGGGAGGAGTTAAATCCTGAAATTCCCACGCGTAACAAAAACTTCCAGCAAGGCGGAGAATACTGGGCTTGGCGCTATTTAGATAATTTCATTAAAGTTCGTCATGTAAACTATAGCAAGCATATCAGCAAACCACTTTTAAGCAGAACAGGTTGTAGTCGTTTATCGCCATATTTAGCTTACGGAAATATAAGTATGCGCATGGTTTATCAATACACTAAGCAAAATTATTCCGCTTCGAATAATAAAAGAGCGCTTTCAAATTTCATTTCTCGCTTACATTGGCATTGCCATTTTATACAAAAATTTGAAAATGAAAGCAGGTATGAATTTGACAACATCAATCGGGCTTATAATGCTGTAATTAAACCTAAGAATGAAGAGTTTATAAAAGCTTGGCAAACCGGACAAACTGGAATTCCCTTAGTAGATGCTTGTATGCGCTGTTTGGTGGCAACTGGTTACATTAACTTTAGAATGCGCGCCATGGTCGTTTCTTTTTTTGTATTTAACCTTTGGCAAGATTGGCGGGAATTACATTTTTTAGCAAGGCAATTTTTAGATTATGAACCAGGAATTCATTACCCGCAATTGCAAATGCAAAGTGGAACAACCGGCGTAAACACCATTAGGATATATAATCCTATAAAAAATTCAGAAGATCATGACACTGATGGTTTGTTTATTAAACAATGGATTCCGGAATTAAAGGATGTTCCTGCGAATTTAATTCACGAGCCGTATAAACTCACTTTAATTGAGCAACAGCTGTACAATGTTGAAATTGGGAAACATTATCCGTTCCCTATTGTTGATGTGGAAGAAACAAGAAAGCGGGCCTCTGATATTGTCTGGAGTTTCAGAGAAAATGAAGAGGTGAAATTAGAAGGAATTCGAATCTTAGCGAGACATGTAAATCATCCACCAATGAAGACTTCCAGAAAGAAAAAAACAAATCAAACCAAACTTTTATGAAAACTTTTTTGAGGGCAAATTGGCAAAATTTAATCATGGCCAATTATGAAATTGACCCGAAAATTTTGATACCATATTTGCCCAAAGGAGTTGAGTTGGATTATTTTGAAGGTAAAACCTATGTGAGTTTGGTTGGATTTTTATTTAAGGACTCTACTATTTTTGGAATTCCAATTCCTTATATGGGAACATTTGAAGAAGTAAATCTGCGTTTTTATGTAATTCGAAAAGTGGGAAATGAAAATAGGCGAGGAGTAGTTTTTATCAACGAAACTGTGCCAAATAAATTAGTTGCTTGGGTTGCCAATAAACTGTATAAGGAACATTACATCGCAATTCCTACTCGGCATGAATGGAATTTTACAGCAAATAGAAAAGAAGTAGAATATCAATGGAAGGTAAATAAATCATGGAATAGCATTCAAGTAGTTGCATCAACTACCAAGTGCAAAATGGAAGTTGAAAGCATAGAAGAATTCATTTTTGAACATTATTTTGGCTACACGAAAGTAAATTCTGAAAAGAGCATTGAATATAAAATTAATCACCCGAGTTGGGAAATAAATACCATCAATAATTATCAAATTAATTGTGATTTTGCCGCTTTTTATGGAAATGATTTTGAGGCATTAAATAAGTCAAAGCCTCATTCAGTAATGCTTGCAGAAGGTTCCGATATCAGTGTGGATTGGAAACGAAATAGCTTTTAATTTCAATTAAAATATATAATTAAATCCGTATTTTGAATTTTAAAAATGATAAAAGAAACACCAAAGATTTTACGCTTAATAATAGGAGATCAACTCAATATCAATCATTCATGGTACAATGAAGTAAATGATAATGTTACCTACGTTTTAATGGAAATTAGGAGTGAAACCGATTACGCCCATCACCATATTCAAAAGATAATTGGCTTTTTTGCTGCAATGCAGAATTTCGCTCAAGAGCTCACTACGCGTGGACATCAAATAAAATATATTTATTTAAATGATGAAAATAACTTAAACAGTTTTGAAAAGAATTGTGAAGAAATAATCTCAAAAAACAATTTCACAAAATTCGAATACCAGCTGCCCGATGAATACAGAGTAGATGAACATTTAAAGCAATTTACAATCAATTTAAATATTCCATTTGAGGTATTTGATACGGAGCATTTTTATAGCAGCCGCAATGAATTAGGAGATTTATTTAAAGGTAAAAAAATGTATTTGATGGAAACCTTTTACCGGCAAATGCGCAAAAAGCACCATGTTTTAATTGTGGATGGAGATAAACCCTTAAATGGGAAATGGAATTTTGATGAGGAAAATCGCCAGAAATTGCCCAAAGAACACAAGCCTATTTCACCATTACTTTTTGATAATAATGTGCAGTTAATTGAATTGGAAATTCAAAAAGCCAATATTAAAACCATTGGCACCATTGATAGTAAGCATTTTATTTGGCCAATAAACAGAGCTCAATCTTTACAATTATTGGATTTTTTTGTTGAGAATTGTTTGTCCTTATTTGGAACTTTTCAAGATGCAATGGCGCCGAACGAATGGTCAATTTACCATGCTCGTTTATCTTTTTCCATGAATACAAAACTGCTTTCACCAAAGGAAGTGGTCGATAAAGCAATTGAAACATATTTGAATAATACTGATGAAATCGCCTATCACCAATTAGAAGGTTTTGTGAGGCAAATTATAGGCTGGAGAGAATACATGCGCGGTATTTACTGGTTAAAAATGCCAGACTATGCGCATCTCAATTATTTTGAACACACAGAAACATTACCTGAATGGTTTTGGACGGGTAAAACAAAGATGAATTGCTTGAAAAATGCGATTAATCAATCTTTGCAATTTGGCTATGCGCACCACATTCAAAGATTAATGATTACTGGAAACTTTGCTTTGTTAGCAGGTGTGCATCCTGATGAAGTGGATGCTTGGTATTTGGGAATTTATATTGATGCTATTGAATGGGTTGAAATAACCAATACCAGAGGCATGAGTCAGTTTGCAGATGGCGGAATTGTAGGTACAAAACCTTATGTTAGCTCGGCAACTTATATCAACAAAATGAGTTCATATTGCAATGGATGTTATTACGATAAAGCCAAAAAAACGGGAGATAAAGCTTGTCCTTTCAATAGTTTATATTGGAATTTTTATGATAAGCACGAAAGTAAATTGGCCAAAAATCCACGAATAGGTATGATGTACAATGTTTGGAGAAAAATGGAACCAGTAGCCAAAACAGAACTATTGCAACAAGCTGAACATTACCTTTCGCATATTAATGAATTGTAATTACCTTATTTTAAAATTGAATTTTAATAACGCATTTTAAATTAATTTAAACATCATTTTCTTTTAAAATTTTCAACTTTTCTCTTTGCTAATAAATACTCTTTCGTAGTTTTTTTTATTTCAATTTGATACTTTTCTTTTGACAAGAACTCAGGTGTATAATTTCCCTCTTTTCCAGTTAATTTTACGAAAATATTGCCCCAGTTTCTATCAGATTCAATGCCTGCTTTAAAATTAGACCTTTTCTTTTTTGAGCGAATCATTAATTGGTCGGCAAGGTTGAACTGAAAATAAAGTTCATTTGTTTTGTCTAATCCTTGTTTACCGGCGATATTGAATTTTGTAATGCTACTATTCACTTCAAAAGGATAGAGATAAACTGTATTATTAAAGAGTACCATATTTATCTCGCAAGTATCTATTAAAAGATTGGAAACTTTATCTTTCCCAATGTATTGAAAAACCTTCATAAGTGGTTCCCATTGAATAAGTTCGGATTTAAGTAATTCTGTTTTTCCTATAAAACTTGTTTTTGCCATGATTGGAATCATTTTCTCGTCAAGCTGTGTTTCTATTTGAAAATCTTGATTTAGTTTTCCTTTTATATTTTTTGATTGAATTAATTTTTGACCAAAATTATTGAAGCCATAAAATGCTTTTGGAATATCTACCTGAGTTAAGTTTCCGTTTATACTCGCTTGTAAATTATTAGAAAGTTCTCGAAAAGATGCATTAAAGTTAATGGTACCATTAAATGCTTCCCCTTTAAAGTTATTTAAATTTAAAATTCCATTATTAATGTTCACTTCTGTAGAAACGTTATTTGCAATAGCATTTAAATAGGAAATTTTACCAATTTGAAACTTAATATTTGCAGATATCTCATTCTGAGTCGGCATTACCTCTTGGGTGCTATTTTTCTTAGCTTCATTAATTTTCACAATTTTTTCCCAGAAATTAAAATACGCCTTAGGTAAATTTTGGACATTTATATCTTTAAAATATGCATTTAAAGTTGTTTTTAAAAATGTTTTATTTACGGTGCTATCCGAATTATCCATGAATAAATCAACTTCAATATTCTTAAATTCAGATTGGCGTTCTGTGCTATTAAAACTTCCATTTTTAATATTTAATTTCAGCGTTGAAGCTGGTTTTATTTTGGGTGAAACATAGCCAAAGTTTGTAATAGTTAAATCGGTTTTTCCCTTGCCCGTTTGAAAATCATCGTTTTTAAATCCTTCAGGAAGTAAAGATTTTAAGAAAAGTATTCCATTTCCAATGGCGTTTATTTTAAGGTGATGAAAAGCCCCTGCATTATTACCTATTTTGGTAATACTCCCAGCTATTGACCAATCAAGACCAGCCATTTTTCCAACACAATTTTCAAACTCAATTATCTTCCCCGATTTAGAAAGCTTTATGTTTCCATGCGCTTCAAGGTTTTCACTTTTTAAAAATTCAATGTTGTTCAAATTGAAAACAATCAATTTGCCTTTTACACTTGGAGTTATTATTCCTCTTCCATTTTTAAAATGAATGGCAGTTTTTCCTTTTTCAATTAATATTATTGCTTCTTTTTCTTTAAATTCATTTGTAATGTGAATTTTGACATTTGTGAGCGTAATCTTAGGAATAGAAATGTCAAGTGCTGCGCCACTTTTATCTTTTATTGTTTTAAATTTTACAGAATGCTTCTCTCCATTTTTATCTATTAAATGATTAAAAACAACATCTGTAGCCGAAGCGCTTTTCATTAAAATTTTTTTTCTTAATAAGGAAATCAAGTCAAATGAAAAAACAACCTGTCTAGCTTTGATGACTTCAAATGGCCTATTATTTAAAGTATCATTTAAACTTAAATTAGTGAGTTTAATACTAATTGAAGGGAAATCATCAAATATTGAAACACTTGTTTTCTCAATATTTAAAGGTGTAATTAATGAATTATTGATTTTGTCTTTCAAGTAATTTACCAATTCATCTTCATAAATGGCTGATAGGGCCATCATCGATAACAAAATCGTTGCGATTGTTCCAGCAAATATTGCTAAAACTTTTTTTGCTCTTTTATTTCTCAACTATTGGGTGGTTTTTGCAATGTAATGTTTACCCAAGCAGGTGCTAATCTTGCAAAAATTGTATTGTCGTACATAGCAGAACATTGAAAAGAAGGCAGGTAGAATTTACCTAAATAAGCTGCATTTAATTTAAACTGGATAGTTTTACTGGCTCCTTTACTTAACGAAAAATATGTTTTCACTCTGTCGTCTCTGATATCTTGATAATCAAATGCAGCATTTGTTTCAGCGCTTATTGCATCATTTACCCGGTTATTGTTTATTTCCCAACCATCGGCAAACATAGTATTTAAAGCCAAATTGCTAATGTTGTTATTGCTACTATTTGTAATGGTGATGCTCGCAGTAAAATCGGTTCCTTGCACTAAATTTGAAATATCTGCTATTTTACCAAAGCCATCTTTATATGCAACTTGCATGGAAATTCCTGCATTTGAAGCAGTAATTGTCTGGCTAGTTCCAGGAACTCCAGAACGGATAATTCTCAAGTAAAGTATTCCTTTTCCTTTATTTTTGAATGATAGTGCATTTTTAGCAGTTACAGGTAAATCTAATTGTACGGTAGGCTGAACTGATTGACCTTTCGAAGCTTTTCCAGCAAAAGAATATTCGTAATTAATATCTCTTTTTACATTTTCATTTTTTACGAATTCTGCCATTGCCAGTAAACAACTTGAGGTAGAAACGGTACTCATCCAGTTTTTACTACTTAAATAAGCAGCAACTCTTCTGGCAACAGTCAATGCTTCTTGCTTCAATCCACTTCCTGCTAAGGCTTGCAATAATCTTGCATCTTGTAATTCGCCGTTATCATAATAATCATAATAAGTGGTTTGTTTTTGTGCCACTTGTTTCAATAAGCCAATTGCAGTTTGGTTTTGTCCAGCTAATTGATAGGCCATTGCTAATTGATTTTTTGCGCTGCTATTCAGTATTTTCGATTCTTTTAAGCGATTCATAGCGCCCAATTCAGCAGCATTAGCCAAAGTCAAAGTATACAATCTATAACTTTGAATTTGAGGATTTGACGTTGCAACATTATTTTGATTTGGTTTCCATGTTCTGGCTAGTTTCTGCTGGTACTTTTTCCATCGGTTTATTGTTCCCGTATTTACACTATAACCAGATTCTTGAGCTTTTAGTAAGAAATGACCAACATAATTGCTTACCCATTCTTCTGGCACACTGCTTCCCGGCCAATAGGCAAATCCTCCATTACTTGTTTGAAATTGGTATAGGCGATTAATTGCAGTTTTAATATTTGTTGCACTGCGTTTCTTTTGACCATCGGTTAGTGTAACCAACTGACTTAAGAAAAGCTGAGGAAATGCAGCCGAAGTGGTTTGCTCGGCGCAACCATGCGGATATTGAATCAAGTATTTTAAACGAGCACCTAAATTGATAGCAGGCATCGTAGAAAGTTCTAAACTGGCAGATTGCGTTCCGGCCATTCCTATAAAGTTAACTGAACCCGAATATGTTTCTCCCGGCCTTAATTGTATTTCCGACACTTCCGTAATTTCTGGATTTGGACTTCTTACTTCTATTTCAATTTCTGTTGTTGCACTTTCTTTTCCAGAGGTTGCGGTTATTTTAACCTTACCGATTCCCTGCATATTTGCAGTATTTACATCAAAATAAGCAAGCGCCTCATTTCCATTCATCGTTATGTTTTGATTGGAACTTCCATTTAGAATAAGATTTCCGCTACTTACACAACTCACTTTAACGTTTTTAATAGATTTTTCTAGTGCGAAAATATTTACAGGCAGTTTTACACTTTCACCAGGACTTACAATTCGTGGCAATGTTGCCAAGAGCATTAAAGGTTTTTTAATACTTACGGTTTTTTCAGCCGCACCATAACTTCCATTTTCGTTAGAAGCAACCACCATAACCCTGCAAGAACCAAAGTAATTGGGAATTGAAACCATGTGTTTTCCTTTTTTACCAGCTGCCAATTTAAATGGGCCTAAAACCCTTACCATTGGCTTAAATCTGCTTGCTTTGGCGGTTGGTTTCTTGCCTTTTCCAGCACCATCACCACCAATACTCAATACACTTTCTAATTGTCCACCATAAGCACCCATTATTTCATCATATAAATCCCATGTAATTACACCTAATGGCTCTTTGGCGTTAAAATGTTTCCAAGGATCGGGAGTTTGAAATCGGGTTAAATCCAATAAACCTTCATCAACAATGGCCAATGTATATTCCATTGGTTTACCAGTACTTTCAGAAACATTTACCTGTACAGTGCTTTCTGGACGAACTGTTTCAGGCATTTCAATGATTGGTTTTAGATGGGAATTTTTATCTTCAACTTCAATAGATAAGGTTCCATACAAACGAATAGGCAAATCGTTGCTTCTGCTGTAAGGTTGAATAATGCTCACACTTGTGTAAATATTGGGCGCATATTCCGCCTTGGCTTTAAACCTGTAAGTTGTTTCGTTGGCGGTGGTGCTAATCCATGTACTTTCTAAAACACCGCTACCATCTTCAATGTTGATTAATGCATTGGCACCAGCTGGACTTGGAAAAGTGATGCTAATTTCTTCATTGTTTAAATAACTTGGTTTTGAAGATTTTAGGGTTAAAGATTGTGCTGACTTTCCTGTATTAGCTCCACGACTCATCCATTCATCATTATCAATATTGAAAGTTGTACCTGCACAATGGCTGCTACTTTCGTCGCACACACGCAATAGGTAAGTTCCCCATTCATCTTCCTCAAACTTCAATTTTAAAGCAGCAAAGCCATTTTTACCACTGATGAGTTTTTCTGTTCTTACTGGTTTAGCATATTCTGCATTGTAATATTCACTTACATTCAATTCGGAACGCTGCCACCACCATTCATATTCTAATTTATATACATTCACGGTGAGAGTTTTTCCTGATAATGGTTTTCCTTTATCGTCCACACAAGCAACATTAAAAATATGGTCTTTGTTAGTTCCCAATATATTTGCCCAACCTTCACCTTGGGGCACTTTTACACCTGCATAACTCAAATAAGGATAATAGGGAACAGAAAATCGGTCAATGCTGAAACTTCCACCTTGTTCAAAAACTCTTACAGTAAAATCTGCTTTTTGCTTACCTGCAGGAAGCGTAGAACTTCTGAAAATTGGTTTTACCAACGCTTCGCCATTATCATTTAACAACCCATCAAATACAGTTACTTCCTGAGGATTTGTGCGGCGTGAAGCATCATCAAAAATATAGTCTTTAAAATTTTTAAATTCGGTTGTACTTTCACTTAACACCACCGACACATTTGCCCTTAATTGCTTTGCAGGTGCACCAAACAGCCAATTTGACTTCAACAGTAAATCTTGATTTGCGCTAGAAACATACAATTCATTATTAGGAATTTTAAAATCGATTTTTAACCTGTTGGGCATTACAGTTTCTACCTTTAAGGTTTTGGTAAATGTGTTGCTGCCTATAGAAATATTGGCCGTGTAATTACCTGTTGGAGCATTATCGTCAGTTTGAAACGGAAAAGCATAAAGGGTTTTACCTTTTTCCTTTGGAGCAACGAGTTTTTTCACCAACTGTCCTTTGGGATTCATTACTTCCATTACAATAGGAAATCCTTCTTCTAAAGGCTGTTGCCTATCATCTAAAATAAAATCTACAAAAACAGAATCTCCAGGTCTCCAAACGCCACGTTCCCCGTAAATAAATCCTTTTAAAGCTTGCTCATACCCATCTCCACTTACATCGTAAGCAGATAAATTAATAGCATTTCCATCCTTCAATAACAAATAACTGCTTTGTTTGCCTTTTTTAGCTGCTAAAAGGTGAGGAACAGATGATGTTTCCTCGTTTAAATACGCAAATCCTTTATTATCTGAATTTAGTTTTGCGATTACCTGATTTTGTAAATCTAATACTTCCAGTTTTACATTGCTCATGGGCGCTCCCGACTGAATATCTGTTGCAATAAACTGCCAATTGTCGCCCGTTCCTTTTTTGGCCATCAATCCAATATCTGAAACTAAAATATTTCTACCAACTGCTCTTTTATTATAGTAAAATGTTGCTTTGCATGGATTTTCTCTGTCTCTCCAATCGTAATCATAATTTTCTTCATTGTCATAATTATATGTGCTGTAATACCCTTCGGCATTCATCTCTTTAATTTTGTTGTCAGGCTCAATTTTTTCCAGGTCATTTTCTTTGGGTGCTTCACCATCGCAAGGATAAGTAGAATAGGAGGGACGCATTTTCAAGGAAACATTATAAATGGCACCTGGTTCTGTTTTTATTAATTCGTCAATATTAATTCCATAACCGGCATAACGCCCGCGACTTGCAATGTTTTTGGTTTCAAGAGGAATGGTTTTTCTTAAAATAATTTTACCAACCTGAAGCAAACTTTCATCACCATTTAAACTGTTATTTTGAAGGAATTGAGGAATGTTATTTGGGAAAATTTGAATGATTTGCACATCAACTTTATTCAAATTCACGGCTTCAAAAGGAACAACAACGCCTTTGGTTTGTGGCAAAATGTTTCCACTTTCTGCAAAACGCACATCAGGTGCAACATCAGTAAATGCTACATTGTATTCGGTGCTTGTGAGTAATTTCTGCCCATTAGAATTCTGAATTCCCTGGTTTACATTTATGGTGGATGCATTAAATTCGTTTTCAGGTTTATATACAATTAAGGTATGGCCTTCTATCATAGTAGAAAGCTCGCTACTCCCAGCAATACTCACCAAACCATTTACATCTTGCATTTCTAATAATGGGTCAGAAAAATGGATGGCGATATGAGGTTCTTCACCGTTTACTGCATTTACGACATCTACTTTAAAATTCCCCAATGCAGGAATAATGCGTGCTTCAGTTTGATTGTCTTCACTTCCAATGGAAGCTCCATCATATCTGATGTTTACAGTAGATTCAACGTTGGTTCTAGCAATATTTTCTATTCTTAAGAAATGGCTTTTCTGGTCTTTCGATTGGCTCCAGTTTACTTGTAATGGATTGTTATTTTGGCGAATGTTAAAACATTTCTTCACGCTGTCTAATCCAACTTTATCAGCAGTGATAAAAGTACCATCAATGTATTGCTTGCTATAATCTGTTGCATCGTAAGTTTCGGGATACTTTAACTTTAATTCTCCAGATTGTTGGATGGTTTTGAATGAAAATGCAAAGTCTTTGAGTTTCTCTGGAACCTTAATTACATCTGCCAATTTAAAATGTGCAGTGTATAAAACTCCGCTTGGAAGTCGCTGTTCGGGAACAAATTCAATGGTGGAAGCGTCAATCCACCTGGTTTTACCTTTAATGTTGGGCTCAAAAGAGAAAAAGTCGGCTTCTAAAAATGTACCGAATTCAACAGTATTGCTAATTTCTTGCGCCAACTGCACACGTATTTTAGTTGCAGTAGATACAATTCCTCCCGTGTAAGCAGAAATATATGGAATAAATGCAGGATCTACCTTGATCCAATTGGCTTGTTTTTTACCACAGGAGATGGATAAAAGTGCAGGAAAAAATATTAAAATCAGTAATTTTTGGGCTGTTGTACCTAACATGTTAAAGTTAATTTAGAAAAGCGATTAAATGTAGTTTTTTGCTAAAATGCAAACGACATTTGTTCAAAACTATTTATTGCTTTTGCGTGATTTAAGCAGAAAGAAAACTTAATTTTGAAATTCATTTAATACGTATCATATGGCAGTTGAAGTACAAGGCAAACTTGTTAGCATTTTAAACGCAGTTACGGGCGAAGGCCGCAACGGAGCTTGGACAAAGCAAGAATTTATCATTGAAACTTTTGAGCAATACCCAAAGAAAATTTGTATTTCTGCTTGGGGCGAAAAAATTGACCAATTAAAAAGATTTCGCATTGGAGATGATGTGAAAGCAAGCATCAACATTGAGTCACGTCAAAGTGCAAATGGTGACCGTTGGTTTACTGAAATTCGCGCATGGAAATTAGATCCTGCAGGGCAAGCTCCTCAGCAGTTTTCAGCACCAACACAGCAGTATGCAGCTCCTCAATATGCAGCACCGGCACAAAACTTTCAGGCTCCTAATCAAGGCGCTCCGCAGTACACGCCACCAGCACCAGACAGTAATTTCCAACCAGCTGAGGCACCTGCAAATAGTAATTTCTTCTCTAACGAAGGTGAAGACGATTTACCATTTTAATAATATCTTTTGAAAGAAGTTTTAGATTTTCTGGCAGCGCTCGAAACCAATAACAACAGAGATTGGTTTTTAGCAAACAAGAAAAAATATGAATCAGCAAAGTCTACTGTTGCGCAAACGGTAGACTTGCTCATTCAAAGCATTAGTAAATTCGATCCTAGCGTTGCAGATTTAACATCTAAAAACTGCATGTTTAGAATAAACCGAGATGTTCGATTTTCTGCAAACAAAAATCCATACAAAAACAACATGGGCGCATGGATTGCCAAAGGAGGAAAGAAATCATATTACGCAGGTTATTATCTGCATTTTCAAGCAGGTAACTCTTTTTTAGCAGCTGGTGTTTTTATGCCCGAACCACCGCAATTGAATGCTATTCGTCAGGAAATTTATTTTAATCATGCAGCATTTACAAAAGTGCTAGAAGAAAAATCTTTCCATCAACATTTCCCACAGCTCGACGATTATCAGCTAAAAACAGCGCCCAAAGGCTTTGATAAGGAACATGAAGCAATTCATTTATTAAAATACAAAAGCTACGTTGTCTCTAAAAAGTTGACCGATAAAGAAGTGTGTTCAGCTGATTTTATGAAGTTAATTGATGAACAATTCAAGAGTTCGTTTCCTTTGGTGAAGTTTCTGAATGAAGCGCTGGAGATGAAAGAGGAGTAAGGTGAATAATTATAGTAACCTTGAAACTGTTAAAGAAAATCCAAACATTGCTTTTTATCAAAAAATTATAGTCAGCAAATCCCATTCAAAGGATTTTCACCATTCAACAAACCATTAGCTGAGATTGGTTCAAAACGCACAAACATTTCTTCACTGTACCATTTTTCTTTGTGCGTTAATTTAACTACAGCTTTGTGCACATGCATGTTATAAGCAAATTGCTGCATGTGATTTTTGCTTTGCCAGAAACTCAATGTAGCTTGTTTTATAAATGGAATCTCGCCCAATCCAACAGAAAAAATGAATCCTTCTGAAGCATTCATCTGTTTGGCAACAGGTTTAACATTTTTCCAAAACGATTTCAACTTGCTAATTTTTATGCTTGCCCTTGTTAATACTGCAATTGGTCCAGTATATTCCGTTTTCTTTTCTTGAGCCGTAAAAAACGCAAATTTGTCCCAAGTTCCATGTCCTTCAATTGTCTTTAGGACAATGGTAAAAACTTCCGCTTTAAAAAATTTATACCATTTACTTATGAAATTTCCCAAGAATTGAGATTGTTTAAAATCTGAGTGCACCCTTAAAATGCACCATTGTTGCCAGTCGGGAACAATATCAAATGTTCCATTTTTACCACAACCTAGTAATTTCCAAAAACTGATTTTTTTGTTAAAAATTAATGGAATTCTAAAGATGGCCATGGAAAAAAATCCAATAATGCCTAGATACTTTGGATAACGGGCAATGGTTAATGTGCAGTACAAATTTTTATGTTTAATAGTAAAATTCTAATTGTAGTGTTTTATATAATATTATACATATTAGAACAACAAGTCACCAAAAGAGTTTAGGTTTTGAAAGGATAATATTTACATTGCAAAGTATTAAAGCAATGTATTTATGTTAAAAATGATAAAAGGCAATTCTTTATTGCTGGGTGTAATAATATTTTCTTCAATCAATTCTTTCTGTTTTGCACAAGTAGTTGCTCCTAACGGAATGGTAGTTTCTTCTAATGCTGTTGCCTCAAAGGTTGGAGTTGATATTCTGAAAAAAGGCGGAAATGCTATTGATGCTGCGGTTGCAACTGCATTTGCTTTGGCAGTTACGCATCCAACTGCGGGAAATATTGGAGGTGGAGGATTTTTGGTTTTTATGCCTGATTCAGGTGAAGTAACTACCATCGATTTTCGGGAGAAAGCACCATTGGCTGCAACTCCAACTATGTTTTTAGACGACAAAGGTAAACTTCCAAAAAACAATAATCACGAAGGATTAAAAACTGTGGGTGTTCCGGGAACTGTCGCAGGATTGTATTTGGCTCACCAAAAATATGGGAAATTAAATTGGGCCGATTTGGTGCAACCTGCTGTTGATTTGGCTAAAAATGGATTTATAATTCCGAAAGGCTTATTTAAAGAAGCTTCAAAACTGCTTGCTGCAGAAGATACCAATCAATTTATTCAAAACTATTTTAAAAATTCGGAAAGTAAAATTACTCCAATTGGAAAAATCTGGAAACAAGCAGCATTAGCTAAAACATTGGAAGCCATTCGTGACAAAGGGAAAGATGGTTTTTATAAAGGTGAAATAGCGCGGGAAATAGCCGATTTCATGCAAAAAAATAGAGGAATTATTACAATGAAAGATTTAGAAAGCTACACAGCCATCGAACGGAAACCCATCAAAGGGAAATACAAGGAATTCGATATTTACTCGATGCCTCCGCCGAGTTCTGGTGGTGTAGCATTAGTTGAAATGATGAACATGATGGAACTGGCTAATTTAGATTCCATTCCATTTAATTCTGCGGAATACCTGCATTTATTGGCAGAAGTAATGCGCAGAGCGTATGCAGATAGGGCTGAATACCTTGGAGACCCTGATTTTAATTTAGAAATGCCTTTGGATAAATTAACCTCTAAGGAATTTGCAAAAATGAGGTTTAGAAATTTGAATAAAAACAAGGCTTCCATCAGCGATTCTTCCGCTTTTGGACATCCTTATGATGGAAATAATACCACCCATTTTTCTGTTGCAGATAAAGATGGAAATGCTGTTTCGCTAACCTACACTTTAGAATATGCTTATGGTTCTAGGCTTGGTGACGAAAAATTAGGTTTTATTTTTAACAATGAAATGGGCGATTTTAATCCGGTTCCAGGAATTACCAACAGAAAAGGACAAATAGGAACCTCGCCTAATTTGATAGCTCCCGAAAAAAGAATGCTTTCGAGTATGACGCCTACCATTGTTTCAAAAAATAGAAAACCTTATTTAATAATTGGTTCACCGGGCGGCAGAACCATCATCAATACTGTTTTTCAAACGGTTGTAAATGTACTTGAGTATGAAATGCCTATAGATAAAGCCATTGAAGCAATGAAAATTCACCACCAATGGTTACCAGATGAAATTGTATTTGAAAAAAATTTGATGTCGCCAAAATCAAGAAAAGACTTAGAAAAAATGGGACATAAAACCAAGGCTGTGAACAACCTTGGTTCTTTAATGGGTATAACTTATGACGAAAAATTGAAAGTATTTATAGGTGCCTCTGATACTTCTAGTCCGGATGGCGGTGCTGTTGGTTATTGAATTATAAAAACAATATTTCCAATAATTCATCAAATGGATAAATTGCAGAATAGTTTAGAGCATTTACAGTTTCGGCAGAAAGTTCCAAGAAAATCGGCCTGTCATTCACATAGTTAACTGAAATTTGAATATTGCCATACAACTGCTCATGCATATCATCAACACTAAACGCTGGAACATAAGGTCTTAAAATATGTCTATCCACTCTTTCGTTGTAACCTGCGCGTGCAATTATTTGTCTTTCACTTACATATAAATTGTAACCAATGCGCATTATCCTATCTCTAAAGTAATCTTGTAAGCGAGGTAAAACTTCTTTACCAATTGGTTCAATAAATGGAATTAATACACTGCTCTGCTCACCGTTTGAAAAATAGCGAATAGGTAAATCTCCAGAAACTCCTAATTTACTTAATGTGAAAGAAGTATAAAGGTTTTTTAAAACTTCTGTTTCTTTTTTCTGAACTAACCACTTTTGATAACCTTGTTTAAAAGAATGACTTCTAACTAACATCTCATTGCGTACAGGCTTTTCCTCAGGATGATTCCTTTCGAATAATGTGGCTACAAAATGTTTAATAGACTCAAACATCTAAATATCAGTTTATAATGGTTATTTACTTGAATTAATTATCTATCTGCAATATTCACATATTCGCGCATTGTTGCTCCAGTATATATTTGACGTGGACGAGAAATTGGCTCCTTATTTTCAATCATTTCTTTCCATTGTGCTATCCAACCTGGTAAGCGGCCTAATGCAAACATTACAGTAAACATATCAGTTGGAATTCCCATTGCGCGGTAAATAATACCCGAATAGAAATCCACATTAGGATATAATTTTCTTTCAACGAAATAAGAATCATTCAATGCTGCCTCTTCCAATTGCTTAGCAATATCTAACATTGGGTCTTTAATTCCCAGTTTATTCAACATTTGGTCGCAAGCTGTTTTAATGATGCTGGCACGTGGATCGAAATTCTTATAAACCCTATGACCAAAGCCCATTAAACGGAAATTATCGTTTTTGTCTTTCGCTTTGTCGATGAATTTCTTCACATTTCCACCATCGTTTTGAATTTCTTCCAGCATTTCTATCACTGCTTGATTGGCACCACCGTGCAAAGGTCCCCACAATGCGCAGATTCCGGCAGAAGTAGAAGCATATAAATTAGCCTGAGAAGAACCAACCATTCTAACTGTAGAAGTTGAACAATTTTGCTCATGATCAGCATGCAAAATCAATAATTTATCTAATGCGTTGGCAATAACTGGATCTACTTCATAATCTTCTGTAGGCATTGCAAACATCATGTGCATGAAGTTTTCTACATAATTCAAATTATTCTTTGGATACATTGCAGGATGTCCAACTGAATTTTTATATGCCCAAGCTGCAATGGTGCTGAATTTTGCAATTAGTCTGATAATGGTTAAATCTACTTGTTCCCAAGTTGGATTTGGAGCCATTGAATCAGGATAAAATGTACTCAATGAACAAGTAATAGAAGCGACAACGCCCATTGGGTGAGCTTTTGCAGGATACGCCTCATAAAAACGCTTCATATCTTCGTGAATCAACGTATGCCTAGTAATGGCATTTGAAAAAGTGTTCAATTGATCTAATGTTGGCAATGCGCCATAAATCAACAAATACGCAACTTCAATAAAGCTTGATTTTGCAGCTAATTGTTCAATTGGATAGCCACGATAGCGTAAAATTCCTTGTTCACCATCTAAAAAAGTGATAGCACTTTTGGTAGCACCAGAATTTTTAAATCCGGAATCTAAAGTAATGTATTCCGTTTGATCGCGAAGTTTGGTAATATCGATAGCTTTTTCATCTTCTGAACCAACCACAACGGGCAGTTCAAAGCTAGTTCCATCAAGAGTCAGAGAAGCGGTATGGGACATTTTCTTTTTATAAATTTATAACACCGCAAATTAACGAAGGGAATTGATAAATAGTTTATCGACATAATAAAAAAAATCAAACTTTTTAAATCCATATATTTGAACCTTTGATTACCATCACAATATTTTGAAAATGAAAGCAAAACTTTTCTTACTTATCCTTCTTTTGGGATCTTTCTTGTCTAATTCTCAACAATTTACCCCATTCAACTGGCAATATCCTCTGTATGGTGGACATTCCCTAAACAACATAAAATACATAAACGACCAAAATTTTATTGCAGTAGGCGATGCTGGAACTATACTAAAAAGCAGTGATGATGGTGTTACATGGAGCAGAACGGAACCTTTTACAGAGGTTGATTTTAAAGGAATTCATATCATTGATAGCGCTACCTATTTTATTGTAGGAAGTACCTTTAACGGTGATGGTGAAATTTACAAAACTATTGATGCAGGAGTTACTTGGGAATTGGTTTTTGAAAATATTCAGATGTCTTTAAAAGACATACATTTTGCAAACGATTCTGTTGGCTATTGTGTTGGAAATACTGGTAGAATAGTTAAAACTGTTGATTTTGGTCAAACCTGGACAGATATCACTAATAATGGGAATTTAAGCGGAACGTTAAATGCAGTTTGGTTTATAAACGCTGATTTTGGATTTGTATGTAGGAGCAATTTTCCTGCTTCTATGTATAAAACTGAAAATGGAGGTTTAACTTGGAGTCAAGTGTTTGGTTATACAAGTTCAGGTTGTTATTCCATACACATGTTAAACGATACTTTAGGCTATGCTGGTGGAAATAGCAGTCGTATTTTTAGAACCACTAATGGAGGACAAACCTGGTCGCAACAAACCAATTTTAATACAAGTCAACCTGTTAGAAGCATTGCTTTTGCTGATAGCATTAGAGGAATTGCTGTAACCAATTCATATATTTACAGAACGGTTAATGGAACAACTTGGTTTAGTCCTTATTACGGTAATAATCATTTTGGAGGGGCTATTTCACCAAGTGGAACAGCCATTGTTGGTAATGATTTTGGAGGAATTAAACGAAGTATTGATGGTGGCAGCAATTTTTTAGAACAAAATCCTCAAGCTGGGAATAGCACTTACAGGAGAGTTAAGTTTTTAGATGCACAAAATGGATGGGTAGCTGGTGATGGTAATTCTGTTTTAAAAACAAGTGATGGAGGTCTGAATTGGGTGAATACCAATACAAGTAATTTCATAGATTATATGAATGATATGGCTGCTATTAGCTCCAATAAATTGATAATGGTAACAGGCAATCAAGCAGGTAAGGTAGTAACAACTACTAATGGAGGAAATACTTTTACTGAACAAACTTTAAGTGCAACAAATTCTTTAAATGCCATTTCATTTCCAACTTCAAGCATAGGTTATGTTGTGGGAGATAATGGTGTTGCATTTAAAACTACAAATGGAGGTACTAGTTATACTTCAATAAATACAGGTATTACTAATAATATTAAAAAAGTATTTTTTACTTCAGCTCAAATTGGTTTTGTTGTAAGTGAAGTAGGTCAAATTAAAAAAACAAATAATGGTGGAAGCAGTTGGACAGATCTGCCAACAAGCGGAATGGGAACAACCAAACAAATTTACTTTACGAATGAACTAAATGGATACACCATAAACGAGTTGGGAAATGTTTTTAGAACAGCCGATGGTGGAGCTACATTTACTGCAGCGGGCGAAACTTGTCTTCAGGTTCCATTCGATTTACAATTCATAAACGACAGCACTGGTTTTTCAGTTGGAGACAATGTAAATGCTACGTGTGAAATAATTTTAACCACCAACTATGGCGCCAGCTGGCAAGCTATAAAACTTCCTTATGCGTATGCATTGGTAGGTGTTTCAGCTTTAGATACAGCAAACATATATGTAGTTGGACAAAACAGAAGCATAATTAAAATTGGTGATGGAGAAATTATAACTTCACAAAAGCAGATAAATGAAGTTAACTTCACGCTATTTCCAAATCCTACCAATGGAATTGTAACTATAAGTTTAGATAACTTAGGTGTTCATTCTTATTTTAATGACGCAAAAATTGAATGTTTTGATATTTCTGGAAAATTGGTTTTCAATACAAATGCTACCTTCCCCAACACGCAATTAGATTTTTCATTTTTGGATAATGGTGTATATTTAATTAGTGTTGCAGGACACCACAAGAACATAAAAGTCGTTAAACAGTAGTTTTTGTTCCAAATATTCAAACATGAAGATATCTGTACTTGTTACTTCAGCTTTTTTAGGATTTTCTAATTTACTTTTTGCACAAGACCCTTACTTTACCCAACATTTCTCCATAGGAATTAATAACAATCCGGCATTTACAGGAAGTGCAGGAAAAGCCAGATTGAGTGCAGCGCATAGATTTCAAAGAATTTCCAATAGCTTTAATTATCAAACAAGTTTCCTTTCATTTGATTTAAGCAAAGAAAAGTTACCGGTAGACTTAGGAGTTTTTACAATGTATGATAGAGTTGGCGAAGGAGCCTTGAATACAACGCAATTGGGTTTAAGTGTCGGTAGATCATTTAAAATTTACAAAGATGTTTCGATTCGGTTGGGTTTATCTGGAGCTTTTACAAATAAACGCTTAAAAACCAGTGGTTTATCTTTGGGGAATGCATTAGGAACTGCTGATAATTATGCAATAAACTATGCTGTTATTAATTATGGAATGCTCCTGCAAAGCAATACTATTTTATTGGGATTTTCAGCTAACAATATTAATCAGCCTAACTATGATTTTTTCTCTTTAAATAGTAGATTACCAATTAATTATGTTGTACAAATAGCCGCAAGACTTACGATGAATACCCCTGAAAATCTTAACGGATTGTACCTTTCAATTTTCTATTCAAGACAAAGCGATGATATTATTTTTTTACCAGGATTAATTTTTCGCTATAAGTCCTTTAAAGTGGGAGCAGCTGTTTCTACTTTTGCAGAAAATTCAATTGTATTTAATGTTGCCTATACAGGAAAACAATTGGGAGTTGCTTATAGTTTCATTAATGACATTTCCAAACTAACCAATAATCAAGTAAATAGTCATGAATTTAGCCTCAACTGGACCTTTGGTAAGCAATACGAAAAGCGCCCGGGCATTGGTTTTATAAGTAGTTTGTTTTAGTATTTCTATAAAATTTGTACATTTAACCTCATTATAAATCATCTTAAAAATGAAAAAGAATGTTTTAACATTTTGCTTAAGCGCCTTGTCCTTTATTTCATTCGCACAATATACTTTTGATAATATTGAGGATTTTGGTATTATTAAGAGAAACTGGGCCCTTGTTTCGGCTGATGAATGCGAAGGTATAATTGACAAAAAGGGAAATGTAATTTTACCGCCTATTTACGATTACATTGAAAGTTTTGGAGATTATACCAACAATCTGGCAATGATTAGTTTCAATGGTAAATATGGACTAATCAATAAAAAAGGACAAATTGTTTTGCCTGCTATTTATGATGATATTGAGATTTTTGACGTTTACAGTAAGAAATTAGCAAGGATTGAACACAACGGAAAATATGGATTTATTAATAGAAAATGTGAAATTGTAGTTTCACCAGAAGGCAATTTTTAGTTTTAAATGGTTCTGAATGGCTTTTACTTTCAAAGAAATCAGTACAATACAACAAAAAAACTCAGTGCTCTCAGTGCAATTACCTTTGTGACCTCCGTGCCATATAATCTTCCGCAAAAAATAGCACTGAGCGCAGAGAAAAACTCTGTGTGCTCAGTGCAACAACCTCAGTGACCTCCGTGCCATAAAATCTTCCGCAAAAAAACACGGAGAACTCAGTGAAAAATATAGAATTAAATAATACTTAGTGAATTTCTTGTTCCAGACAATACCCCAATTCTGAAAAGTAGAAATAGGCCCGAAAAAAAATTTACTCTCCACAATTTTAAAAAGACCTTATCGTTTCTGCTTCGTTAACCATCAAAAAAATATACAAAATGAAAAGCATCAATTCTTTTGTTTTAGCTTCTTTTTTAATCACATCATCATTCTCATTTGCCCAAGATAATAGGTTCGATATTGGAATAGAAGGTGGCCCAAGTCTAATTTCACTAAGAGGTAATGTTGCGATAAATAATCAAACAACAACAGCCGGTTTCCTTGGAGGAGTATTCTGCCAGTATAATTTTTCGAAAGTATTTTCTCTGAGAACTGGATTAGCCTATGAACAAAAAGGAACTTCTTCTCCATCATTTGTAAACGACAATTTAGGTAATGTTTTAGGTCAAGTGAATGTGCGTTCGCAATTTAATTATCTCACAATGCCATTATTAGTTCGTGCTACGTTTGGTCAAAAAATAAAGTATTTTGTGAATGCAGGACCTTATTATGGTTATTTGATTAACCAAAAGCTGGAAACTGCAAGTACAACTTTTAAAAGAGACTTTAGTGACAATACATTTTTCTATAACAGAGCAGATTTTGGGATTTCCACCGGACTAGGTGTTTCTATTCCGATAAAATCAAGGTTTGCATTATCAGCTGAAATTAGACATAATTTAGGACTTGCAAACATTAGTAAACTTCCCGTAATTGGCGCAGGAACTATAAATACAAATGCTACCAACGTACTTTTTGGTGTAACTTATAAATTAGGTAAACGCAAAGATGCTGCTATCTAATTTAAAGAAAATGATTTAGGCTAAAACCAAGCATTTTTAAAATTAAACCTTTTAAAAATAAGTATTAACAGCAAATTCGAATTGATTTATAAATATTTTTTTGAAGTTCGAGATATTATTTTGCTCATAAAAAATTAGCATTGCTTTCTTATATTCAATAGAATCAATTGTTCTGAAAGAAATGGGACAATAATTATAATTCATAAGAATTGCATTACTTACTATTCTGGCGGTACGTTTATTTCCATCCATAAAAGGCTGTATATAAGATAATAAAACCAATGCTAAGAGTGACTTTTCAAAAATATTCGTCTTTGAATTTATTAAGTCACACATTGCTGCCACTGCTTCAGCTATTTGAAATTCATTATCTAAAGGTCGGTAATTAGTACCAGAAATACCAACACGCCGTTTGCGTATATTTCTTTCCACTGCAAGGTCTTTAATTAAAATACTGTGGATATCTTCAATCTTTGAAACTGATAAGGGATTTAAATAATCTGGATTTGCTATAATAAAATCCAAAGCATCTTTATGATTTAAGAGCATTATAGCTTCTTCTTTTGTTTTTCCTGCAGCAGTTTCTTTATCTTTCAATAACCTTTCAGTCTCTAACAATGAATAAGTATTTCCTTCTATTTGCGACGACTTCCAACTTAAATCTATGGCTAATCTCTCTAGTTCCCTTTGATATTCATTCTTAGACAACTGAGAAATATTATCTTCATACAAATTTTGAAGTAAAGAAAGTTTCAAACTTTCGTCCTTTTTAAAAAGTGAATTTTTAGCTAAAATGTTAGTTATTACATTAAAATCAAAAGAATCTTTAATTTGCCTTTCATCAATTTCTTTTTCGAAGTAGGTATTTACATCTATTGGTTGCAACAATTCAAATGACAAGGAAACAGAATATTTAGTCCCTTTTCCAATTCCACTTGTTACCAATAAATTTTCAGAAACTAATTTACTTAATTGTCGTTTTGTTGTTGAATAGCTTATTATATTAGTAAATAACTCAAAGATTTCTTTAGAAGAACTTCTTGGATGAGTTTTTACAAATTCTAATATTTGAATTTCAATCTCGGTCAATGTTGTAATTTTTGGCTCACAAAGGTACCATTTAAAGCTCAAAATGCCACTTATTTGAGCCACAAATCTAATTCATGTGAGCTTCAAACTAGAAAACTACAATAATTCCTTGCAACTGGTGCAATACAAACCTGAAATGCCGCGCCCCAGATAGAGCGTGATACCGCCCGAGGAACGAGGGGCGTATCAGCGAAAGCTGGCAAAGGCGCCCAAAAACTTCTCTCAACCTGTTTTAACTACATGCTTCTGTTCCTGCATCTAACATGCAGCAGTTCTTTTTTGTACTGGCAAAAATCATGGCAGCAACTTCTTTGCTCAACCTCACTTTATCTTTTGCATTCAAACTAAGCTGAATTGAATTATCAAATGCTTCTATTTCAATTATCTCAATTTGAGTTCCTATAGAAAATCCAAGTTTCTCGAATAAAAGCAAAAATTCACTTGCATCAGATTTTACACCTGTTACTCTTGCTTTTTCTCCAACTTTCAATTCTGTTATTGATTTGAAACAAGGTTTGCTGATGTTTCCATTCAAATCAGGAATTGGTTCCCCATGTGGATCAAATCGTGGAAATCCCAATTGCGCTTCAATTCGGTTAATCAATGCATCGCTCTTAATATGCTCTAACTGCTCTGCAATTTCGTGCACTTCTTCCCAACCAAAATGAAGCTGCTTAACTAAAAAGGTTTCCCAAATGCGGTGTTTCCTAATAATTCTAACAGCAATAGATTTTCCTTCTTCGGTTAATGCTACACCTTTTGATTTTTCATAAACTAACAGATTTTTCAAAGCCAATCGCTTTAGTTTTTCTGTAACCGAAGCCGCATTTATACCCAATTCTAAAGCCAATGAACTGGTGCTAATGCGCTCTTTACCATCTTGTTGAAGGTTAAAAATCTGCTTTAAATAATTTTCCTCTGAGTAAGTTTGCATCTGCTGAATGCCACAAAGATAATCGCTTTTATGAAAAATATATTTAGGCAACCCTAATTAAAATATTAGGCTATGTAAATAAATATGTATTTTTGTGCGCAAATGAAACGGTTTCTATTCTGTATTTGGTTGGTTTTTATTTTGAACTTATACAATGGCATTGCGCAAAATGCGATTATTAAAGGGATTGTAATGTCAGATTCAAATAGAATTGCTTATGCTGCTATCAGTATTTCAGATAATAACCAAACTGCAGTTTCTGATGAAAATGGTAATTTTTTCTTTAAAAATATAAATGAAGGAAAACACTTAATTACCGTGCATGCAATTGGTTACATAACTTATAAACAGATGGTTACGGTTGGTAATCTAAAGGAACTTACACTCAATATTCAGTTAGTTCCTAAGGTTACAGAAATAAACGAAGTGGTAATTACCGCTACACTCAAAGAATCATCTCGCGCCGAAAGTCCCGTGCCGATTGAAGTTTTTCAGCAATCGTTTTTTAAGAAAAATCCTGTTCCCAACTTTTTCGAAGCGCTTAGCCTGGTAAATGGTGTGCAGCCACAAATAAATTGTAATGTTTGTAATACGGGCAGCATTCATATAAATGGAATGGATGGACCATACACCATGGTGCTGATTGATGGAATGCCAATAGTTTCCTCGCTTTCAACCGTTTATGGATTGATGGGAATTCCAAGTTCTATCATTCAACGGGTAGAAATTGTAAAAGGACCGGCATCCACATTATACGGCAGCGAAGCCGTTGGTGGACTTATCAACATCATCACCAAATCGCCCGAAACGGCACCTAAATTTACATCAGACATAAATGTTACCAGTTTAAATGAAATAAATGCTGATTTTTCAGCGCGATTTAAAGTTAAAAAACACCAATCAATTCTAGGTGCGAATGTATTTTGGTTTGATAAAATGCACGATATAAATCAAGATGGATTTACTGATTTATCGCTCCAAAAACGTGTTTCAATTTTCAACAAATGGAATTTTTATAGAAAGTCTGGAAAGGAAGCTGCGTTAGCAGTGCGCTACAGCTCCGAAAATCGCTGGGGCGGTCAAACCAATTATAGACCTGAATTCCTGGGAACAGATAGCGTGTATGCAGAAGTCATTAAAACCAACAGGGTAGAGGTAATAGGGAAATATCAATTTGCTAAATCGTTCAAAAATCTACGACTCGACTATTCTTACAATGCGCATTTGCAAGAAAGTTTCTATGGAATTAAACAATACAACGCCACGCAGCATGTGTTTTTTACCCAATTATTGTACAACAAACAATGGAAAAAACATGATGTAATGTTTGGCTTACCGTTTAGATATACCTATTACGACGACAATTCGGTAGCTACTGCAACTTCCGATTCGCTCAATCCTGCTAACAAACCCATGCGACAGGTTTTACCGGGAGTTTTTATTCAGGATGAATTTAAAATTAACTCAAAAACTACCGCGCTTCTTGGTATGCGATACGACTACCATTCAGTGCAAGGTTCGGTCTACAGTCCGCGTTTGAGTGTAAAACATGCCATAAATAAATACAATACCTTTAGATTCAGTGCTGGCAATGGCTTCAGGGTGGTAAATCTTTTTACTGAAGACCATGCAGCGTTAACAGGCGCGCGCGATGTCATTATAAAAGAAACATTAAATCCTGAAAAATCATGGAACATCAACCTAAACTCCAACTCGTATGTATTTCACCGTTTAGGGTATTCCATTATTGATATTTCTGCATTCTACACCCATTTCAGCAATAAGATTGTTGCTGATTTGCTTACAAATGCACAACAGATTATTTACCAAAACCTAAATGGATTTGCCATTTCTAAAGGAATTTCTTTTTCAATTGAAAACAACCTTGAAAATGGAATCAAAGCCACGGCGGGCCTCACTTTAATGGATGTTTACCAAAGACCAGCTGCAAATGCTGCAAAAATTCCACAATTGTATGCACCTCAATTTTCGGCTACTTATTCTGTTTCGTATACCATTCCCAAAACTAAAATTCTCTTAGACTTCACAGGACGTTACACAGGAACCATGCATTTACCAGTGCTTCCCAACGATTATCGACCAGCAAAATCTCCCGATTTTACAATTTTGAATCTTCAGGTTTCTAATAATTTTACAGAGCACTTGCAAGCATATATCAGTGTGAAGAACATTCTCAACTTTATTCCTGAAAACCCACTCATGCGTCCATTCGATCCATTCGATAAGCAAGTGAATATCAACAATCCAAATAATTTCACATTCGATGCAGCTTACAATTATGCACCCATGCAAGGAATAAAACTATTGATAGGAGCGAGGTGGATGTTGGATGTTGGATTGAAAAAATGATTGAAATATCAATCTAAAAAACCTTCAGTTTTCAAAAAATCACTTGGTGTAACTACTTTTTTAATGCTGTTTTTAAAATCCTTTGTATTTCTAGATATAATATAAATTATGCTTGAAACCTTATCAGCACTGTAAATTTGAATAGCATCTTCAAAATCTTTAGTGGTTGAAACTAATGCCTTCTTTAGAATATCTTCTTCTACAGCTATTACATTAAGGTATTTTAATAAACCAATTAGTATTTTTCTTGTCTCCGTATCTCCAAAATCCTTCTTCAAAATATAATGCACATTATTTACTGAAATGGCGCTTATAAAGAGTTCAATCTTTTTGTTTTTCGACAAAGTAAAAATCATTGCTGAATCATTAGAAAAAGGCTTTCTATCTAGTAATAAATCAATGATAACATTGGTATCTATAAATACACCTTTCATTTTACAATTTGAATTTCTCCTTAAAGTAATCAGATTTCAATGCATCTAAGTCAACATCTTTTTCTTTCATTATTCCCATCAAAGCCTTTATTTCTGGATCAATTTTATTATTCATTGGCTTATCTTTTACCTTATCAATAAAAAAATCTTCTACCAGTTTTGAAACACTTGTGCCTGTGTCATGAGCATATTGCTTTATAATTGCTAAAATGCTCTTTTCAACTGTTAATGTGAGTTTTGTTTTCATTTATACCAAATCATTATTGCAAAAATACGTATCATATTTTATTAATACGTATCATTTGCATTTTTTGTTTTAAAATAAGTATTCCAAATCAAAGAATAACCATCCATCTGTTTTGCAAAAAAATTACATTTGTACCTTACTCCAACTACCGTGGAACCACTATTTTCAGATTTTTCCCCTACAACTTATAACGATTGGCTCAATCAACTTAAAAAAGACCTTAAGACCGATAATGTTGCCAATAGTCTCTATACAACCATAGAAGGAATCACCATTCCAACTTATTTTTCACCCAACAGTTTCGATAGTTATCCAGATCCTGTGCAGTTCAAAATGCCACATCACCCAGAATTTGCTTACGCCAATTATTGGGAAACATGCGTGGCAATTGACACCAACGACCTTGTTAAAACCAATAAACAAGCATTGCTCAGCCTCAATCAAGGCGCATCTTCCATTCGTTTTACCGGTCACGAAATCAGTAACCAGGAAGAGCTCAACCTAGTTTTACGCAACATACAAATAGACATCATTCAACTCCATTTCGATTGTGGAGAAGCTTCTCCCACAATTCTCTACATGTTGCTCGATGAAATGCGCAAAAGAAATCTCGAACCCAACAAACTTTCAGGTTCCATTTCTTACGACCCTTTAACAGATTATGCCTTCAAAGGTAGTTTTGACTACAACCTAACCGAAAGCATTTATCTTTTGAAGGCTTTATTACTTTCTTCAGAAGAATTTCTTAATTTTAAAACGCTTACTGTAAATGCAGCCAACTGGCACAATGCAGGAGCAACTGCAGTGCAAGAACTTGCTTTAACACTTTCTGTTTTCGCAGAATATTTCGAGCAATTAAAAAATGGAGTAAAGCCAGAAACCATCGCACAAAACATCCATTTACGCATGGCTTCTGGAGGAAATTACTTGCTCAACATTGCCAAATTTCGCAGCATCCGTCTCTTGTGGAGCATGTTTTTGCAAGCATATAAACTCGATGCAACTCAATTTCCATTATACATTTCTGCCGAAACAGCTTTAAGCAACAAAACGCTTTTCGACCCATACAATAACTTGCTCCGAAACACCACCGAAAGTATGGCTGCAGCAATTGCAGGTGTAGACGAAATTCTGGTGTATCCTCATAATCACATTTTCGCTCCCGCCGATGCCGATGCGCAGCGTTTGGCGCTCAACATTCAGCATTTACTGCAAAACGAAGGTCATTTCGATAAAGTTGCGGGCATTGCAAACGGTTCTTATTACATTGAAAATCTCACGCAAACGCTCGTAGAACAAGCCTGGCAGCAATTCAATGCATGGGAAAACAAAGGTGGTTACATTAAATGTTTGCAACAAAATGAGATTCAGCCAGAAATCGAAAAAGCCCGCCAAGCCACAGAAACGGCCATTCGCAAACGTAAAAAAATCATTGTAGGCGTAAATCAGTTTTCCGACCCTCAACCAACTATCTTCGAAGCACTTCCTATACAAATTGCCCCTTTGCAAAAGTCTGCAGAAATCAATATTGTAGAGCCTTTCCGAGAAACAATGCTTATTGAGCAACTCCGAAAGTTAAGCCATCAACAAGAGAAAAAACACTCCGTATTTCTTTTACGTTTTGGAAATCCGGCAAAGCAAAACGCCCGAACAGCATTTACCACAGAACTCATGCAGACATTGGGTTACTGCGTTCTACAAGGTAATCCAGAACAACATATTTGGGAACAAACCCAATCCGAAAATGCCCAAAATGCTTCCATTTGGATTTTGTGCGCTGCCGACGAAGATTACCTCGATGCAGTTTCCGATTTACACCAAAATGCCTGGCCAGATAAACCTGTAATCATTGCAGGCAAGCCAACCACAGAAACCGAATTGCTCAAATTAGGCGTTGACGCTTTCATTTTTGCAGGTTGCGATATCTTGGAAATAGGAGCGAAGCTGGCTAATTTCTTGGGCTTCCTTAAAACTGCAAACCAACAACATGATTAAAGTTAGCACATTTATTTCTTGGGCGTGCCCACCGCTTCATACTTCGCGGCGGTCCTGTGTTCCGCTTTTAGTCCTTTTGGCTACGTTCCTTCGCTCAAAAGGAGCTAACCGCTTCACCCAGTCACGCAGCATTTCATTTCCCATTAACATTTGTATAAAATGAGAACTTCATTTTCAAACATACCATTCCCAAAAGCTACCGATTTTCAGCAAGAAGCCCGCGTTTTCAATACACCTGAGCGCATTGCCGTAAAGCCACATTATAACATCGATGACCTCAAAACCATAGAACACCTGCATTTTGATGCTGGTCTCGCACCATTCCTTCGTGGTCCTTACAGCAGCATGTATTTAACACGTCCTTGGACAGTGCGCCAATACGCAGGATTTTCAACCGCCGAAGAAAGCAACGCATTTTACCGTCAAAACCTGGCAGCAGGTCAAAAAGGACTTTCCGTAGCCTTCGATTTAGCCACGCACCGCGGCTACGACAGCGACCACGAAAGGGTAGTGGGAGATGTAGGTAAAGCAGGCGTCGCCATTGATACTGTTGAAGATATGAAAATTCTCTTCGATCAGATTCCACTTAACCAAATGAGCGTTTCCATGACCATGAACGGCGCCGTTTTGCCCATCATGGCATTTTTTGTTGTAGCAGCCGAAGAACAAGGCGTAGCTCAAAATCTACTCAGCGGAACCATTCAAAACGATATTCTCAAAGAATTCATGGTGCGCAATACATACATTTATCCACCAGCACCAAGTATGCGCATCATTGCTGATATTTTTGGCTACACAGCTCAGCATATGCCAAAATTCAACAGCATTAGTATTAGTGGCTACCACATGCACGAAGCAGGCGCCACTGCTGATATTGAACTCGCTTACACCCTCAGCGATGGGCTCGAATACATTCGCACAGGTTTGACTGCAGGCTTAAGCATTGATGAATTTGCACCACGACTTTCATTTTTCTGGGGCATCGGCATGAATCATTTCATGGAAATTGCCAAAATGCGCGCAGCACGTATGTTGTGGGCAAAATTGCTGCATCAGTTTCACCCAAAATCAGCCAAATCTTTAATGCTCCGCACACATTGTCAAACAAGCGGCTGGAGCCTTACCGAACAAGACCCATACAACAACGTTGCCCGCACCACAGTTGAAGCATTGGCGGCAGTTTTCGGAGGTACACAAAGCTTGCATACCAATGCATTAGACGAAGCCATTGCCTTACCAACCAATGCATCAGCGCGCATTGCACGTAACACGCAATTGTATTTACAGCACGAAACTGGCGTAACACAAGCCATCGACCCTTGGGCCGGAAGTTACTATGTAGAAAATCTCACCAATCAATTGGTGCACAACGCTTGGGCCTTGATGCAAGAAGTAGAAGAACTGGGTGGTATGGTAAAAGCCATAGAAGCTGGCATTCCTAAAATGCGCATAGAAGAAGCCGCAGCAAAAAAACAAGCCCGCATTGATGCAGGAACTGAAGTAATTGTTGGCGTAAACCAATTCGTACACAACGATACCAACGAATTAGATATACGCGAAGTAGATAATCAAAGTGTGCGTGAGCAACAATTAGCAAGGTTAAAAACAATAAAACAAAATAGGAACGAAGTCATCGTTCAGCAAAAACTGCAATTACTCACCGATGCAGCAGCTTCTGGTACTGGAAACTTACTCCAATTGAGCATAGACGCAGCCCGCGAACGCGCTACATTGGGCGAAATCTCCTTTGCATTAGAAAAAGTATATGGTCGTTATCAAGCTACCATCAGAAGTATTTCAGGCGTTTATAACAAAGAAGTGGAAAACAATACAGAACTCATCAAAGCACGCGCAATGGCCGATCAGTTTGCTGAATTGGCAGGGCGCAGACCAAGAATTTTAGTCGCCAAAATGGGACAAGACGGCCACGACCGTGGTGCCAAAGTTATCAGCACAGGCTTCGCCGACATTGGTTTCGATGTTGACATTGGTCCATTGTTCCAAACCCCAGCCGAAGTTGCCAAGCAAGCCCTCGAAAACGATGTGCACATTTTAGGCATTTCCTCACTCGCCGGCGGACATAAAACCTTGGTTCCACAAGTAATTGAAGCCCTCAAACAAGCTGGTCGCGACGATATTTTAGTGGTTGCAGGCGGAGTAATTCCACAAAAGGATTACGAATATCTTTTCAACGCTGGCGTAGCTTCTGTTTTTGGTCCAGGCACAAGCATTCCAAAAGCAGCTCAAGAAATTTTAGGAATGTTGATTGAGGCGTATTCTTGAGGTAGCAGTTGTTTCGAGTTTAACTCAGTAGATTTTATCTAATACCACCTGCGTAAATCAGCGTAATTTGCGGGAGATTATTTTTTCCGCAGATAGCGCAAATTTCGCAGATTTTTCCCTTGCTAATTTTTAACTAAATGCCTTCTGCGTAAATCACTTTGATCAGTGAGACGTCAGCGTACAATATTTTTCTGAATTATCGTCTTATTAGTTTTCTTCTCTCATTCAAAATTGTAGTTTAGCCTTTGCACTTATAACAATCATGAGCAGCTTGAAAACATTGATATTATTAATACTTCTTTCAATTTCATTTAATTGTTTGGCAGTTCAAAATGTAGCAGATTCTTTAACAATAGCAGATACAAATTCTGCTACAACAACAAACGCTGATGTACCTCAATATGATGATACATTTTACGAAGCAGGTTTGGTTACAATGACATTCTTTTTTTTAATCGGTTTTTGCATACTTACAGCCATAGGTGTAGCAATTGCAACATTAATTTTACTTGCAATTCTGGCTCTTGGTTTTTTTGGTGCTTTTTCTACTTCAATTATTTACGGCCTTTATAAAAAGTCACTGAGCAAAGCTTTTAGGCTATTTATGGTTCTTAGTTTTGGCTTTTGTGGGGCAATATTGTCTTCGTTAATTTTTATTTTCTTTAACGAAATTCTTCATTGGTTTACTTTTGAAAATGTATTGCTACAAGGCGCTATTCTAGGATTGTTATCAGGGTTTGTCGCAGGTTTTATCGCATTTCAAATCCTAAAAAGTTTAACTAAGTTATTTATCGCTAAACTCAAAACCAAAAATTAAAATGTAAAGCACCTTTATACTTTTAACTTTCTACTTTTAACTTTCTACTTTTAACTTTTAACTTTTAACTTTCAACTTTTAACTTTCAACTTTTAACTTTCAACTTTTAACTTTCAACTTTTAACTTTC
>JAIXYK010000036.1 GCA_027490225.1 Bacteroidota bacterium | reverse complement strand
TGTCTTACGAGTGGTACTTAAACGGTCAATTGGCTGGAACAGGGACTGAAATCGCATTAAACGTTACTGAACCAGGTGTATATGAGTTGATGTTAAAAATGAGTGGTGCAACTTGTATTTTCCAAACAAGCACAAGCTTCTCAGTAACACAAGAATCAACCGTTGGTATTGCAACTGAAGAAAGCGCTTCTGGATTTATTATCTATCCAAATCCAACACGTGATATTTTAAATGTACAAATCAACCAGAAAATCGGATTTAACAAATTGTCTATTTTCGATGCATCAGGGAGATTGGTTCACACAGAAATATTAAACGGAGCACAAGGTCAACAAACCATTCAGGTGAACTTAAACAACCTTGCTGCAGGACTTTATCAGATTACCTTAGAAGGAAATCAGAAAAGAAGCACGGCTAAGTTTAGCAAAACGAAATAAAATTTAATTCAATTAACCTAACCATGCGGGCGCCTCACAAGGGCGCCTTTTTTGGTTATTTTAAAATTTAGGAGGATGTTAAGCGCCACCGATTGCAGCGAAAATCCTTTTTTGAGGAACGAAAAAAAGATTGCAGCGAAAAGCGGGGTGCCGCTATACGATAGCATACAATTTTGAAGGATTTTGAGTAGCGGCAGGCGCCCAAAAATAGCATAGCTAAAAACTAATTTGTTACTTTATGAACTTTTTTAGTTTGCTTACATAAACGGCAGCCGTGGTTTAGCAACAAATGGGTTTGTGCCACTCCAAATTAGTTCAATTTAAAACAATCAAATTATGAGAAGAATTAGTGTATTGATTCAGTTATTGTGTTGTGGTTTTTTTGCTTCGGCAGATGAAATTCCAACAACTTCAAAAATTACAGAAGTTACGGTTTACCGCAATCAGGCAAAAGAAACGAGGGTGCTAACTGTAACCATTCCAAAGGGAAATTCGGATGTGGTAATTCCTAACATTTCTACATTTATGGTAGATAATAGCTTGCAAGTTGGGGTAAAAGGAAGCGCTACGTTACTTTCTGCTACAACACGAATTAATTATTTTTTAGCGGAAAATGCTGCACCGAAAGATCCTAAATCGGACAGATTAAAAGATTCCTTAAAAACATTTGATTTGGATCTTCAATGGATTAATGAACAGAAACTGGTTTACACGGGAGAGTCAGAATTGATTCAGAACAACATAAAGTTGGGAAGTGAGAAAGAAGGCATGAAACCAGCTGACTTAATTACTTTGTCGGATTTTTACAGAAGTAGGTTAATGGATTTGAAAAAGAAACTTTTCGATTTAACGATTAGAGAAAATAAGCTTGCAGAGAAAAGAAATAAGTTTGAACAACAATTGAATGAAATGGGTGTAAAGAAGATTGACCCAGCAAAGGAGATTGTATTGAGCTTTTCTTCTGAAACGGGTGGTGTAATTACAATTAGACCTTCATATTTAGTTACACAAGCTAGTTGGGCACCCATGTATGACATTAAGGTGGCAAATATTTCACAACCTGTAAATATTTTTTACAAGGCAAAGATTTACCAAAAAACTGGTTATGATTGGAAAGATGTAAGAATTACGATTTCGAGCGCAAATCCAAGTCAAAACAACAACAGGCCGATTATGAGCCCTAAGTTTATAGATTACATAACGTATGCAGTTAGAAATGATGCTTATTTATCAAATGCTCCTGCAATGAATATGATGCAAATGGAAAAAAAAGCTATCGCAGAAAAGGATTTTAAATGGGGTGATGAAGCTTCAAATTATCAAGTAAATGTGAACGAAAATGATATTAATGTGGAATTTGAAATTGATATAAAACAAAATATTCCATCGGATGGGAAAGAACATATTTGTGCAATTCAAACATATAATGTTCCAGCAACTTATAAATACCACGCAGTTCCGAAGTTAGACCAAAGTGCATTTTTACTTGCTAAAATTACCGATTATGGAAAGTATAATCTTTTAGCTGGGCAAGCAAACATATTCTTTGATGATATGTATATCGGTCAAACCCTTTTGAATCCTCAAGTTTCTAGCGATACTTTGTTGATTTCTTTAGGAAGAGATGAAAGAATTGTGGTGAGGAGAAACAAGATTGTAGATAAAGCTTCTAAGAAAATACTCACCGATGCACAGAAAGATACTTACGTGTATGAAATTATTATCAGAAATAACAAATCCACTGCAATAGATATTGAAGTTTTAGACCAGATACCAATTTCAAAAAGAACTGAAATAGAAGTGGAGCTCTTAGATAAACAAGGAGCAGAGTACTCGGAAGAATATGGAAAATTGTTGTGGAATTTTAAAATAAAACCAAATGAATCTCAAAAAATTAAATTGAGTTATTCAGTTAAATATCCTAAAGGAAAAGTAGTGCAGGAGCAATAATAGAAATAGAAGAAAGTAAGGGCAAAGCAGCAATGTTTTGCCCTTTTTTATTTTAAATGAATTTACAATTAAATCTATTTACTTTTGACTTTTAAGCAACGGGAGAATAAAGTGTTTTATACGAAACATTTATTTCTTTCGTTTGATTTTTTGAATATGAAAAAACGATTACTATCACGCCCGTTTGTTATTGTATATGTTATAGTTGCTACAGCTCTGTTTTTTTTACTTTTAAGTAATAAAGGTGCTTCTGAAAAGGAAGCAATTTTTGCAGAAGTTAAGCAAGGTGATTTTGAAATTAATATTGTAACCACTGGCGAAATAAAAGCTAAAAATCAAACTGATATTGATGCACCCGGAGCGGAAATGCAGGCCGCAAATCTCTGGAATGGTACGAAAATTCAAGACTTAATTGCAGAAGGAAGTGTTGTAAAGGAGGGAGATTTTGTAGCTTCTTTAGACAAAACACCACTCATGACAAGGCTATCAGAAGTAACTCTTGAATTGGATAAGAAAAATTCAGAACTCAAGCAAGCTAAGTTAGATACTTCGATAACCTTAAGAGATGCAAGAGATGAGTTGTTGAACTTAAAATCTGCAAAAGAAGAAGCCAAGTTAGAATTGGAGCAAAGTGCATTTGAAGCGCCAGCAGTGATTCGTCAAAAGCAATTGGCGCTTGAAAAAGCAGAAAGAAATTTCCAGCAAAAAACAGATAATTATAAAACAAAAGTAGAACAATGTGCTACCAAAGTTGCCATTATTAATGCTGATATGCAGAAGGCCCAGAATAGCTTAAACCGCGTGAGCAGTTTAATGGATATGATGGAAATTAAGGCTCCAAAAGATGGAATGGTAATTTATGTGAAGAATTGGAATGGAAAGAAAAAAGGCGTAGGTAGCTCAGTAAATCCATGGGAATCGGCTGTTGCTACACTTCCTGATTTACGCGAAATGCAAGTAATAACTTATGTAAATGAAGTAGATATCAGAAAAATTAAAGTTGGTCAGGCTGTTACAAGTAAACTAGATGCAGAGCAACAAAAAATTCTAAAAGGTGTTGTTGTGCAAGTCGCTAATATCGGTGAACAAAGACCAAATCAGGACTCCAAGGTGTTTGAAGTTGTTATTGATATCTTGACGAACGATCCTGATTTACGGCCTTCGATGACTACCAGCAATACCATTCATGTTGAAGAATATAAAAATATACTTTCTGTTCCGCTGGAGGCGGTAACCACAGAGAAAAAACGCTCCTACGTTTGGGTCAAAGAGGGTGGAGGATTTAAAAAACAGGAAGTGAAAGTAGGTGCTGTAAATGATGTAAGTGCTTTGGTTTATGCTGGGTTGAAAAAGGAAAATGTAGTTTACCTTACCACTCCTGCGGATACTTCGGGTGTAGAATTTATTCCAGCTGATGCAACATTAAAAATGCCTGCGCCATTTATAGATAAAAAAGAACAGGAATTATTACAAAAACATATCAAAAATTCCACCGTGTCGAGTAAAAAGCAAGACGAAAGTGGTGGTGGTATGATGATAACTATAGACGAATAAAAAGTGCCCATGGAATTGGAAAGATTTATCTTTAATTTTAAGCTAGGTGCTGAAGCATTATTCGCCAATAGATTTCGTGCAATTTTAACTTCCCTGGGAATTATTTTCGGAGTAGCGGCTGTAATTTCTATGTTGGCCATTGGAGCTGGAACCGAAAATGAAATCATTCAGCAAATCAAACAAATTGGTTCCAATAATATTGTAATTAAATCTGTAATACAAAAGGATGGTCCCTTGGATGAGGACCCGAATTCTAAAGCAAATAAAGAAAAAGGTAGATTCAGTCCAGGTTTATCTTTAGCAGATGCAGAAAATATTCAACTTTCAATTCCCGAAGTAAATTTTGTGAGCCCTGAGATCGAGTCTGAAATGTTATTTTATGGAGAAGGTTTAACAACTTCAGGAAAAATTATCGGAATAACCAATCACTATTTCGAAACAAATAATTTAAGGATTGATGAAGGTCAATCGTTTACAAAAGAACAGCACAGTAATTCTGATCCGGTTTGCATAATAGGCAGAGGAATCAAAGCAAAATTGTTTTCTAAAACAGAACCAATTGGGCAAAAGATAAAATGTGGAGGCGTTTGGCTCACCATTATTGGCGTGCTGGAAACAAGAGATGTATCCCAATCTATTGCTCAGAAATTATCAATAAGGAATGTAAATACAGAAGTTTATATTCCGATTAATAGCATGTTAATGCGTTTTTATAATAGAGCGAATGTTACCATTACTGATATAAAAGTTGCAAACGAACAATCAGAAAACGAAGAAAATCCACAACCAGAAAAAAAGAAAGAAAATTACCATCAAATTGATAGAATGTTGGTAAATGTGAATGACAGTAAACATATTGAAGGAGCGGTTGAACTGATTGGAAAAATGCTCAAACGAAGACATAATGATGTTGATGATTACGAAATTGTAGTACCCGAATTACTGCTTAAACAAGAGCAAAAAACCAGAAAATTATTCAATATTGTTTTGGCAGTTATTGCCGGAATTTCTCTTTTAGTTGGTGGAATTGGTATTATGAATATTATGCTCGCTTCTGTTTTAGAAAGAACCAAAGAAATAGGCTTGCGCCTTTCTATTGGAGCACAAAGAAGAGATATTGTTTCCCAGTTTATTTCTGAAGCAGTTATGATCAGTGTAAGTGGTGGTTTAATTGGAATTTTATTAGGTATAACCATTAGTCTTGGTATTGAAAAAATTGCAGGTATTCAAACCATTATTTCTGGTGCTTCAGTAATGTTAGCCTTTTTTGTTTCCGTGTCGGTTGGTCTTTTGTTTGGAATTTTTCCCGCACGACGAGCCTCCAATCAAAGTCCAATAGAATCTCTTCGCTATGAGTAAATCACTCCTTTTAATTTTTACATGCTTTCAATTTTATTTTCTTAGCGGGCAAAATATGCTAAGCCTTCAAGATGCAATTAGGCTGGGGCAGGAGGTAAGCCCAATTGGCAAACAGATACGCGCTGCTTACCAAAGTAACCAATGGCAATTTAAAGCCGCAAGGGCAAGCAGATTGCCACAAATGGGCCTTACGGGTTCAGCTCCTGGATATACCAAACGAATCAACCAGAACTTTCAACCTGATGGGTCTTTTATATTTTCACCTATTCAACAAGCATTTTCGAGCGGATTTTTATCAGTAAACCAAAATATACTTGCTACCGGAGGAAGGTTAACTGTTGGCAGTGGATTAAGCAGAGGAGATATCTTCACAGGTGTGAATTCCACTTTTTACCAATCAAATTTATTGTCGATTAACCTTTCTCAACCACTATTCCGATTCAATAGTTTAAAATGGCAATGGAAACAAGACAAGCTACAAATGAGCATGGCTTCTCGTCAGCAAATTGAAAATCTTGAAGACCTTTCCATCAGCATTACACAACGTTATTTTGATTTATATACAGCTTATTTACAACTTAAGAATGCAGAATTTAATCAAGCAATTAATGATACCATTTATAAAATTGCTAAAGGAAGATTTGGAGTTGGTAAAATTGCAGAAAATGAACTCTTGCAAGTAGAATTGAGCTATACAAATGCACGTAATGAGGTAGAGCAACAGAAATTGAGAAATGTATTAACTGAAAGGCAACTTCAATTATTAATTGGCAAACCAATTAAAAGCAATGAAGTGCTTCCTCCTCTAGTGATTCCAAATGTTCGTCCTGACCCTAATTTAGCTGTTTCTGAGGCAAAAAGTAACCGAAGCGATTTGTTGATTTGGCAAATGAACGAAAATCAAGCTAAACGAAATCTCAAAGAAGCCCAATTGAGCAGAAGATTCTCAGCCGATATGAACATTAGCTATGGTTTAAATCAAACAGGAGCAACGTTCGATGCTGCCAATCAAAATCCTTTAGAATCGCAATTCGCAGGAATTAATTTCTCTATACCTATTACTTCAATGGGTATGAATCGAGCCCAACAAAAATCAGCACAGTACAATTTAGAAGCGCAGCAGGAGCAAAATATCAACAATCAAAACAACTTGGAGCAGGAAGTTTTTGCCGCTGCATTACAGTTTCTTCAGTTACGTTCTAGCTTAGAAATATCAGCAAAGGCTGATACTATAGCGCAAAAAAGATATGAAGTGGCTAGAAATCGTTACAGAATCGGTACGGTAGATATTACAAACTTGTTAATAGCTCAAAACGAGAAAGATCAAGCATTGATAACTTATGTGAATACGCTGAGAGACTTTTGGGTTGCTTATTATAGACTACGTCGACTAACACTATACGATTTCGAGAAGAACGAAAAGCTTTTTAAGGAATAAAATTCTTTAAGTGTTTACATTTTATTTTTCTCTTCTATCCAGCGCGACATATATTTCACGGCATTAACAGAATTTTGTGTGAGTATGGAGCCGAAAAAATTATTGAGTCTGTGACTTTCTAAATGCGCTATCAAATTATAAATTTTGGAGATAAATAATGATTCTTCCTGGCCTGTAGAAAAAAGTTGGTTGATAATTTTAATTCCATTTTCCTGGGCCTTTACCCAATTTGCTTTTTCAGAATATAGTTGAACCGCAGCAGCTGCAAACTGTTCTGGTTCATCTACTATAAAACCGTTCCAATCCAAGGAATCATGCATTGCTTCAGCACCAATGGAAGTAGTCACAGATGGCGTTCCTGATAACATTGCCTCTGCTAATTTTCCTTTTAATCCTGCACCAAATCTAATTGGAGCTAAACAAACTCTTGCATTTCCTAAAACTTCTAAGGCACTTTCAGCTCTTCCATGCACCATAAATCCTGTCTTTTCATCATGCATTTTCATATACTGTTGCGTAATATATGAGCCATAAATATGCATTTTTACACTCGGTAATTGCTTTCGTATTAATGGCCAAATTTGGGTTTTTAATTGTTTTACAACATCTGCATTTGGTGGATGTAAAAAATTTCCAATGCTAACGAAGTCGGCTCTCTCCTCAAATGATTTCCAACTTTCAGTATTTTTATGATTAATTGGTGAAAAAGAAAAAGGTAAATAATGAGTAATTGAAGAATCAACTTTAAATGATTCTTCTAATAAATTCATTTCATATTGTGAAATAATTAATGATAAATCGCTTCGGAAAATAGCCGCAATCTCTCTTTTTGCAGAATCGTTCTTTATATCAAATTCACTAATTTTTCTATTTTCTTTGAGGGCTGAATGTCTTGCGTTTCTCAAAAAATGCAAGTCTTCGGTATCCAATATTCTAATGGCATGAGGGCAATTTTCTGCTACTCTCCAACTGTACTGCTCTTCAATCATAAAGCGATCAAAAACAACTACCGTGGGATTTAGCTCTTTAATAAAGTCATCAAAACTAGCGTTATTCAATTCGATGTGTATTTCATCTACCCCAATAGAAACAAGGTTTGCACTGTACTCACTTTTTGCTGCTGCTGAGCAAAATGTAACCTTCCAATGTTTAGAAACAAACAATTGTATAAGCTTTAGCATCCTGCTTCCTGCGGCAGATGAATGTGGTTCAGGCCAAACCAAACCAATAATTAATATGTGAAATTGTGTTTTCAATTAATGGGTAAAAGTAAATCAGATATTCGTAAAGTAACATATTTCGGGAAATGAAATAAACAGTGACATAAGGTTGTTCAAATTATTTTAGTCATTAATTATTTTATTCCTATTATTTATTGAATATTTACAAAGATTTAATTTAGAATGAAATTAATTAATCCATTCATTATCTTTTTTTTGACACTTATTGTTTTGCAATCTTGTCAGAAAAGTTACAAGGATAATTCAAGCACACTAGTCGAATTTATACAGGAGAAAAAAGTAAAAATAGTTCCAGTAATTCCTCCAAAACCTCCGACAATAGTTGACGCTGGAAAACCAATTGTTAGAAATGTGGGAAATCCTGTGCCTTACATTATTCAAGAAGGTGTTGGTGAACATGGTGGTTTTAGCAAAATGCAGAATTATACTACCGATGATGGATTAGCAATGGATGTGGTACAATGCTCTTTTAAAGACAATATCGGAAATCTTTGGTTTGGAACTTTAGGAGCTGGAATTTCTAAATATGATGGTAAATCATTTACTAACTACAATACATCACATGGTCTTTGCAGCAATCAAGTATTCTCTATTTGTCAAGATAAAGAGGGAAATTTATGGTTTGCCACAACAGTAAGTGGTGTTTCCAAATTTGATGGACATAAGTTTACAAACTTTACTACAAAAGATGGTCTTACTTCAAATAACTTTTATTCAGTTATTTTAGACAGCACAGGTAATTTATGGTTTGGTTCAAAAGATAATGGAATCTCTAAATATGATGGAAAAAAATTCATCAATTATACAACCACTCAAGGTTTAGTAAATAATAATGTGCAAACTTTAAAGTTAGATAGCAAAGGAAGAATTTGGATAGGTACTGAAGGAGGTATTTCTGTGTTGGATGGAAATAAATTTACCAATTATTCTACTTCCAACGGACTTCCTGATAATCTTGTGAAAACAATTATCGAAGACAAAACAGGAGGAATGTGGATTGGCACCTTAGAAAAAGGATTTTCATGTTTTAAAAATGGAGCATTTACAAATTACTACGATGATAAAGAAACTTTAGGTGAATCTATTTTCTGTAGTATTCTGGACAAGAATGGTAATATTTGGTTTGGAACAGATGGAGACGGTGTTTTGAGATTTGATGGAAAAAAGTTTACGAAGTTTACTACAAAACAAGGGCTATCAAATGATGCTGTGTTTGATATTGCGGAAGATAATGCTGGAAATCTTTGGTTTTCTACTTACGGCGGTGGAGTAATTAGGTACGATGGAGCTGCGGTAACCAATTATACTACCAATCAAGGCTTACCCTATAATAATTTTTTAAGTATTCAAGAAGATAGTAAAGGCAATATTTGGTTTGGTACCATTGCAAATGGAGTTGTTAAATTCGATGAAAAGTCATTTACAACTTATAACACAAACCATGGTATGTCAGGCAATACAATTGCTTCTATTTATCAAGATAAAAATGGGAGCCTCTGGTTTGGTGATGATGATAAAGGTGTTAGTTTTTATGATGGTAAGACCTTTACAAATTACACCGCAGAACAGGGTTTGGCAAGTAATTTTGTTTTAGGTTGTAAGGGAGACAGCAAGGGTAATATCTGGATTTCATCTATCGATAAAGGAATTACATGTTTCAATGGTAAAACATTTACGAATTATACCGAAGAACAAGGTCTTGCAAAAAATATGGTATTGGCAATTTTTGAAGATTCTAAAGGGAGAATGTGGTTTGGTTCTTATGGTGGCGGATTATCTTGTTTCGATGGAAAAACTTTTACCAATTATAACAAGCAGAATGGACTTTCCGGAGATAATATATTTTGCATAATAGAAGATAAAAAAGGAAATATATGGGTAGGAGTAGATGAAGGTGGAGTCAACATAATAAGCGATATAGAAAAAGAATCTGCTACAATAAGAACCATCTCTACGGAGCAAGGTTTATCTGATAATTTCATCACCCAAATATTGCAATTACAAGACGGTCGTATGATGCTGGGAACCAATTTTGGAGTGAATATTTTTGATTATCCCGATTTTTCAAAAAAGGAGCAACTTAAAAATCTTCAAATATTAAATACAGAAAATGGCTTCTCAATAAAAGATGTAAATGTTGGCCAAAATTGCATGATTCAAGATAAAAATGGAATTGTGTGGCTAGGAACAGGAAGCGATAAAACAGCTTTGGTAAGATTAGACCTATCTAAATTAAATATCAATACCAAAAAACCTAAAGTATTTATTCAAAATATTAAAATAAATAATACCCCAATAGCTTGGTCTAACCTAATAGAAAATGGAAATTCAAAAGATACATTAAATACTCCAGCCAACATTGCTGAAGAAATATCTATTTTTGGAAAGCCACTTACTGCTGAGCAAAGAGAACAATGGAAAGATAAGTTTGGCGATATCCAATTTAATGGTCTCGGTTTGTTTTATAATGTACCGCAGAATCTAGTACTTCCTTATAAGAATAACAGCATTACGGTTGATTTTCTGGCTGTAGATCCTTCAAAATCTAGTTTAATAAAGTACCAGTATTTTTTAGAAGGATATGATGACGAATGGAGTCCAGTTTCTTCTAAAACATTTGCAACTTTTGGTAACATTTTCGAAGGAACTTATACATTAAAAGTTAGAGCAAAATTTACAGGACTTTCTACTGAAGAAGCTTCAAATTGGAGTGAACCAATTTCTTACACTTTTACCGTATTGCCTCCTTGGTATAGAACCTGGTGGGCATATTTATTTTATGTTGGTTTTGCTGCATTTTCAATTTATGTATTATTTAGATGGAGAACTTCAATTCTAAGAAAAGATAAAGAATTATTAGAGGTAACAGTAAAAAGTCGTACTTCAGAATTGCAGATGGAAAAGAAAACGGTGGAATTAAAAAATCGTGAAATTCTGAGTAGTATCGAGTACGCCAAGAAAATACAAGCTACTATTTTACCTTCACCTAGGGTAGTAAAGAAATACCTTCAGGAATCATTTATTTTATACCTTCCAAAAGATATTGTGGCTGGAGACTTTTATTGGATGGAAAGTCCAATTGGTTCTGAAACAGTATATTTTGCAGCTTGCGATTGCACTGGCCATGGTGTTCCTGGAGCAATGGTGAGTGTAATGTGCCATAATGCATTAAACAAATCATTAATTGAATTTGGAAAAAGAAAACCATCAGAGATTTTGGATAAAGTGGCAGAATTAGTGGTTGAAAATTTTAAGAAAAATGCAGATGATTCTACCCAAATTTATGATGGAATGGACGCTTCTTTATGTGCTTTAGATGTTGAAACTGGCGAACTTCAATGGGCAGGTGCAAATAATCCATTATGGATAATAAAAAATGGCAATACTCTCATAGAAACAAAAGCAGATAAGCAACCTGTGGGCTTTTCTGAAAATAGATATCCTTACACAAACCATTCTTTTAAAATGGAAAAAGGAGATGTAATCTATTTGATTACAGATGGCTTCGCTGATCAGTTTGGAGGGCCTGATGACAGAAAGTTCCAAAAATCAAAATTGAAGGAATTATTGCTTTCTATTCATGAATTGCCAATGGAACAGCAAAGAGTTTTATTATATGATTCATTTGCAAATTGGAAAGGCAATGTTGATCAAGTAGATGACATCACAATTATAGGGGTGAGGTTGTAAACTCTCACATTACATTTGCTTCAAATTTTTGTGACCCTGGAGGGATTCGAACCCCCAACCAACAGTACCGGAAACTGTCATTCTATCCAATTGAACTACAGAGCCATTTAGATGTGCGAAATTAGTAAAAAAAGCTATTTCTCTTTCAATAATTTCTCTAATCCAAACAATTCATCACGCAACCTTGCTGCTTCCATAAAATCAAGTTCTTTAGCAGCTTTTTCCATCAATTTTCGCGTTTGAGCAATGCTTTTTTGAATCTGCTCTTTGGTCATGTATTTCATCACAGGATCTGCTGCCAGATTTACAGAAACATTTTCAACATAAGCTTTTGATGTTGGACTTTTTGTTCCTCCAGCAGAGCGCGCAAATATTGAATCATGAGATTTTACAATTTGAGTTGGAGTTATGTTGTGTTCAATATTATACTTAGTCTGTGTTTCTCTGCGTCTATTTGTTTCCTCAATGGTTTTGCGCATCGATTCTGTCATCTTATCTGCATACATCACAACCTTCCCATTCACATTTCTCGCAGCTCTTCCCACGGTTTGAACCAAAGAACGCTCAGAACGTAAAAATCCTTCTTTATCAGCATCTAAAATTGCAACCAACGATACTTCTGGTAAATCCAATCCTTCGCGCAACAAATTCACTCCAATCAAAACATCAAATTTCCCTAATCTTAAATCTCCTAAAATCTCAACTCTTTCCATTGTATCAACATCTGAATGAATGTAACGACAACGTATATTCAACTTAGACATGTATTTGCTTAATTCTTCCGCCATCCGTTTAGTAAGCGTTGTAACCAATACTCTTTCATCTTTCTTAATCACACGGTCAACTTCATCTAACAAATCGTCTATTTGATTTTGACTCGGCCTTACTTCAATTATTGGGTCTAATAATCCTGTTGGTCTAATTAATTGTTCAACTAAAATTCCTCCAGCCTCCTGCATTTCATAATCTGCCGGAGTCGCACTAACGTAAATAATCTGATGTGCTAAGTTGTAAAATTCCTCAAATTTCAAGGGTCTATTATCCAAAGCAGCTGGTAAACGAAAACCAAATTCAACCAAATTTTGCTTTCGAGATAAATCTCCTCCGTACATCGCTCTTATTTGAGGCAGCGTAACGTGACTTTCATCTATAACCATTAAAAAGTCGTCTGGAAAATAATCTAACAAACAAAAAGGCCTTGTTCCTTTCACTCTACCATCAAAATACCTCGAATAATTCTCAATTCCACTGCAATATCCTAACTCACGAATCATTTCTAAATCATACGTCACCCTGTCTTCTAATCTTTTGGCTTCCAAGTATTTTCCTTCGCTTTTAAAGTATTCTACTTGTTTTAACATATCTTCTTGTATCAACCAAATAACGTCTTTAATGCTATCTTTTACAGCCACATAAATAGTTGCAGGATAAATTGTAACTACTTCCACTTCTTCAATTAAACTCGCTGTTACAGGGTCAATCCATTCAATCGATTCAACTTCATCTCCGAAGAAATAAACTCGGTAAGCTACATCTGCATTTCCAATAAATATGTCAACGGTATCGCCTTTTACGCGGAATGTACCATGTTTAAATTCAGCCTCAGTCCGAGAATAAAGTGCCGCAACCAATAAATGTAAAAAACGATTCCTGCTAATTATATCACCCCTTTTAACTGTAATGGTATTGCTCTTAATATTTTCAGGATTTCCCATACCATATATGCAGCTCACAGACGAAACAACAATAATATCTCTTCTTCCAGAAAGCAACGAGGAGGCTGTACTTAAACGTAGCTTCTCAATTTCTTCATTTATTGATAAGTCCTTTTCAATATAAGTGTTTGAAGACGGTAAATATGCCTCTGGTTGATAGTAATCATAGTAAGAAACAAAATATTCTACTGCATTTTTAGGAAAGAACGTCTTAAATTCTTGATATAACTGCGCAGCTAATGTCTTATTATGACTAAGTATTAAGGTTGGTCTTCCTGTTTCCTTTATAACATTGGCAACCGTAAACGTCTTTCCTGAACCTGTAACTCCTAGTAATACCTGTGCTCTGTCATTCCTTAGCACGCCTTCCTTTAATTGTTGAATGGCCTGAGGTTGGTCACCTGTTGGCTCAAAATCTGAGGTAAGCTGAAATTCCATATCGTTTGAAAACTTAAGCACAAAAATAAAAAAACCCTACTTAGAAAAAGTAGGGTTAGTTGACCGACCAGGTTTCGAACCTGGACTCTTCTGAACCAAAATCAGACGTGTTGCCAGTTACACCATCGGTCATTAATCGGGTGCAAAAGTAATAAAAGCATTTTATTTACAAATCTATCAAACAATTATTGTTAAAATAATTCTGAAAGCATTGATATTCAAGCCCATTTTATTTTTGTTAACGGTCATTTCATATACTTTGTGAAAACTTTCTTAGTTATATGTCCGTGATTCAATCGCGTTTCTTATTTTCGTCGCTGCTAATTTTACAAATACATACCTAATTATATCATAATTTTCTATGAAACAATATAAGTTTCTAAATAACATTTTTGGATGGCTAGTATTCGCTATAGCCCTTTTTGTATACGGTACAACTGTTGAACCTACAGCAAGTTTCTGGGATTGTGGTGAGTTCATTGCTACTGCTTACAAGCTGCAAATTGGACATCCACCAGGAGCACCATTATTCATGATTATGGGAAGAATTGCCACTTTATTTGCTTTTGGCGACACTTCCAAAGTTGCTTATATGATGAATTTGCTTTCCGCTTTAGCAAGTGCTGGTACTATTTTATTTCTGTTTTGGACCATTACACATATCGCTAAGAAATTGTTTTTAGGGAAAGATGGATTGCTAACTGGCGCAAATACTATTGCAGTAATAGGCTGTGGAATCGTTGGAGCTTTAGCATATACTTTTTCTGATACATTCTGGTTTTCTGCAGTTGAAGGTGAGGTTTATGCAACATCTTCATTTTTTACCGCAGTCGTTTTTTGGGCAATGTTGAAATGGGAAGAAGTAGCTGATGAGCCTTTTGCAGATAGATATATTGTTTTAATTGCTTACTTATTTGGTTTATCTATTGGTATCCACTTACTGAATTTATTGGCAATTCCTGCCCTTGCTTTCATTTATTACTTCAAAAAATACAGCCCAACTAAAATGGGATTGTTTATTACCTTCCTTGTTGGAATGTTTATTCTAGGTTTGGTACAATTTGGAATTATCCCAGGAATTGTAGGTTTTGCTGCTAAATTTGAATTGCTGTTCACCAATTCATTTGGGTTACCTTTTGGAGCAGGCGCTATATTTTATTTTATATTATTAGTTGCGTTAGTAGCTTTTGGTCTTTATTATACCCGTAAAAAAGGCAAAGCAATTTGGAATACTGCCTTGTTATGTTTTACAGTTATGCTGATAGGTTATTCAAGTTATGGAATGATTCTTATCCGTTCTTCTGCAGACACACCAATGGATGAAAACAACCCTGAAAACGTGTTCACATTACTTTCTTATTTAAATCGTGAACAATACGGAACTCGCCCTTTGGTTTATGGTCAGTATTATAATGCTCCGCTTCACCCTGATGCGAGTAAACGATACAAACCGGGAAACACTGTTTACGCACCTAATAAAACAACTGGTAAATATGAAGTAATAGCGACTCCTAAGGATACAGAAGAACCAGTTTACGACCCTGCTTATTGTACTATTTTTCCAAGAATGTGGAGTAGCCAACCACAACACATCAGAGGATATAAATCTTGGGCAAACATAAAAGGTGACCCTAAAAAGAAACCAACATTTGGAGAAAATATCAAGTTCTTCTTCGGATATCAATTAGGATTCATGTACTTCAGATATTTCGCTTGGAACTTTGTTGGAAGAACAAATGATATTCAAGGGCAAGGGAAACCTGCTTTAGAAGGCGGCTGGAAAAGCGGAATTTCATTCTTTGACGATGGTAGATTAGGCACACAATCAAATATGCCAGCTTCTATTGGAGGAAATAAAGCCAATAATTCATTTTTCTTTCTCCCAATGATTCTTGGATTGATTGGAATGGTTTATCACTTCATGAAGTCTAAGCGCGACTTTTCAGTTGTAATGTTGTTTTACTTTTTTACAGGAATTGCAATTATTATATTTCTAAATCAATATACAAATGAACCTAGAGAGCGTGATTATGGTTTCACTGGTTCATTTTATGCTTTTTCAATTTGGATTGGTTTAGGCGTTGCTTCACTTTACGATTTCTTTAGAAAATATGCACCTGCAAATGTTGTAGCTGTTGCAGTCATCGCAATTTCAACTGTTGCTGTGCCCGGCTTAATGGCAAAAGGTGGCTGGGACGACCACGACCGTTCTTTAAGATTTACTGCAAGAGATTATGCCAGCAATTACCTACAATCTTGTCAAAAAAATGCCATATTGTTTACAAATGGAGATAATGATACTTTCCCTTTGTGGTACGCTCAAGAAGTAGAAGGTATAAGAACTGATATTCGAGTTGTAAACCTAAGTTTATTAAATACTGACTGGTACATAGATCAAATCAAACGTAAAGCTTATGATTCTGATGCAGTGCCTATTTCTCTGACACAAGATAAATATCGTCAAGGAAGACGCGACCAGATTTTAATTTATGATGAAAATCTTGATGGTTTCCAAGATATTAGAGAAATGATGAAATTTGTTGAAAGCGACGATCCTTCAACTAAATTTAAATATGGTGAAAGAAATTTCGAATATTTCCCTTCTAAAAACTTCAGCATTCCTGTTGACTCCGCTGAGGTAATTAAAAACGGAACTGTCGCTCCAGAGTTAGCAAATCGGATTGTTAAATCTATCAATTTCACCATAGATAGAAATTACATTTTAAAAGCTGATTTAATGATTTTAGATCTTTTAGCTACTAACAACTGGAAAAGACCAGTTTATTTTGCAATTACTGTTGGTGATGATAGTTTCTTAGGTTTGCAAGACTATTTCCAATTAGAAGGATTAGCTTATCGATTGGTTCCTGTTCAAAATCCACCTTCAAATGGTCAAAATTTCGGAAGAGTAGCTTCCGGAATTATGTACGATAATATCATGAACAAATTTAAATGGGGTGGAGTAGACAAGAACGAAGTTTACATGGATGAGAATAATCAAAGAATGACCATGAATCTTCGAAGCAATTTCGACAGACTGGCGTCGGCTTTAATTTCTGAAGGAAAAAAAGATTCTGCAGTTAAAGTTTTAGACAAAGCATTTGAAGTGCTCCCAGAAAAAAATGTTCCATATAATTTCTTCGTTGTTCAATTAGCTGAAGACTACTATCAGTGCAGCAAAAATGATAAGGCAGATAAAATCATGAAACGATATGCAGATATTGTTGAACAAGAATTGACTTGGTATTTCGGTCAAAAGCCAGCTATCATTAAAGATTTTGATGGCGAAATCCAAAGAAATATGTCGATTTTTAAATTTATTTCAGACATAGCGAGGAGAAATTCAAGGACTGAATTATCAGCAGATCTTCAAAAGCGTTTTGGCGTTTTAGAAATGAAATATTCAGGAACTTCAGGTGGAACTTTAGAAGCTTCTCAACAATAATATTTTGTGAGCGAACCTCCATTTATTCAACCTGCAGCCTTTTTGAGATGGTTTTTCCTAGGAAGCTTTTGGAGGATAAATGGAGGGGAGAAAATTGTTTACCTTACTTTTGATGATGGCCCCCATCCTGTCATTACTGAATGGGTGCTAAGTCAACTAGAAATATATAAGCAAAAAGCTACTTTCTTTTGTATCGGTAAAAACGTAGACGCTCATACCTCAGTTTTAAAGAATGTTATTGAAAAAGGAAATGCAATAGGAAATCATTCTTATTCGCATAATAAAAATTTTGTAAATAAAAATCAGGCTTTTTTTGACGATATAAATAAATGTCAAAGCTTATTAAAAACAAATTTGTTTCGCCCACCTTATGGGAAAATCAAATTTTCTCAATTTTATAAATTAAGAAAACATTTCAATATTATTTTTTGGGATGTTTTAAGTTATGATTATAGCGATAAATATTCTGGTGAAGATTGTGCTCATTTTGTAAAAAAGTATTTAAGAAATGGCTCTATTATTACTTTTCATGACTCAGAAAAGGCATTTCCTCGATTAAAAATTGCGCTTCCAATTGTTTTAGAATACCTCAAAGAGAATGGTTATAAAAGTATTCCAATACAATTTAATTAATATTTTTTGGTATTCAGCGAAAACTTACTTACTTGCACTGAATGTTAGCAGAAGAAAAGAAATTAAACTTTGATGAAATACGTCCTTTTAAAGATGAGGAAGTTAAAGAAGCCATAGAGCGTCTGCTAACTCAACCCTCATTTCATACAGCGTTGCGGTATATTTTCCCAGCAAGTAATCCTGAATCTACAATTGATACATTAAGAAACATTGAATCAGTTGATGAATTTCAAGGAAAAATTATTTCTCATGCTGTTAGCGCCATAATTAGGGCTTCAACAAAAGGATTAAAATCGAAGGGGATTGAAAACATTGCAAAAGATAAAGCTTACTTATTTATCTCAAATCATAGAGATATTGTGCTTGATTCCGCCTTTTTGAATTATTTATTCTTCATTGAACAAATACCTACAACACGAATTGCAATTGGAAATAATTTACTTCAAAAACCTTGGATTCAAGACCTGGTTAAATTGAATAAAAATTTTATTGTACATCGGGATGTTCATGCACGTCAGGCGTACGATTTCTCAATGCGACTCTCTGCATATATTCGTGAATCTATTATTTCTGAGAATATTTCTGTTTGGATTGCCCAAAGAGAAGGGCGCACAAAAAATGGTATTGATCAAACCCATGCAGGTCTCATCAAAATGTTCGCAATTGCAGCCGAACGATTAAATATAGATGCATTTGCTGATTTAAATATTTTACCCGTTAGTATTTCTTATGAATTCGAACCATGCGCTGGTGCAAAAGCTTGGGAAAATTATAATAAATTAATAAATGGTAAATATGAAAAACTTCCAGGTGAGGATTTAAATAGCATGAAAAACGGAATAGCACTTCCGAAAGGCAGAGTGCAATTTACTTTTGGAAAAGCTATAGATAAATCAGATTTAAATGATTTATTTTTGAATACAAATAAAAATGAAATAATTAAAGGTGTAGCTAATTTAATCGATTTGCAAATAATTAAAAACTATCAATTGTTTCCTAATAATTATATTGCCTATGATTTATTAAATAAAACTAATAATTACATTAATAAATACTCTGAAATTGAATTAGAAGATTTTAAAAGGCATATGAATCAACAACTTTTGCACTTTGAGGCTGAAGATGATATGCTACAAAAATGTTTCTTAGAAATCTATTCAAATCCTTTGGTTAATAAAATAAATAATAATTTATATTAATTATTATTTTATTAAACTGGAAATAAAATAAGTTCTTTTTCCCATTTTAACTTCATGTATTGATAAGTTTCAAATGTTGCTTTTTGAATTCCAGGAAAATTGCAATCAATTAAATCTTTTATATAAACTTTATCAGTGTATATTTTTGCAGTATTTGCTGTTTTACTGAAATAATTTCCCAGCCTCTTTAATTCAGTAAATTCAGTTTCACTATCAATTCTAAAATAAGTTAAATTGTCTGAATACTTTCTAAAAACCGGAAAAATCATGGTAATATTTATTAGAAAAAAATAAAAACAAAAATCAATAATAATTGTTTTAAATTCTTAAATTAATCGCAAATATAATTCATAAATGTCTAAATCTGCAATTGTAATTGGTGCTGGATTTTCTGGCCTTTCAACGGCAACTTGTTTGTCTAATAAAGGTTACGAAGTAACAATTATTGAAAAACATAACCAAGCTGGCGGAAGAGCGCGTAAATTTGAGGCAAATGGTTTTACTTTCGATATGGGGCCAAGTTGGTATTGGATGCCTGATGTTTTTGAAAAGTATTTTGCGCTTTTTGGTAAAAAACCTTCCGACTATTATAAACTCATAAGATTAGATCCTTCATACGCTGTTGTTTGGAATAATAATGAGAAAACAGAATTGCCTGCAGATATGCAACAACTTTTGAATTTATTTGATTCATATGATAAAGGAAGTGGTGAAAGATTAAAGACATTTTTGAAGGAAGCTGAGTATAAATATAATGTTGGTGTAAATAGTTTAGTTTACAAACCTGGACGGAGTTTAAGAGAGTTTGCTGACCTTGAATTGCTTACTGGTGTTATTAAATTGGATGTATTCAAGAGCATGGCAAACCATGTTAGAAAAATCACAAATAATAAGAGGTTATTGCAAATTCTTGAATTTCCAGTTTTGTTTTTAGGTGCACTTTCCAAAGATACGCCAGCATTATATAGCTTAATGAATTACGCCGATATGGCACTTGGTACATGGTATCCTGAAGGAGGAATGTATAGGATTGTTGATGCTATGCATAAATTAGCACTTGAACAAGGTGTTAAATTTGAATTTAACTCAGAAATTGTGGAACTTGAAATTAATGATAAAAATATAACTCAAGTTAAAACCCTAAATAAAGTATTTAATGCAGATGTAATTATTTCTTCAGCAGATTATCACCATACTGAAACTAAGCTAATTCCCGAAAAATATCGTTCTTATTCAGATAAATACTGGGATTCCCGAAAAATGGCTCCTTCTAGCTTATTATATTATATTGGATTAAATAAAAAAATTGAAGGATTACCTCACCATACACTCTTTTTTGATACAGATTTTGAAATTCATGCAGACGAAATCTATTCAAATCCTCAATGGCCAAGTGACCCATTATTTTACCTGTCGCTTACTACAAAAACCGATGTTTCAGGTGCTCCCGATGGAGGTGAAAATGTTTTTATTTTGATTCCAGTAGCTGCTGGTTTAGTCGATACAGATGAAATAAAAGAAAAGTATTTCGAAATGGTTATGGAAAGACTTGAAAAGTACACATCTTCCGATATAAAGTCTCACATAGTGTTTAAACGCTCTTTTGCATATAGAGATTTTGTAAATGATTATGGAGCATTTAAAGGTAATGCTTATGGTTTAGCTAATACACTTTTTCAAACAGCTATTCTTAAACCTTCTTGTAAAAGTAAAAAAATAAAAAACTTATTTTATGCAGGCCAGTTAACTGTTCCAGGACCCGGTGTTCCGCCTTCTTTAATATCAGGTCAAGTCGTTGCAAAAGAAGTAATAAAAGAGTTTCCTCTTTAAAATTTTATTAATGTAAAAAGATAATATTGTATTTTTCCCAAAAAAAATATGTGTAGAATTTTACTCTTATCGACTTTATTTATTTCATCAATTATTTCAGCTCAAGTAAATAGATGTTACACAGATAAATATATTGAATATAGAAATTCATTAAATCCTTCATTTAAGAATGATATCGATAGTACTTACAATTTTATGCTATCGAACTTAAATGACAATCCACAAAGAGACTTTGAAACAATTCGAATTCCTGTTGTTGTACATGTTTTATATAAAACAGAAAATCAAAATTTGACAGACTCTTTGGTAAGAGCTCAAATTGATATTCTTAATCAAGATTATGCAAGACTAAACCCAGATACAAACCTAACAAGAGAAATTTTTAAACCAGTCGCCTCTGCTACTGGGATAGAATTTTATCTTGCACAATTTGACCCTACAGGTTTACCTACAAATGGAATTATTAAAAAACAAACTGATGTTACTTCTTTTTTTAGCCTTACAAACTTAGATGTAATGAAATCAGAAGCAAATGGTGGTGCCGATGCTTGGCCAACAGATCAATACCTAAATATTTGGGTTTGCAATCTTTCAATCCCAATTTTAAATGTTCCTGTTATTCTCGGTTTTGCGACGCCACCCAATTCAGCTCCTAATTGGCCAGCTGGAAGCGGGGCTTCAGAATCACAATATGATGGGGTAGTTATACATTATGAAGTTTTTGGAAGTATTCCCAATGCCACAGGAACTTTCGAGTCTGTAAATAAGGGAAGAACGTTGGTACATGAGGTTGGACATTATCTTGGATTAAGGCATACTTGGGGAGACCCTGGACAAGGTGAAGATGGATGTTTAGTTGATGATGGGATTAATGATACTCCAATTTCTGCCGCAGCAAACCAACAAACTTGCGATTATGCTATGAATTCTTGTAATGAGGGAGTTGATGATTTACCAGATATGATTGAAAATTACATGGATTATTCAAATGAAAATTGCTTAAATATGTTTTCAAAACAACAAGTCGAAGCAATGAGATTCGTTGTTGAGAATTTTAGATCTGATCTTCTTCTTTCTACACCAATTATTTCAACACTATCTCCTAAAATAAATGTGTATCCTAATCCCGCAAACGATATACTAACTTTAAAACACGGACTATCTAACCTTACTGGAGAAATTACAATTTTTGATTTTTGCGGTAAAATAGTCCAAAGCATGAAAATCAATAATAATAACTCAAAAATTGATTTAGTAGTCAATGAGTTAGCTCCAGGATCCTATTTTATCCAGTTAAATTCTCAAAGCGGCGTATACTTCAACAGATTTACGAAGTTTTAAGCAGTTTATATTCAATCTTTACCATCATTTTTTATGCATACTTTAAAAAAATTGTTAAAAACTTGGTGAATATCATACATAATAACTTAATAATCAGAATTTAATAAAAAATTTAAAATAGCTCATTAACATAGAAACATTCTTTTTTTTATAAGTTCAATCTGTTTATTTTTGCCCATCGCATAATCTATATAAGTATGAAACGAAGCTTTTACTCAGCTTTAATTTTCCTTGGTTCTTTCTTTTTAGTGGCCCTTAATGCAACGTCTTCATTTGCTGGTTCAAATAATCACGTAACAACAGAGCTACTACTTAATTCCAAAGAAAACTATTCACCGAATCCAGAATCAATTCAGAGTGGTTCAATAGTTACCCTTCCTATTTCAGGACTGTTTTGTGCAAATTCTACAGTTGTAGTTAACTTTACAACTACAGGAGCTGTCTTTGCTCCAGGTAATGTTTTTACTGCACAACTATCTGATGGAAGTGGAAGTTTTGCTTCTCCGACAGATATCGGGACATTAAGCCAAGCTGGTATTGTAAATGCTGCATCTATTTTTGCACTAATTCCAAATGGAACTCCCTTCTTTTCTGGTTATAGAATAAGAGTTATTAGTTCTGATGAGGCAATAATAGGAACTGATAATGGAACAGATTTAACAATCAAAACAGAAATTGCTCCGCCAATTCCAACAGTAACTATTAATGGACCTACAGATTTTTGTTTCGGTTCTGCAACAACATTTTTAACTTCAAGCGCTCCAACTGGAAATGCTTGGTATAACAATAGTGTTGGTGGAACAAATACAAATCCTTTTATTGGTGTTGTTGCTTCTGGTTGTTACTATACACAAGTTACAGGTTCAAACAGCTGTGTTACATCTTCTGTTCCTGTTTGTATTACAGTAAATACGCCAATCTTTACTTATTTAGGTTATTTTGTTAATGATGCATTAGTAACTACTTCCGACACAACAGTTATTATTTGCGAAGGAGACTCTGCTCAAGTTGGAGTTATAATAGAAGGAGGAGTGGCTCCTTTTGATATTTTTTATTCATATGATGGCTTAAACGCAATAACTGTAAATGATGTAGGCGTGCCTTTTGGCCCTAATTCAAATGTTTACCGTTTCAATACAGCAGAACCAGGAATCTATCAATTAATTGGAATCACAGATAATTTCCCTACAAATTGCGGGGCTAATAGTAGTTTAGGTGTATTTACTTTACAAACTGCTCCTAGACCTGTTACTGATTTTTCTTACAATCCTTTTTGTGGAACACAATCTCAAATTCCTGTTTTAGCTCCACAATTTTTAACTGGTGGAGTTTTTTCAATTGATTCAGCATCTAATGTAGACGCTACAATAAACCCTTCAACAGGTGTTATTTCTAATACACAAATTCAAGGAACCTACGTAATAAGATATACTGTTGAAGGCCCGAATTGCACGGCTAGTTCTACGACTACAGTTTTAGTTGATTCTGTAGATGTGGTTGAATTTACTATAAACCCTTTCTGTGCAAATTCAACTTCAGGAAGCCCAATTGTTGCTACAGGATTTGCTTTCGGAGGAACATTTTCTTTTAGTCCTATTCCTAATGATGGAGCTGAAATAGTTAGTGCTTCCGGAATAATCTCTAACACTTTACCGCTTACAACATATAATATAGTATATACTTCTTCACCGGGAGTTTGCCAAACCTCAGATTCAACAACTGTAACAACTTTGCCTAGCCCTATTGTAACAGGAACGGTTACAAACACGCTTTGCGGTCAAAGTGTAGGAAGCATAGACGCCTCTGTTTCAGGTGATGCTAGTCCATTTACTTATTTGTGGTCTGAAAATTCAACTACTGAAGATATTTCAAATTTGGCAGCGGGTGCCTATACGCTCACAGCAACAGATACAAATGGCTGTGCTGACGATAGCACTTTTACCATTATCAATTCTAATCAACCTACATTTTCATTTAGTATCACAAACGCTGCTTGTGGAAATCAAAATGGCGCTATAAATTTATCAGTTTCTGATACTACAGGTCCTGTAACTTATCTTTGGGATAATGATAATGAAACAACACAAGATATATCTAATTTAGCATCAGGAACTTATTCCGTTCAAATTACAGATGGTGGAACTACTTGTGTCGTTAATGGTTCAGCAACTGTATTAAATCAAAATGCTCCAGTTGTAACTTTTGATGTAACACCTTCTTTATGTGCTCAAAGTGTTGGGGCTATTGATGTTGTTGTTACTGGAGGTACGGGAACAATTACACACAGCTGGAGTAATGGTGCAACAACAGAAGATTTAATAAATGTTCCTTTTGGAGTCTATACAGATACAATTTCAGACGCAAATTGTGAAGTGATTATTACTGCAACAATTATAAATTCAAATCAATTCAATGCAACATCCGAGGTTGTGAATCCAACTTGTTCTTCACCAAACTCAGGAGAAATTAATGTGTTGTTTGATAATAACGGCGGTGCTCAACCTTTTACATTTAGCTGGTCACCAAATATTACAGATTTTACACAATCGGTTTCAAACCTCTCTTCTGGCACTTATCAAGTAATTATTACAGATGACGCAAATTGTACTGATACTGTAATAACTACAATTGCTCCTTTACCAAACATTTCATTAACAACTACAAAAGTTGATGCAACTTGCGGTAATAATGATGGTAGTATCAATTTAACAGTAGATGGTGGATCAGGTGCATATATTTTTGAATGGTCTAATTCTCAATCAACAGAAGATATTTCTAATTTAGCAATAGGAGAATATACAGTTGTGGTTAGAGATTCTGCAGATACTTCTTGTTCTTCTACTACTCAGGTTACCATCTTAATTGGAAATCAACCTGTTTCATCTTATGCAATTACAAATAGTTCTTGCTCAATAAATGATGGTGCTATTAACCTTACAATGACACCAGCTTCTAATGATTACACTTTCGTTTGGTCTGGTCCTAATGGTTTTAATGAAACTACGGAGGATATTTCTGGATTAGCTGCTGGGCAATACTCAGTAATAATTTTAAATACTGAAACAACTTGCACTCTAAATGATACTGTTACTGTGAATTTAAATCAGGCACCAGAATTATCTGCCACTGTGGTTAATACATCATGTGGTCAAGATAATGGTTTGATTGATATTACTATAACTGGTGGAACTCAACCAATATCAGTTCTTTGGGATAATTTTTCAATTGTTGAAGACCAAATTAACCTAGCTCCCGGTGAATACTCAGTTTTAGTGAGTGATGGTGCTAATTGCTCTGTATCTGCCACTTATGAGATACTTCCTAGTATTCAACCGACTATTTCTAGTGTCTCAATAAATCCTACTTGCGGAAACGATACTGGTAGTGTATCTGTTAATATTACTGATGCAACAAATCCAATTATTTACAATTGGACTTTCAATGGAAGTGATTTTTCTAATGCAGATAATTTAGAAAATTTAGCTGCAGGTACTTATATTCTTGAAGCTATTGATGGTGCAGGTTGCACTTTACTTGATACATCAGTATTAGTTTATCCAAATTTACCTACTTTATCTACATCAGTAACGAATACACAATGTTCAACTAGCACAGGAGCCATCGATCTTACTGTAAATGGCGGTTCTCCAAACTACACTTACTATTGGACTTTTGAAGGGGATACTATTTCTAACAACCAAGACCTTTCATCTTTGGCATTTGGATGTTATAATGTTAATGTTGTTGATGCCAATGGATGCGAGGTTTCTGCCCAGGCATGTATCTTAAATCAGAATGCTCCTGTAATATCTTTCGAAGTTGTTCAACCTTCTTGTAACCTAGATAATGGATCGATAACTGCAAATCTTACAGGAGGAATTGCTCCATTTAATTTTGTTTGGACAGGAAATACTTCTGATTCTTCTTCTGTAGTTAATGTTGGAAGTGGAAATTATGAACTTACCGTTACAGATGCCAATGGTTGCGAAGCAAATGGTTCAACAGATTTATTAAATTCTGGAGTTCCAATATTAACTGCTAATCAAACCAATGCATCTTGCGGAAACTCTGATGGTGCAATTGATTTATCCATTAATGGTGGTATTGCTCCTTATACTTTTTTATGGTCAAATACACTTACAACCGAAGATATCAATAGTATTGCAGCTGGTAATTATTCTGTGATTGTTACTGATTCTGCGGGTTGTGAAGTTAATGGACAATTTGTTATTACTAATGGAAACGCTCCTGAAATTACTTTTACTCAAACAAATGCTGCGTGTAATACAGCAAATGGAGGAATAGATATTTCTGTTTCTGGAGGCTCTGGTACATACAGTTACTTCTGGACTGGTATTGGTGTAATTGAAACTGATGAAGATCAAACTGCTTTAGCAGCAGGCGATTATACAGTTGTAGTTACTGACTTAGTTGGTTTATGTGCTGATTCTGCAACCATTACTATTACAAATTCAAATAATTTTACAGTTACACCAACTATAACTAATGCATCATGTGGCCTAGATAATGGAGCTGTTTCTCTAGTGATTGTTGGAGGAACTGAGCCGTTTGTTTATGAGTGGTGTAATGGTACAACAGGCAATTCTGCTAGTAATTTGCCAGCAGGTGATTGTGAAGTAACAATTACTGATAACGCAGGTTGTGAGGTTACTCAAACTTTCACAATCATCTCTACTCCAGCTCCAACTTTAACCTCAGCTATAACACCTGCAACTTGTGGACAATGTAATGGAGCAATTTCAATAACTGTTACAGGTGGCGACGAACCTTTTTCTTATGATTGGAGCAATGGTGCAAGTGTATCAAATATTGCTAATTTGTGTGCCGGAAGTTTCGACCTAACAGTTACTGATGATTCAGGTTGCGAAGTTCAAGGTACTTTTGTTGTTCCAGGATCTCCCGCTATAACGCTTTCTGCAGATACTACTGAATCTAATTGTGGAAGTTCAACTGGGGCAATCGATCTTACTGTTTCTGGTGGAAATAGTCCTTTCACTTATGTTTGGAATGGTCCAGGAGTTTCTAATGTTGCTACTGAAGATTTATCTGGTGTTTCTGCTGGTTCATATACTGTAGAAGTTACTGATGATGACAATTGCGAAGCTACTTTAACTGTTGAGGTAACAAATTCAGATCAACCAGCTTTATCATTCTCAGTAACCAACGCAACTTGCGGTGCACCAGCTGGTAGTATCAATTTAACTGTGGGTACTATTATCGGACTCCCTACTTTTCTGTGGTCAGGTCCTAATTCATTTAGCTCAACTGATGAGGATATATCAAATGTTCCAGCTGGAACTTATACTGTAACTGTAACTGCTGGATCTTGCGTCTCAACTGATTCTGCTACTATATTAAATTCAAATGCGCCATCTGCTTCAATCAGTGTTTCTAATGATACAATCTGTGTTGGAGAACCGGTAACACTGACTATCGATTTAACTGGAACCGCACCATTTAATTTTTCTTATTCTGATGGTACATCAACTATTCCAGTTTTGAATTTCGCAGGTAATACTTATAGTACATCTATTAATCCAACAGCTACCACAACATTTACACTTATTTCATTGATTTCTATTGGTGATCCAACTTGTCCTGGGAATTTCCCAATTCCTTCAGCTGTAGTTCAGGCTAATCCAGTACCAGTTCAACCTGTTATAACTGCCAATGGTCCTTTAACTTTATGCAGTGGTGATGACGTAGTTTTAACTTCTAGTTATCAAACTAATAATGTTTGGAATATTACTGGTCCAGACCAATTCAATCAGAGCATAACAGTTAGTACAAGTGGTGGATACGCAGTTACTTTTACAAACCAATTTAATTGCGCTGCAACTTCAGATACTTTAAACATTAATGTTTTATCAGTACCTGTTGTTGCTGCCGGAAATGATGTAACAATTTGCAAAGGAGAAACAACTCAATTACAGGCTACTGGCGCTACAAATTATGTTTGGAGTCCTTCAATTGGTCTTTCTGGTACTATAATTTCTAGTCCAACATCAACCCCTCCAGAAACTACAGTTTATACAGTTACTGGAACAAACGCATGTGGAACTGATATTGATACGCTTACAGTAACAGTGAATCCTACAGCAATTGCTGATTTAGGTCAAGACTTAATAGTTTGTGCAAACGATACTTTGCAATTTGCTGTTGAGAACCTTTCTACGGCAACATACCAATGGGGACCTTCTTCTGCCTTTGTAGGAGCAACTAATGCTTTTGAAGCAACTGTGGTTGTTAATGTAACAACAGATATATTTGTTACAACTACAAATTCAAATGGATGTTTAGATACTGATACGCTCACTATCAATGTTGTAGTTCCTCAAAATGCACCTACTATTACTCCTCAAGGTCCTACAACTTTTTGTGAAGGAGAAAGTTTAGTTTTAACTGCTTCTACAGGGAATTTTGTTGAATGGAGCAATGGGCTTTTAAATGTTAATCAAATTTTAGTTACTACTTCTGGTCAATATTATGTGGCTTTAACTTCAGGTCAATGTCCTGCTTATTCAGATACTATTGAAGTAGTAGTTAATCCAATTCCTAACGCTTCAATTCAAAATGCAGACGATAATATCGTATGCCAAGGAACTTGCGCAACATTGGGAGCTTTATCTTCAACGGGGGTAACATGGAGTGGTTTAGGTTCAGGAAATAGTCCATCTATTCAAGCTTGTGATGCTGGTGATTATATTCTTACTGTAACTCAAGACGGGTGCTCAGCTTCAGATACTTTAACACTTATTGTAGCTCCAATTCCTCAAGTTCCAGTAATATCTCCTGCTGGACCAATTTCAATTTGTGAAAATGAATCTATAACCTTAGTTAGCTCTTACAATACAGGAAACCAATGGAATTTGAATAACATTGCTATACTAGGAGCTAATTTAAATGGGTTTAATACTAATACAGCTGGTGGTTATACTGTAACTTACACTTCACCTGAAGGATGTGTGTCAACATCTCTGCCTGTTAATATTTCAATTAAACCTATCGTTCCAATTGATATTTCTTCTGATAAAGATACACTCGTTTGTACTAATCAACCTATTCAAGTTACTTTAACCGCAACTCCTGCTAATGGCTTTAATTCATTTGCTTGGTCAACCGGTGATACTACTATTTCAATTTTAGCAATTGATCCAGGCACGTATACTTTAACAGGTACTACTAATGATGGTTGTACTTCAACAACAACAATTACTTTGATAGGAATATCAGGCCCATCTTTATCATTAATTAGCCCTATTATTTTTGATGACTTTAATATTTCTAAGAAAGGTGGTAACGATGGTTCAATTAATTTAACAGTTTCTGATGGAACACCTGATTATACCTACTCCTGGTCAAATGGCTCAACATCTGAAGATATATCTAACCTTACTGCAGGAAACTATTACGTTACAGTTACTGACGCAAACGGATGTTTTGCAAATGGTGCAATTTCATTAAAAGAGCCGGGTGATATTACCCTTCCAAACGGATTTACTCCAAATGGTGATGGATTTAATGATGTATTTGTAATAAAAGGAATCCAAGGATATCCAAATAATAAAATAATAATATGGAACCGTTGGGGCTCTTTAGTATATAGCAAAGGTGCTTATACCAACGATTGGACAGGAATTTCGAATGATGGTAACGTTTTACCTGATGGTACGTATTACATCGTTGTTGAATTAAATGATTCAACTAAAGAAAATATTAAAGGATACTTTGATTTAAGAAAATAATAAATAACGCTCTCAACCAAAAACAATAACAAATGAAGAGAATAGCTACAATGATAAGTTTATTGATGCTTGCAGTCGTAGGGAAATCCCAACAAGAATTGCAAGTGAGTCAATATATGTTCAATGGACTGTTTCTGAATCCCGCTTATGCAGGAAGTCATGACTACTGGGGTGCCACAGCCTTGCACCGTTCACAATGGGTTTCATTTCCTGGGGCTCCACGTTCTAACATGTTAGCAGTGGATGGTCCAATTAAAGGGAAAAATATGGGTCTCGGATTTCAGTTCATTAATGATGCTACAGGATTATTAGCCACAAATGAGATTGCTGCTAATTACTCTTATTACATTAAGTTAAACGACAAAGATCATCGTTTAGCTTTTGGTGTAAGAGCTGGTATTAGAAACGAGACATTCAATGCTAATGGCTTGGAGAATGTTGACTTATCAGACCCTTTATATCAAGGAAATCAAAGTTTTTGGATACCTCGTGTTAATCTTGGAGTTTATTATTACACTCCTAAAGCATATGTTGGTTTATCGTCTCACAACATGTTATCAATTGATGAGCGACGTAATTTAAATTCTGATGCAGGATTAAGAAGACATTATTTCTTAAATGCAGGTTATGTTCTTAATGTAACTTCCAGTGGCTTTGTAAAGTTTAAGCCTTCTGTTTTAGTTAAGTACCAAGCCGCTGCTCCAATCCAAGCAGATGTTAATGCTCATTTTTTATTTAATGATAGATTTTGGTTAGGCGTTTCATGGAGAACGAAAGCTGCATTTGTAATGATGGCTGAGTTTCAAATTACTCAACAACTCAGAGTCGGATATGCTTTTGATGCAACTACAACTGGTATAAGAACTTACCAAAATGGCTCTCATGAAATCATGTTAGGGTATGACTTTACTCAAAAATTAGTTAAAATTAAACATCCACGTTACTTCTAATAAAAGGGACCTAGAGATAAGCAAAATGAAAAAAACATACCCTATACTTTTATTAAGTGCCAGCCTTTTTTTAGCAGGTTGCGGTGCAAATTATTTTGTAAATAAAGGAAACACCAAGTTTGATGCTGAAGCATATGCTGATGCTGTTCCTTTATATAACAAGGCAATCGAGAAAAAGCCATTAACTGTTGCTAAACAGAAATTGGCCGATTCTTATAGATTGATGAATAATCCTTTGAAAGCAGAGCCAATTTATAAAGAAGTAATTGCTGATACTGCAGCTCCAGCTATTAATTTCTTTAATTATGGAAAGGTATTAATGCAAAGTGGCAAATACGCAGAAGCAAAGAAAGCTTTCGAATCTTATGCGGCAAAAATGCCTGAAGATAAAATTACGAAAAGTTTAATTGAAGCTTGTGCAAATCCGAAGATGTTTGATAACACTTTAGACACTTGTGCTTACACAATCAAGAAAATTGAATTAAGTGGTTTGTCATCTTCTTTTGGTGCTGCTCCTTATAATTTTGGATATGTTTTTTCAGCTGATGTTCCTGTTGAAGGGAAAGCATTAAGAGACAAATTTAATGGAGCTTCTTTCTTAGATTTATATTATAGTAAAAAAGATCAATCCACTGGAAAATGGTCTTCTCCGGAAGCGCTTAAAGGTGGTGTAAATACTGAGTATCATGATGCATATGCAACTTTCTCTGCAGATGCTCAAACAATGTATTTCACTAGGACAAATGAATCTAAAGGTAAACTAAAGAAAAACAAGAAAAATGAATCTACTTTAAGAATCCTCAAAGCAGTTTTCTTAGAAGGCGAATGGACTAACATTGAAGATTTTCCTTTTAACAGCGATGAATATTCAAACAGTCATCCTAATTTAAGCAAAGACGGTAAAATGTTGTTCTTCTCTTCAGATCGTCCCGGTGGATACGGTCAAAGTGATATATATGTTTGCCTTTGGGATGGTTCAAAATGGGGAGAGCCTACTAATTTAGGTGCTATGGTAAATACAGCTGGACGTGAAGTAGCTCCTGTATTTGGGTTCAATGAAAAACTCTATTTTTCTTCAGACGGTCATGCTGGTATGGGTGGCTTAGATGTTTTCTTTACTAAAAAAGATGGATCTTCTTGGGCACAACCTACAAACATGAAGTCACCCATTAATTCAAATAAAGATGATTTTTCTTTTGTGTTAAGTGATGATGGAAAAATAGGAAATCTATCTTCTTCTAGAGGCTCTGCTGAAAGCGCTCTTGCTTCTCAAGACCAGATGTACGAAGTTGTGTACAAAGATCCAATTATTCCAGTGCAAGTTTGTGTAAGAGAAAAGGGAACAAATAAACCTTACGGAAAGGCTACTGTATACGTTCAGAATAAAGCAACTGGCGTTCAAGATAGCGCTGTTACAAATGATAATGGTATTGCAAGCTTTAGATTAGCTGGAGAAGCAGATTATTCTATCAATGCTAAGAGTAAGCAATTCTTTACAAATGCTATTGAAGTTTCTACTAAAGGAATTCCATGTTCTTCTATTATTGTAACTTGTGATGAATCTAAATTTATTGAATTAGAACCTGCAGTTGGTGGCATTGAATACGGACTAGGTGATATTTATTATGATTATAATAAATGGGATATTCGTCCTGATGCTATGCCTATTTTGGATAATCTTGTTAAACTTTTGAATGATAATCCAGATATTAAAATTGAATTAGGCTCTCATACAGACTGTCGAGGTCAAGATGATTACAACCAAAAATTATCTGAAAACAGAGCAAAATCTGTAGTTAAATATTGCACATTAAGAGACATTGATCCTAAAAGATTAACTTACAAAGGTTACGGAGAATCTCAACCTAAAGAAACTTGTATTTGCGAAAGCTGTACAGAAGAACAACATCAAACTAATAGGAGAACAGTATTCAAAGTAATCAAATAGTTTAAACGTTTAATAAACGTTTATAAATGTATAAATAGCCCCGAATTTCGGGGCTATTTTGTTTTTTAGCCATTTCTATTTTATGGCTGATTCATTTATTAGGTGGTCAATTCAACCGATTTCAAGAATTCTATTACTCTTTTTTGTTGGGAATATTTTTTCAGAAACCATTCAATTTCCTACTTTAGTTTTTTTTGTATTCCTTCTCTTTTTAATTTGTTTACTGCTCTTTGTTAAACAAAAAACTTTGTTGAGTGCTATCTTATTTGCATTCATTTTTGTTAGCGGAATGCTAAATTTTAATGTTCAGAAAAGAAAAACTAAAAATTTCTCAGGAGCATATCATATAGTTAAGGTTCTTCCAGAACCAACTCTTAAAAACGAGAAGGTTATTCTTGATGCGAAAATTATTGGAACTTTTCAAAATGGAACTTGGGAAAAAGCTATTGGTAAGTCAAGAATTGAAATAGATTCAGGTATAAATTTAGTTTTGGGTGTTGGTGATTACTTTTTATTGTATGATTCAATTACTAAACCAGCTATTAATCGTTTACCTTTAATTTTCGACTACAATGAATATCTCCACACTATTGGAATTGATTATTATGTTAAAACCAATGTAAGCAGGATATGTATTTTTAAAAATGATGAGATTAGTTTGAACAAATTTGCGATTCAAACAAGAAATAAGTGCATTAACAGCATTAAAAGACATAACATTAACAAGGATGAACTTGCTGTTATCTCTGCTTTAATTTTAGGTGCAAAGTCAGATTTAGATAAACAATTAATTCAGGATTATACTCAAAGTGGAATAGTTCATATTTTGGCAGTTTCTGGACTTCATGTTGGATTACTGTATGTAGCCTTCTTGTTTTTGCTTAAGCCTTTTAAAAGAATATTACCAAGTTTGTTATTTGTGTTTTTAGTTTTAACTTTCCTATGGTTTTATGCTGTCCTTACAGGTTTGTCTCCTTCTGTATTAAGGGCTACTGCAATGTGTTCTTTTATTGTTGTTGCGTCTGTTTATAAACTAAGAATTACTAATTTCAATTTGTTAGCTTCTGCGGCATTTTTTATGTTGATTTATGATGCTGATGTTTGGAAACAACTTGGTTTCCAACTTTCTTACATAGCAGTTTGGTCTATTTTTGCTTTTAAACCATTTCTTGATTTTGGAAATAATTATAGAAATTGGTTAACAAGAAATATTATAAAGGCATCTTCCCTTTCTTTGGTTGCTCAAGTAGCGACTTCACCATTGTGTTTGTTCTATTTTGGAACATTCCCAGTTTATTTTCTTGTAGCTAATTTAATAGCTGTCCCATTATCCACTGCATTGACTTATTTAGGTGTTTCTGCTATGCTATTAGGAAGTGTCCCTTATTTAGGATTTTGTCTTGTAAAGTTTCTTGAGTTTGGAATTTTCGTAATGAACTCTTTTGCTCACTTTGTTAGTTCACTTCCATTAGCAACAATTCATCATATTTTTATTTCAAAGTATATCGCAATATGCTTTGCTATTGTAATTTTTATCTTTTCAACTTTATTTATAAGGTTCAACATTTTAAAGTTGAAATTAGTGTTGTTTGCATTTCTTATGCTTTCTATTGTGCAAACGACAGAATTGTTTTGTAATGCTATAAAAACTAAGTATTTTGTTGTTTCAACTGGAAATAAAACCCAGGCAATAGTTTTTAAAAAAAATAATTTTTTTGTTTTTGATTTTTGGAATTTTAGAAATCCTAAGCACCTAGATAACAGAATATTACAATTAGCTAATAAATCAAATATAGACAAAAAGAAAATCAATGTAGTTGATTTAAGTAAGGCCATCCCTTCTCGGAGATATTATTTCCGATATATTAGAAAATGTGTTCTTGCTTCTTAAAGTTTCTATGTATAGATTTGCTTTGTAAAATCTTGATTACTTAATATTGCAGTAACCTAGAGATTATATATTATAATTGCACACTTTTAATGTTTACTTATTGAAATTATAAAAATGAAAAGAATTTTACCTTCTATTGTAGCCCTTAGTTTTGTTTTCCTTGCTGGAAACGGAATTGCTCAAAATAGTAAAGCACCTAAAAAATGCTATGCTGTAGAATCAATGAATCAGGACTTCCAGAAACACCCTGAATTAGCTGTTAAATATCAAGAACAGCAAGCAAAAATTGAAAACTATGTTGCTCAGAATCAAAGTTCTCAACGTTCAGGTACAAAAAGAATTATTCCTGTTGTTTTTCACGTTGTTCACGAAGGTGGACCTGAGAATATTTCTAAGGCACAAATTCTAGATCAATTAGTAAAATTGAATAAAGATTTTTCACTAACAAATCCTGATTTTTCTCAAGTTCCAGCTTGTCATGCTGCAGCTGCCGCTGATTGTGAAATTGAGTTTAGGTTGGCTACTAAAGATCCTCAAGGAAATTGCACTGATGGTATTTTAAGGGTATATTCTTCTAAAACGAATGAAGCCTCAAACCAAAATGGGATAAAAACTGTAAGCCACTGGGATTCTTTTAGATACCTAAATGTATGGGTTGTTAAATCCATTGGTACATTAGATGGTGTTGGAGGTGAAGTTTTAGGATACGCACAGTTTCCTGCTGGAGGTTTACTTTCAACTGATGGACTAGTTATTAGACATGACTGTATTGGTAGTATTGGTACAGCTACAAATGGTCAATTTGGCGCTAGACTTGGAAGAACTATGACTCACGAAGCTGGTCACTGGCTTGGTCTAAGACACATTTGGGGTGATGCTGATTGCGGAAGCGATGGAGTAGAGGATACCCCTCCAGCATACGGACCGAACTATGGTATTTGTTATTCTGATTTCCCATACATTCCTTTGGTAGTTTCTGGTGGAGATACAGCGACTTGCAATACTGAACTTGCTTGTGGTGAGATGTTTGAAAACTACATGGATTATTCTGATGACGCTTGTATGGCAATGTTTACTCAAGGGCAAAAAGCAATTATGAATGGTGTATTTGCAAATTTTAGATACTTCATTATTTCAGATGAAAATTTGGCATTTACAGGAACCAGAGACGAGGATATTGCAAATCCAATTACATGCTCTCCAATTGCAGAAAGTGCAATAACAACTGCATGTACAGGGTCTTTTAATAATTGTTCAACACCTACGATGGTTTGTGAAGGCGGAAGTATTCGTTTTGATGAGTCAATTTACAATACTACAACATTCACTCAACAATGGTCATTTGAAGGAGGAACTCCATCTTCTTCCTCTGCAGCAACACCAACAATTACATATAATTCTGCAGGTGTTTACGATTATTCATTAACTGCAAGTAATAGCGCTGGTGCTAGTGCAGTAAATTATGATAATACAATTCGTGTATTCCCAGATGCTGCTGAACAACAATCTGTTAATGGTCAGTATTGGGAAGATTATAATGAACCACAAGATTTTAATTCTTGGATAGTTTTCAATCCAGATAATAGAATTAATAAGTGGGAATGGGCGCAGTTTTCGGCGTTTGGAGGAACCAGCGGCCTAAGAATGCGTAATTACAACAATGTTGATAGTGAAGCAGATAGAATTGTTTCTCCTGCTTATTCTTTGGTAGGTATCCCATCTCCAGCTATGACATTTAGAGTAGCCGCAGCAGAAAGAGGAGGAGTTCCTGCAGATATGTTAAGTGTTTATTATTCTATAAATTGTGGCCAGAGTTGGAGATTAATTAAATCATGGTCAGGAACTAATCTAATAACTTCTGGATTGTTTACTTCTGAATTTGTTCCTAATAGCCCTAACCAGTTTGAAGATTTTGCTGCATCTCTAAGTCTTGCAGCTAATAAAGAAAATGTTAGAATTATGTTTGAATTTAAAGCAGGTGCTGAAGGAAGTAACAATCTATATATTGATGATTTTAAAATTGGAACTTCTCTTGGAATCAACGATAATGCTGAAGCCCTTTCTTTAAGTATTTTCCCAAATCCTACTCAAGGGCTTACAAATATTAATTTTACAACTTCAAAAGCTTCTGATGTTTCTGTAAAGGTCTATGACTTGTTAGGTAAGCTTGTTTTGCCTTCATATAATGGTAAAGTTGGTGAAGGAAATCAAAGCATTAGCATCGATATGAATCAATTGACTCAAGGAATGTATACTGTTCGACTTGAGATAGATGGAAAAACGATAGTTAAAAAAATAACGAAAAATTAACTCTAATAACAACTAACTAATTAAACCCTGCTTTTTGCGGGGTTTTTTCATTATAATAATTTTATATTCGATACGTTAAAAGAATTGCTATGAAAAAATTATCCCTTGCTCTAATGCTGCTATTCTGCAGTTTAATTTCTTTTTCTCAGGATGTAATTACTATGAGAGATGGTTCTAAAATCGAAGCTAAAGTAACAGAAGTAGGTAGTAAAGATATTTTGTATAAAAGGTTTTCAAATTTAAATGGCCCAGTATATACATTAGATATAGAAGATGTAGCTTTAATAAATTATGAAAGCGGCGCTATTGACAAGTTTAATTTGATGTATAATGAAAAGCCTTCTTATGTAAGTAATAATTCGAAAATGGATCCATCTGAATTGAAAAGCAATATTATTTATATGAATGCTGGTGATTTGCTTTTTCAAAATGTTACTTTAGGTTTCGAGCGATTAGTTGGTAAAAGCCGTAAACTTGGAATAAGGATACCTTTTAGTATTAACTTAAATGGAACCAGTAAGATAAACAATGGTGGGAATAACGGAAGAGTTAGAAATATTTTTTATAGTGGATTCGATTTGTTGTTTTACCCAACTGGGCAAGGCCAAGTTAGCCTTGTTCTTGGTCCATCAATAAGGACAGGAATGGTCCAATACAGGCCTAATAATTATGGTTATATGGATCCTTATTTTCCAGTAGCTCAATATATTGAAAATACTACTTTCTTTTCTTTTTTTTTTTTTTTTGGTTTTATTTGGAATCCTTCAAAAGAATTAGCTATTTCAACAACTTTTGGAGTTGGAACAAGAAGAGTATTTACATCAATTCCTGGTGTTACAAGCAGCGGCGCAACAGCTAATCTAAATTTCAGTCTTGGTTATAGGTTTTAAATAAAATGGCTAAACCTTTTATTATTAATCTCCAATAATAACTCTATAATTCTCATTCTGGTAACGCAAAACATATAAGCCCTTATTCACTTTCAGGTCAATAAGATTTATTCCACTCCACAATTTCTGCTTAGCAATTAGTTTTCCAGTTAAATCAGTAATTATTAATTCAGATTGGGATTCTTTTACAATTATGTTGAAAACGCCATTAGATGGATTTGGATAAATTTCAAATTTCTTTCCATCTATTTTTAAAATACTAACACCATTTACAGTAAACGGAGCTGAAAAAGAACTTGAACAGTTTTCCAAAGATGTAATACTCAAAGTATATTCACCAGAGCTTTGCGGTGAGTATGAAGCCGAATCTGTTGTTGCGACTAAAGCACCATCTAAATACCAATTATAAGTAAAGTTGCCTATTACAGAACTTTGAAGGTTTCCAAAACTATTTGTACTAATGCTTGGTGTAGATGGAATGGTTCCAATTGTAACTTCAAAGGGAAGAGAGGTGGCATTTCCGCATGCCGTTGTTACTTCCACAGAATAAGTTCCACTTGCGGAAACTTGGATTTCTTGTGTTGTTTCTCCTCCTGGTTGCCAAACAATTCCAGAAAGGTAATTTGTTGAAATTGTTATTGGATTTCCTTCACACAATGAATTATTGCCAGTAATCTGAGGTGCTTCCGGAGGTAGTCCTTCAAATATTGTTAAAGTAGAATTAAAAATCAAGTCACCCGAATTTGCGCTGTTGCTATTAGTTGCATTTAAAGCAGCATAAAATGTAACATCTCCAGATCCTGCAGCTGGAGCTACCCAGTCAAAAGTCCAAGTTCTTTCATTGGTACCAGTTTCTGAAGTTCCAGCACTTGTGTGCGTTAAATACCTGCCTCCTCCGTTTAATTGTGTGCCTGAAGAGGCAATCATGCTGCCTCCGGTATTTCCGTTTGTCAATTGAGGGGATATACTAAAACCAAATTTAGTTCTATTAGCCGAAGTAATGTAAACTGTTATTGAATATGTTTGTCCTGCGATGTAACCGCATTCCGGAACATTTGAAGTAATTAATCCTATTTGAAAACTAGCTCCTCCTCCGCTATGGCAGCCGCCGTTAGCACTTGAACAAGTTCTATTATTGTTTTCTAAGGGTGAGCCAGTATAACCGGCAGGAGCTCCTCCTCCATTAGAATGCACATCATTATTTGTCAGAACTGTTGCAAGTAGTACAGTACATCCTGAAAATGCAATAAGTAGCGTTTTTTTCATGTGTTAGAATTTATCAGCAACATTAACTGTTTTTGTCGGATTTGTCTTAGTCTATGTAAGATTGTTTGGGTAATCTGTAATTTTTAAGATCCCTATGCCTTTTTTTGACCTTAATTTGACGTTTTGAGAACATAATGTTGCCGAATTTGATTTGTTTTCAAGTTTAAAATCAGTTTAAAACTTATAAAAACATAGGTATTTGTACTCATTTTTGCGGGGATTTGAAAATTCGCAAAGTTATCAACAGTCCGTCTAAGTAATTGATAAACAGATGTATAACATGTAATTATTGTTAATAATTAATATAGGTTTAAGAAAACAGAAAAAAAACTTAACACAAATGTAACTTTTCTTACATCGAATCTGTATAAATTTGCAAAACCTAATCTTAACAATTGTTCTTATGAAACAAAATCGAACAACAGTTCAAACAATCAATGGGTGCTTAAAAGCTTTTAAAGCACTTTCCCTTGTAATGGCTTTTGCCTTTTTCCAAGGAGAAACATTCGCATCTTCTAGAGAAGATGTAACAATTTCTGCTCCGGCAGCGGCTTCGGTTTCCATCTCAGGTGCATTAAGAATATGCGCAGGTGGAACAACTACATTAACAGCGAATGTTACAGGATGCTCTGGTGCTCCTTCTTTTGCATGGTTCCGTAATGGTGTATTCACTGCAAATGCAGGTGCATCAACTTTCATCGCAGATAATGCTGGAGAATACCAAGTAAGAGTAACTTGCGGTGGTGAAACTGTATTTTCTGAAAAAGTTAAAGTTTCTCAATTCAGATTGAAAACGTTAGTTCAAAATGCTTGCCCTGGTGAAACTGGAAATGTTAACCTTGTGTTAATTGATCCACAAGCTGATGGCATTTCTGAATTTGCTTCTTTTAACTGGAGTAATGGAACAACGTCTGAAGATTTAATGGGTGTTCCTTCTGGTCTTTATACAGTAGTAGCTCAAGATATCAACGGATGTTTCGCTTCTACAACAGCTTTAGTTCAAAACACTATTGTAAACGTAAATGCAGGTCCTAACAAAACAGTTTGTACTGGCGGTTCTGTGCAATTAGAAGGTTCAGGAGCTGATTTTTATGAGTGGTCACCGGCTGGAAGTTTAAGCAGTGCATTTGCAGTTAATCCAACGGCATCTCCTGCTGTAAACACTACTTATACTTTAACAGGTTATGTAAATAGTGGTGACTTAGTAAACAATGGCGATTTTAATCAAAGAAACGTAGGTTTTACTTCTGATTACGCTTATGTTGCTGGTTTTGCTGTAGGTGGTTATTCATCAGGAACAGGTCTTTATCCTGAAGGTAAATATTCGGTAGTTGCTAATAGAACTGATACAAATGTTACTAAAATGCACCCTGCTTTCAAAGGTGTAGGACATAATAAAGGTCTTGCTGCTGGAGAAAATGATGATTTCTACATGGCAATCAATGGGTCTAGTACTTTAGGTCAGGTAGTTTGGTCTCAAACTGTTGAAGTATTACCAAACACTAATTATAATTTCGCTACTTGGATTGCTTCTATTAATTTAGGAAATCTTTCAAGATTGCGTTTCCAAATTAATGGTATTGCATTAGGTGCTGAAATTGTAGCTCCAAATGCTTTAAACACATGGTCTCCATTCTTTACAGTTTGGAATTCTGGTTCTGCAACTCAAGCAGAGATTAAAATTATTAATAACAACTTGATCACAAGTGGAAATGACTTTGGTTTAGATGATATTTCTTTTTCAGTAACTTGTTCTGCAACTGATCAAGTTGATGTAACTGTTTTACCTGCTTTAGCTGGAAATTCTATTACTTGCCCTCAAGTAACTTCTGCTTGTAATTCTTTAGATGCTGCTGAATTTGTTGGTTCTACTCCAACTGGTGGTAATGGATCATACACTTTCCAGTGGGAAGTAAGCGATGATAACATTTCTTTCTCTCCTATCGATGGCGCTACTTCAGCTAATTACAACCCAGGAGCAGTAAATGCAACAACATACTTCCGTCGTAAAGCTATAAGTGGAGATTGTTCTGTAAATAGCAATGTTTGTACTATTACAATTACTTCTCAAGGCACTGTTGCTAACAACGTATTAACTTCACCTTCACCTTCTTCTTTCTGTGCATCTGGAAATCCAGGAAACATTGTAGGAACTAATTTAAATGAAGGTTTGAATAATCCAGGCGCTTTAACTACATATATTTGGGAATCTACAACAGATGGTAACGAATGGTTTGTAATTGAAGGAGCTAATGGTGCTTCTTTCGATCCTGCAACTATCAATACAACAACTTCATACCGTCGTATCGCACGTCAAGGTGCTTGTTTATCAGGTATTAGTAATGTAGTTACCTTCACAGTTAATCCACTTCCAGTTGTAACTATTCCTGCTCCAGCAGAACGTTGCGGTCCTGGTACTTTATCTTTAGAAGCTAACGCTACAGGAACAATCAGATGGTTTGCTGCTGCTCAAGGTGGTCAAGCTCTTGCTACTGGTTCTATTTACACGCTTATCGACTTACAACAAACTACTAACTACTTTGTTGAAGCTTCTAACTTAGGTTGTACTTCAGCTCGTACATTAGTTCCTGCTGTAATCAATGCTAAACCAACTATTACTTCAACTACTCCAGGTTTCCGTTGTGGTGCTGGTAATGCTTCTGTTAGCGCGGTTGCTTCTGCTGGTGATGTAAAATGGTTTGCTGATGCAGCTGGTTTAGTTGCTTTAGGTTTTGGAAATTCTATTTCAGTTCCAGTAACTGAGTCTACTACAGTATTTGTAGGTGCAAATGACGAAGGTTGTGCTTCTGCTTCATTAACTGAAGTTGCAATTGAAGTTGGTGCAAACACAACTGCAAGTGTTTCTGCTACTGCTTGTGATTCTTACACATGGGCATTAAACGGTCAAACTTATACTTCTTCTGGAGCATTTACATATGAATCAGAAAATGAAGCTGGTTGTACATTAACTACAACTTTGAACTTAACAATCAACACTTCTTCATCAGTAACATTAAATGTTACAATCAACGAAGGTGATTCTTATGCTTTCAATGGTCAGAACAGAACAACAGGTGGAACTTACACAATGAATTCTACAGGTGCCAACGGATGTCCAATGGTTACAACATTAAACTTAACAGTTGTTCCAGTTTCAAATCCAACTGATTGTGGTACTAACAAAATTGCTAATGGAGATTTCGAAGCAGGTAACACTGGTTTCTCTTCTTCTTACACTTTCACAGCTGACATTGCTGGTAACACAGAGATGGTTCCTGAAAACAGAATTGCTGTTGGAACAAACGCAAATAACTTTCACCCACAATTTATAGGAACTGGTCGTACAGGTAAATTCTTAATCGTGAATGGTAATACACAATCAGTAAAAGAATTATGGGCGCAAGACGTAGACGTAACAGCAGGTAGAGAGTATGTTTTCACAATGTACACTCAGAATCTTTTCCCAGCTGCACCAGCACGTTTCAGCTTCAGAATTACTCCTAACGATTTAATTTCTTCTCCAGTAGAATTTGGAACATTCAATGCTACAGTTGGTAGAAATGGATGGATTGAAGTAACTGCTACTTACAATGCTGAGTACACAGGTTCTGCGAGATTAAGCATCTATGACATTGACTTAACTAAAAATGGTAATGACTTCGGTATTGATGATATCTCTTTCGTAGAAACTTGCCCTCCTCCAGTTGCAGGTTGCAGTCCAGTTGAAGTTATTAGCTACAACCCTGGTCCAAGCAGCGATTTCTTAACTCCAGTTGCAGCTGATCGTCAAAATACTGACAATGCATTAGGTGCTCCTCAATTGAGTGATGTTGCTACTGCTCCAGAAGATTACAATTTCGTAACATTAGGATTTGCAGGTGAAATCGTATTGAAATTCGCTTATCCGATTAAAAACGGTGAAGGTGATGATATCTATGTAGTTGAAACTTCTTTCTTACCTAGTGGAAACCAAAACTGTACTCGTTACCCTGAAAAAATCAGAGCTTATGCTTCTCAAGATGGTTGTAACTGGGTATATTTAGGTGAAGGTTGCCAAAATACATACTTTGACTTACAAGGTTTAAACTGGGCACAATATGTTAAGATTGTTGATATGACAAATCCTGAATCTTTCAATGGTTTAGTTGATGGATATGACTTAGACGGTGTAGTTTGTTTACATGGTGAAGAATTAAATCCAGTTCCTACTGATTTAGTATTCGGTTCAGCTCAAGAGGCATTTTACTACCCAACTACTCGTAAAAATGGAACTCCAATTGTTACTCCTAGAACAATTAAAGAAAACGCTTTAGGTGTACCTCAAAATAACAATACTGTTAACTTCGTATCTCTTGGATTCGGTGGTTCTTTGGTTGTGAAATTTGACTTTGTAATATTCGATGCTCCTGGTGTTGATGTTCAAATGGTTGAAACATCTTTCGGAAATCCATCTTGTGCTGGTTACCCAGAAAAAGCAATGGTAGAAGGTTCATTATTCGAAAATGGTCCTTGGACATTGTTAAGTACAGGTGGAGATCTTTGTTTAGATGGTGGAATTGATGTATCTGCTGCAGGTGTTGTTCAATACTTAAGAGTAACAGATCGTTCTAATCCAGCTTCTTTCTCAGGAACTGCTGATGGTTATGATGTAGATGGTTTCATTGTGAGCAATAACTGCCAAAATGCTGTAGCTAAATTTGCTTCTCATTCAGATGATAACCAAACTGCTAACGAAGTTGCTTCTAGTACTGTATATCCAAATCCTTTCTCTGATTTTGTGAATGTTGCAATATCTACAGGAGATTTAGATAAAACTGCTACAATTAAAGTTGCAAACTACTTAGGTCAACAAGTATTTACACATACTTTAAATGTTACAGCTTCAAGCGAAGTAAGCACTTCATTAAACTTAAATAATCTTTCTAGCGGGGTTTATTTCTTAACAGTAGAAACAAACAACTCAAGAGAAACAATGAAAATTGTTAAAAAGTAATCTTTAGTTTATAGTTAAGCTAACTACCTGTCCTTAATTGGGCAGGTAGTTATTTTAATTTAAGAAATAATAAAAATCACAATTATTAATTTTATTAAAGTGTCTACTATACTTATTAGAGACTGATTTACAGTGCATTATTTTATTCCAAAAAGATTTTTTCCAGAAGCAAACTTTAACTACTACCGTCTTAAAACAAAAATTGATAAAAAAGTTCCCCTAAGAACCTAAGCAATAAAATAGTTTTAAAACACGCAAATGCAATGAAACATATACACCTAATCAACTTGCTGTTTACAAGAAAGCAGAAGTTTATTAATGATATTTCAGATAATTCAAAATTGGTATTAAAAAAAATGAATTTAAAAGATGCAAACTTTTTTAGTTTGCTTTTTTTAGTTTTTTCATCATTAGTATTAGGAAATTTAAGTTCACTTTCTGCACAAACAAATCCCGCAGCGCACAACTTAAGTGCTAATTTTTCTTTTACAACACAAACAGCAACTAGTACAACTTACCCAACAAGTTTGAGGGGTTGGTCTACTGAAGCTGATAACATTTCAACTAATTCAACTGCTGTTCCATCAGGTGATCAGGCCCTTGTTGCAAGTGGAACAGCAACTACTTCAGGTCTAAGCAACTTAGGCGCAAATGGATTTGGATTCTTAGCTACAACTGCTGCAACATTTAATCGCACCGGTTCATTATGCTTAGCTTTAAACACTACTGGAAGAAGTTCAATCTTAGTAAATTATTTGGTAGATGACCAAACTGCCGGAACTACGCGTTCTATGATGTTGTCACTTCAATACCGGATAGGTACTTCTGGAATTTTTACAACATTAGGTTCTGGAACATATACAAGCAACGGCTCTAGTGATGCTACTTCCACTAATTTTACAAATATAGCATTACCAGCGGCATGTGAAAATCAAGCGGTGGTTCAAATCAGATGGCTTTACTATGAAGCACCTGCACAAACTGCAGCAACAAGAGATGCCATAAGACTAGATGATATTACTGTTACTTCCTGCGCAACTGCTACTGCAAATGCAGGAAGTGCACTAGCTGCAATTTGCGAAAATACAACATCTGCAGCTTTAGGAGGTTCAGTCGGTGGTGCTGCCACTGGAGGTACTTGGTCTTGTTCGGCAGGAGGTACATTTAATCCTAACGCAAACAATTTAAATTCAACCTGGACTCCTCCCGCTGGTTATAGTGGCTCGGCCACATTAACTTTGACTTCTACTGGAGGAAGTTGTGGTACAGCAACAGCATCTAAAAATATTACAGTGAATCCTTTGCCTGTGGCCCCTGGAACAATTTTAGGAACCTCTGGCGTTTGTGTTAGTCAAACAGGTGTCGCTTTTTCAATACCTTCAATCGCAAATGCCACAACTTATACCTGGGCTTATTCAGGAACAGGATTCACAGGTTCAGGATCTACCGCTGCTATTACTGCGGGTTTTTCTGCATCTGCTACTTCTGGGAACCTAACAGTAAGAGGAGTAAATACATGTGGTAATGGTCCTTTATCTTCAACATTTCCAATTACAGTTACACCACTACCTTCAGCGGCGGGAGCTATTTCATCTGTTACTTCAGTTTGTCAAGGCCAATCAGGAGTTGCAATTTCTGTAGCATCAATTGCCAATGCTACTAGTTACACTTGGGCATATTCTGGTGTTGGTTTTACTCCTACAGCAAGTTCATTGTCTACAACGGGAAATTTTGCAAACAATGCTACTTCAGGTAATTTAACTGTGAGAGGTACAAATGTTTGTGGAAATGGAACAGTGTCAGCAAATAGGGCAATAACGATTAACCAATTACCTGCTACTCCCGGAACAATAACAGGGCCTTCAACGGTTTGTAGAGGACAAAATGGATTTGCGTTTAGCGTTCCTGCTATTGCAAATGCTTTAAGTTATTCTTGGAGCTATTCTGGAACTGGTTGTACATTTTCTGGTTCAACGGCTGCAGTTACTGCTAATTTTACAAATGTCGCTACTTCAGGTAATATCACTGTAAGAGGAGTAAATGCTTGCGGAAATGGCGTTTTCTCTGCAAATTTCCCAATTTCGGTTGTAAATCCGCCTTCTGTTTCAATTGATGCTGATTACTGCGATAATAATGGTTTTGTTATTCTAACTGCTAGTCCTGGTTTCAGCACTTTTCTCTGGAATACAACTGCAACAACTTCTTTTATAAATGCAGATATAGCAGGTCAGTATTCACTTACAGCCACCAATGCAAATGGCTGTTATGCTTCAACTTCAATTGGTGTAGCATCAGAACTGGTAACAAATGGTAAATTCGATGCTGGAAACACAGGATTTACAACAGTATATAATTATGTGACCGATGGTGCTGGTCAAACTGAAATGTACCCAGAAGGCACATATGCAGTTGTTCCTAATCCAAATACAGTTCATAATTTGTTTTATGGTTCTAACCATACTCCTGGTGGTGGAAACTTTATGATAGTAAATGGTAGTCCTGCAGTAAGTGCTACTGTTTGGAGTCAAAATAATATTACTGTGCAACCAAATACTACATACTATTTTTCAGCATGGGGAGTTAGTGTAAATAACGGAAATCCAGCAGTTTTAAGATTTTCAATCAATGGTAATCAGGTAGGCTCAATTGCATTTTTACCTATTGGATTTACAAATAATGCAGGACCATATAATTGGGTTCGTTTTTATGGCTCTTGGAATTCTGGATTTTCATCCACTGCAAATCTTTCTATTGTAAATTTAAATACTGTTTTAGGAGGTAATGACTTTGGATTAGATGATATTTCTTTTGGTACACTTTCTCCTGTTGCATTAAGTGTAAATCCTGGACCTTCAGGATCTGGAATTTGCCAAGGAAGTCCATTGATTCTTGAATCAAATCCAATAGGAGGTGCAAGTCCTTATGAATATGCTTGGACAGGACCAAACGGATTTACTTCAACAGACATGAATCCATTAGTTACTAATTCAGCAAGTGGTATACATTCAGGAGTTTATACATTAACCCTTACAGATGGTTTTGGTTGCACAACAACTGATACTTATAATGTTACTCCAAGCGCTTTACCTTCTGATTTAACACCTGTGGCTGTTAATTCAAGTGTTTGTGTAAATGGTTCTACTTCCATTAATTTACCCGGTTCTCAAGTAGGTGTAAGTTATCAATTGAGAAATAATGCAACAAATGCTGCGGTTGGAGACCCCGTGGCAGGAACAGGAGGCACAATAAATTTTCCTTTGGGTACTTTATCAACATCAACTACATACAATGTTTTAGCCACTGGTAATATTTCTACTTGTTCAGTTCAGATGTCTGCAACAGTAACAATTACAGTTGCAACAACTCCAGTTTTAAATATTACCAATCAAACTGTATGTGCTGGAAATGTGAATTTAACATTACCAGCAGTAACTGCTGGAAGTACAGGAGGTGGAACATTAACTTATTGGACCAATGCGGCAGCTACAACAACATTGTCAACGCCTAATGCTGTTTCTGCTTCAGGAATTTATTATATTAAAAGCACAGTTGGGTCTTGTGAAGATATTGAACCTGTTACAGTTTCAATAAACGCAGCTCCTACTGCTACTTTTTCTTATCCTACAACTCCTTATTGTAGTTCAGAAGCTGATCCTGTTGCCCTGATGACAGGAGCTTCCGTTGCAGGAGTTTTTTCATGTACTAACCCTGCTGTAATATTTTTAAATACAGCCACTGGATTAATTGATTTATCTGCCACTACTCCAGGTACTTATACAATCAGAAATACTGTTACTACAGTAGGAGCATGTGCAGATGTTAATGCAACTGCAACCATTGTTATAACTCAAGTACCTTCTACGGATTTTAGTTATGCAATCGGGACGGATTTATGTCAGTTTGTTTCTGCTATAAACCCGGCACCTATTTTTGCGCCTGGCGCTGCTGCTGGAACTTTTTCTTCAACGGCAGGTTTAAATTTCGTAAGTACGTCAACAGGAGTAATCAATATTTCATCTTCTACCCCTGGTAATTATGCAGTTTGGAATACTAGACCTGCAGTAGGTGGTTGCCTGGCCGAAAGTGATACAATATTTATTGATATAAATCCTTATGTATTTACAGGTTCAGTGCTAACAAGCGCTTCAGATGATCAAATATGTATTGGTGAATCAGTTAATTTATATTCTTCAGTATCATCATACAATGGTGTGTTGCTTAGAGAAAGATTTAACGGGACAATTAATAATTGGGTAAGGCAAAATTTTTCTTCAGGAGGTACAACCGCAAATGCAACTTGGACTTTACGTCCAGATAATTATTCTTACAATTCTATAAATTTTAGTTCTAATAACAATACTCAGTTCTATATGAGTAATAGCGAGGCTCAGGCTGGAACTACAACAACCACAAATTTAAGGTCACCTGTATTGAATACTACAGGATATTCTACTTTGAGTCTTGATTTTTTCCATTATTTTGAGACCATAGGAAATGGTACAGCAAGTGTGCAGGTTTCTTTAAATAACTCAACTTGGACAACTGTAACAAGTTTTACTACCACACAAGGAACTCCTACCGGATTTGTAAATTCTGTAGTAAATCTTAATGCATATATTGGTCAACCAGTTTTTTATATTAGGTTCCGTTACACAACAACTGCTGCTGATAGATACTGGGCGATAGATAATGTTTCTTTAACAGGTGTTTGCAATAAATACAATTACAGTTGGATTTCAGCGCCAGCAGGCTATACATCTACTGCGTCTGATCCTGTAAACGTAAGTCCTATTGTAAACACTTTCTATGTAGTAAACGCTACAAATGGTTTTGGATGTACTACTCCATCTTCCCCTTTGCCAATTACAGTAAATGCAATACCTGATTTAAGCAGCACTTTAACTCCTCCTGCTGTTTGTGGAAATGAAGCGTTTAATTATACTCCAACAAGTTCATTATCAGGAGCTACATTTACTTGGACAAGACCAGCCGTTTCTGGAATAAGTAATTCAGCGATTACAACAGCACAATTTTCAGATCCAAATGAAGCATTAGATAATACTACGGGGGCTCTAATAAATGTTGCATATAACTATGTGGTAACTAATAATGGCTGCGATCAAAATTATGTGGTAACAGTGCCAGTAAAACCTGCACCAATTATCTCATTAGGAACTGATCAAACTGTTTGTAATGGCTCTGCTGCTCAACTTTCAACAACAATTACGAATGGACTAAGCGTATCAACATACACTTGGTCTCCTGCTGTCGGAATAAGCAATGTTTCGATACCAAATCCTCAGGCCACTGTTGCTACCTCAAGTCAAGCATATTCAGTTACTGTTAACACCACAAATGGTTGCAGCAATACAAGTGCGCCAATTACAATTTCAAACTTTGGATTTGGCGGAACTGCTGGATTATGGACTGGTAACGTTAATTCTGATTGGAACAATTGTTTAAATTGGTCAAATGGTCAAGTACCAACTGCTGCAACATCTGTTATTTTTAATAACACAGCTAATAATATTTGTGAAATTACTGGTATAGAATCTTGTTTAAGTTTGAGTTTAACTTCCAATTCAAGTGTATCTCCATATTTATCAATTGTGTCAGGTGGAGGACTAAATGTAACTGGTGATGTAGTTATTACAAAATCTGCGGGTACAGGAATCGTAACACTTGAAGTGGAGGACAATGCTCAATTTAGTTGTAATAATTTAGCGTTAACAGGAACTTCTGCGGGAGTTGGAAATGCATTATTCAAAAAAGAAAATGCAGCTACAAATATTTTTGTTAATGGAAATTTATCAATAAACCCTGGGGGGCGGATAGATTTTAATGATGGAAATAATTCAACATTAGATGGTAGAATTCAGATAAAAGGAAATTTTGTAAATAGCTCATTAGAAACGGATGTTGATGATGGCAATGCTAGTATAGTTTTTAATGGAACAACCTTGCAAAACATAAACTGCCCATCAGGTCAGAGTTTCTATAATGTGGAAATAGATAATAATAATGGAATAGCTTTAAGATTGAATAATAATATTCAAATTTTGAACGATTTAAAGTTAGTAAATGGTTTAATAGACTTAAACAACTTCAACTTAACTTTAGGAACTATTGGATTAAATGGAACAGTCTCGGGTGGGGGAAATAATACTTACGTTATTGCTTGGGATGGAGCTGATAATGGTTCAATTATTCATCGAGTAAATAGCTTAGGAAGTACTTATGAATTTCCAATTGGCGATTTAAACGATTATACACCTTTTCAATTAACCTTAAATGCAGGTTCTTTAAGTAACGCAACTTTAACTGCTAAGATAAATGTATCAACACATCCTGCAATCGTTACGAGTACTAATTATTTAGGACGTTACTGGAGCATTGAACCAACAGGTATTTCAAATCCAAATTACAATGTAGTATATAATTATGCGGCGAGTGATATATTTGGTTCTGAAGGAACATTGTTTCCTGCTAAATATAATGGTGGAGGTTGGCAAAGTTGCATTGAAAGTGCTTCCAATGCTATGATTGGTTCGGGTGGTGTGAATGTTTCTACTAAAGCTCTTTCTTGGAATGGAATTACAACCTTTAGCGAGTTTACTGGAATAGGAAATGGAACACCATTGCCAATAGAGTTATTAACATTTACAGCGGATGCAGCTGAAAATGAAGTTGTTTTAAACTGGTCTACTGCTTCAGAAATAAACAATCATTACTTTGAAATAGAACGAAGTTTAGATACCAAAAATGCAATTAAAATAGGAAAAGTTGATGGTGCTGGAAATAGTAATACTTATTTAAATTATACACTTCCAGACGAAAACCCAGAATTGGGAATTAATTATTACCGCTTAAAACAAGTTGATTTTGATGGCAAATTTACTTTTAGCGAATGGATTCCTGTTAAATTTGAAGGAGCAGATAAACTTCAACTATCGCAATTTGCGGTTAATAGTGAAGCAACATCAGTTAGCTTCTCAGTTATTAACATTCCAATTCAAGCTGAAAATGCTACAATAACAGTTTTTGATGGTGCAGGAAGATTAGTATATGACCAAACAGTTTCTAATGTGTCAAAAACATGGAGCGGAATAATCACTTTAGGCAATTTAAGCAAAGGGAATTATATCATTAAATTTAGTTTAGGGACACATTCTATATTTAGAAAATTCTATTACTAAAATTTAAATTATTTTTAGTTGATATTCAACATTAGCTTAAAAAACTTTTATAAATTTTTTATAAGATAAAAAGCAATCAATTTATTTAAATGCCTCAAAAATGCACATTCTTAGAGTGTGCATTTTTCATTTACAAGCGAATTAAATTCAAAGTAAATATTAGAAAGATTTATTAGTTTTTTAAAAACCTTCTCTTAATAATTGAAAGGATATTATTCAAAAAAAAGCCCAAAAAAAGTTATGTTTTGGTGCGGCTTTTTACATGAAATAATTCTAAATGCATTTTTTTCTTGCATTAGAATAATAGCAAAATGATGTTTTTGTTTTAATTAACAAATACCTAAATACCTAGCAATTTAGCTTTCTGAAGTATTAAAAAGTGCAATTGATTTTCTTTTAATCAAACAAAATCTATTGAATTCTTCCATATACGTTCGGCAATTACAAATAATTTGAAGTAACCTCAATATGTCTTCTTCGTTAGAATCGCCAACCGATAATCTCTAATATGAGAAAACTATACATTGCTCAAACAAATATTTCTTTATCCAACACTTCGAAAAATGCTGATTCGAAAGAGTTAAAAGGAATCAACTTTAAAAGTCAACAAAAAGTTAAACATTTTTTTAATTTTAGTAACTTGATTTTTCGAAGTTGGGTTATCTTGCTTTTCGTTGTTTTATGCGAAAGTGGCTTCGCTCAGTCTATTTTTACCAACCCGATTACCGGAACTAGCATCACTGCAAATCCTTATGCTACGGGGCAAACACTGAATGCCAATATCTCTTCAACCGGAATTGCGCGAGGAAGCGGTCTTTCAGCTAGTGGAGCTAATGATCGTTACAATGTAACTGGTGCAAATTCGACTTCATTGGCGAATGCAATCTCTGCCAACGACTTTTTCGAGTTTTCTATTACGCCGAATTCATGCTTTGAGATTGATTTCACAAGTTTGGTTTATACCTCCCAAATATCCACTGGTACCATCAATTTGGCGCTACGTTCAAATGTAGACGCATACGGTGCGAATATTAACACCTCAACTTCAACAACAGGCGCAACATTTAGTTTATCCGCCGCTTCTTTTCAGAATATTACTTCAAATATTACATTTCGTCTATATGTTTGGGGTGCAAGTGCAGGAGGTACAACCTTCTCTATCAACAATTTTACATTCAATGGTGCGGTTGCAGCTTTTACAAACATGACTGCTGGCACAGCTTCATCAAATCCAACACTTTGTATAAACACTGCTTTAACAAATATTACAAGAACAACAACTGGAGCAACTGGTATCGGAACAGCAACAGGACTTCCAGCTGGAGTAACAGCAGCATGGGCCGCAAACGTACTTACCATAAGCGGAACACCAACGGCATCAGGAACATTTAACTATAGCATTCCATTAACAGGTGGTTGTGGTTCAGTAAATGCAACTGGAACTATTACTGTTACCCCTGCAAATACAGCTGGAACAGCATCTGCCACACCAGCGCTTTGTATCAATACAGCTTTAACTGCAATCACTCATACTACAACTGGAGCAACTGGTATCGGAACAGCAACAGGA
>JAIXYK010000043.1 GCA_027490225.1 Bacteroidota bacterium | reverse complement strand
TGATGGCCCTCATGAATTAGCTTTCAACGTTGCGCCTGCTGGTGCCGGAACTATTCGATTCAACGAATTACAAATTCCTCAATACCCTTGGTCAGGGGCGTACTTTGGAGGAGTTAATGGTGAAATAGAAGCAACACCTGCAAACTCAAGTTATGAATTTTGGTATTGGGAAGTATTTCACCATAACTTGTTAAGTGATAGTACCGAAATTCTTAACGAGTTTCTTATAAGTGGAGCTGATAGTATTGTTGCTCATTTTAGAATTATTCAAACACATCAAATTACTTATGTAATAGATCCTGATGGGGGAGGTTCTGTTTCAATAAATGGAATAACACCGGGCGCATTCCCATTTACAGCGACTTATAATGAAGGGACACCCATTACACTTACAGCAACAGCAGATCCTAATTATAACTTTTTAAATTATAGCGCAACTTACCACACTTTTACACCCGACCCTGCAAATACGCTTGTTGTAATTCAAGTCGATACTACTGATACTGTAATTGTTCATTTTCAACCAAAGCAAACTTGGGATTTAACTGTTATTGTTGAACCTGAGAATGCAGGAAATGTGATTTTAAATGGAGAATATATAAATACTTATCCAAAGACATACACCTATTTTCCAGGGCAAGAGGTAAATGTTGAGGCCTTGCCTTATATAGATTATTTGTTTAGTCATTGGAGTTTAGATTTCATACAGCTTCAAAGTGATACTTCAGATTCCCTAAATACTTTTATTGTTGATACTTCCGATACTTTGGTTGCACATTTTAAGTTAAAAGAGGTTATTCCTCAAACGGTCTATATGCCTAGCTCGTTTACTCCAAATGGAGATAATTTAAATGACTTTTTTGAGGTTTTTCACTCAGAAACAGTTACGCTTGGAAATGTAAAAGTTTACGATAGGTGGGGGCAGGAGATGTATAGTTCAGAAAGTCTTACTGAAAAATGGGATGGTAAAACTTCTGGAAAGCCTGTTATGTCGGGACTTTACTATTTTGTAGTTAATTATTATTTAAAAGATAAGTATTTCGAAACCTTGCAAGGTCCTTTACTTATTTACCGTTAAAATCATTAAAGTTTTGAAAAAAAATCTATTTACTATTTTGGCAATGTTAACATTGACCACAATTTCAAATGCACAATTATTACTGAATGAAATATTGGTAAATCCTCCGGGAAGTGATGAACCTTTTGAGTTTATAGAAGTAAAAGGCTCTCCAGGAAGTACGCTTAATGGAATTTACGTTTGTGTTTTTGAAGGAGATTCCGCAAGTGCTGGAAATTCTGATTTAGTCATTCCCTTAAACAATATTACATTAGGAAGCAATGGATTACTTTTAATAGGTACAACTTTAGGATATCCTACTGTTCCAGCTGCAACAGTCTGGAAAGATACCTTGTTATTTGGGGTGCCGGGAGGCGTTCTGGAAAATGGGAACACTTCTTTCGTAGTAATTTTTAGTCCTTCTACAATTTTGAGTAATGTTGACTATGATTTGAATAATGATGGTCAATTGGAACTTCCATTTGGAGCTTCCATTCAAGATGCAGTTGGTTGGACAAATGGAGATTTAACTGCAATAATCTACGGTGGTGTTGTACTAGAGCAATCGGCCGGAACACCTGATGCTGCAGTTCGGTTTTATGGAAATAATACCCCTTTTTCAAAACCTGCTTGGTATAATGGAGATTTAATATCGAGTACCCAATTTGACCCATTAGAAGTTAGTGCTAATTTGCCTCAAGGAGCTGCATTGAGTCCAGGTGATAACAATGTGCCAAATGAAGGTATTGGATTCAGTAAAGTTGAGGAAAATGAATTATCAATTTTCCCAAACCCAAGCAATGGTGTTTTGTTTTTTAGAAATATTCTAAATACCTATAACTTTTCTATGTATTCAATAGATGGGAAGTTGCTTTTTTCTAAGAAAGAGTCTTCAGCAACTGTTGAGATTCCTATCGAAATTGCAAATGGTTTTTATTTGATTAGAGTTGAATCAGGAAATAAAAGTTATAAAGGGAGAATTACAATTTTAAGATAATTTACCTTTTGCCAAAAAGAGCGCTCCCAATTCTAACCATTGTGCTTCCTTTTTCAATTGCAATAGCATAATCACCGCTCATTCCCATTGATAACTGATTAAAATTAGAAAGATAGCTATGGGATTTCGATTTCACATCTTCAAATAGTTTTGCTAAAGTTTCAAATTCTCCTGCTACTTGAGCCAAGTTATCTGTAAACGTTGCCATTCCCATCAAACCATGTATTTCTGCAAATGCTAGGTTTTTAACTGCTGCGGATTCAAAAAAAGCACTTACTTCAACAGGGCTTAATCCAAATTTTGTATCTTCTTTTGCAATGTGAATTTGAATCAAACATGGGATTTTTCTATTAAGCTTTCTCCCTTCATTTTCAATTGTTTGCAGTAATTCTAATGAGTCAACTGCATGTATCAATTTTACAAAAGGAGCAACATATTTAACTTTATTTTTTTGCAAATGCCCAATCAAATGCCATTCAATATCTTTAGGCAAGGCTTCGTATTTGGCAGTTAACTCTTGAACCCTGTTTTCACCAAAAACTCTTTGCCCCAAATCATATGCTTCTTGAATTACCTCAGTTGGATAAGTTTTAGAAACAGCAACTAGTGTAACGTCCGCCGGAATTTTAGACTTTATTGAATTAAATGTTTCTGTAAGGCCCATTTATTTTATTTCTAAATCGTACATCACCAATCCATTCAGCAATTTAGGTTCAAACCAAGTTGTTTTTGGTGGCATCATTTTACCTTGATCGCTAAATGCAAAAAACTGCTCAAAACTCACCGGAAACAAACCAAAAGCAATTGCAAACTGATTGCTATCTACCTTTTCTTTTAAGGCTTCTGGTCCATAAAGACCACTAATAAAATCTATTCTTTTATCATTCCTTAAATCATGTATCCCCAAAATTGGAGATAAAATATTTTTACTCAAGATATTAGCATCAAGCTTGTCTGTTAATTGATCATTCTTTCTATCATGTTTCAATTTTAAGCTGTACCATTTACCAGCAACATACATTGAGATTTCATGCAGAATCAGAGGCTTGTATGTGTTTTTTGAAATTTGTTCAACAAGAAAATCTTCACCAAGAGCCGAAATAATTTGTTCTGCAGAAAGGTTATTCGTGTCTTTTATAAGTCGATTAAATTCAAACAATTGTAAATTGTGATCAGGGAAGAATATACCCATAAAATTGCTCCATGGTCCTGTTTCTTTTTTATTTAATTCTTCTGCAAGTAAAACGGAAGATGCAGACCTGTGATGACCATCTGCAACATATACTTTTTCAATCTTTTCAAAAGCTGCAATAATTGCATTTACATCATCTTCTTGTTCTACTACCCACATTTGATGTTGTTTGCCATCTTTTTCAAAGTCAGCATATTTTTCATTTCCTACTAATCGGTTTACCAAATTATCGATAACTGCCTGATGAGGATATGTAAACATTACCGGCTCAGCATTAATAGCTACTGTTTTAAGATATTCCTTTAATTTTTCTTCTTTAGGAGCTAACGTTTGTTCATGAATTTTGATGTTGCCATTTCTATAATCATCTGCTGAAATATTAGCAATAATTCCAGTATAAATAAAATCTGGCTTTATTTGTCTGTAGATATAGAACCCCTTTTTTAACTTTTTTTCTAAAGTCCCTGTTGCCAAAAAGGTTTCAAATTTACCCCTGCTTTTATTAAGGTTCTCTTTTGTAAAAGGAGTATTTTTTTTCCCTTTTCCAAGTTCAGGCTGGATAATGTTGAGAAAAGATTCCTCATTTGAAACTACAATCTCAGTAACTTCTTTTAAAGAATATTTATCATAAGGTTTTGAAACTACCTTTTCTACTTTACCAATTTTGGGTACAATGCCATTGAATGGAATAAGTTTCGGCATTTATTAATTATTCTTAAAAAATGAAATGATTCCTTCAGCCATTTCTTTCCCGATTCTTTCTTGTGCTTCAGCAGTAGATGCTCCAATATGCGGAGACAACGATATAAGTGGATGGTGCAATAAAGCACTTGCGGGAGTTGGTTCGTTTTCAAATACATCTAAGCCTGCAAATGCGATATGTTTTGTATCTAATGCATATAACAAAGCATCTTCATCAATCACACCACCTCTGGCAGCATTCACAATACCAGCACCTGGCTTCATTAAATCTAATTCTTTGCCTCCAATAACAGCCTTGCCGTTAATTTTTCCAGGAACATGCAATGTTATAAAATCACTCTTAGTAAGAACATCCTCTAATGGTATAGTAGAAATCTTAACCGGAATATCTTGCTTAGTTGGCAATATATGAATATGTAATATAGCTTCTTTTATGAAAGGATCACTTGCAACTACATTCATTCCAAGACCAATTGCCATTTTCCCAACTGCCTGCCCAATTCTTCCAAATCCGATTATTCCTATAGTTTTTCCTTGTAATTCGATTCCTGTAGAGTATGACTTTTTTAAATCGTTAAAGTGAGTTTCTCCTTTGTTTCTCATTTCATGATTAGAGTTTTGTAAAAATCGAACTCCACTAAATAGGTGAGCAAATACTAACTCGGCAACCGATTGGGAAGATGCAGCAGGTGTATTTATCACTTTAACTCCCTTTGCATCTGCATATTTCACATCAATATTATCCAAACCTACGCCTGCTCTTCCAATTAATTTTAAGTTTGGGCAAGCATCCAATATACTTGAAGTTACTTTGGTAGCACTTCTTACAAGAAGAACATCAAAGTTTCCATTGTTTATTGTTTCAGCTAAGTGTCCTTCAATAGCCTTGGTCGTTTCAACAAAGAAACCCGCTTCTTCAAGAAGCAATTTCCCTAATTTATCAATGCCATCGTTGGCTAAAACTCTTTTCATTACTTCTAATTTATTTTAATTTCAATTAACCATTAGTTTTTTCAAATTCCTGCATAACATTTACAAGGACTTGCACACTATCCAAATCCATTGCATTATACATAGATGCTCTAAAGCCTCCAACAGACCTATGTCCATTGAGTCCACTGATATTTGCTTCTTTCAGTACTTTCTTGAAGGCATCTTCTTTGGCAGGGTCATTCATAATAAAATTAGCATTCATCCATGACCTGTCTTCTTTAGTAACAGTTCCTTTGAAAAGCGAATTTCTATCTAGTTCTGAATAAAATAAATCGGCTTTAGCTCTGTTTCTATTTTCAGCCCACTCGATACCGCCATTTCTTTTTAGCCAATCTAACGTAAGCATTGAAACATACACTGCAAAAACAGGAGGAGTATTATACATTGATTCGCCTTCAACATGTATTTGATAATTTAACATGCTCGGCATTTTTCTTTGAATTTTATTTAACAAATCCTTTTTCAAAATTACCATCGTAGCTCCTGCTGGCCCCATATTTTTCTGCACTCCTGCATAAATTAAATCGAATTTAGAGGCATCAAATCTGTGGCTAAAAATATCTGAAGACATATCGCAAAACAAAGGGACAGGTGAGTTCGGAAAGTCTCTTGTTTGCGTTCCATAAATTGTGTTGTTTGATGTAAAATGGAAATAATCTACATCTTCTGGAATGATGTAATTTTTAGGAATATGAGTGAAATTGTCGGCTTCTGAACTCGCTAAAACCAAAGTTTCGCCATAATATTTTGCTTCTTTTATCGCTTTAGAGGCCCAAACTCCAGTATTAACATAGGCTGCTTTTTTGTTCAAAAAGTTATGCGGTACCATTGCAAATTGAAAACTTGCACCACCTTGAAGAAAGATTACGGCATATTCATCACCAATATTTAATAAGCTTTTTACCAGATGCTCAGCATTAGAAAATACTTCAATTACATCTTTACCACGATGCGAAACTTCCAATAGCGATAAATTTGAATTATTAAAATTGATACACGCTTCTGAAGCTTTCAGTAAAACTTCTTTTGGTAAAATACCTGGACCCGCACTAAAATTGTGAACTTTCATAAATAGTAATCTAATTATTTTGCGGGCAAAGGTAAAGAAACACTAAAAGCTATGTAACAAATTAATGAAATAAAAAACGCCCCTTTTTTTAAAGGAGCGTTCACGTTTACTTGTTAAATTGAATTATTTACCTGTTCGAGTCTCTGCTACTGCTTTTCCGGCCGCATCAAAGTTTAGAGCACTAACAATGTGATTGTCAGCATACGTTATTTTGTATTTAATTGCCCCTGTCTCATCATAAATTTTCCATTCTCCATTTTTAATTCCATTTGTGTAAGAAGCTTCACCACTTTTAAATCCGTTTTCATTATAGGCAGTCCACATTCCATTCATTTTTCCATTAACAAAACTGCCTGTTTCCATCAGTTTTCCAGAAATGTAGTAATTTGAGACCTCGTAATTATTCAGATCGGTGTATTTGTATGAACTTTTTGTAGTTCCGTTGTCAAAAAATGTTTTCAGTTCTCTTTGTGCTGAAAGTTCAAGGGATATTGCGAATAAAAACAACAACATTACATTTTTCATCTTTAAAAATTTTAATTGTTAAATACTAAATTGAGTTACAAAGTTACACAAAAAATTAACATTATGGTTATATTGATAACATTAGCATAACATAAATAACGATTAAAAGAAACATAGAAACATAAAAATATGATAATCAGCTATATAAAATATTAATATTAAATTAAAATTAAGATATTGAAATCAAAATTAAGAGAATGTTAAATGTTTTAGTTTAATAAGCAAATATTTTGCTACTTCAAATTTTGGGAAACACTTTAAGAAAAAATTATAAATAGTTCAATTTTTACGAATTGATGTGATTTAGCTGAAACGAAATCAAATCAAGCTATAATTCTGGAGAATTTTAAAGAGTAACATATTCATTTTAAATAAATTGAGTTTTGTTTTCATTAAAATTTACTTTGTGCTTAAATATCTTAAAACAAGGTTGTTGAAAAGCCCCAAATACTTTAGTTTGTTAATTTTTGAAATAAAATAATTTACATTAATAAGACCTAAAATCTAATTACTTTTACCCCCGTTTTAAAAATACGATAATGAACGATCATGGTCATCAGGCTGGATTTAACAAAATAACCGCAGCCGGATTAATCATCACTTTAGGAATAATTTACGGTGACATAGGTACTTCTCCTTTATATGTAATGAAAGCGATTGTTGGAGATAGAATTATTTCCAGAGAATTAATTTTAGGAGGGATTTCTTGTATTTTTTGGACACTTACATTACAGACATCAATTAAGTATATAATTTTAACCCTAAGAGCAGATAACAAAGGGGAAGGAGGGATATTTGCATTATATGCCCTCGTTAAAAGAACAAAGATTACTTGGCTTTTATTTCCTGCTATTATAGGTGGAGCCGCCCTTTTAGGAGACGGAATTATAACACCAGCTATTTCAGTATCTGCTGCCGTAGAGGGTTTAAGAGATAAGTATCCAATAAATACATTACCAATTATTATTGGTGTTTTGTTTTTGTTATTTGCAATACAACAATTTGGTACCAAGTTCATTGGTAAGTTTTTTGGCCCAGTAATGCTAGTTTGGTTTTTAATGTTGTTTACATTGGGAGTAAGCCAAGTAGTTACCGATTTTTCTGTGTTAGCTGCAGTTTCACCAACTTATGCATATAATTTACTCGTTGAGTATCCTCATGGATTTTGGATATTAGGAGCGGTATTTTTATGCACAACTGGAGCAGAGGCATTATATTCAGATTTAGGCCATTGCGGGAAATTAAATATCAGAGCTTCTTGGATTTTTGTGAAAACAGCTTTGCTTCTTAATTATTTTGGTCAAGCTGCTTGGTTACTTAAATCTGAGGGGCAATTATTGGATGATATGAATCCATTTTATGAGATTATCCCAGAATGGTTTTTTATTCCAGGGTTTATCATTGCGATGGTGGCAACTATTGTAGCAAGCCAGGCATTGATTAGTGGTTCTTTTACACTTATTAACGAGGCTATTCGTTTAAACCTTTGGCCTAAAGTAAGAATTAGTTATCCTACAGATTTAAAAGGACAATTGTACATTCCATCTATTAACTGGTTGCTCTTTATTGGTTGTGCTGGAATAGTGCTATATTTTGAAGAATCAAGCGCCATGGAAGGGGCCTACGGAATGACAATTATTATTGGTATGTTAATGACTTCTACATTGCTGGTTTACTATATGGGAATGAAACGCTATAATAAAATCCTAATTAACGTTTTCATTTTTGTTTACCTTGCCGTAGAAAGTTCTTTTCTTATTGCTAATTTTGAAAAAATACCTGAAGGAGGGTGGATTTCATTGCTTATCGCTACGTTAATTGCATTGATTATGTGGGCGTGGTATGATGCGCGTAAAATTAGAAACAGATACGTTGAGTTTGTTAAATTAGATGAGTATTTAGAATTGCTTTGTGATTTAAAAACAGATTTAAGTGTTCCTAAATATGCTACGCATTTGGTGTTTTTAACTAGTGCTAATTATGAGGAAGAAGTCGAATCAAAAATTATTTATTCAATTCTACAAAGACAACCCAAGCGAGCTGATATTTATTGGTTCCTGCATGTGGATGTAGTTGACGAACCTTACCGTATGGATTACCGGGTAAATGAAATTGTAAATGATACTGTTATAAGGGTTGATTTCTATTTAGGTTTCAGAGTAGCTCCGCGTATCAATCTTATGTTTAGAAAAGTAGTACAAGATCTTGTGAAGTGCAAAGAAGTAGATATTGTTTCACGATACGAATCTTTGAACAAAAATCAGGTAATTGGTGATTTTAGATTCATTGTATTGGAAAAGTTCCTATCCAACGAAAACGATATTCCGTTCTACGAGAAAATAGTGCTAGATATATACTTTATGCTTAAAAGTGTGAGTTTATCTGAAGAAAAAGCTTTTGGTCTCGATACAAGTTCAGTACATATTGAGAAAGTTCCTTTAGTTATTTCACCAATAAGAGAAATAAGCTTAAAAAGATTGCCTTCTCATAATCATTCTTGATATAAGGCTTCAATCTGAGGAGCAAATTTATCTAGGATTACTCTTCGTTTTAAGGATAGCTTAGGTGTTAACTCCCCAGTTGCAACAGACCATTCTGCAGGCAACAAGAAAAACTTCTTTATCATTTCATAATTACTAAATCCTGCATTTAGTTTATCTACTTCTGATTGAATCAGTGCATTAACTTCTTTGTTTTTACAGATTTCTTCGTTGCCTGAATACGCTATTTCATTACTTTGGCACCATTCTTTAAGTGCCGCAAACGAAGGTACAATAAGCGCAGAAGGGTGTTTGCGGCTTTCACCAATAACCATAATCTGTTCAATAAAGCGAGATTCCTTGAATTTATTTTCTAATGGTTGAGGTGCAATGTATTTTCCACCAGACGTTTTAAAAATTTCCTTTTTTCTATCGGTAATTCGTAACATTCCATTTTCGTAAACACCAATATCTCCAGTGTGCAGCCAGCCATCTTTAATCATTTCTGCAGTTGCATCAGGCCTTTTGTAATATCCAAGCATTACATTTGGTCCTTTGCATAACACTTCTCCATCTTCAGCAATTTTAACTTCTACTTCATTTATAGTGGGCCCTACTGAACCAAACTGTCTTTTGTTTAATCGGTTAACAGTAATTACCGGAGATGTTTCAGTTAAACCATAACCTTCTAATACATTAATTTGAGCAGCTGTAAAAACCCTTGCTAATCTTGGTTGTAGCGCCGCAGCTCCTGAAACAATTACTCCAACATTTCCTCCAAGCGCTTCCCTCCATTTGCTGAAAATAAGTTTATTTGCCAGTTTCAATTGGAACTCATACCAAGCCCCGTTAGCACCATTTAACTCGTATTTGTGACCTAACGATAATGCCCAGAAAAATAATGCTCTTTTAATTCCGCTTAACTCATTTCCTTTTGCAACAATTTTATCATATACTTTTTCAAGTAGGCGAGGTACAGTTGAGAAAGCAAATGGTTTTACTTCTTTTAGGTTATCTCCAATTGTTTCTAAATTTTCTGCATAATAAATTCCTGCTCCAACATATAAATAGAGGTAAACCAGCATTCTTTCAAAAATATGAGAAAGTGGCAAGAAACTTAATACTTTATGTTCATTTCTAACAGGACAAACTTCTCTTGCAGCAATTAAATTAGATACTAAATTATCATGTGAAAGCATTACTCCTTTTGGAGTACCTGTTGTTCCAGAAGTGTAAATTAAAGTGAGTAAATCGCTAGGTTTTATTGCATCTTTATATTGTTGCAATAATTTTGTTTGTGTTTCATCGCCTTTCTTTTGAATACTTTTATAGTTAGGAAGGCCTTCTATTTCTTGAAAAGTGTAAATAAACTCTACAGTTGGCGTTTCGTTCTTTATTCCAGCAATCTTCTCATATAATTCTTTATCGGCAACGAAAACAATTTTAACAGTCGCATCATTTAGTATAAATGCCGATTCTGAAGGATTCATAGTAGGATAAACCGGAACACTTACTGCGCCAATATTTGCGATTGCAAAATCAGCAATATTCCATTCTGGACAATTAGAAGAAATAATAGCAACTTTATCGTTAGGTTGAATTCCAGCATCCATTAATCCGAAACTGAGCATTTCAACTTCATTAATCATTTCGTCTATGCTAATTGGAATCCAGTTTCCTTTTCTTTTGGAAACTAAGGTATCAGCACGATGGTAGCTTTTTTGAATATGCGGTAAAATGTCTATTATCCGTTTTAAACTCATGGCAGGAAAAATTGATGTTTCCAAATATAGACTAAATGAGATTAGTTGCTATATTGAATGAAAAAAAATCAATAAAGCATTACTGGAGTTTTTCAAGGAAAGCTTCATCAATAGCCCAATACTGAACTTTCTGAATTGCAGTTCCTTCGTCGATTAGGTAAAGTTTTGGAACACTGCCTTCACTTAATTCTGCAAAAACTCGATGATTCATTAAAGCATGAGGAACATTTTCAATTTTCGATCTTCTTATGAATAAGTCCCAATCAGCTGTGTCGCCAGATGTGATAATTGTAATTGGAGCTAAGGGATATTTCTTTTTAAGTACATGCAATCTATAAGCAGCTCTTTTGCAATAAGGACAAGTAAGCGTTACAAATGCTATTAATTGTTTACCTTCATTAAGATTTTTGGGCAGTTGTCCATATTTTTTAGGAGTAACAATGGTATCAAGTCTTTCAAGTTGCATTGGTCTTTGAATTTCTTCAAATTCGCTTTCTCCATATACAGCCCATGACGCTGGGTAATTCAAAATAAATGGGTAACTAATACTCGTTAAAAACAAAATAAGTATAACGGGAAATCGAAATTTCCAATTAAATGATGTTTGAGGTAAGTTGTAAAGCAATATAGTTAAGCCCAAGCCGATACTTCCTAGAACAATTCCTTGGTAAATATTCCATTGAAACAATTCTCTTAAACACAAGTAGCAACGGTCTAATTCTATTTGCCAAATAATAGAACATTGAAAAAAAGATGAAAACAAAAACAAACCAAATGGCCAAATCAACATTTTTTTTGATTGGTTTAATCCTAAAATTAATACTAAACCAGTAAACATAAATAGCCCAGAAACGATTCTAATAATGTAGGGGGCAATCAACCATGTTGACCAGCCATTATCTACCAGAGCTGTTTCAGAAAAATCTAATGTTTGTAGCATATAATAACCAGTTAGAAAGGTTAAAATTGCTAGAATACTTCTTAAAATATGAGTTGTAATTTTCATGTAGGGGTAAAAAAAAAGCTGACCGTAAGATCAGCTTTTTTTTGAAAAGAGGTTTGACTATTTTTCTTTTGCAACACAAGTTGTTGTGAAACCAGTAACTGGAGTTCCAACTTTAGCTGAACAAGCATCTTCAGCATCAGATTTGCTTTGTTTACCTAGGTCAGCAGAAACTGTAGAAGTTAATCCTAATCCTGTAGTTGTGCACTCACAAGTGTAATCTTTTTTGCAAGAAGCTAAAAAAGCTACTGCTGCAACAGCGATAATTAATTTTTTCATGTTGATTGGTTTTGATTTTTTTGTGCTACAAAAGTATATTTTACAATGGAAATTGCAAGGGTTTTAATAAAATTATATCATTTCATTGAATTGTTTTGCTCTTATTGTTCTTAATATCAATTGTATATACGATATATTTAGTTTTGAAAAATGATTGAAAATTCAGTCTTAGTAATTATCTTTGGTCAATATGAAAAAGGGTTTTAAAAGCATTGTCCTCCTTTTATTTATACAAGTTTCAATGGGGTCTTGTAAAAAATGTTTGAATTGTAATACTACAAATAGTGCAGGCAAAGTTGTAGATACCTATCAACCAACTTGTGGAAAAAAGGCGACCTTGGATGTTCAAGAATTGAGTTATAGAAAATATGTTCCAGATTCACTCACTTTAAATTGTACTCGTGCAAAAGAGTAATTTTAGTTTTAGCGTACTTTCATCTTTTATTTTGTTTTTTACCTTGTTTGCAAGTTGTAAAAAATGTATTACCTGCGAAAGAAAAGATGCTGCAGGTAATGTATTAATGCAAGCCACAAAAACATGTGGGACAAAAAAGGAGTTGGAAGCTGAAGAAAAGCGAGTAAAAGATCAAGCCTCGCTTTTAATCGGGGCTACTTACACTTGTGTTGATTCAGATTAATTTTTAAGAAATTTTCTTGAATAGTTTTTGTTTCCGTTTTTCAATTGAATGATGTAAATACCATCACTCAAATTTATTAAGTCAATATTCTTTTGACCTTTTTTCAATGTTCCTGAAAGCGCAAACTTGCCGCTTAAATCAAAAATTTGATATGTAGTGTTTCCCCAATTTTCGTTTTCTAAATGCACTTGCAAATAGTTTGTTGTTGGATTTGGGAACAAAGTAATATCAAGTTTATTTGTTTTATCTTCAACATTTAGAGGTGTTGCAATTCTAAAATCCCAGATTCCTCTTCCATAAGTTACAAATCTTGCGGTTTTCATTTTATTGTTGTACTCTACACTCCAGTAGGTTTGATCAGGAGCAACTCCTTCAGACATTGGAAACCAGCTTTCAGCATATTTATTATAAACATAAGGTCCAACTTCTGTAGCTGCAAAAATAAATGTTTCGGCAGGTGTTGCTGCTAATTTAAAAACCATGGTTGATGGTAAGCCGTTAGATTTTGCTGTAAAGTTTGCTCCATGGTTAGTCGATAAATAAACACCGGGATTTGAATATCCGCTCCCCGAAATCCAGACTTCTCCAAGTGTATTGTTCGATGGCAAAATACAAGCACCGTATAAATAATTACCATCAAGGTTGCTGCCTATGTTTGAAGAAGTCCATGTCATTCCACGGTCAAAAGAACGGTAAAATTTTCCACCATCAGTCATTGCATACCAATGCTCAGAATTGACTGGTGAATATGCCATTGAAGTAACATTTCCAATAAGAGAAACACTAAAATCCTGTGCTGTAATATCACTTCCATTAAAATCTAATTGCACTATTTTATTTCCAACAGCAGCATAAGCGACAGATTCATTATCAGGATCGGCCATTAATGGAGGCATCCAAAAGTAGTTGGCTCCTTCAAAATTGTAATCATAACTTAATTCACCATACCCATCGGGATAAAAAATTGCAATACCTGGATAAACCATCCAAAAACTGCTTCCTCCACTTGTGCTAACAAATTGTCCATAATCACCACTAACAACTTGCTCTGGCGATAATATTCCGGAAGTGTTGGTAGTTGATCTTTGGAAACCTTGATCTTGAGATCCAATCAAAACCAAATTGGTATCTTCTATACCTGTATAAGAACCATAATATTGACTGATATTCAAGCCATTCATACTTATGTTTTGTACCGTATTTAAATTATTGTTTGAAATATAAGTTCCTCCATCAGTATTAATTAACAAGAATGGAGTTCCATCCTGATACTTTAGACTATTAACTGAAGGAATATCGGCATGTAATTTATTTTCAACATTATCGTAGTAGTCGAACCATTCGTTTACCAAAGCCCAAGAAATTCCGCCATTTATACTTTTATAACATTCTATGTCACCAAAAAATAATAGGTCAGGAGTTTCAATTGAAGCACTAAAGCTAGTTTTAAAGAACGGGTCTTTTTGTGTGTCACCAGAAAATTGCCAGGTTACACCAGCGTCTTGAGAACGATAAACCAATTGATTTACATAAGCATACAAGTAAATTTGTCCATTGCCGGCAAGGTGACCTGTGAGCATCGTATAACCAGAAATTCCAGTTGCAATTGTACCAACTTGATTTGCAGTATTTGTTATTCTATCGATTCTGTATGCTTTCTCTTTATTTACTATAAATGGGTCACAATCGCCAAAAGGAGCAACCCAAAGGTCAAACTGACTTAGCGAATTATTTCCTGTTAAATTAAAAGACAACATTCTTGTAAAATTGCTTCCTTGGTCAATAGATTTAAACAATGAAACTTTTGATCCTGAAAATGTTTCTCTCAGCAACGCATAAACGGTTTTAATTGAATCGTCGCTAACTATAACTCTTTCAATCCTGTCCGAGCCGCCAGTTAAAGTCGAAAATCCATTAGCGTTTTGCCATGTTTCACCATCATCATCTGTAAAATAAATTTCACGGCTCCAAGTTGCAGCCAAAATTCTTTTTAATCCGTTATGATGAATCACTTTTACATATTGAATGTCATTAAATTGTAGTTGATCGTTTAGTACTTCCCAATTTGTTCCATCTAAATTTCCTTTCCAAATATTTCCACCATCAGACCCAACATATAATTTGTTTGTACTAGTATCTAAATCAGCATATCTGGTTCTTCCTGCATTATTTATGCTGCCTTTTTCCACCCAATTTCCTTCTAAATTAGCTCCTGGAATATTTACCAAACCGCCAGACCGGTTATTTTTATTTGCTAAATAATTAGAATAATTCTTTAATCGTGTTTGATTATCCATTTCTCTCCAATCAACTCCAGGAGCTGTTTTATGCATTTGTTCTATCCATTGTAGGCGCCTAAAATGTTCCTCAGCTTCGCTTTCTTCTTTTTCAATTCTTACCTTTGTTCCTCCTGAGCTTGGTTTTAAATAATGCTCATTTTTATCTTTTTTAAAAGGTAATAATTGCAATCCAGAAAGTATTATTGCCCCTGTAATTGATGAAATTAATAGTAATTGGTAGAATTTACTTTTCTGAAACATTTTGTAACTTGCAGAGATTAAATGAAAGGCGAAAATAACTGAAATGAATTTACATTATGCGCGGTCTTAAATATTTAGCAGGTTTTACAATTCCTTTGTTTGCGGTCGTTTCACTTATTTGGCCAAATCATTTTGCATTTTTAACACTTATATACGCTTTTGTTATCATTCCAATCGGGGAACAATTTTTTGCAGGAAGCATAGATAATGTTTCAGAAACGCTAGAAACGCAATTGCTCTCTGACAAGACATATGATGTTTTATTGTACCTCAGTTTGCCTGTTCAATGGGCTATTTTAATATTCTTTGCTTATTTGGTTAGTCATAATGAGTATACAATTTTGCAATTAGTTGGAATGACATTTTCTGTTGGAATTTGTTCTGGAACCATTGGTATTAATGTAGCACATGAATTGGGGCACCGTTCAAAGTATTACGAACAGTTTACGGCAAAAGGTTTATTGTTGAGCTCGCTTTATATGCATTTTTATGTGGAACACAACCGAGGACATCATAAATATGTAGCAACTCCGAATGATCCAGCAACTGCAAAACTAAATGAGTCTGTTTATTTATTTGTACTTCGTTCTTTTGTTGGAAGTTATGTTTCGGCTTGGAAAATACAATTGGAACTAAACAAGAAAAATAATAAAAGCTTCTTCAGTTTTCAAAATGAAATGTTTTGGTTTCAATTTATTCAATTGATCACTATTGCTGCCTTTTATTTCTTTTTTGGGTTTTTGGCAGGTTCACTATTTATTGTATCTGCTGTAATAGGATTTATTTTATTAGAAATAATCAATTACATAGAGCATTATGGCTTATTACGAAAAGAAGTATCTCCAGGACAATATGAAAAAGTAAAACCGATTCACTCATGGAACTCAGATAAAACAATTGGAAGACTTATGCTATTTGAGTTGACAAGACATGCTGACCATCATTACAAAGCTTCGAAAAAATACCAAGTATTAAATCACCACAATGATAGCCCTGAATTGCCACTTGGCTACCCAGCAATGATGCTTTGTTCCTTAATTCCTTCGTTATTTTTTAGGATGATGAATCCAAGAATTCCAAAGGATCAGTTATCTCTTGCAGCTTAATTATTTTCTAATTACATCTCTTGAACTAGCTTGAGCAGAAGCAAAAATTGTAAGGTCTGCAATTGAAATTCTAAATGGAGTTTCAACAATGTATCGAATCGTTTCAGCAATATCATCACCGTGAAGAGGCTCTAACCCTTTGTAAACGGCATTGGCTTTTTCTGAATCACCTTTAAAACGGACCAAAGAGAATTCCGTTTCTACTAAACCCGGATTTACACTACTTACCCGAATTCCTTTTTCTTGTAAATCTATCCTCATAGCTCTTGAAAGGGCATCAACAGCATGTTTTGTTGCGCAATAAACATTTCCTTTGGGATACACTTCTTTGCCTGCAATCGAGCCAACATTTACAATTTGGGCACCGTTTGTATTTTCAAGAAATTTTATAGCAGCCCTTGTCATATATAATAGCCCTTTAATGTTTGTATCAATCATTTGGTCCCAGTCGTCGGTGTCACCGTTTTGAATAAAATCCAAACCTGCTGCTAAACCCGCATTATTGACCAGAACCCTAATCTTTTGAAATTCAATAGGTAATTGCTCAAAAAAAGATTCTACTTCTATTTTATTTCTCACATCAAATTGAGCTATATACACTTCAGCACCTTTTTCAACCAGTTCATTTTTAACAGATTGTAGCAATTCTTTTCTTCGCCCAGTTATGATTAGCTTTCTTCCTGGCTTTGCAAGTATTTTTGCGGTTGATAATCCTATTCCTGAGGTTGCTCCAGAAATTAAAATGGTTTCGTTAAGCATATCTTCTTAGTAAATCTTTAATTAGTTTAGTCAATCTATCTGTATCGGTCAATAATATTAAAGCCATCATTAAAAAAGGTAGTGCAGGCATTCTGTATCTTACCAAAGTTCCTAAAATAGGCGTTGTGAGGCCCATTATAGAATATAATACCAAAGTAAAAGTGATACAAAACCAAACGAAGGCCCTTTTTTTAGGGTCGGCAATTGGTTTATACAATCCAATACAAAGAATGATACAAATAGAAATAAAAAGATTTTCATAAGCTGCGAACCATTGCATAGCATTTTTTGCATCAAATACACTAGGTCTTACTGCAGCATTAATAATGGCTTGAGGCCAGTTTCTTAAAAAACCAAAAAAGGATGGATCAAGTGGGTTCATCTCTACCAGGCTTCCCGAATCTGTATAATAAGCCAATCTTAACAAAGCTTGTTGTTTAAAGGCGATGACTTTAACAAAATTAATCGAAGGAAATAATAGGTGAATGTTAAATCCAACTATTACTATCACCGTTAAAACAAGTAAATAGGTAAAACGTACATTTTTATAGGCTCTAATTCTACAAATAATAAATGCAAGTAATCCTGGGATAAACGCAAATAAGATATGCACCTTAAGCAAAGAAAAACCAATTATTGAAAATGCAATTGCAATAATATAGCTTAACTTAAAGCCAACATTTATCCATTGAAAAATGCTATAGATCAAAACTCCCATCCAGAAAAATACAATTCCTTCTTTCAGCACGCCTGAACTCCAGCACAAAACTGATGGCATTAAAAAGATACTGGCGCCTAACCAGTATTGTTTTTCATGAAAATATCTATAACAAGCTTTGTAAATCAAACACAAACCAATCAACGATAAAAAACACCATACCAACGTATGAACAGCAAAGACTCCTAAAGAGAACAGCCTTACAAAAGCATTGAGCCTTATTAATGTGCGTGTGTCGTAATATACGTCATAATCAACATCATACGGTCTGTACCAATTGTTCATTTTGAAATAATAATGGTCAAAATATGGCGCATTATTATCTAAGCCAGTAATCATTTTGAAGAAGTCCTTTGGTTTATCAAAAAGGGCTTCATACATAAACCTACTATCATCAAATAATTTGTATAAATCTGCGGTACTTCTATCGGTATAATAGTTTGTGTAAATCCAAGTTAGAGAAAGTCCTGCTCCAAATTTTAAAAGAAAGACCAATTGTGCTGCATATTTTGGAAGTCCTGGAAGTTTAAAAACCTGCCATTTACCAACCCAATAAAGCATCACAATGCAGTAAAGTATGCTAATAAAAGGGGCAATTACTTGTTGCAAGAGAATAATTTAGATTGAGTGCGAATGTAAGGTCAAAATTGGATTTATTTCTTTTACTTTGATTTAATCAAATATACAAATGAAAATTGTAGTCGGAAAAAACGAGTGGAATATTACTGTTCTTGGGAATGGGAATAACATTTTGCTTGCATTTCATGGCTATGGACAAAACAATTCAGTTTTTGAGCATTTTGCAGAATTGATGTGTGAATCTCACAGTATCTGGTGTTTAGATTTAGCTTTTCATGGCGAAAACACTGCAATCAATCAGGATTTTCAATTTGATAAGCATTATGCAGAAGATTTGATAAATACAATACTATTGAGTTCTGGAAAGTCTCAAGTTGGATTATTAGGGTATTCAATTGGGGGGAGAATTGCGTTGAGTGTAGCTTCTCTTGTTCCTGATAAAATATCAGAAATATATCTTTTTGCTCCCGATGGCTTACCTGTTTCAAAAGCGTATTTCTTTTTAACTCATACTTGGTTAGGAAAAGCTTTATTCCAAAGATTTGTGAATAGCGCAGGGTTTGCCATTTTTTTAGTGAAACTCGGAAAGGAAATAAAGCTACTGTCTTCTAAATTAGCTGGTTATTATCTTTTTGAAATTGCTACTTTGGAAAAAAGAAGACAGCTTTTTCTTACCTGGATTTCTTATAAACAGGCTTTGCCAAACAAGAAAAATTTATCAAACTGGAATAAAAATGGAGAAGTTACCTGTGTTTTAGGAATGCATGATGGCATTATTCCATTAAAGAAAACACAGAAAAGGCTGAAAGAAACTTTTCCAGATTCTCGTGTTATTGTGCTTGAGGCTGGGCATAATCTGTTGAGTGAAAAGGCTATAAAGAAACTCGCAGGCTATTTTTAGGCAAAAAAAAAGCGACTGAAAAGCCGCTTGGATAGAAAAAGAGTTTTGCTTAGCGTTTGTGCAATTTAGCAGAAGAAACAGTTAAGCGTTTTCTTCCTTTTGCTCTACGAGCAGCCAATACACGACGTCCATTTGCTGTAGACATACGCTCACGGAATCCGTGTTTGTTTTTTCTTTTACGTACCGAAGGCTGATAAGTTCTTAACATGGCTTCTAAAAAATTGGATTGCAAAAGTACTTGATTATTTTTAATCTGCAAGCACCAAATGATAATTTTTTTAAGGAAGATTTTAAGAATTCATTTTACAACTAAAAGTCGCTTGTATTTTGATGAATGCTAAATCAATATTCAAAACAAACCATTACAAGCATTAATAAGATTTTTAATTTCTTCTTCCGAATTAAAGCTATGTAGACAAATTCGTAGTCTTTCACTTCCTTTTTTAACTGTTGGACTTCTAATAGCACGAATGTCAAAACCTTTTGATTGCAGTTGAATTGCTGTTCGATTTACTTGTTCATTTCCAGGAATTAGCATGCATTGGATAGCAGAATTACTTTCTGTGGTTGTAATTTGATTTTGTAACATTAACTCTTTAAATAGCTGTATGTTTTTTCTCAAACATTCTGATTCTTCATTTGCCAATGGCAAATATTGATAAGCAGCTTGAATACTAGCCAAAGCTTCCGGAGGCAAAGCTGTTGTATAAATGAAAGGTCTAGAAAAGTTAATAAGGTAATCTGTAAGAAGTTTGCTACCTACTATTGCAGCACCATGCGCACCAATTGCTTTTCCAAAGGTATAAAGTCGGGCAAAGCAAGCGTCTGCCAGAGATTTGTTGTCTATTAGGCCACCATTTTTGTTTCCATAAACTCCTAAAGCATGTGCTTCATCAATAACCAAATACCAAGCATTTTTTTTGCATACTTTTATTAATTCCTCAATTGGGGCAGCATCTCCATCCATACTATAAATACTTTCAGCAACAACAAATACATTTCCTGTTGCGTACTCCTTTAATTCGTTAAGATGTTTAGCGTTATTGTGTTTGAATGCCATGGCTTGCGCCTTACTCAGCCTAATACCATCGTGTATAGAGGCATGAATCAAACGGTCAAATAAAATAGTATCACCCTTTTGTGGTATGCAGGAAAAAAAACCCAAGTTGGCATTATATCCTGAATTGAAAATTAATGCAGATTCAGCATGATGAAAAGAAGCAATGTATTTCTCTACCTTTTCATATAACGGATATTGTCCACTAATCAATCGGGAGCCGGTTGCCCCGTTTATTCTATTAGAATCTTCGTGATTTTTTAGAATTTCTTGCGCTTTTAACTTGAGGTTTGAATTTCTGGCAAAACCTAAATAATCATTTGAGGAAAAATCGATTAAATCCTTATTATATTTGAGTTCTCGCCAGTTTCCTTCTTCTTTGCGCTTTAATAATTGGTATTGGAGAATTGCATTTAGTTCCATTTTTATTTTGAAATCCGCTCTCCAGTCAAAGCCTCGTGCTGTTTTATAAGTTCTATAATATGCAAGAATTCTGGTGAACTTTCGGTTACAAAACCACCTTCTTCCGCTTTTTTAAAATCATCTGCAGCTGCATGGTAAGCTTTATTTAAAAATTGAGCCGCTCCTCTATAGTAATAGGCCTTTGGAACATTGGGATTTGAGCCAATTGCAGCATCAAAATCTAGTTTAGCCAAAGCATATTCTGATAAATACAAATCAATTAAGCCAATGTTGTAATAATATTCAAATTTACTTGTTTCTTTATTTTTGATGCTTAATCTTAAAGCGGTAGCCATGTCTATTCGTGCAAATTTAAGCTGTTGTGTAGGCATTCCAACTTCACCATAATTGCGAATTCTGGCGTAAGCTCTGTTGTTATAAGCTGGAATAAATGTAGAATCAATTACAATTGCTCTGTCATAATCAAATACGGCTTGCCCGAAGTTTTTCCTCGTTAAATAGCAATTACCTCGTTCAAAAAAAGCAGGTAAAGACAATGCTTCATATCTGGTTGCTTTTGAAAAAAAATCGATAGCCTTATCAATTTCTCCTAGTTGTTTGTAACCATATCCAATTAAAAAATCTGATTCAAAGGTTTGCTTTGCAGGATTTGCATCTTGTCTTAACAATCTAACAGCTCCTGCCGCATCTCCAAACCGAATCATTTCCATAGCTTGAATCAAGTATGGCTGTTCGGTTTTAATAACATTTAATGGGTCATTGTAAATTGGTGTAACCTGAGAATATAAATGGTTAAACAGGCAAATGAAGATAAAAAAAAGCCATTTAACCATCATATCTAAGATTTATGCATTTTCAACTTCTACTGCCAAAGGTTTTTTAAATGGCGCTCTGGGAGCTAAACCAAATATTTTAAACATTTCCATATCGACATCAAATTCTGGATTGGAAGTAGTTAATAATTTTTCTCCTGTAAAAATTGAGTTTGCACCTGCCATGAAACACAATGCTTGTCCCTCCAAAGACATTTGTTGACGACCTGCACTCAGGCGAACTACTGTTTTAGGCATTACCATTCTAGTAGTAGCAATCATGCGTACCATGTCCCAAATAGGAACAGGAGCTTGATTTTCCATTGGTGTTCCTTTCACAGCAACTAGCGCATTAATTGGAACAGATTCTGGATGTTCGGGTAAATTTACCAAAGTATATAACATTCCACAACGATCTTCCGTACTTTCTCCCATTCCAATTATTCCACCAGAACAAACAGTAATGTTAGCTTTCCTAACATTTTTAATGGTATTTAATCTGTCATCATATTGACGGGTAGAAATAATATTGCTATAATTTTCTTCAGATGTATCTAAGTTATGATTGTAAGCATACAAACCAGCGTCTGCTAATCTTTGTGCCTGACTTTCGGTAATCATTCCAAGTGTGCAGCAGACTTCCATGTCCATTGCATTCACAGTTTTAACCATTTCAATTACATTGTCAAAGTCGCGATTGTCACGAACTTCTCTCCAAGCAGCACCCATGCAAACCCTTGAAGCGCCTCCTGCTTTTGCACGTGAAGCGTATTCAGTTACTTTTTCAACAGACATCAATTTGTGCACATCAATATCGGTATGGTAACGAGCAGCTTGAGGGCAATATCCACAATCTTCTGAACAACCACCAGTTTTTATGGATATCAACGAACTAACTTGAACCTCCGAGCCTTTATTATATTTACGATGCATTGTTGCAGCTTCGTGCACCAATTCAAGTAAAGGCTTGTTATAAATATCAATAATTTCTTGTTTGGTCCAGTTATGACGAATATCACTCATAGTTTTTAATAGATAATGTAATGCTACAAATAAAAGCAATTTCCTTCAATTTGTTGATAGTTGAAGAATAAACAAATTGAGCTTTAAAATCTTACTTTTGCAGCTTCTAATTTTTTTATGAAAATCCATATCATTTCCGTGCTGCCTGAATTATTATCGAGCCCTTTCAGCCACTCTATTTTAAAAAGAGCGCAACAAAAGGAACTGGTTAATCTTCAAATTCACAATTTACGCGATTATTCTACTGATAAACATAAAAGCGTGGATGATTATGCTTTTGGAGGTGGTGCAGGAATGGTTATGATGATGGAGCCTATTGTAAATTGCATTGAACATCTGCAAAAAAGTACCGTCTTTGAAGAAGTCATATATATGTCTCCCGACGGAGAATTGTTAAATCAAAGTTTATCTAACAAAATATCGACTTTAAAAAATATCATCATTCTTTGCGGCCATTATAAAGGAATTGATGAAAGGCTTAGAACACATTTTGTTACAAAGGAAATTTCAATTGGCGATTATGTGCTTTCGGGTGGTGAATTAGCTGCTGCAGTTTTATGTGATTCTGTTATTCGTTTGTTACCTGGAGTTTTATCGGACGAGACTTCTGCTTTAACAGATTCTTTTCAAGATGACCTTTTGGCGCCACCTGTTTACACACGACCTGCGGAATTTAGGGGTTTGAAAGTTCCAGATGTGCTGCTATCTGGCCATGCAGGAGAAATTGAAAAATGGCGCTTTGATCAGTCTTTACAGCGCACACAGCTAAGAAGACCCGATTTATTAAAAGATTATTAAAATATTTACATAATAATTGCCGAGCGTAACAAAACTTTTACTAATATTGCAACCCTTTTAAAAACCTATTTTTCAGGAACAAACAATGGATTTTCTATCAACTATAGCAGCACAGCTTACCGAAAAACGTGAGCTACCTTCATTCAAAGCAGGTGATACAGTAACAGTTCACTTCAAAATTAAAGAAGGTGAAAAAGAACGTATTCAGCAATACCAAGGTGTTGTTTTACAGCGCAAAGGAACTGGCGTTACACGTACTTTCACAGTTCGTAAAATGTCAAATGGAGTAGGCGTAGAGCGTATTTTTCCTGATAATTCTCCTTTTATCGATAAAATTGATGTGAATAAACGTGGTGTTGTACGTCGCGCTCGTATTTACTACATACGTGAACTGAAAGGTAAAAAAGCACGTATCAAAGAAAGAGTTGTTTAATAAGACTCATAAAATATATATAAAAAAGCCCCTCGGTATTTCCAAGGGGCTTTTTTTATGGGAGTAATTTAAAACAAAAGATATGTATTATTCTTCTTCAAAAGAGCTCCAGCCTTGGGCTACAATAGGGTGAATGCCTCCACTTTTATCAACCATCTGAACACCTTCACTGATATCAGTAATATGTCCTATAACTGTTAAAAGCGGACTGTTTTTAATTTTATCGAAGTCGCTTTGAGCAATGGTAAATAACAATTCATAATCTTCACCGCCGCTTAAAGCACAAACTGTTGGATCTAAACCAAATTCACGCGCCATATTGTAAGTGGTTGAATCAATGGGTATTTTTTCTTCATATAACCTACAACCTGTATTACTTTGATTACAAATGTGAAGAATTTCAGAACTTAATCCATCGGAAATATCAATCATTGAAGACGGTTGAATGCCAATTTCTGCTAAGTATTCAACAATATCTTTTCTTGCTTCTGGTTTTAATTGTCTTTCCAAAATATAATCATTGCCTTCTAAATCGGGTTGTGCATCAGGATGGTCCATAAATACAGATTTTTCCCTTTCTAATAATTGCAAACCAACATAAGCACCTCCTAAATCTCCTGAAACAACTAATAAATCGCCCACTTTCGCACCATTTCTTTTTACAGCTTTGTCTTTTTCAACTTCACCTATTATTGTTAAGCTTAAAATAAGTCCTGCCCTTGAAGATGTAGTGTCGCCACCTACTAAATCAACACCATAAGCTGAACATGCCATTTGAATTCCTTCATATAATTGTTCTAATGCTTCTACAGGAAACCTATTCGAACAAGCAAGCCCAATTGTTAATTGCTTTGGATGGCCATTCATTGCATAAATGTCTGAGAAATTTACAATAGCAGCTTTATAACCCAAATGTTTTAATGGAACATAAGTTAAATCGAAATGCACACCTTCCAATAGCATATCAGTAGAAACAAGTAAGTCTTTGTCTCCTTGATTAATTACTGCCGCATCGTCTCCAACACCAAGCTTAGAGCTCGTATTTACAAGTTTAATGTTATCGGTTAGGGTATGAATCAATCCAAACTCACCCAATTTTTTTAATTCGGTTTTATTGGCAGGTTGTTGCAACATGTAATTAATTATTTAGTGTAAGGTGTAATTCAGTATTTCCTAGTACTTGTTCAATTTCGTCTAATACAGCACTCACTGCTTCAAATTGATTTAAAGTAACCAATTGCATTCTATAATCTTTAAAATGTGGAATTCCTTTGAAGTAATTGGTATAATGTCTTCTCATTTCAATGATTCCTAAAACGGGACCTTTCCATTCTATAGAAGCGTTGAGGTGAGTTCTGCAAACTTTTACACGGTCTGCAATTGTTGGAGGAGCTAGGTGTTTTCCTGTTCGCATAAAATGCTTAATCTCATTGAAAATCCAAGGGTAACCAATACTAGCGCGGCCAATCATCACTCCGTCTACACCAAAAGTGCGCTGCATTTCTATTGCTTTTTCTGGAGAATCAACATCACCATTTCCAAAAATGGGAATTTTGATTCTAGGATTATTTTTCACTTTCCCAATAAGCTCCCAAACTGCCGGTCCTTTATATAATTGTGCCCTTGTGCGCCCGTGTATCGTGAGAGCTTGTATGCCAATATCTTGCAGCCTTTCTGCAACTTCTTCAATGTTTTTTGTGTTATCGTCCCAGCCCAATCTTGTTTTTACAGTAACTGGTAAAGTGGTGCACTTCACAATTTCTGAAGTCATGGCCACCATTTTTGGTATATCTTGTAAAAGCGCAGCGCCAGCCCCTTTGCAAGCTACATTTTTTACTGGGCAGCCATAATTAATATCAATTAGGTCAGGTTGAGCTTGCGCCGCAATTATTGCCGCTTCTCTCATGGAGTCTATATCACTTCCAAAAAGTTGAATACCGATTGGGCGTTCATATTCGAAAATATCAAGTTTTTGTTTGCTTTTTACAGCGTCGCGAATGAGTCCTTCTGAAGAAATAAACTCAGTATACATCATGTCGGCTCCATATTGTTTGCAAACCAAACGGAATGGAGGGTCACTCACATCTTCCATTGGCGCAAGCAGCAATGGAAAAACTCCTAAATCAATTGAACCTATGCGTACTGTTTCCATTTTCGGGGTGCAAAGATACTGCAAATCAAGTTTTAAAAGTGTATTTGTGTATTGAAACTTGAATGTTCATCTTTGTAAACAATGAATTCAAGCCCTTTTACCTTATTTCCGAAAGACTGGAAAGATGCAAACAGCAGTTATTTGTTGTTAATACTTCTGTTTTTATGCATAATGATTGCCTCTGTTTTGGCAAGTTTTAGTATGCTGTTAGCACATGAAATCTGGGGCTTTTCAATAAAAGAATTACCTGAATTATCGAGCCGTATAGGAGAACATAGTGTTTTGCGCTGCATGCAAATGCTTCAATTGTTTTCAAGTGTTGGATTGTTTTTACTGCCACCAATTGCATTTATTTTTATAACTAGAATAAGATATTTTAACATAAAAATTTTTCCATCAGTATTGGTTTCAATAATTGGAATTTTATTAATGTGGAGCTTTCTTCCATTGATTAATTTTTCTGCCGAACTGAATGCATCTATCCAATTACCTTCTTTTTTTGATTCAATTATGCAATGGATTCAAGAAAAAGAAGATGCTGCAAATATTGTTGCAAATGGGTTTTTAAAGATGGATGGCCTCGCCGATTTGTTGCTATCACTTTTGATTATCGCAATAATACCAGCAATAGGCGAGGAGTTGCTTTTTAGAGGTACTATCCAACCTATTTTGCAGAAGGCATTTAAGAATCCACATTTGGCAATTTGGGGAGCTGCTTTTATTTTTAGTTTTATTCATTTTCAATTTTTAGGATTTTTACCCCGTTTTTTTATTGGTGGATTTTTGGGCTATCTTTTTTATTGGTCAGGCTCTATTTGGCTGTCAGTCCTGGTTCACTTTGTAAATAATGCAACAGCAGTTGTATTGTATTTTTTGTACCAGCATGGGCATGTTATTCATACTACAGATGAACTTGGAACTGGAAATTATAGATTTATAGAATTAGGCATTTCACTAGTATTGGTTGCAATTGGGTTACGATTTATATTTTCTATAACATTGCCAATGTCTGAACGTGATAAATTATCTAATTAGTAAATTTGCTATTGATTATTTTGTAACTATGCATAAAATTTCATTTAAGCATAATTTATTGGTATAATTTTCCAGTTTTTAATAAGTTAGCATGATTAAAGCATCAAAACCTGTCAATGAAGCCAACAGAATAAAGGCTTTAGAATCTTATAATATACTGGATACTTTAGCTGACGATAACTTTGACTCAATAACTTTAATAGCATCTCAAATTTGTGCGATGCCAATATCATTAATCTCATTTGTAGATATTGAAAGACAATGGTTTAAATCACATTTTGGAACATTAGTCCAAGAAACTCACAGAGACTTTTCTTTTTGTGCACATTCAATTTTGAATGAAAATGAAATCTTCGAAGTGAAAGACTTATCTATCGACGAAAGATTTCATGATAATCCTTTGGTTGCAGGAAGTCCATTTGCTAGATTTTATGCAGGAGTTCCTTTATTAAACAAGGATGGTTTTGCTCTGGGAACTTTATGTGTACTTGATTATAAACCTAGAGAATTATCTCAAATTCAAAAAAATATTTTGAAATCTCTTTCTAAACAAATTGTTGCGCAATTGGAGATGACAAAGACAATTCGTGAGTTACAATTTAGAAATGAAGAAACGAATAGGTTTGCTTACCTAGCTTCACACGATATAAAGGCTCCAATTCGAGGAATGAAATTGTTGGCTAACAATGTATTAGCAGATAACTCATCAATTTTGGATGATGTTTCTAAACTCGCCTTAAATTTAATTTCTAATAGAGCCGATCAATTAACAAATCTTGTCAATGGAATATTAACTCACTCAGTTTTAGAAGAGGATAAATTAAACATTGAAAAAATAATATTAATAGATTTTGTAACAGAGATCTTTGATTTTATTGGGGCGCCAGAAAATGTTAAGTTAACGCATAAAATCGAGATACAAGAAATCTATTCTGACATCACCTATTTGCACCAGATCCTTCAAAACTTACTAAGTAATGCTATAAAATATAGTGATAAGGATAACACGGAAGTGCATTTACATATTTTTAAACAAGATGGAAAAACAGTATTTACCGTAAAAGACAACGGAAGTGGGATTCCAATAGAATTTCAGCAAAGCATTTTTCAAATTTTTAAAACTCTGGTTCCAACGGATAGGTTCGGTAACAAGGGCTCTGGAATAGGCTTAGCTACTGTGAAACGACTTGCAGAAAAAATGAATGGTACAATTACAGTAACTTCAGTAGCAGGAAAGGGTTCTGAGTTTACGGTAATTCTTTAATTTTAAATATGAATAGCTCTGTTACCAGTAGCTGCCAAAGCTGCTTCTCTTGTAGCTTCTGAAAAAGTAGGATGCGCATGAGAAATCCTAGAAATATCCTCCGCAGAAGCCCTGAACTCCATAGCAACAACTGCTTCCATTATCATATCAGCTGCGCGAGGCCCAATTATATGAACTCCTAAAACTTCATCGGTTGTAGCATCAGCAAGAATTTTCACCAAGCCATCTGTGTCCATACTTGCTCTCGCTCTTCCTGAAGCTTTAAAAGGAAAACTACCTACTTTATAAGCTGTTTTATTTTCTTTCAGTTGTTCTTCTGTAAACCCAACACTTGCTACTTCTGGCCAAGTATAAACAACATTTGGAATCAATAAATGATTAATATGCGGATGTTGCCCAGCAATAAATTCAGCTACGAAAGTACCTTCTTCTTCTGCTTTATGAGCTAACATTGCACCTCTAACTACATCACCAATTGCAAAAATTCCTGCAACTTCCGTTTCGCAATTTTCATTCACAGCAATTCTTCCTTTTTCATCTGTTTTTAGCCCAGCTTTTTCTAAATTAAGACCATCTGTATAAGGTCTTCTGCCAGTAGAAACAAGAACTATATCACCTTTTAATTCTACGATTTCGCCTGTTTTTAGGGATTCTGCTTTAATGGAAGCACTTTTTGCAGTTGATTTTGCTTCTGTTACTTTATGTTGCAGATAAAAAGTGAAATCTAGTTTAGTTAATACTTTCTGAAGTTCCTTTGATAATGTTTTGTCGAATGCTCCACATATTCCATCAGTAAATTCTACAACAGAAACTTTTGCACCCAAACGTGCATAAACAGAACCTAGTTCCATTCCAATTACACCTCCACCAATTATAATCATGTGTTTAGGAACTTCTTGTAAATTCAATGCTTCTGTGCTGGTGATGATTCTTTTTTTGTCAACAACAACTCCAGGTACAGATGATGGTTTTGAGCCAGTTGCAATAATAACTTTACCAGCAGAAATTTGAGTGGTTTTACCACTATCATCTTTTATATTGATGGTGTTTTTATTTTCAAAAGAACCAATTCCACGGAAAACAGTGATTTTGTTCTTTTTCATTAGAAAGTCAATTCCTCCAACAGTCTGTTTCACAACTTCATTTTTACGTTTTACCAATTGCGGTAAATCAATCTTTAAGTTGCTCAACTGAATGCCATGTTCAGAAAATGTATGTTGGGCATTATGGAAATGTTCTGAAGAATCGAGCATTGCTTTAGAAGGAATGCAACCTACATTTAAACATGTTCCTCCCATAGTGGAATACTTTTCAATTAGAGCGGTTTTAAAACCTAATTGAGCCGCTCTTATCGCACCAACATATCCACCGGGACCAGAACCAATTATTACAACATCAAAAGTATCCATTATTTTAGTTTTAAATTTTTATCGGGCAAAAATAGCAATACCATCACTTGCATTTTAAGAAGATTGAATTTTATTTTTCTTCTTTTTTAAAGAATTATAAATAGCAAATACAATTAAACCTAGTGATAAGATAATTGCAGATTTCCCAATTAAATCTCCTGTAATACTAAAAATGGTTAATTCATTATTCAATGCAACATCTTGTTTTATGGCTGCTTTTTGCCAGTATGGCTGGGCTTGTTGAATATCACCTCTTTGATTAATAAAACAGCTTACACCAGTGTTTGCTCCTCTTGCAATACTTCTTCTATTCTCAATTGCTCTAAGTTTTGCATAAGCTAAGTGTTGCTTATATCCTGGTGTTTCGCCCCACCAGCCATCATTGGTAATAATTGCAATAAAGTTGGCTCCATTTCTAACATATTCTGCCATAAAATCACCATAAATAGATTCATAGCACACAGAAGGAGCCGCTATACCGTTTTGTTTCAGGCCAATAAATAATGTTCTTTCTTTTTGAGTTCCTAATGTTCCAGTGGTTCCTCCCATATTAATTGCAAAATCTTCAAAGTATTGAAAAAAAGCGGGAAACGGCATTTGCTCCACTCCAGGAACTAATTTCGATTTATGATATAACCGAAGACTATCTTTTTTCAGAAGTATTGCAGTGTTGTATGCATCATAATATACATTTTCTGCTCCGCCGGCCTTACGCGCAGTTATTGTTTTGTTTTCTTTTCCCAAATAAAATCTGTGCGACTCTATGCCGGTTAAAACATTCAATCTTGGAAATGAATCTGCAAAAGCACTTAGTTTCAAAATTCGGCTTTGTTTCCAAATTTCAGCCTCATTCATGCTGCCAACTAAAGCTGTTTCGGGGCCCAAAAGCCAATCGGTTTTTTTATCAACCACTGTTTTGGCTTGGGTAAGAAAATTATCTAGTTGTTGTTCGGTGGTTGAAGGATCAAATTTTTCGTTGTAAGGATCAACATTGGGCTGTACTATGGCAATTTGGGCTGTATTTCCCTTGTCATTTGTTTCGGCATACATTAAAAGTGAAAATGCTCCAGGAATTAACAACCCAAGAGCCAATGCCCTAACGATGGGTTTTACTGGAAATGCTTTATCTTTCGCATAGTAACGCTTCGCAGCTTCAAAAAAACCAATATTAACTAATAGCGCCCAAAGACTTCCTCCGCTTGTTCCTGTAAATTCATACCATTGAATTAACTGATGTGTTCCGGCAAAAGCATTTCCTAATGTAAGCCATGGCCATGATAAATCCCAATTATGGTGAAAAGATTCAAATGCAATCCAAAAAGCAGGTAATAACCAGGCAGTATTTATTCCTTTAATTCCTCTTCTAACTGCATGAAATATGGTAAATGTGCAGGACATCAAAAGCGAATTAGCAAAGAATGCCATCAAGCCACCTTCAAATGAGGCATTTACAACCCACCAAGTAGCACCAATATTCCAAATTAGAAAAGTAATGTAAGAGTATCCAAATACAGCTGCATTGGTAGCTTTTCTAGATTCTTGAAGTAAACTTTCTTCTACAATTAATAAGGGAAACCAAGCAATAAAAATAATTGGAACCCAACCTATTTCAGGCCATGAAAATGCAAGTAAAACACCCGATAATATGGAAAGAAATAGTAATCTTAATTTTTTCATCCCTGCAAATATACTTGTAATGGGCAATAAAAAAAGGCTGTCTTTTTAAAGACAGCCTCCTTTGATTCAAACAACCAAACTAAATAACTCTTATCTCGCGATGACTAAGCGTCGAACCCCCATTAGTTTGCTTTGGGCGTCACGTAGCGATAAGAGATATACCCCCCCGGAAAGTTCATTCACCGGTATAGTGATGGTTTGAGCCCCAGTTGTGATGGTCTGGTTTTGGCTCCATACCGTTTGACCAGTGATGGTGGTCAGCGTGAATGATAGTTGTTTTGATTCTTGTAAATTCATTTTTAATTGTGCAATATCTGATGAAGGATTAGGGAATATTTCACCATTGATTTCTGCTTGCGCATAATCTGCAATTCCTGTAAGTTCAGTTCCCATCATTAAAGTTATATCTACAGTAGGAGTTTCTGGAGATAGTGTAAACTCAATTGGAACACATGGCATGCCTGCAACGTCTGCCATTAATCTGTAAGTTCCATAAGCTAAGTTTCCTAGGCTAAAGTTTCCTGAAGCATCAGTTTTGGTCCAACGTTGAGGCACATTACTTAAGTTTGTTACCACAACTGTAGCGTTCGCGATTGGATTAGTACCTTCAGCGCTAATTTTAAATGGTCCATCATCAATATCACCTCCAACAGTTCCTGGTCCACCTGGATTTGTAGAATAAATCAATGCAATATTATAACCAGCATTGCTTATTGTGTTAATATTCAATTCAATAGGCTCAGCTAATTCCCAGTAGTACTGGCTTCCAAAATAAGTAGGAACATAATTAGAATAATATGCAGAAGTTTCTGATAGAGAAGCTCTCACGAAATAAGTACCCGGAGAAATGTTACTGAAATAATAAGTCCCGCCAGTGATAGGTGTTTCAGCTACTACTGTCATTGAACCAGAGGTAGTGTCTTGTTGCACTAGATAAACAGTCCCTTCATCTGCATAATTTGCTCCGGCAAACACCTGACCATAGATATACAAGTTTGCATTTTGGTCGTACACATAAACATAAGTACAATAAGTATCTGAACAGCTATCATTAGGTAAAGAAACTGTTAAGCAAACTTCATAGTACCCTGTTGTTGCATAATTATGGGTTGGATTTCCTCCAGTTGAGGTTGCGCCATCGCCAAAACTCCAAGAATAAGTATATCCTATTTGAGTTAAGTTATATGGATAAAAGGTGATAGAAGTAGGATCAGCTCCTTCTTGCTGGTAACCGAATGTTGCGCTACAATTAGAAGTTACATCTCCTCCATAAATTCCAATTTCAAAAGAAACAGAATCTGCGCAAGTATTTTCTAAACTCACTACTGCATGGAAAACATTCAAACTTCCTACTTGGCTGAAAGTCATTATTGGATTTGCTTCAGTAGAAACTTGCCCGTCTCCAAAATTCCAAGAGTGAAAATTTAAGTTTTCGAAACCAGAATTAGAAACAAACTGCACCAAATATGGAGGTTCAGTAGTTAACTGATAATAATAGAAACCTGCATCACATAATGGATTCGCAACTTCACCTGCATAAACATAGGCACAATAAGTATTTTGGCAGTTTGCTGAAGTTATGGTTAAACAAACTACATAATAACCAGATTGTGCATAGGTGTGATCAATATTTCCAAGATTATCTCCAAATGTTCCGTCGCCAAAATCCCAACTAGCAGTATACTCAGTATTGGGATCCATCAAACTTTGGTGCTGGAATCCAATTGTGTTTGGGTTATTTTGAGAATTGAAATATGTAAAATATGCTTGGCAGTTTGGATTGTTATTTACAGTATCCAAATAAACTACAGAACAGAATTGATCAGAACAACCATTCTGACTGGTTACAAAATGACAAAGTTCGAAAAAGTCTAAACCAACTGGAACAACAGGATTGGCTTCAGTAGATAGTAATTCGCTTCCATTAATAATCCACTCGTGCACATAATCAGAAACGTTTGGATAATTGCTGTTGAGGTATAAAGTAGCTCCATCATTAACATAAGTGAAACTTGCATCACATTGTACATCGCCGCCAGTAACTGCAATAACTCTGCAATATGTATTTGTACAGCCATTTCCAAAAAGAGTAAGGCATACAGTGTAAAGCCCAGGCATTGCATATGTATGTTCTGCATTTAAAGAACCTTGTGTTGTGCCATCTCCAAAATCCCATATATAAGTAGCTTCATTTCCAGGTACTGATGAATTAATGAAATTTACTGATAATGGATCATTTGTGATAACAGACGTTAAAAAATTAGGTGCACATAATGAATCATCTGGAGGTGAGCTAGGGCTAATTGTATCGCAGTTATAAGCAGAACAATTTGCACCTGAAACAGTTAAGCAAACAACTATATTATCTAGTCCTGTTACGCCCGGCATCACAAGCTCGTATCCTGTGTAAGTGGGGCCTTCTAGGAAAGTCCACGTATAAGTTAATGAACTGCTTATTGGGGCAATTGGTTGCAAAGTATACGCATCTTGTAAAACGTTATAGAAAAATTGAGCATCACATATAGAATCGTTCGAATTAATAACAATTGTATCACAGAAATAATCTTGACATGTAGTTCCGCTTACTTGCAGGCAAACTCCGTATTCGCCAAGACCAGAATTTGGTATGTATAAGCTGTAATCTTGTGAAGTTGTACCATTTGATAAAATCCAGCTGTAATAATTATCAGGGTTAATTGGTAATGTTGGAACCATTATTACTCCATCATTTAAAGTATAAATACCAAAAGTTGGAGTACATGGATAAGTTTGAGCATTACAAATTTCAAAACTTATTTCAACTTCGTCTACTACTCCAAGGATGTTTTCAATAACCCGTTCAAGGTTAACACCGTTACAATTTAACGTTTTAATTAAAAAGTTATTACTAGACTGTTGAAGGCTACCATTAACAATTGTAATAGTATACCATCCTGTTGGGTCAGTAACAGCTATTCCATTTAAGTTGGAAGAATCTGCAGTAGCATAAGCTATAACAGTTTGATTTGCAATTGGAAGTCCTGTGCCTGCTTCTGTAATAAACCCATGTATGATGAGGTCATTAGAAGCCTCCGCTTTCATTCCAATTAAGGAAAGCAACAAGGCGAAAACAAAAAGTAGTTTTTTCATAATTGTAAAGTTTGAGATGGTTTTATTTTTTTGATGATACAAAAGTGAATTTTCTTTTTTCTTTGGACAAGTACTAATCAAAATAATCTTACTTGTTCAAAGTCGTTTATCATTGCATAACCTCTTTGTATTTCAATATATACAATAGATATTCTTGATTCGATTATTACGTTACCAATCATTATTTCAATGTAATTTTTCTTTAATTTTAAAGCAATTGAAATGAAATCATGAAAAATTGAGGTTATTTTGCCCAGAATGAAATTGGCGTATAGGATATTCTCGTATTTAAGATTCTTGTGGAATTCTAAAGGTCCACATAGGGTTCACTCTCCTTTCGTGTATAACTTATATATGAATCAAATTTTAGAAGATAGAGGCTATTATATATATGAAGAGATTGAAAACCTTAGAAGTCAATTATTGTTAAGCGATCAAACAATTGAATGGGAAGAAGTAGGTGCTGGTAAAAAGAAAAATAAAAGAAAGATTTCAGATTTAGCCAAAACTAGCTTGGCTCCTTCAAAGTATGCGCGTCTGCTTCACAGGCTTACACTTCATTTTTCACCTAAAATAACGCTAGAATTAGGGACCTGTCTAGGAATAACTTCAATTTACCTAGCAAAATGCAATTCAAATTCACAAGTAATTACGATTGAAGCCAACAAAGCATGTTGTGAAATTGCAAAAACGAATTTTCAAACATTAAAAGTTGATAATATCCAATTGATACAAGGGACATTCAATGAGAAGCTCGCGGAATTGTTAAAATTGCATACGGTATTCGATTTTGTATTTATTGATGGTGACCATAAATATGAATCAACAGTGAATTATGTAAATCAATTAATCCCGAATTTATCAGAAAGCTCAGTTTTAGTGTTAGATGACATTCACTGGAGTGCAGACATGAATAAAGCCTGGCAATTTGTTAAACAACTTCCTCAAGTTACGGTTACAATAGACATTTATAGAATGGGGCTTGTTTTCTTTCACAAAGGGCAAAGCAAAGAACATTTTACATTGAGATTTTAATTTATTAAGATTAAATAAATTGCGCAATGCAATTAAATCACGTACGTTTGAACTATCATGATAAGTAAGGAAACAGTTATAGACATTCGCAATATTGTCCGCAATTTTCAATTGGGAGCGGAAACAATTTATGTCTTAAAACAATTGAATCTTCAAATTAATAGAGGTGAATATGTTGCTTTGATGGGGCCATCTGGTTCAGGAAAATCAACATTAATGAATATATTAGGTTGTTTAGACACCCCAACTAGTGGCGAGTATTTTTTGAATGGAAAAGATGTAGCTCGACTTTCGGATAATGAACTCGCCGAAATTAGAAACAAAGAAATCGGTTTTATTTTCCAGACTTTTAATTTGTTGCCTCGTTCTACAGCATTAGATAATGTGATTCTTCCTTTGATTTATGCCGGTTTAAAAAAACAAGAACGCATTCTAAAAGCAGAAAAAACGCTCAACCAAGTAGGCTTGGCAGATAGAATGACGCACAAGCCAAATGAGCTTTCTGGTGGTCAGCGCCAGAGAGTCGCCATTGCAAGAGCTTTAGTTAATTCCCCATCAATTTTACTGGCCGATGAGCCAACAGGAAATTTGGATTCTAAAACTTCTATAGAAATTATGGGTTTATTGCATGAAATTCATCAGCAAGGCAATACTATCATTATTGTAACACACGAAGAAGACATTGCTCAACATGCACATCGAATTATTAGGTTAAGAGATGGTGTTGTGGAATCTGATGAAATAAATTCGAATATCAGAGTATACCAAAAAGCTAATTTATAAAATGAAAATTTATACTAAAACAGGAGATCAGGGTCAAACCTCATTGCTAGGAGGCACAAGAGTTCCTAAACATCATTTGCGTATTGAAGCTTACGGTAATTTAGACGAATTGAATTCAGCAATTGGTTTACTGCGCGATTCTATACCAAATAAAAATCATGAGGCTGTGCTTGTTGAAATTCAAGATAGAATTTTTACCCTGGGCTCACATTTAGCTTATAAAAAAAAAAAAAGTAAAGTGAAAATACCAGATATTTCTGATAATGATATTGAATTTCTCGAAATCGGGATGGATGCATTTAATGAAACCTTGCCTGAGATGCGCAATTTTGTGCTTCCTGGTGGCCATACAGCAGTTTCGATTTGTCATATGGCACGCTGTATATGCAGAAGAGCAGAAAGGAGTATTGTTCACCTTTCTGAACACAGTTATGTAGAGTCAATTGTGATACAATATGTAAACAGACTTTCAGATTACTTGTTTGTGTTGGGTAGAAAACTGGCGCAAGAAACAGGTGCAATCGAAACTCCTTGGAAACCAAGGATGTAAAATATATTCACAGATGTAATACCGAACATAAACTTCTTACTTTTGCGGAAAATTGAGAAGCAACAAACTTTTTGATTATTACGTTAACTCAAAAAATAATTTAATAAAATAAACGGCTATGTATTGGACACTCGAACTTGCTTCTTATTTGGAAGATGCGCCATGGCCTGCTACCAAAGATGAATTGATAGATTTTGCTATCCGCTCTGGGGCACCACTTGAAGTTATAGAAAACCTTCAGGAAATTGAAGATGAAGGTGAAATATACGAAAGCATCGACGAAATTTGGCCAGATTATCCTACAAAAGAAGACTTCTTCTTTAACGAAGACGAATATTGATCAAACTATTCGGGAATTTTTTGATCTTAAGTGCTACATTTATTATGTAGCGCTTTTTTTGTTTTACCTACATCATTAAATTATAATAAACACAAATTAACATGCAGTAATGCTAAAAGTTCAACTATATGATATTTAACAACTTAGGTAAATGATTAATAAAAATAATCTCTAATTAACAAGATTTTCTCTTTTTTAAACACTGAATTTTAAAATTTCTCATCTTGATTTTAAAAGAATAGCACTTATCTAAGTGGTTATTTTTAATTTGTAATGATATATTTGTCGCTTATTTGAAACAATTGAAAAGAATATTAATAACAGGAGGTGCTGGTTTTGTTGGATCAGGGCTTTCGATATTTCTTAAAAAGAATCATCCGGAGTTTGAAGTTTATGCATTCGACAATCTTAAACGAAGAGGTTCAGAACTAAATTTAACTAGACTTCGTGAAGCGGGTGTTAATTTTATTCATGGAGATGTTAGAGCAAAGTCAGATTTTGAGGACTTACCTATTGTTGATTTATTAATTGATGCTTCTGCAGAACCTTCAGTTTTAGCTGGAATCGATTCATCGCCAAATTATCTTATTGAAACTAATTTATACGGGACCATTAACTGTTTAAACTTTGCTCAAAAATGCAAAGCGAAAGTAATTTTTGTTTCAACTAGCAGAATCTACCCAATTTCTCAATTAGAGAGAATATCAACAATTGAAACAGAAACAAGATTTGAAATAGCTTCAAATCCTGGAGTGGAAGGTTGCACTAAAAATGGGATTACAGAAAAGTTCCCAATCGAAGGGCCAAGATCATTGTATGGAGCTACAAAACTATCCTCAGAGTTAATTATTCAAGAATTTGATAGTTTTTTGAATGTAAATTCAATAATTAATAGATGTGGAGTAATAACTGGACCTTATCAAATGGGTAAAGTTGATCAAGGTGTTGTCGTTTTGTGGGTGGCAAAACACATATTTAATAAATCATTAGCATATATTGGCTATGGGGGCACTGGTAAACAAGTTAGAGATATTTTGCATATTGAAGACTTATGTAGGTTAATTGAAAGCCAAATATTGAATTTTGAATTGTTTCAAGGGAGCACTTATAATGTTGGTGGAGGAAGAGAATGTAGCGTTTCTCTTTCTGAATTAACTGAATTGTCTGCCAGAATAAATAATTGTTCTATTCCAATTAATAAAATTATGGAGAATAGGGCGGCTGATATCAAGCTTTATATAACAGACAATACTAAAATAAATAGTGTTTTAGGATGGAAACCAATCTGGAATCCTGAAATGATAATTGAAGATGTTTCAAAGTGGATAATCGATAATAAAGTAATATTAGAACCAATACTAAGTTAAAATGAAAATTGCATTAATTACTGGCTCTTGCGGGTTAATTGGAAGCGAATCTGTTGCTTTTATGTCGGATAAATTCGACTTAATTGTTGGAATAGACAATGATTTAAGAAGTTATTTCTTTGGGAAAGAGGCTTCAACTTCTTGGAATCTTGATTTGCTTAAATCAAAATATTCAAACTATACCCACAGGAATGCAGACATAAGAGATTTTGATGCTATTACTAAAATTTTTAATGAATTTGGTAATGATATTAAATTGATCATTCACACCGCTGCGCAACCAAGTCACGATTGGGCAGCAAGAGAACCTTTTACTGATTTTACTGTAAACGCAAATGGCACGTTAAATATGCTTGAAGCTACTCGGCAGTTTGCACCAGAAGCAGTTTTTGTATTCACTTCAACCAATAAAGTTTATGGAGATAATCCCAATTATTTGCCGTTAATCGAAAAAGAATTGCGTTGGGAACTTCCTGAAAATCACCCTTTCTCAAAAAATGGAATTGACGAAAACATGTCCATCGATAACACGATGCATTCTCTTTTTGGGGCTTCTAAAGTTGCTGCAGATATCCTCGTTCAGGAATACGGTAGGTATTTTGGTTTAAAAACAGGTGTTTTCAGGGGCGGTTGTTTAACTGGACCTAATCATTCAGGAACTCAGCTTCATGGTTTTTTATCTTATCTCATGAAATGCGCAATTTCTGGTGACTCCTATACTATATTTGGATATAAAGGAAAGCAAGTAAGAGACAATATACATAGTTTTGACTTGGTAAATATGTTTTGGCATTTTTATCAAAATCCTCGAATTGGAGAAGTTTATAATGCAGGAGGTGGCCGTTTCTCTAATTGTTCTATGCTAGAAGCTATTTTAATTTGTGAAAAGATAAGTGGAAAAAAGTTGAATTATACTTTATCTGATCAAAACAGAAAAGGAGACCATATTTGGTATATTTCTGATGTTTCTAAATTTAAATCGCATTATTCTCAGTGGGAATATAAATATGACCTTCAAAATACACTCGAAGAAATTTTTGAGGGAATAACAGAAAGAGTATAAAATAAAAATGAAGTTAAGTGTAGTAATTCCTGCTTATAATGAGCAAGAAAGCATAACAGAAACTATTGAGACGCTATCTGAAAAGCTTCTGAGTGAGAATATATTGCATGAAATTATTGTAGTGAATGATAATTCAAAAGACGGAACGCTAGAAGTACTAGAAAATTTAAGTCAAAAAATAAAAGAATTAGTTGTTTATACCAATAATGGCCCCAATGGGTTTGGATTTGCTGTAAGATACGGGTTAGAACGTTTTTCTGGTGATTGTGTGGCAGTTATGATGGCCGACTTATCTGATTCTCCTTCAGATTTAGTGGCATACTATAATAAACTGCAAGAAGGCTACGATTGTGTATTTGGCTCAAGATGGATTAAAGGTGGAAAAGTTATAGATTATCCTGTCTTAAAAAGAAGAATCAATAGAACAGCAAATTTTATAGTAAGAATGGTTTTTCGTTTAAAATATAACGATTGCACGAATGCTTTCAAACTATATAGAAAGGAAACTATTCAGGGGATAAAGCCATTTCTTTCACCACATTTCAACTTAACACTAGAATTGCCACTAAAAGCGATTGTAAGAGGTTATTCTTATGCAGTGCTACCAAATAGCTGGACCAATAGAAAATACGGCGAAAGTAAATTGAAAATCAAAGAAATGGGTAGCAGATATTTCTTTATTCTCCTTTATTGTTTAATTGAAAAGTATTTTTCTAGAGGCGATTTTAAGAAAACCTACTAAATAAATTATAAGGGGTTTTATAGAATCGAATGCATTATTTAAAAAGTATTTAGCATTTATTTCATTTAGGCCAACTTTTTGGTATTTCTGCTACAATACTCACCAATTCTTTTTTTATCGGGTGTTCAAATTGCAGTTTTCTTGCGTGTAAGCAAATACTGCGATCTGTATTTCCTCTTCTTGCTCCATATTTTACATCTCCTTTGATTGGCCAATTCATAGCTGAAAGTTGAACCCTTATTTGATGATGCCGGCCTGTTAAAGGATCTACTTCTAATAATGTGTAATTATCAAGAACACTTACAACTTTAAATTTTAATTCGCATCTTAAGTATCCTTCTTTAGGTTCTTTTAAGGCCTTAGAGCGATTTTTCTCCTCGTTTTTATTAAGATAATGAACCAAAACACCTTCCTTCTCAGCTACTTTACCTTCAACCAGCGCCCAGTATGTTTTCTGGATGGTTCTTAATCTGAATAGCTCATTCATTTTTGATAAGCCTTTGCTTGTTTTTGCAAACAACACCACACCGCTAACAGGTCTGTCAATTCTGTGAATTACGCCTATAAAAGCATCTCCGGGTTTTTCATATTTGATTTTTAGAAAACCTGCAACCAATTCGCTTAAAGGAACATCTCCCGTTTTATCTCCCTGAACAATTTGTCCTGACTTTTTATTTACAGCAATTAAGTGATTGTCTTCAAATAAGACTTCAAGCTCATCCATTAATATTTACCTTAATATTGCTCATTTTTGTTTGGAAAATCCCTACTTTTTACGTCAGTCACATAATTGCCAATTGCGCCAGTAATTTGCTCAAACAAATTGAGATAAGTACGCAAAAACCTTGGTTTAAATTCTGTGTTTATACCTAACATATCATGCAAAACAAGCACTTGTCCATCAACTCCGCCTCCAGCTCCTATTCCAATAATGGGAATTGTGAGTTCTTTTGCAACTCTTTCTGCTAAAGCTGCAGGAACTTTTTCTATCACAATTGCAAAACATCCAGCTTCTTGCAATAGATGGGCATCATGTATCAATTTATTAGCTTCTTCTTCTTCTTTGGCACGTACCACATAAGTGCCAAACTTGTAAATTGATTGTGGCGTCAGACCTAAATGCCCCATAACTGGAACACCTGCACTTAAAATTCTTTTAATTGATTCTACAACTTCTTCTCCGCCTTCTAATTTAATTGAATGAGCGCCAGTTTCTTTCATTACCCTAATTGCTGAAGTTAATGCTTCCTTAGAATTTCCCTGATACGAACCAAATGGCAAATCAACAACCACTAAGGCTCTTTCTGTTCCTTTTATAACAGAGGAGGCGTGATAAATCATTTGGTCTAAAGTTATTGGCAAGGTGGTTTCATGTCCAGCCATGACATTCGAGGCTGAATCTCCAACTAAAATAACATCCACCCCGGCCGCATCTACCATTTTAGCCATCGAAAAATCATAGGCAGTGAGCATTGAAATCCTCTCTCCCTTAAACTTCATTTCTTGTAAAGTTTTGGTAGTTACTCGTTTAACTTCTTTTTGTACTGACATATATTTCTTTCCGATAAAAGGCAATATTAGTCATTTACATCTATTGGTTGAAATTTCTACATTTGCACCATGCGTAAATTATTGTTTTTTGTATTTCTTGGCCTTGCCACTTTTTTTAATTCTTGTAAAAATGACCTTGAAGTAAATGCTCCTTGGAAAGATACGACGATTGTTTTCGGCCTTCTCAACAAAGGAGATTCAATTCAGTATATCAGAATAAGCAAAGCTTTTCTAGGTGAAGGAAATGCACTTGATTTTGCCAAAGAATTTGATTCTCTTTATTACAAAACAACAGATTTAGATGTAAAAATGGAAGAATATAAAAACGGACTACTTACCGAAACTTATATTCTTACGGCAGACTCAAGCATTGATAAAGAGCCCGGTATTTTTAATTCACCAAAACAATTGCTTTACACTTTTAACACTTTTGGAGTTAATTCTTTAGATGTTAATGCCTCTTATAAATTAGTTGTTAAAAATAATAAAACGGGTAATGAAGTTTCAGCAACAACTAATCTCGTTTCCAATCCTTTGATAACTAAACCCACTGGCATTGAACAAGAAATTAGACTTTATCCTGCAGGTACGACCGCTTTTAGATGGCAATCTTCAAGAAACGGTTATCTCTACGAAGCTTTTTTAAGATTTTTATATAAAGAGATCAAACCAGATGCACCCAACGACACAGCATATAAATATGTAGAATTGAATCTTGGCAGACAAACAAGTATTTATGAAGAAGGAACCAATCCAATAGTATTAGAAGCAGATATTGAGAATAAAAACATTTATCAAGCCCTCTTTTCTTTTATTCCGCAGGCAACCGCAACTAATCAAGCAGTGCGTTTTCCTACAGGAATAGAGTTTATTGTAAATGCTACAACAAACGAAATGAACACTTATATTAGTGTTAATCAGCCCTCTAACACTATTACTCAGGAACGTCCACAATACACGAACATTACTAATGGAATAGGGATTTTTTCTTCAAGGGGAAATGTATCTAAGTTTCTGCCTTTTAATGACAACACTTTAGATTCTCTGCAGAACAGTCCAATTACAAACGGCTTGAATTTTCAATAGTAAATTTCTGACTAAATGTCATTCAAATTGTGCCATTTGCACTATTTCGAATAAGATTCTGTCAATAATTACCTAAATACAATCGAGGTTTTGGGTGGCATAATGATTGAAATTGCCGTTTCAAATAAATCTTAAACATATAATATTATGGGAAAAATAATTGGTATTGACTTAGGTACAACAAATTCATGTGTATCTGTAATGGAAGGTAACGAGCCTGTAGTGATTCCTAATAGTGAAGGTAAACGCACAACGCCATCAATTGTAGCGTTCTTAGATAAGGGCGAACGTAAAGTTGGAGATCCGGCTAAACGCCAAGCCATCACAAATCCTACGAAAACTATTTCATCAATAAAACGATTTATGGGGAATTCCTTTTCTGAAGTACAATCAGAGGCGGGCCGTGTACCTTATAAAGTTGTAAAAGGAGATAATAATACTCCACGTGTACAAATTGATGACCGCACATATACACCTCAAGAAATTTCTGCGATGGTGCTTCAAAAAATGAAGCAAACCGCTCAAGATTATTTAGGTCACGATATTACAGAAGCTGTAATCACAGTTCCTGCATATTTTAACGACGCACAGCGCCAAGCTACCAAAGAAGCCGGAGAAATTGCTGGTTTAAAGGTTATGCGTATAATAAATGAGCCAACTGCAGCAGCTTTGGCTTATGGTTTAGATAAAAAGAATGCAGATATGAAAATAGCTGTATTTGATTGTGGAGGAGGTACACATGATGTTTCAATTCTTGAACTAGGTGAAGGCGTATTTGAAGTAAAAGCAACTGATGGAGATACCCATTTAGGTGGAGATGATTTTGATCAAAAAATCATTGACTGGTTATCTGAAGAATTCAAATCAACAGAAGGAGAAGGCTTAGATTTAACAAAAGATCCAATGGCATTGCAGCGTTTAAAAGAAGCTGCAGAAAAAGCAAAAATCGAGTTATCTAGTTCTTCAGTTACAGAGATTAACTTGCCTTACATTACAGCAACATCTTCAGGCCCTAAACATCTTGTTAGGAGTTTAACAAAGGCTAAATTCGAACAATTAGTTGACGACTTAATCCGTCGTACAATAGAGCCTTGTAAAAATGCATTAAAAAATGCAGGCTACACAACCAGTGATATCGATGAAATTATTTTGGTTGGAGGTTCTACTAGAATTCCTGCTGTTCAGGCTGCTGTTGAAAAATTCTTTGGTAAAGCACCTTCAAAAGGAGTAAATCCAGATGAAGTAGTTGCGATTGGTGCAGCAATTCAAGGTGGAGTATTAACAGGTGAAGTAAAAGATGTTTTATTGTTAGATGTTACTCCTCTTTCTTTAGGTATTGAGACCATGGGTGGTGTAATGACAAGATTGATTGAGTCAAACACGACGATTCCAACTAAGAAATCTGAAACGTTCTCAACAGCCAGTGACAGTCAGCCATCGGTTGAGATTCATATTTTACAAGGAGAAAGACCAATGGCTGCTCAAAATAGAACGATAGGCCGTTTCCATTTAGATGGCTTACCTCCAGCTCCGCGTGGAGTTCCTCAAATTGAAGTAACTTTTGATATAGATGCAAATGGAATTTTACATGTTGCAGCAAAAGATAAAGCAACTGGTAAAGAACAGAAAATTCGAATTGAGGCATCTTCAGGTTTAAGTGACGACGAAATCAAAAAAATGAAAGCTGAAGCAGAAGCAAATGCAGAGGTTGATAGAAAAGCAAAAGAAGAGGCGGATAAAGTAAACCAAGCTGATAGTTTAATTTTCCAAACAGAAAAACAACTAAAAGAGTTCGGTGACAAAATTCCGGCAGATAAGAAATCTAACATTGAAGGTGCTTTAACTACACTTAAAACAGCGCACCAAAGCAGAGACTTAAATGGAATAGATACAGCAATGGAAACTTTAAATGCAGCGTGGGCTGCAGCTTCAGAAGATATGTACAAAGCATCTCAGGATGCACCGCAAAATGAAGCACCAAATCAAAGTCAGTCAAATGAAACTCAAAATGCTGAGGTTACAGATGTGGATTTTGAAGAAGTAAAATAAGTAAAGATTTAACAAATAAAAAGAGGCTACTCCCCTAGGATAGCCTCTTTTTTTATTTAGTACGGATAAGTCTGTAAAGACTCGAATAATTTATTCACAAACCACTTCGCATACTACCAGATACCGAAGTAACAATTAGAAAATCCGTACATTTTTTCTTTCCTAATCGTTATACAAAACTATACTCTCTAAGTTTAATTTGAAATAGGTGTTACTACTCATTTTTCAAATTCATTTATTATTGATTTATAATTCAAACAATACTTTAATAAAGATAGATGTCCTTTTATTTGCAGCTTATGAGCAATATTAGAACGGTGATTGTCAACGGTCTTTATACTAATAAAAAGTTCAGCTGCTATATCTTGAGAGGTTCTGTTTTCTGTTATTAATTTCAAAATTCGTTTTTCAGAAGAAGTGAGATTTTTTATTTGTTCTCTAACTTGAGCTGCAACAATCGGTGTAATTGTTTCTGAATCATCAATATTTTTTATGAAATCTTCTTTTCTCTTCAATCTAATATTAATTGCAGAAACTAATTCGGCTCTTGTAAAAGGCTTGGTAATATAATCATCAGCCCCCAAAGACATTCCGTTTCTAATATCTATTCTATCTACTTTGGCAGAAATATATATAAATGGAATATTCAAAAATTTTTCACTTTTTGAGAGTTCGTTAATCAACCAATAACCATCATAATCATTCATTTTTATATCACACAGTATGATATCTGGGTTATTCTTTTTTATTTCATGAAGACCTTCTTTCCCATTTGAGGCAGCAAAAGTCTCGTAGCCTTCCATTTGCAATATTTCAATAATGTTTTCTCTCAATCTATTTTCATCTTCTACTACTACGATTTTTTTCATAATTTTTTTTGTATATATGGAAATTCTAGTTTAAAGGTGGTTCCTTTTTCATGGTTACTTATAAAGCTTACTTTTCCTTGGTGCATTTCTGTGAGTTGTTTTACTATAACTAGACCGAGTCCAGTTCCTGGAATAGCCTCTGCATTAGAGCATCTGTAAAATGAAGTAAATAAATTAGATGTCTCTTCTTCTGGAACTCCAATACCATAATCTTTTATTTCAATCACAATTGACTCTTCTAGATATCTCACAATCATTATTGGATCGGGCTCGTTCATAGAATATTTAAAGGCATTTGAAAGTAAATTTTTAAAAATATATCTCATCATGCTCACATCCATTTCAATTTTTCTTGGGTTACCTCTAATTTCATGACAAACGGTTCGTGGAGAATAATTACTAAAAGTTTCCTCTATAATCAGTTCATTTACAAAGTTTAAAAAGTCTGCCTCCACTGGGTTGTATACCATCCTTCCTGCATCAAATCTTCCTAAAACTAATATGTTACTCATTATATCAGACATTCTTCTGATTTCATGAGTAATTCTTTTATGATGCCTTTCAAACGTCTTTCTTAGAGGATCTTTGGAATCTACATTTTGTATAAAAGATAAGTCGAGAATGTCAATACTAGACTGAATACTAGCTAAAGGAGTTCTAAATTCATGAGAAGCAAGATGTATAAATTTAGTTTTAAGATTACTTAGATTCCTTTCACTTTCTAGTGTTTGAAGTATATTTTTCTCGGCCTCTTTTATAGAAGAGATATCGTTTTGAACTACAATAAATCCTTCGACTTCAAAAGAAGGATTTTTTAAAGGAGTAATATCGAAATAAATCCAATATCCTAGCCCTGATTTTTTATATTGATACTGTTCCCCTCGATATGGATTTCCTAATTCTATGGATTTTGATATTTCCAGCATGCTAGCTACACTGGTAGCTTCGCCCATTCCTAGAATTTGAATGTTTTTACCAATGATATCATCTGCATTGTAACCGGAATTTTTAAGATATCCTTCATTGACCCATTCAATATTTCCTTTTTTATCTAACATTAAAACTTGAGAATTAGTCTTTTCAAGCACCATTCCTAATTTCTCGAGTTCTTTTTCTTGTATTTTTTTATTCGAAATATCTTTAAATAAACTAAGCGTATCTCCATTGTCAAGCTGAGTTAAACTTAGCTCTAAATAAATCAATGAATTGTCTTTTTTCTTTCCTCTAATTTCTCCTCTAAAATTACCGTTTAAACTAAGCTGTTCTTTAACTTCAGCATCAATTTTTTGAGTATCTTCTGGGAAATGAAGCGCAGTCCATTGTTTGCCTAATAATTCCTTAGATGAGTTATATCCAAAAATATCTATCAATGCTTTATTGATAAAGAAGTAATCACCTTTCTGATTTCTAATTGCTATCGCTTCTTTCGTATGATTTAGCTGAATTAATAATTTTTTTGGATTTTCAAGAAAAGCTTTCTTTTCTTGAATTATCTGAAAAGCACCAATCATTCTTCTTTGACCGTCAATCAAATCATTGATATAAATTCCTAGAATCACTTTCTTACCAGAATTTAGTAATTCCATTCTTAAAGAAAAACTATCTATTGTTCCTTCTATAAGTGAAGCAATTCTAACCTTTAGTAATTCAACATGAAAAGGTTTAAAAATAGATTCTATATTTTTGCCCTTAAGCATGCATTCATCAGCTTCTAAAAGCAATTGAGCAGATTTGTTAATTCTTGTAAAACAAGAGTTATTGTCTATTTCAAACCAAATTAAGTTTACATCATTAACAGATTCACTCATAATTAATCAGAGCACAGGGGAATTAATTTTTTATTCAATCCAAATGTAAAATTCTTTTGGTAGATACTATATGAGTATTAATACCTATTTATGAAATTACAAAGCAGGTTTAATTACTTTTGCTTTTTTAAACAAATTTACGTGCTGTTTATTTAGCTATTATGAATCAAACGAAAACAGGTGTTTTATTAATGCAATTAGGAACTCCAGATAGTGCTTCTACCAAAGATGTTAGGAAGTATTTGCGTGAATTCCTTATGGATCCAAGAGTAATTGATGTTCCTTATTTGTTGCGACAAATATTGGTAAATGGGATAATCGCCAATTTTAGAGCACCTAAATCAGCAAAGCTATACAAAGAGATATGGTCTGAAAAAGGTTCCCCTCTTTTAATTCATGGCAAAGAAGTCTCAAAACTTTTGCAAAATCAGTTAGGTGAAAATTTTGTTGTTGAGCTTGGCATGCGTTATCAAAATCCCCCAATGAAAGATGCTTTGGAGAGATTTAGAAAACTGAAGCTAGAAAAAATTATTTTATTGCCCTTGTTTCCTCAGTTCGCTTCTTCTAGCACAGGCTCGGCTATGCAAAAAGCAATGGAAATTATTTCGAAATGGGAAATAATTCCTTCCGTTAATGCTATTTCAAGTTATTATGATCATACAGATTATATTAAACTTTGGGCAAATAAAGGTACAGCAATGCTTACAGAAAATTTTGATGCCTTTATGTTTACTTTTCATGGTGTTCCTTGGAGACATATTCGTAAAACAGAATGCGGAGGAAATTGTCAGGAAGGGCCAAAAGAATGTGCATTAATAAATGCCGAAAATCATGTTTGCTATCGCGCGCAATGTTTTGCAAACGCAAGAGCTGTGAGAGACGCCATAGGTTTGCCAAAGGAAAAAACTGTGATAACTTTTCAATCGAGATTGGGTAGAGATCCTTGGCTTACACCATACACTGATGAAACCTTAATTAAATTGGCAAAAGAAGGTAAAAAGAAAATTCTGGTTTTTTCTCCTTCATTTACTGCAGATTGTTTGGAAACTATTCATGAGGTTGGTGTTGAATATAATGAACTATTTCAGCACAATGGAGGTGAATCTGTTACACTTGTTCCAAGTATGAACAGTGATTCAGGTTGGATTGATTTTTTAAAAATGCAGGTAATTCAGCAAGCTAATTAGCGTTTACTTGCAAAAGTATTTCATCTTTGCCTTTGTTAATTAGCAGATGCTTCCAGAACGGTTTAAATTTATTCACCCTCATCTTTTTTTATTTGCATTGTTAATAATGGCCATTGGCCTGCCTTTTTCATTGTTTTTGATGAGTGCATCACAATTTATTTTAATTGGAAACTGGATTCTTGAAGGTGATTATAAAAGCAAATTGAAAATGTTTTTTTCAAATAAAAATGCGGTGTTCTTAACCTGCATTTTTTTTATGCTCATCCCTGGCATTTTTTATTCTGATAATACCCAAGAAGCTTTAAAACAAGTAAAAATCAATTTACCGTTTATTGTTTTACCTTTTATTTTTTCTACTTCAACCCCGCTAAAAGAAAATCAATTAGTTAACATATTTCTGATTTTCATTGGTTCCGTTCTGGCAGCATCATTTTGTTGCGCTGTAATTGGGCTCCCCGACTGGTTAAATGGAAAATTATCTGATATAAGAGAAATATCATTATTTATTTCTCATATTAGGTTTTCTATGATGATTGCATTTGCAGCTTTGCTTTGCATTTGGTTATATAGAAATTCAAATTTATTATTTATTAAATACATTAAATTATCTTTATTAATTGTATTTATTTTATTGTTTGCCTTTTTAATTATCCTACAATCAATAACAGGAATAGGTATTTTCCTATTTATTTCAATCATTTATTCATTAAAGTTTTTTTTAAAAAGATTTAATCTATTTCGATTTACAGGATTTATTTTAATACTTCTTGGCATTTCTATGTTAATTTTAAAGAGCGCAAATGATTCATTAAAAGAATATAGCACTCCCAAATATTCAGCATCTGAGATTGTAGATTTAAATACTAGAAATGGAAATCCTTATAAACACGACTGTAGTGTAGTGGAAAATGGAAATTTTGTGCTGGCCTATTTAAGCGAAAAGGAAATAAAAGAAACATGGAATAAAAGAAGTAAAATTTCTGTTGATAGCTTAGATGGAAAAGGGAATCCGATTTATTTCACAATTATTAGGTATTTAAATTCGAAAGATTTACGCAAAGATGAAGAAGGCATTAATCGGTTAACTGAAAGTGATATTCGATTTATTGAAAATGGAATTGCCAATTATAATTACACAGGTTTTTGGGGACTTAAAATGAGGTTTTACCAGTTTTTATGGGAATTCGATTTTTATAAACGGGGTGGTGATAATGGCTCGGGTTATACCATTTTGATGAAAAAAGAGTTTTGGATAAATACTTTAGCTGTTATAAAAGTACATCCTTTTACAGGAGTTGGAACAGGTGATGCTAAATTAGCAACGCAAGAGCAATATCAAAAAAGTAATTCTTGGCTGGAAGAAAAATGGCAATTAACTGCACATAATTATTACTTATATGTCGCGCTCATAGCAGGAATTCCAGGTCTTTTAATTTTCTTGATTTCATTTTTTTATCCTGTTTTTTCAAATAGGAATTTCTCGTATTTTCCTTTAAGCGCTTTAGTATTGATTGCTGCAATAGCAATGCTAACTGAAGATTTATTTACAACACAAGCAGGAGTTTCTTTTGTAGCTTACTTTTACAGCTTATTTCTTTTTTCTAGGACCAAAGAGGAATAATTCTTCTGGAGTTTGTGGCTTTTCATCAGAAATATCTTCATTTTCAGCCTTTGTTCCTTTACCAGATAAAATTAATACCAATTCTCCCTTAGGCGCATTTTCCGCATATTTTTGATGCAATTCTTCAAGTGTTGCCCTAACACATTCTTCAAACATTTTAGAAATTTCTCTCACTAACGCAACCTTTCTGTCTTTTCCGAATACAGGAATCATTTGAGCCAATGTCTTGGCAATTCTATGAGGTGACTCATAAAAAACGATGGTTCTTTCTTCTTGCTCTAATTGCTGAAGTCTCGCCACTCTTCCCTTTTTATGAGGTAAAAATCCTTCAAAGCAAAATCGTTCGGTTGGAAATCCAGACATGGCAAGTGCAGGAATAATTGCAGTTGGTCCAGGTAAACATGTAACAGGAATTTTCTCTTCAATACAAGCCTTTACCAATAAATAACCTGGGTCGGAAATAGACGGTGTACCAGCATCGCTAACCAATGCTACAGAATTCGCGGTTTTAATTTGCGTTATTATAGATTGTAACTGCTGGTGCTCATTGTTGAGGTGAAATGGCTTTAAAGGCCTAGAAATGCCTAAATGATGCAATAAAAAACCAGTGGTTCTGGTGTCTTCAGCAAGTATGAAATCTGCTTCTTTAAGTGTGCGTATTGCCCTTAATGTAATATCTTCTAAATTTCCAACGGGCGTTGGTACAAGTACCAGACTTCCCATTTTATGAATTGAACAGATATCTTCTGTTTAGTAGTTCAGCAAGGCCCTGAAAAGATTTTGATTCTGGATCCCATGAATACTTTGTTTTCATATCCTGAAAACAATCTTCCGCATCAGAATAACTATCGAAATTATTCAACTTCTCAAGTGCTTCGTTATAATCTGTAACGTTATTTTTGAATAATTCCTTCAGATAAATGAATTTCTCGTTTATGCCAATAGCAGATTTTATATTTGAAATTGGCTGGCGATTAGCAGTGCTCGTAACAGTTTTTTCAGCTACCGGTTTTGCAATTTTATCATATAAAGAGGCTGCCTTTTCGAAAATGCTTTCTTTTTTAGGCTCAGCTGATGATGGTTCCGGCTTAAACTCAATTTTTCTCACAGTTGGCACGAAGTCTTTCTCACGTTCCTTCAGCAAATCAACCTTTGGAGCTATGTTTGGCGCTGCATTGTTTACAACAGAAACATTTGCTGGTGGCGTTTTTGCTTTTACATCTTCTTTTATCTCTGTTCCATTAATAGTTTTTTGCCATGCAATGGGTGAAGGTGACTCTTCAATTTTAGAAACCTCTTCAACTTTAACTTCTTCAGGCTCTTCCTCTTCAATAGCAGCTTTAGTATTATTTTTTTCTTGAATTTCTTCAGCCTTAACTTCAGCAACTTTTTCTACTGGTTTTACCTCAACAGGTTTCTCAATAACAACTTCTGCTTTTGCAACAGGGACTTCTATTTTTTCAGCTTCTACCGGAGCAGCAACCGCTTTAGAAGCCAAAGTAGCCAAATTTGCTCTTCTATGGTGTACCGCAGCAGATTTCAAATCTAAAAAACACTCATATAACTCTTGAATGTCTTTTAAAGCAAGATCAATTTCTAAAGTAGGAATATTATTATTGAACTGTATGATACGTGCATACTGTTCTTCCACTTTATAAAGCGTGTGGGTAATGTCTTCGTGAATGCGGCTGGCGTCCATTATTGAATATTTATTTCAAGAAAAACCTAATTACTTTTATATAGTTTTGCAACAATACAAAAGTTTGTAAAAATAAGTAAAATAGGTTTTGAAATACTGATATGTTTTTAGAAAATACCATTCATTCAAATAAACGCCGCGGTTGGATTGAAGTAGTCTGTGGTTCAATGTTTTCCGGAAAAACTGAAGAGCTCATTAGAAGGCTAAAACGTGCACAATTCGCAAAACAGAAGGTGGAAATCTTTAAACCAGCCATTGATAAAAGGTATCATATTGAGGATGTAGTATCACATGATTCTAATTCTATCAGGTCTACGCCTGTTGAATCTTCACAGAGTATTTTATTGTTTGCAAGTGAAGTAGATGTTGTGGGAATTGACGAGGCTCAGTTTTTCGATTCAGAAATCGTAAATGTGTGCAATGTGCTCGCAAAACAAGGCATTCGTGTAATTGTAGCTGGACTTGACATGGATTTTAGGGGTGTTCCTTTTGGACCCATTCCCGCATTAATGGCAACTGCTGAATATGTTACAAAAGTACATGCCATCTGTATGATTTGCGGAAATTTGGCCAATCATTCTCATCGCTTAGATAATTCTAATGATGCTTTGGTTTTATTAGGTGAAACCGAAACTTATCAGCCACTTTGCAGAGATTGTTTTTACGATAGAAATCCTCATCCGTATAATAACATTACAAGCTAATGCAGGATTTTTCTTTGCTTCAATTTGCTGATTATTTATCTGTTTCTGCCCAAATCAAAGCAGCTTCAAAAACTGAATTCAAAGAAATAGTGTTCGATAGCCGAAAGGTTTTTTATCCAGTAAATAGTTTGTTTGTTGCCATTAAAAGCAATAAAGGTGATGGACACAAGTATATTAAGGACCTCGCTGAAAAAGGTGTTGCAAATTTTATTGTAGAACGTGATTCTGAAATAAAGAATATTGACAATGTAAACTACATTTTAGTCGACAATGCAATAGATGCCTTGCAAAAGATTGCCACTCAACATAGGAATCAATTTACATCTCCAATTGTTGGAATTACAGGCAGCAACGGGAAAACCATTGTTAAAGAATGGTTGTATTCAGTTTTACAGGAAGATTATAAAATATACAGAAGTCCTAAAAGTTTTAATTCTCAGTTGGGGGTTCCAATTTCGGTTTTGCAGATAAATCAGGAAAACAACTTTGCAATTATTGAAGCTGGAATTTCTCAACCAAATGAAATGCACAAACTGGCTAGTGTAATACAACCAGATTGGGGCATTTTTACGAATATTGGTTCTGCTCATGCCGAAAATTTTAATTCCTTCGAAGAAAGAATCCAGGAAAAAATGCAGCTTTTCGAGAGGTGCAAAGTGCTTTTTTATTGCACCGATCATGCGCTCATTCACCAAGAAGTAACTCAAAGCAAACAGTTAGCAAACTGCCAGAAAATTACTTGGGGAAAGCAAGAAAATGCACAACTCAAGGTTATTTCTTCGCATGTAAATCTGGGGAATACTTTTGTAAGATTGATTTGGCAAGAACACGAACATACATTAACGCTTCCATTTGCTGATAGCGCTTCTGTAGAAAATATAATGCATGTTTGTTTGTTGATGCTTCATTTGGGCTATAATTTTGAAACCATCCAAAGTCGCATTCTACAACTGCAAGCATTGGAAATGCGCTTGGAAATTAAAGCAGCTATCAACAATAGTGTAATAATAAACGATGCCTATAGCGCCGATATTGAGTCTCTAAAGATTGCGCTTAACAGCATGGAACAACAGGTAAAATTCAAACAGCGGGTTTTGTTTTTATCTGATTTTTACCAGACAGGTAAATCAAATGATGAGCTTTATTCAGAGATAAGTTTACTTATCAAACAAAAAGGAATCTCATTATTGATAGGAATCGGAGAGGAAATAGCCACATTCAGAAATTATTTCCCCAATAGCTCTTTGTTTTTCAAAACAACCAACGATTGCTTAGACAATATTGCTCAAATTCCCATCCATAATGCCTGTATTTTATTAAAAGGAGCAAGGGTATTTGAGTTCGAAAAGATTGCAGATATTTTACAAGAAAAATCTCACGAAACAGTTTTAGAAATAAACCTTTCAGCACTTTTACAAAACCTCAATTACTACCGTAGTTTACTGAAACCAAATGTGAAAATGATGGCAATGGTAAAGGCATTTTCCTACGGTAGCGGAAGTGCCGAAATTGCCAATGTTTTACAACACAATGGCGTTGATTACCTGGCTGTAGCTTACGCCGATGAAGGAATTGCACTGAGAAAAGCCGGCATAACTTTGCCAATTATGGTAATGAATCCTGAAAAAGATGGTTTGTTAGCCATGATTGAACACCAATTGGCACCTGAAATTTACAACTTTAGAATCTTAGAAGCATTTTCAGAAATTGCAAAGAACCGCGCAGGCTATGAGGAAAATCCAATAAAGATTCAACTAAAACTAGATACTGGAATGCATCGTCTAGGTTTTGAAAAAGCAGATTTACCCGAATTGTGTAAACGCATCAATGCAATGCCTTGGTTTGAAGTGGAAGCTGTGTTTTCGCACCTTGCCGCTAGTTCGGAACCCGATTTCGATGACTTTACCCAAATGCAAATTCATCGTTTTACCGATTGGAGCAATTACATTCAGCAACAAACTGGTAGAACTTTCTTGAGGCATATTTTAAATTCAGGCGGAATTTCACGTCATGTCTCTGCTCATTTCGACATGGTGCGACTGGGCATTGGTTTGTATGGCATTGGTTCTAAAGAGGAACAACCTTTTTTGCAACATGTGAGCACGCTCAAAACCACTATTTCTCAAATCAAAGAATTGGCTATGGGGGAAACAGTTGGCTATAACCGTCGCGGAAAAATTACTCAATCTTCCAGAATCGCCACTTTGCCCATTGGTTATGCCGATGGATTTCTCAGGAAATTGGGCAATGGCAAAGGTTGTGTCTTTATAAATGGACAAGCAGCATTTACCATTGGCGGCATCTGCATGGACATGTGTATGGTAGACATTACCCATTTGCCAAAAGTAAATGAAGGCGATACCGTTATCGTATTTGGAAATCCACAACACATTCACCAAATGGCCGAAACGCTCGATACCATTCCGTATGAAGTGCTCACTGGAATTTCGGCGCGTGTAAAACGCATTTACTTTCAAGAATAATTCAATCTTATTACTAATTTCGCTGCGTGTCAATCAAAGTAACTAACGTATCAAAAAATTATGGCAAACAGAAAGCCCTGGATGGACTTTCGTTCGAAGTTGCCAAGGGAGAAATTCTAGGTTTTTTAGGTCCTAACGGTGCCGGAAAATCTACTATGATGAAGATTCTTACCACCTTTATTCCTCCAACCGAAGGAACCGCAGAAGTATGTGGTTATGATGTGATGGAACAAAGTATGGAAGTTCGCCGGAATGTTGGCTATTTGCCTGAACACAATCCTTTGTATCTCGACATGTATGTAAAGGAATACCTTGGATTTATTGCAGGTTTGCACCAATTGCCTAACAAAGACAAGCGCGTTGCTGACATGATTGGACTTACAGGTTTAAGTGCCGAGCAACACAAGAAAATTGGGGCGCTATCCAAAGGTTACCGACAAAGAGTTGGCTTGGCGCAAGCACTCATTCATGACCCAAAAGTGTTGATTTTAGATGAGCCAACCAGCGGACTCGACCCTAATCAATTGGCTGATATTCGCGCACTTATAAAGAAAATAGGGAAAGAAAAAACCCTCATGTTTTCTACCCATATTATGCAAGAAGTTGAGGCAGTTTGCGACCGTGTAATCATTATTAACCAAGGTAAAATTGTAGCAGACGAAAAAGCCGATATGATTGGTAAAATCGGCAAAAACAATTCCACCATTATCGTAGAATTCGATAAGGAAATTTCACTAAAATTATTGCAAAACATAGAAGGAGCAGCGCGCGTAGAAAGTTTAGGCAAGCAACAATGGGAATTTTTCTCTAAAAATCCAAACGAAGACATTCGTCCGGCAATATTCAAATTCGCGGTTGAACACAATTTAACGGTGCTCACCATCAATAAAACCGAAAAGAAACTCGAAGAAGTTTTTCAGTTACTTACGAGAAAATAATTTTTTTTGGCACGTGGCCAGCCACCGTGTCTTCACCCGTGCACGGCATGAATTGCCATGGGTTTTAACTGAATTGCCATGAGTTTCAACCCATGGATTTTAAAATTTGCCATAATGCCATCCAAATTTCCCTTCAAAAAACAAATGCCCGCGCCAGTGATTGAGCAAACTACCGCCCGACGAAGGAGGGCAGTAGTAGCGAAAGCACGGTTTACAAAACTATAACGTGTTGTTTAATTTTTGCAAAAGGCTTGTATTGTTTTGTAAAGGCGCCCAAAAAACACCTATTGTAGTGTTGCATTTCAAGCAAAATTGTTGGGTGAAAATTTGAATTGGTTTAATGACTTGCTTTACTTACTTTTGCGCCTCTAAAACGTAAAAATACAATAGATGCCATATTTATTCACATCAGAATCAGTTTCGGAAGGTCATCCGGATAAAGTTGCAGATCAGATATCAGACGCGCTAATTGACCAATTTCTTGCTTACGATCCATCTTCAAAAGTAGCTTGCGAAACGTTGGTTACAACTGGTCAAGTTGTGCTTGCTGGTGAGGTAAAATCTGAGGCTTATTTAGACGTACAAGAAATTGCTCGCGAAGTAATTCGTAAAATTGGATATACCAAGTCTGAATACATGTTTGAGGCGAATTCTTGTGGTATTTTCTCAGCCATTCACGAACAGTCTGCAGACATTAACCAAGGTGTAGAAAAGAAAGATCCTTGGAAACAAGGTGCTGGTGACCAAGGAATGATGTTTGGCTACGCTTGTAGAGAAACTGACAACTTTATGCCTTTGCCTTTGGAATTAGCGCATTTGTTGTTGAAAGAATTGGCTGACATTCGCCGTGAAGGCAAACAAATGAAGTATTTACGTCCGGATGCGAAATCTCAGGTTACAGTTGAATACAACGACCAAAACCAACCGATTAGAATAGATACAATTGTAATTTCTACGCAACACGATGATTTTGATGCTGAGAAAAAAATGTTGGACCAGATTACAAAAGATGTTGTAAACATTTTGGTTCCTCGCATTTTAAAGAAATTGCCTAAACGTGTTCAAGCATTGTTTAACAATAAAATTAAATACCACGTTAACCCAACTGGTAAATTTGTAATTGGTGGTCCACATGGTGATACTGGCTTAACTGGCCGTAAAATTATTGTAGATACTTACGGTGGAAAAGGTGCTCACGGTGGTGGTGCATTCTCTGGTAAAGATCCAAGCAAGGTTGACCGTTCTGCTGCTTACGCAACACGTCATATTGCAAAGAATTTAGTTGCTGCTGGCGTTGCTGATGAGGTTTTGGTACAAGTTGCTTATGCGATTGGTGTTGCTGAGCCTGTTGGTTTATATGTAAGCACTTATGGTACTGCTAAAGTGAATAAAACGGATGGTGAAATTGCTGAAATTGTAGCAAAATTGGTGGATTTACGTCCTTATGCAATTGAGCAACGTTTTGCATTACGTACGCCAATTTATTCTGAAACTGCTGCTTACGGTCACATGGGCCGCGAAACGCAAGTGGTTACTAAGACTTTTAATAAAGGCAAAAAAACAGAATTAAAGGTGAAAGTAAAATTATTCCCTTGGGAAGAACTTTCATTGGTAGATGCTTTCAAAAAAGGATTTGCTGTAACTGGAGCTAAGCCAGCTGCAAAAGCAGAAGTTGTGAAAGCAAAACCAGCTTCAAAAGCAGAAGCTAAAGCTAAGCCAGCTGCAAAAGCAAAGGCTGCTGACAAAGCAAAACCAGCTGCGAAAGCAAAGCCGGCTGCAAAAGCTAAAGCTACTTCAAAAGCATAAACTGAATAACATAAAATGAAAAAATCCCGATGAAGAGTCGGGATTTTTTTTTGATTTTTTTTAACCAGATTGTTTTTTTCAATTAGGTTTTACTGTTTAATGAGTTTCTTTGTTAAAGTATGTTTGTTCTCAGTAACGGTTATGAAATAGAGACCTTGAGGCAATTCGTGCAAGTCTAATTTAATAGGCGTTTGTGGATTTACCTCTGCATCAGTTTTAGTAAATACCAGTTTGCCCTGGATGTCACGAAGTTCTAATTGTGGATTTTTAAAGTTATCTGGGTCTAATCGCACATCTAGTTGGTTAATTACAGGATTAGGACTCAACACAATTTCATTTTGCCAAAGAGTAGGTAAGTTTACTACTTCAATGTTAGAATACATGAATTTACCATCAAAATCTACTTGCTTTAGTCTGTAGTAAGAAACTCCTGGGTGTGGAGCATTGTCGAATGCGCGGTAATTTAATACTACATTGCTGTTTCCTGCTCCAGATAAACGTGTAACTTCTTCAAAATTAATTGCATCTACACTTGACTCAATAACAAAATAATCGTTGTTGATCTCAGAGGCAGTTGTCCAATCTAATTTTATATTTCCATTGATGGGGGCAGCTGCAAAGTGAATTAAGTTTATTGGTAAAGGATTTTCTTTGTTGGTTGAACCCAATGTAAAAGGACTGAAACTAGTAATTGAGCCGTTTGAAACTACAGTTCCAACTGTTGTATTGCCATTAGTTCCGCCATTGCCATGATCTTTCCACATGCTGCCATTCCAGCGACAAACTAATAAATCGCCCAGTGAAGTTACACCACAACTTGGCGCGTCCCAGCTCAAGCGAACGGTTACATTGGAAGTACCATTTGTTCTGTCAACTGTCCAATATTCGCAATGACTTAAGTGATCAATTGAAGCATCTTTTGAACTATGCGAATAAGATCCATCAGAATCAGCTAAAAAGAATTCTGCTGTAAAATGATGTCCTGCAGCACTAGGAGCAGATATAGCGCACGGTCTGTAAAAACCACTTTTCCCTACTGGGAAAGTAAAAGCATCATCGCCAACTTTGCGCACAGGTCCTGAAACGTAACTACTGTTTGAAACACTACTTACGGTTGCATTATCCTTTATAATTAAAAGGTTTGTACCTGAAGTATTGATTCGCCCGCTTGTTAAAGTTAAGTTATTAGTAATTTCTACAACGCAATTTAACGTTACGTGATTGCTTGATTTGTTTATTGTTAAATTATAAAAATCAGGTGCTTCAGAAGAACTACCGTCTATAGATTGTGCGCCAGATCCATTTAAAGTAACTCTACCTCCATTGTTTGCAAATAGTATGGCGTTAGATGTTCCTAAAGTTGAAATATTTTTTGCGAAAGTGCAGTTAACGTTATATGCTGGATACAATGTAAATGCATTTGTTTGTCTAAACACGACATTTTCATTGAAAACATCTGTTGAAGAACCGCCCATTATGAACACACCTGAACCAGTATTTACTACAGAAGTAATTCCATTGAAAGTATTTCCACCATTTGATAAATTATAAGCAGAACCAGTTTTAGTAAATGCACCTGAAGCATTAAAAGTTGTTCCATTTAAATAAAGAGATGGGCTTGTTACAACTAAACTTCCATTGAAGGTATTTCCTTCTTCTAAAGAAACTGAGACGCTTCCTCCAAAACTGGTGAGTGTTTGACTGGTTGAGCCATTTTGTGTAAAATTCGCAATTCTTAATTCACCAGAATCAAAGCCTGAACTTCCTATTGTAATTGTTTTGGTACTCGCTAAAGAACTTGTTCCTCCGCCTTGCCCAAATCTTATTCCACCTCCAGAACCTGTAGAATTTAAGATGATATTGCCGTTAAATTGCGTTCCTGTTGCAACATCTGCCAAGTTTATTGGGTCAGTTCCAGTGTTTTCTAGCGTTAAGTCTGAAGTAAAAATATCAGGAGAAATGGCAGCTAAAGTCCATTCACCATCTCCTGTTTTATTGAGTGTTGTTACTCCGGTAAAAGTGCAACCTCCATTAGATATTGCTGCATTGGGCCCTGTTTGAGTAAGTAAAGAAGTACTGCTGAACGTTGTACCATTTAAGAATATTCTGCCGCTGGTGAATGTAACCGCCGCATTAAAAGTGGTTCCTGTTTCTAAATATAAACCAACATCGGAAGTAAGTTCTGTAATTGATTGCGCTGTAGCACCAACTTGAGTAAGTCCTTTCAAAACTAAATCTCCAGATGAAAATCCTGAACCACCTACGGTTATGGTTCTACCAGAAGCCAAAGTGGAAGTTCCTCCGCTATTTCCAATGGTGATGCCTGTACTTGAACCTGTAGAATTTAAAATCACGTTTTGATTGAATTGAGTTCCACTGGCTCCTAAAGCCACTTGAATCATATTGCTGCCGGTTGAAGAAAATGTAACATTCCCATTAAATATATCAGCAGAAGTATTTCCGATAGATAGTCTGCCACTTCCAGAATTTGTAATACTTGTAGCACTTGAAAATATATTTCCACCAGTTCCTGTAGTATTGTCAGTAGCTCCGTTTTTTGTTAAATCTGCTGTTCCATTGAATGTACTTCCGTTTAAGAATAATTGAGGAAAAGAGAAGTTAACATTACCGTTAAATGTTGTACCAGTTTCTAAATACAATGCGGCAGTTCCTGTTGCAGCTGTCATAGACTGAGCAGTAATTCCTGTTTGCGTGAAATTTCTAATTCTTAAAGTTCCTGTTGTAAACCCCGCGCCTCCAATACCAATTGTTTTGGTTGCAGCTAATGTGGATGTACCTCCACCTTGTCCAAATCTTACACCTCGTCCAGAACCAGTAGTATTTAATAATATGTTTTGATTGAATTGATTTCCTGATGAACCATGCGCAACTAATAAATTACCACCTCCTGTGTTTGTGAAAGTGGCTGTTCCATTAAAAATATCGGGATTTGAAACACCTAAAGTAAAATCTCCACTACCAGATAATGATATAACAGTTGCTCCGCCGAATGTGTTTCCTCCAATGCTTTGATTACTTGTGCTTCCATTTTTTGTAACGCTAGCTGCACCATTAAAAGTAGCCCCATTTAAATAAACTTGTGGAGAGGTAAATGTTACGTCACCATTCCAAGTGCAACCTGTTTCAATATACAAAGCAGATGAACCAGTAAGTGTTAAAGCTTGAGCTGTTGCGCCAGATTGTGTTAAGTTTTTAATCAGTAAATCTCCAACCGAAAATCCACTTCCTCCGATTGAAATTGTTTGTCCGGAAGAAAGTGTAGAAGTGCCATTATTTTGTCCAAATCTGACTCCTGGACTTGAACCAGTTGAATTTACAATGATGTTTCCTTGGTAAGAATTTCCAGTTGCACCGTATGAAGGAGATATCCAGCCTGTTCCTGAGTTAGAAAAGGTAACATTTCCAACATATGTATCAGCAGTAGTAGTAGCGAGTCTTACTTCTCCGCTTCCCGAGTTGGTAAGCGATAGTGTCGAGTTAAATGTATTTCCTCCTGCTTCATAAAAGTTTGTTGAACCTGTTTTCGTAAATGAAACTGGATTATTAAATGTTGTGGCAGAAGTAAAAGATATGTCGCTGCTTGCAACCGTAACTCCAACGTTGAAAGTTGTTCCTGCAAAAACAACATTACTTTGGCAATTTATATTTCCATTGCTTAATGAGCCTCCATTGAATGTTGCAGTTCCATAAATTACAAGCGTAAATAAACTCATATTTAAAGAACCTGAGTTAATAGTAAAGTTGTTTAAGCCTGATATTTCTTCAAAAACGGGATTGTTAGCCGTTGAACTAATTGAAACATCATCACCTAAGTCAGGTATTCCTGCAGGTGTCCAATTATTAGGCTCTCCCCAAGAAGATGAAACCGAACCATTCCATGTATAGCTTGTTGCTTTTACAGTTGAACTTAGGGAAATCAAACAAAAAAGCGTTGCCAAAACGATTTTTCTTTTTAAAATTAATATTTCGTACACACGTTTCATATTTCAATTATTATTATGGCTCTTATACTTGCTTGTTGAAATTGGTGTTGCGTTTACCTTCATACTAAGAGATGCTTAACTTACTGATGTAAGAAAATTATCGAATAGCAGAATTTACTTTGGAAAGTCTCTCATTTTAAACTTGTAATACACACATTATTAAGTAAATGTGATTTTATAGTAATTTTCTACCCTTGCAAGAATTAACATCAGAAAATCACTAATTTGATATTTAACAATGTATTTTATGGCGATAAATCGAAAAAATTATTGTTGAATTCAAAACGGATTAATTCCTTTATTTGCAGCAATTATAATTTATAGATGCAGTATCATATTCTTCGAATCTCAGCAATATTCTCGTTGCTTTTGGTTTATTCATGTAATTTTAAAAATGAAGTTGACTTATCTTCAATGGAAGGAATTAATGCTGCATTAAAAGAAAATCCAAAAGATACCGCAGCACTTTTTGCAAGAGCTAAGTTCTTTATAGGGCAGAATAAACCAGATTCAGCAATCTTAGACCTTCAACAATTAGTGAAGATTGATTCCACAAAATCTCAATATTATGAGGCAATGGGAGATGTTTATTTGGTTACTAACAGAACAAGGTACACAAAACAGGCCTTAGAAAAAGCTGTAAAACTAGCGCCCAACAATGTAAGCGCCCACATGAAACTTGCCGAGTTGTACCTATATGTTGAAATGAGGCAAGAAGCTTTGAATGAAATAAATGCAGCCTTAAGATTGGACCAGAAATTTCCGAAAGCATATTTTCTAAAAGGAATGATTTACAAGGAAATTGGAGACACTTCATTGGCTTTCTCTAGTTTTATGACGACTATAGAACAAGATCCAAATAATGGTTCTGCTTACGAACAGATAGGTCTTTTATTCGCTGATAGGGGAGATAAAAGAGCTGTTGATTATTACAAAAATGCCTTACGTATCAATCCTAAAAATTCATTAACCAGATATAATTTAGGTATCTTTTATCAGGAACAAGGAGCCATTGAATCGGCAATGGAAGTATATAAGGAGCTAGTTGCAATAGACCCGAATTATGCTGATGCATATTACAATATGGGCTATATAATTTACACACAAAATAAAAGCGTAGAAAAAGCCCTGGAGTTTTTCCAAAAGGCAACCATTACAAATCCAGGATATGCAGAAGCATTTTATATGAGAGGTCTTTGTCAGGAAGATTTAGGAAAAAAGGATAATGCAATTGTTGATTACAAAGAAAGTGTTCGTTTGAATCCTAAGTTTGAATTACCAAAAAATGCATTAATTCGCTTAGGAGTGAGCCTTTAGTATTCGTACTTTTGGCGCCTCATGATTACACTTCCAATTATTTTAATCACAGCGGCAATTTCGGTTTTGGCATTTAATCAATCCGATATCATGTCGCGCTTTCAATTTAACCCTTGGATGGTTGCCAACCGTGGACAATGGTACCGCTTTCTCACACACGGTTTTTTGCATGCAGATTGGTTGCATTTGATTATCAATATGCTGGTGTTGTATTCATTTGGGCAATTTGTAGAATTCAAATTGTTCTTGTTTTTTGGTGATTTAGGCACCTTTATTTATGCTGGAATGTACATTGCTGCAATTATCATCGCCAGTATAAGTACTTATGTAAAGCATAAAGACAATCATTATTACAATGCCGTTGGCGCATCTGGCGCTGTGTCGGCCGTTATTTTTTCAAGTGTGGTTTTTGCTCCATTCATGGAAATAAGATTATATGGTATCATTCCTCTACCGGCAATAGTTTGGGCATTTTTATACGTACTTTATAGTGCATATATGGGAAAACGTGGTGGTGATAATGTGAATCATGAAGCACATCTTTGGGGTGGCTTTTTCGGAATGCTACTTACTTTGCTTTTAAGTCCGGCAATAGCAAGAGATTTTCTCACACAATTAATGTATGTTTTTAGATGAGAAAAGTAATTTTTTTAGACCGAGATGGTATAGTTAACAAAGAATTAGGTGATTATATCCTGAATTTCGAATCGTTTGAAATTCATCCACCTTTAATTCCTTTTTTACAAAAAGCTAAATTTCAAGGCTATGAATTTATTATTGTAACAAACCAAGCAGGAATAGCTAAAGGATTATACACACCTCAATTAGTTGAAGACTGTCATCTTTACCTTAAAAGTCATTTGATGGGTTTGGGGCTTTCCTTTCTTGAAATTTATTACTGTATTCATCATCCGGATTTTGTTAACTGTTTATGCAGAAAACCTCAAGGAATTTTCATTGAAAAAGCAATTGCCCGCTTCAAAATAGATAAGAGCAAAAGCTTTATGCTGGGCGATAAACAACGCGATGTTGATGCTGCTAACAGTGCAGGTATTAAAGGAATTTTACTTCCTCCTAACCCAACTCTTAACCAGCTTTTGGCATGTCTCTAACAAAAGTAGATGATATAATTTGTTTGAATGGGCTTTTTTTACCCATAGAAAACGCTGCTGTAGGGCTTCATAACAGAAGTTTTAAATATGGCGATGGTTTGTTTGAAACAATGCGCTTCCAAAATGGACAAATCCTTTTTGTGGATGCGCATTTCGAAAGACTTGTCGCTGGAATGTTTGTGTTAGGTTTTGAAACTTCATTTTTTGATATCGAAGCGGTTTATCAGGATTGTTTAAAGCTTGTGAATGACAAAAATTTCTCTACCGCGCGCATTCGTTTGCATATTTTTAGAAATGATGGCGGTAATTATAAACCTGCTACAGACCAGTGCAGTTATGTAATTTATGCTGACAGTCTTGAAGAAGAAAGATTTATCCTCAACGATAAAGGCTTTCATATTGGTTTGTATGCAGATATTAGAAAACCAATTAATTCTCTTTCGGGTATTAAGTCTGCGAATGGCTTATTGTATGTTTTAGCTGCCAGACATGCAGATATTCAAAATTGGAATGAGGCGTTGATTTTAAACGAACAAGGCCGAATTTGTGAATGTTCCGCGAGTAATATTTTTCTAATAATGCCCGATAAATCCATATTAACTCCTGCGCTTACAGAGGGTTGTTTGGCTGGAGTTATGAGAAAAAATTTAATTGAATTACTGAAGAATTCGGGGCGCAAAGTTGTTGAAGGAGCTGTACTTACAGAAGATTTATACAGGGCTGAAGAAGTGTTCTTAACAAATGCAATTCAAGGTATACGCTGGTGTATTGCTTTTAGAGAAAAGAGATTTTACAGTACTAAGTCAAGAGAAATTTTACTCGAACTTCAGCAGTATTTAGGGTAAGAAAACACTCCTAAAAGATTTCAATTAAAAGTTAGTTTTGAGTTGGGTCTTCAGGATAATTAGACCAAATGGCCAATTCAGAGTGACTATCTTTTAATAAATCGCCCCAAAGTGATTCTGTTTTCATATAGAGCAGTTTTTGGGGACGTTCAAACACTAACCAGGAATCTTCTTCCATTTCGAAACTAAGCTGCCCTGCATCCCAACCAGAATAGCCAGCAAAGAAACGTACCTGATCTGGAGCTATCATTCCTAAGCTGATTAAGCTTTTTAATTTTGCAAAGTTTCCACCATAGTGAATTCCTCCTCCAATTTCAAAGTTACTATCTACTAATTTTGGAACGGTATGAATAAAAAACAGGGAATTACTTTCTACTGGTCCTCCGAAATAAACATCAGCATTGAACTCAGGAAAATCATTAATTAATTCATGAATTTTATATCCAACTGGTTTATTTACTATAAAACCCATAGAACCCTTTTCAGTATTCTCAGCTAATAGTATTACAGAGCGCTTAAAAAAGCTGTCTCCCAAAAATGGTTCTGACAACAAGATGCGTCCTTTTTCTGGTGTAAGTATATTATGTTTCATAATACCGTTTTTTATTTAAAACGAATTTGATATTAAAAATGTTACTTTTTTAAAGAATTATCACAGAACATATTACCGCACTTGTCGGAAAAACGTTGTGCTAGTTGTATTATTTTTTAATCATCATCTTTCTAACTGATTTTTGTTTCGCTTTTATGAAACATTTATCTTTTCCTTTGTTCTTTTAATAAAATGCCATGTTACAATCACAAATCCTCCAATTGCGTAAAGAATACGCGCAAGCTTCTTTAGAAATTACCGATGTCTCAGAAAATCCTATTCAACAATTTAAAAGTTGGTTCGATCAGGCAATGAAATCTGGTATAATTGAGCCATATGCAATGAACATTTCTACAGTTGATAATGAGAATAGACCTTCGTCCCGCATAGTATTATTAAGAGATGTAAATGAAAACGGATTTGTATTCTATACGAATTACTTAAGCAGAAAAGCAAAACAAATTAACGAAAGAAATTTTGGAGCTATTAATTTCTTTTGGCCCGAGCTAGAAAGGCAAGTGCGTATTGAAGGAGAACTTGAGAAAGTCTCCACAAAGGTATCTGACGAATATTTTGCCCTTCGTCCCCGTGGTTCCCAAATTGGAGCTTGGGCTTCACCTCAAAGTACTAAAATTGAAAGTCGCGAAATATTGGAACAAAATGAAAAAGATTATACAGAGAAGTTTCAAAACCTACCTGTTCCAAGACCAGAACATTGGGGTGGTTATCTTTTAAAACCAGATTATTTTGAGTTTTGGCAAGGCCGAGAAAACAGATTACACGATAGAGTTAGTTATGAAAAAAAGGAAGATAATTGGAAAATATTTCGATTAGCTCCTTAAATTACTGGTTCTGACCAGCATCCATGTTCTTTTATCAAATCTATTAATTCTTCAACCGCATTTTCAGAAACGACATTTCTTTTTACCACTTCTTTTCCTTTGTAAAGGGTGATTTTTCCAACACCAGTTCCAACATATCCAAAGTCAGCATCTGCCATTTCACCTGGACCGTTTACTATACAGCCCATAATTCCGATTTTTAAACCTTTTAAATGTCCAGTTCTTTGACGGATTTTTGCTGTAGTCTCCTGCAAATCGAATAAAGTTCGGCCGCAAGATGGACAAGAAATATATTCTGTTTTAGAAATTCTAACACGTGCGGCTTGTAAAATCCCAAAGGCTGTTCCGTTTATTTGTCGTTGGTTTAAACCTTTATCGGCGCTACTTAACCAGATTCCGTCACCCAATCCATCAATCAATAATCCTCCTAAATCTGCTGCAGCATTCAATTGAAAAGTTGCCTCATCATTTCCAATGAAATCGCGCTGAATCATAACTGGAGTGGAAATTCCTTTTTCCAATAAATTTACAAAGAGCCTTCTCAATGCAGGCATCACATGCGTGTTAATTGTTGAAATTACCAGTACCCAATTTGAATTGTTTTTTAAAATTTCTATGATTGAATCTGTAAGTTCATCTTGATTTAGCTGAAGGAAATTCAACTTGGAAGAAAATTGCTTTTCGCCTGAATTTAATTCATCAATCGAAAATAAAGGATAAGCATTTGAAATTGCTGGATTCCAAAATTTAGCATCTTGAATAATTCCCAATGTTCCGGGGATTTCAAATGATAAAGATTGTTTTCCAATATAAATGTAATCGCATGCCTGGTCCGTGATGTTCCATTTATCAAGTTCTACAGAATAATTATAGCCAACTCGAAATAATTTAGATGGTTGATCTACTTCAGTTTTACTAAAATCAGCAACAACCCTTGGAGGATTTGCTCCTCCAATATTTAAGACTTCATGGGTAATTCTTTTGTTATACTCAAAAGGATTAATTGGGTAAATATTTATTGGAGTAATAGTCTGCTGGTTATTTCTATTGGAATATCTGCTTACCAACGCTTTTGCAACAGGAATTTCGAATTCTGGCTCTTCCGTTAATGAAACTCTTACTGTATCACCTAAACCATCTTCTAATAAAGTTGCAATTCCTACTGCTGATTTTATTCTACCGTCTTCACCTTCTCCAGCTTCAGTAACTCCCAAATGTAGCGGGTAATTCATGCCCTCAGAAATCATTCTTTGTACCAGTAAACGATACGCTTGCACCATTACTTGCGTATTAGAAGATTTCATTGATAATACTAATGAATAGTAATTATTTTCTTCGGCAATTTTTAAGAATTCCATTGCAGATTCTACCATACCCAACGCGCTATCACCATAGCGGCTCATTATTCTATCAGAAAGAGAACCGTGATTGGTGCCAATCCGCATTGCAGTTCCATATTCCTTGCAGATTTTTACCAAAGGGGTGAATCTTTCGCGAATTCTTTCTAATTCTGCTTCGTAGCCTAAATCAGTGTAATCTATGTGCTCAAACTTTTTCTTGTCGGCATAATTTCCTGGATTTACCCGGACTTTTTCTACTATACGCGCTGCTAATTCTGCAGCATTGGGTGTAAAATGGATATCTGCAACTAATGGAGTATTGTATCCTTTTTCTCTTAATGCTTTTTTTATTTCTAGAAGGTTCTGCGCTTCTTTAATGCTAGGTGCTGTAATTCTAACTAATTCGCAGCCCGCTTCAATCATCCTAATACTTTGCGCAACAGTGCCAGCAGTATCCATCGTATCTGTTGTCGTCATGGATTGCACTCGTATAGGATTTTGTCCACCTAAACCAATGTCGCCAATTTTTACTTCACGTGTAATAAAACGGCTATATTCAGTAAGACTATTGCAATATGGGGCACTGATAATATCAGAAATCATTTTTCAAAATTTCTCCAAAAATACATGAAGAATTGAGTAACCAAACATAAAACTGCAAGGAAAAGTTTTATTGAAAAGATTAAAAGATGGAATTAAATCGATTGACTTGCTTTTATTTTGAATTTATTCTGAAGAGGATTTTACAATGCGCTGTACAAAATTCTTTCCTTCTGGTAATTGCAACTCAAGAATATAAACGCCTGCGGAAAGGTTTTCTATGCTCATAGTCCCTTCGTTTTCAGCATAAGCACATTGCAAAAGAATTCGGCCGCTTAAGTCGCGAATGATTATTTTTTCGGGAATTGCGGACTTCGGAGAAGCTTTTACACTCAAGGAAGATCCTGCAGGATTTGGAAAGAAATATATTTGATCATTTGTAACAGGTTTTTTGATGTTATTAGGATCTAATACATAAATTTCTTTGAAAGTTGAATCACCTAAAATTGGTTGACCTACAAATGACGGCCAGATTACTACAGTATTTCCCCCTTGTCTAAAAAAATCGGGCGTTACAGGTATAATGAGATCGAAAGTTCTGGGCTGTGCTGCTGCAAAATACTGGTTTACATTAAAACCTCCTAAAGGAGCTGCAACAGAGTCATTACTTTCGTTGAGAAACCAAATTTGAAGATTACCTAGTTGAGCATCAGCACTTAAATTGTGAATAGTAAAACTAGCTTCAAAAATACTATTTATAAGTACAGTATCAGGAATAGAATTTATCTCAATTGCAAGGGTTTGAGCAGTGACTTTTTGGGGTACAATTAAAGTCCCAAACATAAAAAATACAACTACACTAACTTTAGCATTCAAGCTAAGTTGAATAGTTCTTAAATAAGAAAAGACATTGTTTTTCATAATTGTTGTATTTCTGAGTAACAAAAATAATAATTATAATTTCTAAAAAATGCGTAATATCGAACTTTCTTACTTACCCAAATAAGGTTTTGACATGGATGTATTGAATCAAATTGTTAATATTCTCAGTAAAGAAGAAGTTAGATTCTTTAAATTATTTGCACATCGCCAACAATCTAATGAAGAGAGAAAAGATATCTTATTGTTTGATTTAATAAGGAAAAACGGTGTAGAAGTAGATGATGATAAACTACATAAAAAACTTTATGGTGAAGGAGATAAGAATTCCTTTTACCGCTTGAAGAATAGGTTGATTGAGGATATCAATAAGTCACTTTCATTGCAACACTATAGCGATAATGAGTTGCTTTTTATCTACCATTTGATGTCTCTGGTGCGAATTTATATTGGTAAAAATGAATTTCAACTGGCTTTCCATTTTTTGCGAAAGGCAGAACAATGGGCCTTGAAAATTGAAAATCACGAATTGTTAGACAATATATATGGAGAATTTATTCAGCTTTCTCATCAACTATTGATAATTAATCCTGAAAAGTATATTGGCCTTAGAATAGAAAATTCAGTAAAAGTGAGTCAACTCAGACAAATGGACGATTTACTTGCAGTGGTTTCATACAGACTTAAAGTATCTCAGAATTTTGGTGAAAAACAAAACAACTTGTTAGAGTTGTTGGAAAATACTACTCAACAATTTGTAAATGAGCCTTCAGTTGTTAAAACTGCCAGATTCAGATTTAAATTATATGGCCTAGTGAGTCAGTTATTGCTACAGAAAAAAGACTTCCTGAATTTAGAAGTTTATTTATTAAAAAGTTGGGAAACATTTAATAAAGAAAATTTATTTAATAAAAATAATCACGACAGTAAATTACAAATGCTCACATATATTGTGAACACGTTATTTAAGAATAAAAAAATAAATGATTCTTTAGCTTATGCAGAAAAATTGAATATTGCAATGAAAGAATATAATAATTTATTTTTTGATAGATATGAAATATTCTATTACAATGCACTGGTAAACAACTATAGTACTTATGATGTAAATAAAGCAATTGAATTATTAAAAGAAATGCAGCAAAATAAAAATGTAAATAAAGTTCCATTTTATGAATTATTTATTTATTTAAATTTAGCTACAAGTTATTTTGATTTAAAGCAATTTAATCAATCAATTAAAAACTTAAATAAATTATATTTAATTGATGCATTTAAAAAGGCAGATGATACTTTAAAGTTTAAAATTTCGATAGCGGAATTAATTATTCGCTATGAATTAAAAGACGGAGATTTATGGAAGTACAGATATGACCAGATAGTGAAGGATTATTCAGTTACTTTATCAAAAGAGATAAATGAAAAGGAAAAAGATTTTATTTTAATCTTAAAAAAAGCAAGTATCGCTGCAAGTGGAATTAAAGACAAGGAATTAAAAGAAGAGATTCAAATCTACATTAATAAATATGCTGATGCTGAGCATGAAGATGAGATAATTGATTACATCATTTGGTTAAAAGAAAATACAAATGTTAAATAAAAATATTTACCTCGATTTCAATGCGACTACTCCTGTCCATGAGTTGGTCTTGGAAAAAATGCTTCCCTTTTTCAGCACTAATTTTGGAAATGCTTCCAGTATCCATTATGCTGGATGGCAAGCATCTGAAGCTGTAAAAATTGCAAGAGAAAACCTGGCAATAGCAATTGAAGCTGAACCTGATGAAATTTATTTTACTTCAGGAGCAACAGAAAGCATAAACTTAGCAATTAGAGGAGTTGCAGAAGCTTATGCTTCAAAAGGAAAACACATAGTTTCATTTACTACTGAACACCGAGCCGTTTTAGATACACTTGCAGCTCTTCAGTTAAAAGGAGTAGAAATTACTTTGTTAGAAGTTGATATAAACGGATTGCCAGATTTAAAGCAATTAGAACAAGCAATTAGAATTGACACGGTGCTGGTTGCGGGAATGTTTGCCAATAACGAAACGGGTGTAATTTTTCCAATTCAGCAAATGGTTGAAATTACACATCAAAAAGGAGCCTTGTTTTTTTGTGATGCTACTCAGGCTTTTGGAAAAATTCCAGTTTATGTGCGAGATTTGAAAGTGGATATTTTAGCAATTTCTGCGCATAAAGTTTATGGACCTAAAGGTGTAGGTGCAATTTATTTGAAAAGAAAAAATCCCAGAGTTTCTATAATACCTCAGCTCACAGGAGGTGGTCATGAAAAAGGAAAACGTTCGGGTACGCTCAACGTTCCTGGTATAGTTGGTTTAGGTGAATGCGCAAAATTATCATCAACATTTATAGAAGTATACCGAAATCATGTACTTAAACTGAGAGATTATTTTGAGACTGAAATATTGAAGTTCAGGAATATCACTGTCAATGCTGAGGTTGCCAATAGATTGCCAAACACCACTAATTTTATTGTGAAAAATAAAAAGGCGGATTTATTATTGGCCTCCATTCCTCAATTGGCTTGCTCAACAGGTTCGGCTTGCAGCGCTGCTTTATCCGAGCCATCTCATGTTTTGAAAGCTATGGGAATAAAAGATGAGGATGCTTATTCCGCTGTGAGAATAAGTCTTGGAATTACAACAACAAAAGAAGACATCGATTTAGCATTAGAATTATTGAAAAGCAAACTGTAAAATCTTATCAAAGTGGAATATTTGTACATACAAATAATGTTTGTACATTTGTATATAATTTTAAACGATGAAAACTATACATACATCTCGAACTGTAAATGCAATGATTTATGCTGAAGAATTTCCAATGGGGAAAATCAAAGTAAGACAAGCGTTTCCTTCTGCGCAGGTTGAATTTTTAGATCCATTTATTTTGTTACATCATGCTGCAATAGATGTTCCTGAGGGAATTAATCAACTGCATGAAGGCGTTGGGCCGCATCCGCATCGTGGATTTTCTCCCGTTACTTTTATTTTTAAAGGAGGTGTTCATCACCGAGATAGCAGAGGAAATAACAGTGTTATTGAGGCAGGTGGTGTACAATGGATGAATGCTGGCATGGGAATAATTCACAGTGAAAGGCCTCCTGCAAATATTCAGGAACTGGGCGGTAAACAAGAAATAATACAAATGTGGGTAAATACTCCTGCAGCATTTAAAAAAGAACAGCCAGCCTATTTTCCAAGAACAAAAGCAGAAATCCCATTTGTTTTAAAGGATGAAGGAAAAGCGCGTATAAATGTGGTTGCTGGCAGTTTTGAAGGAGCAAAAAGTAGCATTCCTACATTGTCGGCGATAAATGCATATACGCTAGAATTAGTCGCTGGCGCAGATTTTAGTATTGCAATTCCAGAAGACCATAATGCATTTATTTATTTGCTGGAAGGAGAAATAAATATTTCTGGTTATGGTAAAATGGAAGCTTTACACGCAGCTACTTTGAATAAGGACGGTGAAGGGATTCATATTACAGCAAAAACTAAAGTCAATGCTTTGCTAATGAGTGGAACGCCTTTAAATGAGCCAATTGCAGCTCAGGGGCCTTTTGTAATGAATACAGAAATAGAAATTATGGAAGCTATGAGAGATTACAGAATGGGCAAAATGGGTATTTTAATAGAAGATTAATACTGTCTTTGAATGAGCTCAAAAAACAAATTATTCAATATTGATTTTTAGCTATTCATTATTCATTATCCAATTATATTTGCAGCCTTAAAATTAACTAATGAAAAACGTAAATTTAGTATTGAATGTAGTATTAACAATGGCAGTAGTTGTTCTTTTTGCCTTGTATTTTAAAGATAAAAAGTCAGGAGATTCAGGTGTTCCTTCGGCTGCTGTTGCAGCTGCCAATACCAATTTGCGTATTGCTTTTTTTAATTCAGATAGTTTGATGGCGCAATATGAATATTTTAAAGTTGAACGTAGCAAGTTAGAAGAACAAACCAAAAATGCAGAACAAGAGTTAATTGGAAAACAAAAAGCTTTTGAAAAAGAAGCAACTGATTTTCAACAAAGAGCACAATTTCTCACCATAACAGAAAAGGAATCAAAACAAGAAAAGCTGTACATGCAACAACAGCAGTTGGCGCAACTAGAGCAACAATTAACCAATAGATTAAGCCAACAAGAATCGGAAGTAAACAAGCAGATTTTTGATACAATAGAAACATTTTTGAAAGATTACGCAAAGAAAAACGGATTTA
>JAIXYK010000015.1 GCA_027490225.1 Bacteroidota bacterium | reverse complement strand
CCTGGATTTCTGCTCAAAGAGCCTTGCGGTGTTGGCTGCGGTTGTGAATTGAAAGAGAAAAAAAAGAAATGCTGTAAGAAATTTAAAAAGGGGAAACGTTGCGGAAGTTGTCCTAAAGCATAGGCAGTTGCGATGATAATGTTATGCGATTATAAATTCACCCTACCATCTAAACAATAGAAATTTCTAATTGTCTTTTATTGTACAAAGTAGAACAGCAATTATTTAAAAGATGAACATTAGACAAAAAATAACTAGCATTTTATATCCATTAATAATGAAAGGTGCCGAGAAAGGAAAGCTGGGCAAAGTGCTTCTAAATAAAAATCAAATTTCTCCTAGAAACAGTTTTTACGCCTTAAAAGGAATCAAAGGAAACGGAGAGGAATTGGATTTTTCGGCATTTAAAAACAAGAAAGTATTAATTGTAAATACGGCTTCTAATTGTGGCTTTACCAATCAATATAGCTCATTGCAAACGCTCTTTGAAAAAGAAAGCAACAATCTTATTATATTAGGTTTTCCATCTAACGAGTTTAAAGAACAAGAAAAGGCTGACGACAAAGGAATCGCAGAGTTTTGTTCTGTAAATTTTGGTGTTACTTTTCCGTTGATGAAAAAGTCAATCGTTCTGAAGAAAAATGACCAAAATGAAATATATCAGTGGTTAACCAACAAAGATGAAAACGGTTGGAATACACATGCACCTGATTGGAATTTCAGCAAATACCTAATTGATGAAAACGGAACGTTACAAGGGTACTATGGTTCGGGGATTGAGCCTGAAAAAATACTATCTTAAAATTCCCAAAACTGTTCAGTTATTCTTTGCAAGTAGGCTTTACCGCGCTGGTGCAATAAATTTTTATTGAGGGGCGAATAATATCTTTCATATTCAAATCTGTTTTCACTTACGTGCCATACGAAATTTCCCGTAGGCTCAATATAGCCAAGACCTTCATCGAAGGCATAAAATGCATTGTGCTTAATGTATGGATTGAATTGATTTTTACTCCATGTAAATGCACTAGCATTTAATTGAAGTTGAGCTAAAACGGTAGCCGAAAAGTCTAACTGGGAACAAATTTGATTATAGTGCAGTCCTGTAAACTCTTTCTTTAATACATCACCAAACAACACAAAAGGAATGCGTCTGTATTGCATTTGGTGATATCCGTAATTTTTAGGTGTATTATGAGAATGGTCTGAAATAAAAACAAATAAAGTGTTTTTATACCATGCTTGTTTTTTTGCTGCTTCCATAAAAACATTCAAACAGCTATCAGCATAATAAACCGAGTTGATGTATTCATTTTCTTTATCACCCCAAGTAAAGTGTTTTTGTTCTTTGGGAAAGTCGAATGGACCATGTGTGCTTTGGGTAAATTGTGCTGCAAAAAAAGGAGGTGATAAATTAGATATTTCCAGCAAATTTCTTTGTAAAGCGGGGCCGTCAGCCACACCTAAACGGCCTCGCTTTACAGCATTATCAAAATCTCTTCCCTCTGTAATTTTATCAAATCCATTGTAATACATATAAGACCTGATGTTTCCATAATTAAGTTCTCCGCCAAAAAGAAAAGAAGTACTATACCCTGCATTTTTAAGTTGACTGGTAATTGTTGGCAAACTTTTATATTTAGAAGGTTGTGTAACAATAGATGTTCTTGGCTGCGCTGGAAATGCAGAAAATACAGCTCCCATTCCTTGGTCACTCAAACTTCCGCTTGCGTAGCAACTATCGAAAGAAATGCCCTCTTTACAAATCTTGTCAAAATGTGGAGTTAGTCCTTTGTAACCACCCAATTCTCCAACAACATCAGCCGACCAACCTTCAAAAACTATTAATACAATATTTGGCCGCTTGGTTGTGAGGATTTGAGTAGTTGAATCTTTTTCTGCTTTAAACATTTCTGCTACAATACTTTTTGCATCTGCAGAAGACATGAATTTGTAGGGCTCATAAGCTTCTAAATTCTGGGCAACATTGCTCATTAAATGAAAAGTAGAGTTTGTGGAAAGGTCATTTAAGATATAGTTATTCGAAAAATAAGCATCACTAACTTGTATGGGAATAAGATAATAACCACCGCGAATTCCTGTAAATAGTAAAAAAGGAGTAATGAGCACAAAAACCAATCTTAACCAAAGTGGACTTTTTCTAAACTCAAATTGAATCCTAAATTTTTTGTATAGTAAAAGAAACAAAAGAGCTAATAAGAATATTCCAAAAAGTCCTCCAAAAAGCTGATTATAAGAAGCTGTAAAGAAAACTTCAGAGGGCTGGTGCAAAAACCAAAGCGCTTTGTACGTAAGTTTATGGGACCATTCATCATAGATTGGAAGCTCCGAAATTGTAATAATACTAAGGAGCGATATAAAAAGGTAATTCAGCCAGTTGAAAATGGAAAATAACCAGTTTCGATGTACAAATTGAATCAACAATAAAATTAAACAAGGCAATGTCATAAAATAACAAGCCATGGCGGTATCTAAATACAAAGCTTCAAAAAAAGCCCTCATTAATGAAGTTGCTCGTATTTCAAAAAAATCTGAATAGTTATAAAAAAGGAAAACTGCCCTTGTTATGAAGAAAGACAGCATCCAAAACGAATAGAGTTTTAAGATTTGAAAAGGTAACCTTAACTTAGGATTCAAAACTTAATAAATTCCAATTATTTCCCTTTCTTTTTTACCTCTTCGGTATATTTTCCTGTAAGAATATCGCTATACAACTGCTTATTTTTAAGCACTTCAACTGCTTTTTTAATTTCCAGGTCTCGATTAAATGAACTTTCTATTCTTCCTTTTTGAAAATAATACCTGCTAGATATTTCGTCTGCCAGCAATTCACTTAACTGCGCTTTAGACTTTTGTATGTCTGCACTCTTATCGTGCATCATGCGTTCTTTTAGCTTATTGTATTCTGGTTCAATTGCAGAAAAGTAGTTTTCCTTTTCTGCTGTCTTTTTTAATTCTGCCAGTATTTCTTCGCTTTCTGTTTCATATTTGAAGTCCTTTTTTGAGGTATATTCAGCAAATTCATTGAACAAATTCTCATCAACCATAAAATTTCTTGCAGGATTTATAGTTTCGTTTCTGGCTCTGTAATTTGTAGCGAATTCAAAAATAAGATTGTTGGTTGCTAAAGCTCTTGAAATTGGTGCGTACTCAAGCGGAGTTAAAGTAATATCAGGATTTACGCCACCTCCATCGTATACTTTTCTGCCTTTGCTTGTTTTAAATTCCTTGATTAATGAATCGGGCACAGAACCTACACTTCCATCTTCATTTCTATGTGAATAGTCTTTAGCTTGTATACATCTACCACTTGGAATGTAATACTTAGAAGTCGTGATTTTTAATTGGGTGTTGTAAGTTAATGGCCTAGAAGTTTGAACCAGACCTTTTCCAAAAGAACGTTGACCAATAATTACGGCTCTGTCTAAATCTTGCAATGAACCACTTACAATTTCAGAAGCAGAAGCAGAGCCTCTGTTTACCAACACTGCAATAGGAATTGAAACATCAACCGGGTTATTAATAGATTTATATGTTTTGTCCCATTCTTTTACCTTGCCTTTAGTGCTCACAATATCAATTCCTTTGTCTACAAACACATTTACAATATTAATTGCTTCTCTTAAAAGACCTCCTGGATTTCCTCTTAAATCTAACACAACACCTTCAAGTGCTGGATTCTCTTTTAATTTGGTGAGGGCATCTTTTACTTCTCTGCCTGCTTCATCTGTAAAACCAGTAAGTTTGATGTATCCAATTTTGTCGTCAATCATTCCAAAATAAGGAACATTGTTTACTTTAATTTCTTCTCTGGTAATAACTTTTTCAAAAGGTTTTTCTACACCAACGCGTTGAACTAGAAGTTTAACTGTTGATTGTGGCTGGCCTTTTAAGAATTTCACTACATCATTTGTAGATTTTCCTTTGGTATTTCTTCCGTCAATTTCAATTAAAACATCACCTGCTCTTAAATCTGCTTTGGCGGCAGGAGAATTTTCGTAAGGTTCGGAAACAACAATATAATCGTCTTTGGTTCTGATAAGCGCGCCAATTCCACCATACTGACCAGTGGTCATAAATCGGGCATCTTCAATATCATCTTCAGGAATAAAATTGGTATATGGGTCGAGCGACTCGAGCATTGCATCAATTCCAGTTTTAATAACTGTTCCTGGTTGCAATTCATCTACATAATACATATTTACTTCCCTAAAAAGGGTTACGAAAATGTCAATGTTTTTAGATAACTCGAAGTAGTCTTCTTTGAAAGAATAAGAAAACACAGAAACCAAGGCGATACATGCGCTTGCAATGACAATCCGGATTTTACGACCGGTAGAAAATGATATATTCATGTTATAAATATTTATGGTACGGGATCATGACCATGACCTCCCCAAGGATTGCAACTGGCAAAACGTTTAATAGCCAAAAAAGTTCCTTTGATGGCTCCGTATTTCATAACGGCATCCACTCCATAAGCAGAACAGGTTGGTGTATATCGGCAAGCCATTGGTAAAATTGGTGAAATGGTATATTGGTAAATTCTTATCAAAAAAATAATAAACTTACTTGCAATACCTGTCATGAGCCTCTTTTAAACGGTTTAAAATTAAATTTATTTTGTTGTGAATTTCAATTGGGTCAGGATCTACTGGGCCTAAATAAATGAGGAAAAAATCTAGACCTGTTTCTTCTTCTTTACAATATGAAATTAGCTCTTGTTTTGATGTTCTGTATGCTTCTCTGCAAATACGTTTTATGTAATTTCTTTTAACTGCTAATTTAGAAATTCTTCTTGAAACAGAAATACCAAACCTAACAGGAATATTTAATTCTGTTTTTCTATCCAACCAAATTACCCGAAATGGGTTCACTTTTAGTTTGTCGCCTTGTTTAAAAAGGTGATTAATGAGAACAGTACCGTGTAGTCGTTCGTTTTTAGATAGGGAATTTAATCCCATTTACTTGCCTTTGTTTACTAACTTTAAATAGTTTTCAATAGCCATTGTCATGGAAGGGGCGGCTGGTTGAGGAGCAAAAATATCTAAAATTAATCCAGCTTCGAGCACAGCTGCTGTGGTTGTAGAACCAAATGCTGCAATGCGTGTATTATTTTGCTTAAAATCTGGGAAATTTTGAAACAGCGATTTTATTCCTGAAGGAGAAAAGAAAACCAGCATATCATATTTTACTTCGGCCAAGTCGCTTAAGTCGCTGCAAACCGTTCTGTAAGCCACTGCTTTAGTGAAGTTAATTTTGTTTTCCTCTAATATTTCTGGAATCTCATCTTTATGAATGTCAGAACATAAAAGCAAGAATTTTTCAGACTTGTTTTTCTTAATAACGTCAAGTAATTCAGTAAATTTTTGATTCCCGTAGAAAATCTTACGCTTGCGATACTGAACATATTTCTGAAGATAAAAAGCGGTTGATTCACTGATACAGAAATATTTCATGGATTCAGGAATAGTAACACGCATTTCAGTGCAAAGGCTAAAGAAAATATCAACGGCATTGCGGCTTGTCAAAATTACAGCGGTGTGCTCGAGAATATTGATTTTATCTTTTCTGAAATCTTTTGCTGAGATGCCTTCTACGTGAATAAATGGCCTAAAGTCAATTTTCACGTTCATCTTTTTCGCTAAATCGAAATATGGCGATTTGTCTGTCTCTGGCTTAGGTTGAGTAACTAAAATAGTTCTCACTTTTTGTTCCCGAGATTGATCCGTTTGTTCTTCCATTTGTGCCTTTTTCGTAGAGCTCATTTGTTCGCTTTATGATAAATCTTTTACCGTTTTTATGATTATAAACAATGGTAATATTTCAAGGGTGCAAAAGTATAAAATCAAATGGAACTTCGAAAGTTTTTCCTCTCTCCATGCACTTATAATTCCAGCAACCAAACTAACAACATAAGTAGTTGACAATAAAGCAACTCCAGCATAAACTAAATATAAAGTAAATACAGGAAGCGAAATTTTTATAAACAATGCAATCGGAATGAGAAGCAATCCAGCAATAATAAAAGAAACTATAATGCTCGAAATGTAAGACATGGCCACCGAGCTGCAAGAGAAAATATAGCCCAAAAAACGAATCCCGAAAAGCTTCAAACCAAATGCTGCTGAAAGAATTAGCAATATCTGAAGGTAAGGGGGAATTAAAGGGATATAATCTGGGTGTCCATTATAAAAAGTATACACCTGAAAAGAAAATATGGGAGTAACGATTAAGAATAGTAAAACAAACAAAAAGACTGTTCTTCTAATCATTACATTTTCTTCATTCAATAACTTTTTAAAACTTCCTTTTTTAAAAATACTGGAAAAAAGTTGACGCGACTCTTTAAAGAAATAAGTGTTAATAATGCCTAAAAAGAAAACCGCGAATAAAAGCAAGGGAAGAATCCAGCTATCTGTGTCATACCTGCGCAAGTCAACTTTTAAGTCTTTGCTGTAAGTTGTAAAAAAAAAGTTGGGTAAAACCGGACCTTCGTCTTGCTTTACCTCAACTTTTTTAATTTTCTTTAACTTTAATGGAGCTACTGATGCTGTAGCAGAGGAATCTTTCTTACTACTATCAATAACAACAGGTTTTGCAACAACTACGGTGGTATCCTGAATGATTTCTAAATAATTAATTAAGGACACTACTTTAATTGAATTATTGTATGATTATCTTTTTTACAGTTCGCCCTTGTTTTCCTTCTAAAGAAACAAAGTAAATTCCTTTTTCAAATCCAGCTGTTGAAATTGTATTATTTCCAAACGTTAAAAGCTCATTCAGCACTAGCTTACCATTTACATCAAACATTTTTACAAGGTTTAAATCTGTTGATAATCCATTTACCATAAAATAGCCAGTTGAAGACGGGTTAGGGAATACTTCCAACTTTGAATTACTTAAAGCGTTAAAACCAACACCTGAGCTTTCTTGGAAAGTAACAGACTCTCTGAACAATTGGTCTCCAGAAGTGCTTCCATTATTATTTGATGCCATTACATAAGTATAAAACGTTACGTCTCCAGTTCCTGCTGCTGGCGCTGTCCAATCAAAAGTCCAAGATTTACTTCCAGTAGAACCACTGTTCCCGGCAGTTGTATGAGTTATATATTTAGTTCCTCCTCCTGCTGCAAATCTTGTTTGGGTAGCATCTGTAAGCGTTAAAGTTCCTAGTAAAGTTCCATCATCAGCCTGAGGAGAAACTTGAAAACCCCATTTTGAAATACCTGCTTCCGTAATTTGTATGGTAAAACTATATATCTGACCCGGAACGTAACCTGTTGATGGAACATTTGAGTTAATAAGACCTGTTCTTAGGGTCGAACTTCCTGAATGACAACCACTTCTATTACAGCCGTTTGCTGGGTCATTAGGGGCGCCAGCAGCACCCGCTGGAGCTCCATTCGGATTAGAATGTGTATCAACTGAAAATAATCCGCTTAGGGCTATTGTTAATATTGTAGAAAATGTGATGATGTATAGTTTTTTCATTTTTTGTAAGCACTTTGGGTTTTGGTCAAAAATAAATATTTTAATCTGTTAAATTGATAATGGTTATTAAATAAATATTAAGCTTTGTCTTAATGTTATAATTTTGGCAAATGTTTACCAAAGCAAGTATCTTGCATTCTATTGAAGGAGTAAAAAGTTTAACTTTTAAAAGATTGCAAAATGCTACCTACATATTTCTATCTTTTTATTTGTCTCGCCTGTTAAAAAGACCAATTCAATGGGGGCATCCAATTAGCATTTCTATTGAACCAACTACATCTTGCAATTTGCGATGCCCTGAATGTCCAAGTGGTCTGCGTTCATTTTCACGACCTACAGGAATGCTTAAAACAGACTTTTTTTCGAGTTTGTTGAATGAAATAGCACCAACAACCATGGCGATTAATTTCTATTTTCAGGGAGAGCCATTTCTCAACAAGCAACTGCCGGAAATGATAAACGAAGCAGCTCAAAAACGCATTTACACAGCAACCTCAACCAATGCGCATTTTTTAGATAGCGCTACAGCAAAAAGAACTGTAGCATCTGGATTGAACAGATTGATAATTTCAATTGATGGAACCACTCAAGAAACGTACGAACAATATCGAAAAGAAGGAGATTTAGAAAAGGTTATCGAGGGCACAAAAAACATTCTTTATTGGAAAAAAGAATTAAAAAGTGCGACGCCAGCGGTAATTTTTCAATTTTTAGTGGTTCGACCAAATGAGCATCAAACGGATGATGTTTTAAAACTTGCTGCCGAACTTGGTGTGGATGAGGTGCGTTTTAAAACAGCGCAGGTTTATGATTTTGAAAATGGAAACCCACTCATTCCGCACAACGATAAATATGCCAGGTACCGTCAATTAAAATCGGGCAAATGGGTAATTAAAAACAAATTGCTAAACCATTGCTGGCGCATGTGGCAAGGTTGTGTAGTAACCTGGAATGGCGCTGTGGTGCCTTGTTGTTTCGATAAGGACGCACAACATCAATTAGGAAAATTTCCAGAAAAAAGCTTTACAGAAATTTGGAAAAGTCCGGCTTACAATCAGTTTAGAGATGCCGTTTTAACGAATAGACAAGAAATTGATATTTGCAAAAACTGCACAGAAGGCACTACGGTTTTTGCTTAATTTACCCTGGTTTTAAGAGATTCCGTAAATTCCAGAATTCCTGTTTTACCGCTTTCAGTTAAATGCAAATCTTCCAATTTATTTAAAGCAGAAGTATAATATCTGCGAATGAGATTATTTGCTTCGTTTGGCAAATCTAAATCGGTAAAAATTTGTTTTACTGCATTTACTTTTTCAGGTGCATCAAACTCTTTTAGGCTATACCATTTTATGAGTTCCTGTTTTTGGGATGCATTTGCTTTTTCTAAAGCCCTGAGTTTGAGCCAGGTTTTTTTATTTGAAATAATATCACCACCAACTTGTTTTCCGAAGGTTTCTTCGTTTCCAAAAGCATCTAACAAATCGTCCTGTAACTGAAATGCTAAGCCCAGCTCTACACCTATTTCATATAATTGCTCAGCAATTTCTTTAGACGCGTTTCCACATAAAGCGCCGATTTGTAATGAAGCGCCAAGCAGAACTGCAGTTTTAAGGCGTATCATTTCAATATAATCGGGAATCTCCAGGTTGTCTAAGGACTCAAAATCCATGTCTAATTGCTGTCCTTCACACACATCCACAGCAACTTTAAAATACACACTTAACACCTCAGCCAAAACGGGAGCTGCTGCTTTTGCAATTTGCTGAGAAGCAATAGTAAACAATACATCACCAGATAAAATGGCAATATTAGCATTCCATTTGGCGTGCACAGTTGGCTTGTTTCTCCGTAACGGTGCATTGTCCATAATATCGTCGTGCAACAATGTAAAATTGTGAAAGAGCTCAATACCTAATGCTGGATAAATGGCATCTTCCTTTTTACCGCCTACCAATTCACAACCCAAAAGCACCAATACAGGCCTCAATCTTTTTCCACCTAACGCAATAGTGTAACCAATTGGTTCATACAAATTCGAAGGGGAACTTGGCAAATGGAGTTTCTCCAATTCAGTAAAAATATACTGTTGAAGTTCTTTTATCATTTACCCTAAAATATATGAAGTGTCGGCAATTACTTTTCTTAAACCTTCCTCAAATGTAATCAATGGTCGATTTATTAATTTGCTCATTTTAGTGGTATCGGGCTTTCTTCTTGTCATATCTCCTTCTTCCAAAGCTGGAACAAATACTATTTTAGATGAAGAATTGGCCAATTTGATAATTGTTTTAGCAACTTCTAAAATGGTAATCTCAATAGTTCCGCCCACATTTACTACATCATTCACATACATATTGTGGTAAAATGCATTGGTGCAGGCTTCAATATTGTCGTCAATAAAACAGAAAGTACGCGTTTGTGAGCCATCACCATAAATAGAAATTGGCTCATTGTTTAAAGCGGCTTTTAAGAATTTAGAAATTACAAAATCCTTACTTTGCTTTGGTCCGAAGGTGTTGAAAAAACGGAAAATGGTGTATTCTAAATCATATTCTTTTTGGTAAGAACGCAGGTAAGCCTCGCCCACATTTTTTACAATGGCGTATGGCAAACGAGAGTTTAATGGAGTTGTATGCTCATTTTGAGGGAACTCAACTGGTTCGCCATATACTTCAGAGGAAGAAGAGAAATAAACCCGCTTAACACCTGTGTTTTTAGAAAGCTTCAAGATATTTTCAATTCCTGCAATATCTTCTAACACTGAAACAGGATTTTGTAATGTTCTCAAAACACCAACAAGCGCTGCATAATGGAAAACATAATCGAAGCGATAGGCGAAAAAAATTGCAGAGATATCTCTGTAATCGTTTGCATCGCATTTTATAAAATGAATGTTATTATGCACAGAAGAAGGAACTTTTTTCAGTTCGCCTGTTCGCAAATTGTCAACTACTACTACATAGTTTTCAGGCTTCTCGGCCAATTTTTCGGCCAGGCAACTTCCAATAAACCCGGCACCACCGGTAATTAAAAATTTTGTCATTTTAATAAATTTAATAAGTAATCACCATAACCGCTTTTTTTAAGAGGTTCGGCTAATTGTGCCAATTGATCTCCTGAAATAAAGCCCTTTCTCCAAGCAACTTCTTCAATACATCCAATTTTCAATGCTTGTCTTTGTTCTATTACTTGAACAAATTGACCTGCCTGCATTAAGGAGTCGAAAGTTCCAGTGTCCAGCCAGGCTGTGCCTCTATCTAAAACACCAACTTTCAATTTTCCTTCTTTCAGGTAATGTTTGTTTACATCCGTAATTTCGTATTCGCCACGAGCACTAGGTTTCAAGTTCTTAGCTATTTCTACCACAGAATTATCGTAAAAATATAGCCCTGGTACCGCATAATTAGATTTAGGTTGCAGAGGTTTTTCTTCAATTGAAATGGCTTTCATTTCTTTATCAAATTCCACCACACCATACCTTTCAGGGTCGGAAACATGGTAAGCAAAAACAACACCTCCATCAGGATCGTTATTTTTCTGCAAAAGACCTGACATTCCTGCTGCGTAAAAAATATTATCTCCCAAAATCAACGCACATTTATCGTTTCCAATAAATGACTCACCAATAACAAATGCTTGGGCAAGTCCATTGGGATTGGGTTGTTCTGCATAACTTAACTCCATTCCAAGACTTTTACCATCTCCCAATAATTTTTTAAAGTGCGGCAAATCGTGAGGTGTAGAAATAATAAGAATTTCTTTAATTCCAGCCAACATTAAAGTTGACAATGGATAATAAATCATAGGCTTATCATAAACCGGCATTAGCTGTTTGCTCACAGCCAGTGTTAAAGGGTGCAACCTCGTTCCTGAGCCTCCTGCTAGTATTATTCCTTTCATAAATCGTCGGTATCGTTGTGATTTTTTCTGATAGTTAAGCTGTCCAAATCTATGTCTTCTTCTTCATCGAAAACCATTATCAATGGCTCTTTGTAGGCCTTTATGTGAAATGCATGGTCAATAGAAAGTAACAAAGATGGTAGTAGCAATAAATTAGTGAACAATCCTACGAAAATGGTAATAGAAATCAAAACGCCCAAAGCGATTGTTCCACCAAAACTTGAAAATACAAATATGAAAAAGCCCAGCAATAAGATTATTGATGTGTAAATAATGCTGTTGGTGGTGTCTTTCATCGATGAAATCACACTTTTTCTTATATCGTTTTTATAGAGTTTTAAATCTTGCCCATACTTAGAAAAGAAGTGAATGGCGCTATCTACAGTAATTCCGTAAGCAATATTAAAAACTAAAATGGTGGATGTTTTGAGAGAAACACCAAAGAAGCCCATCAAACCTGCAGTAAAAAGCAAAGGAATAATGTTAGGAATAGATGAAATAAGCAGCATTTTGAATGAGTAAAACATAAAATACATCAGGCCACTTATTAAAATGATGGCTGCAATTAGACTCATCAATAAATTATCAATTAAATAATCAGTTCCTTGTAAAAATACGATACTTGAGCCTGTAAGTTTTACGTCGTACTTATCAGGAGAAAATATGGAATCAATTTTAGGTTTTACATCTGCTTTAATTCGCGACATTTCTGTGGTGCCGATATCTGCCATTTGCACGCTAATGCGAGTTACCTGTGAGTTGCTATCTAAAAATGAGCGTGTAGAAGAACTTTTTAAATTCGTATTTTGTGCGTAAGGCAGCAAAAAAGTAACTTCTTCATTGTTGGGCAAGCGATATTCCGTAGAATCTCCGCCATAGAAACCTTGTTTTGAAAACTTTATCACTTCTACAATTGATAAGGCTTTAGAAAATTCAGGATATTTCTTTAATTCATTCTGCAGCTGCTCTATTTTTTTGAGCGTTGAGAGTTTCATAACACCATTTTTCTTTTTGGTGTCGATGGTAATTTCAAATGGCATTACCCCATGAAAATTCTTTTCGAAAAAATGAAGATCCGTAATGAGTTTATTGGTTTCTGGAATGTCGTCAGTAAAATTTCCTGTGGTTTTTATTTGTGTCATTCCCCAAATGCTAAACCCAACTATTAACACTGCACTAAAGTAAATGGCTTTTCTATACCTGGTAACCAGTAGAATTAAAAAATCTACCACTTTTTGCATCCGCACATTGTCTAAGTGCTTTATCTGCTTTGGCTTTGGAGATTGTATGTAAGAATAAAAAATAGGTAATACTGTAATGCTCAGAATAAAAACCTGCATTACATTGATAGAAGATAAAATACCAAATTCCTTTAATATTTTACTTTGCGTAAAAGCAAACGTAATGAAACCAAGGGCTGTATTAAAATTGGTTAGAAAAGTGGCATTTCCAATGCGTTGCAAAACCCTGGCAATGGCCTTCATTTTATTGCCATGGCCCTTGTATTCCCTGTGGAAATTATTGGTGAGGAAAATACAGTTGGGTATTCCTATAATAACTATCAAGGGAGGAATCAAAGCTGTGAGCACCGTAATCTTGTAGCCCAGCATTACCATTGTTCCCACGCACCATATTACACTTAGCACCACCACCAGCATTGGGAAAATAATGGCTTTTACCGATTTAAAAAACAGAAAAAGCACCAATGCCGTTACCAGCATCGACAAGCCTAAAAACAAACCCAACTCGCCTTTTAATTTTTCCGAGTTGATGGTTCGTATGTAAGGCAAACCCGAATAATGGATGGTTGTTTTGTGTTTTTCGCCAAATGCATCGGTTAATGCGGTAATTTGGTTAATAAGCTCACGTCTTCCTTTTCTGTCAATACTTTGCTGGTCCAAGGTGAGGAGCATTACAGTTGCATAATTACCAGTTTCAGTTTTAGAAAGTAGCAGTTCTTTGTAAAACGGAAGCGACAATACGACTTGTTGAATACTATCAAGCTCCTGCTGGGTTCTAGGAAGTTGTTTTACAACAGGCAAAAGGTCGAATTTCTTAAGAGAATCGTTGCGCGTTAAGTTGTAAATGCCTGTTACAGACAATACATTTTTAACGCTTTCTATTTTCTTGAGCGATTCGCCTGTGGTGTACCAATCGTTAAACAGGTCAAGCTTAAAAAGGCTATCTGACTCAAATCCAATAACCAGTACGTTGGCATCTTCACCAAATTTTTCCTTAAAATTCTTGTAGGATACATATTCAGGGTCATCGTTAGGAAGAATTTGCGCCAGCGTGTAGGTCATTTCTGCCTTGGTAGCAAACCAGCCCATTACAACTGTAATGGCACCAATTACCAGCAAAATTGGCAAACGATTGCGCAGAATAATACGAGACAGCTTTCCCCACATGGTTTGCTAAATCTACAAATTTCATCGAAAGGTAACGGCACCAAACGAGCCGCGAAGTTAACACGTTGTAGTTGAATTGCAATTTTAATGTAGCAATACAACAAAAGAGCTAATAATTTTGGGCACGCCCTTTCAGGTCGCGTGTTCGCCTGCACAAGGTGCTTGGCTCACCCACTCGTGCGGGAATACAATTGAAGTGGAAATTCATTTAATGAATAGTTAATAATGAAGAATGAATAATTGGCGGTATTGATAGGGTTAAATTTGTTTTTTGAAGATGCATTTCATTAAATGCTAACATAGACAAGGGTTTTAACCCAAATATCCATTAGGTTTCAATCAATCGAATAATTTTAAATGAAAATAAAGAACAAGCAAAACGTACCGCTGCCAGCCAGAGGAACCAAGCCGTAAGTGATATAAGAGATTTCGAAACAATAGAAAGAACCATTAACGAGATATATTTATATACCTTAGCCTTGGAATGGCAAGGTGAGGTATTTAGAAAAGCTGGTTTGGAATGAATAATTAAACAGAAAAGTTAATAATTGGGCAATTGTTTAAGGTTGAAGAGTTTCGTTTTTTAAACAATGATTCATTTAAGGGAAATACTTGTAAATGTCTTTTCTGTGCTCGAAAACAACCAAATAAATAACTTCGTTTTCTAGTTTAACACCAATTCTATAATCACCAATTTTTATTCTGTAATGGGTTTCAAACCCTTTTAGTTTTTTGATGTTTTTAATTGATGAAACATTAGGAGCCGATTCTATTTGAAGTATGCAGTTATAAATTGAGTTTTGTAAAGACTTATTCTTGAGCTTTTTCAAGTCTTTTAAGAAAGAATTTTTAAATTCTACTTTCATTTATTTAGCGCCTTCAACACTTCGTTTCTGCTTACAGTCGAAGTTTTCATTCCAATATCAATTTTTTGAGCCAGTTTCCAATCTTCAATTTCAGCATTTGTCAATGCTTTTGCTGACATACCTAGCTTTTTAGCTAGTTTTATTATAAAAGCAATGTCTGCTTTATTTTCTGCATTTATTATAACTGCTTCCATAATACTCAATTGAGTGTCAAATTTAGAAATAATTTAAAAGCATTATGCAACTTCTTTTTATAGTGAAAATGAATAGTTAATAATGAAGAATTAATAATTAGGATTTCTGGTAATTATCTGCATTTCGCTGATTTTTTAAGGTTTCATTTTATAAAATGCTGTCTTTGTCCAATATGCCAACCCCGAAGGGGTGACATTATTATAACAAGCTGCATAAACCATCATGCTCACCTATCGACCATGATGTACAAATTTACCAATACAGCCGCGGCAGGGATAGAAGTGGAAAGCCTCCGTAGGAGCTTGAAACGATAGCCCGGCAGCCGCCCAAAAAAATCTATGCCTTTTCTTCTAAACGACCATCGGCGTGTTTGGCAAAACGGCCCTTGTTGCGGGCGTGCACCTGGTCGTATTTGGGCCAAGGCCAGCCTCCGAATTTTGTTTGGTGGTAATCTTCGAATGCCTGGTTTATTTCTTCTTTGGTGTTCATTACAAATGGGCCATACTGAATTACAACTTCACCAATTGGGCGGCCTTGAAGAATTAAAATACTGGTTTCGGCGGTTGACCTTATTGTAATATCAACATTGGCAACTAATTCGATGGCGCTGTATTTTGGAATCTCCTGTCCAGCTACAAAAAGGCTATTTCCTTCGTAAAAATAAGCTGTGCGGTTAATGCCATCTGAAGCTTTTGGTAAAAGAAAAACAGCATTTGCTGGCATTTTAATGTTCCATACGCCTACTTCGTTTTTAGGGTCGGCAGCCCAGGAATCTGGCGGTGGTGTGGGAGCCTTTATATTGCCCAATTTTCCGGCAATTACCTCAACGGAGCTCACATTTTTATTGCCATCGGTGTAGGTATAGCGTTGAATATCTTCTTTCCACAACATTTTAAAGTGTGGATTTACCATTTTGTTTTTCTTAGGCAGGTTGAGCCAAATTTGAAAAAGCTCCATTGGGTTTTCTTTATCGGCTTTGAGCAAAGGAAACATTTCTGAATGCTGCACACCTTTGCCGGCTGTCATCCACTGCACATCCCCATTGCCGTAACGACCAGCAGCACCTAAGGAATCGGCATGGTCTACCAAACCTTCGCGCACTACGGTAATGGTTTCGAAACCACGGTGTGGATGGCCGGGAAATCCTGGAACAGTTTTACCATGGTACATTCGGAAACCGTCTTTGATGATAAAATCGTCGCCCATGTGTCGGCCTTTGAAATGGGTTTGGGCTGGCCCCATGAGTTCGTTGCCTTGTGGGAATTTATCTTCGTGGTGTACACAAAACAAAAATGGGTCTTGGGTTTCCCATTGAAAACCGAGTGGCTTTATAGATTTTATTGGATTCACGTTGGTATCTTGAGGATTGATAGAATTTTTAATGCTGTTTGACATGCTGTTTAGCGGGGCCAACAAAGCTGTTGAAAGCCCTAAAGACAAACGGTTTAAGAAACTTCTGCGTTTTAAGGAATCGCTCATTTGAAAGGGTTTGGAATTTTTCTTTGCAATAATAACAATAGTAAATGCTTAGTTGTTCTTGAAATAAATGAAAAGCAAACAAAGCGATTTACAGACCGAAAGATAATTGCTTTTTATGTTAAAAGCCAATTGTGTTATTGGCAAAATTGTTTCTGAATTAAGCACAAAATTTATTGTGATTTGAATGAAATCTGAGTTTCTTTGCGGTATAAGAAATAATATACTAAATGAATAAAATAATTTTAAGCTGTCTTACGCTGGTGGGCGTTTTTTGTCAGCAAACACTAAAAGCCGATGAGGGAATGTGGTTGCCTTTGTTTCTAAAACGCCTCAATTACGAGGACATGAAGAAAAAAGGTTGCAAGTTAACTGCAGAAGAAATTTACGACATTAACAAATCATCCTTAAAAGATGCAGTTGTAATGCTTAGCGGAGGTTCTTGTTCTGCAGAGGTAATTTCTACAGAAGGTTTATTACTTACCAATCACCACTGTGGATATGAGGCTATACAAAGCAACAGCACAGTAGAACATGATTATTTAACTGATGGTTTTTGGGCTAAATCTAAAGCAGAAGAATTGCCAAGCGGCGGAATTACAGCTTCTTTTTTAGTTAGAATTGAAGACGTAACTACAAGAATTTTAGCAGAGGTAAATGCTTCTATGAGCGAATCTGAGCGTACGGCTAAGGTGCGTCAATTGTATAAAACGATAGAAGGTGAAGCTACGAATGGAAATGGCTACAACGCTGCTGTAAAGAGTTTTTTCAATGGAAACGAGTATTACTTATTTGTTTATGAAACCTTTACTGATGTGCGTTTAGTGGGTGCTCCGCCAGAATCTATCGGAAAGTTTGGTGGCGATACGGATAACTGGATGTGGCCAAGACATACGGGAGATTTCTCTTTGTTACGTGTTTATGCAAATGCAGATAACAAACCAGCAGAATTTTCTAAAACGAATGTTCCTTACAAGGCAAAACATTCTTTACCGATATCTTTAGATGGGGTAAAAGAAGATGATTTTACAATGGTAATGGGTTATCCTGGAACAACTGACCGTTATTTAACATCATTTGGAATTCAAACGGCCTTAGATTTAACCAATCCTGCGGTTGTAAAAATTCGCGATAAGAAATTAAAAATAATGCGCGAAGACATGGATGCAAGCACTGACATCCGCATTAAATACGCTGCCAAGTATGCACAAACTGCCAATTACTGGAAGTATTTTATTGGTCAATCGCAGCAATTGCGCAACAACAATGTGGTGCAAAAGAAAAAAGACATTGAAACCAAGTTTAATCAATGGGCAGGACAAGATCCTCAGCGTATGGCTAAATACGGTTCTGCTTTAAGCGATATTGAAAAAGGTTATGATGAAATTAGAAAAATTACCTTGAACAGAACTTACTTAAATGAGGCTGTTTTTCAAGGAGCTTCAATTATGTTGTTTTCTTTCCAGATGGGCCAAATGAAAGAGTTAATGGCTGACAGCACCAAAGCTGGTGAGTTAGCAGAAGCTTTAAGTGAATTAAGGGCAAGTGGCGAAGAGATGTACAAAGATTACAATAAGCCAACTGACCAGAAATTGTTTGCGGCAATGTTGCAGATGTATGCCGAAGGTTTGCCGAAAGACCAACTTCCTCCAATATTCGATACCATTCAACTAAAATGGGCAAACAATTACAAGGCTTATGCAGAGCATGTGTATCAAAATTCTGTATTTAGTTCTTTGGAGAGCTTTAATAAGTTTATAGATAATCCGTCTCTTGCTGTGTTGGAAAAAGACCCTGCTTTACAGGCTTCTTCATCTTTTGTAGGTAATTACAGAGGGAAATATCAACCTAAAATCACAGAAATTCAGGCAAGAATTGAGCGAGGAAACAGAAGTTTTATTGCCGGTATGAGAGAAATGATGCCAGAAAAGAAATTCTACCCGAATGCAAATTCTACCATGCGCTTAACTTATGGGCAGGTAAAAGAATATGAGCCTCGCGATGCTGTAGAATATGAAGAATACACTACCATAAAAGGTGTAATTGAAAAAGAAGATCCAACAAATCCTGAATTTGTGGTTCCAGCAAAACTGAAAGAATTGTACAATGCGAAAGATTATGGCATTTATGGAGAAAACGGAACTTTGAATACTTGTTTTATTAGCAATAACGATATTACTGGTGGAAACTCTGGAAGTCCTGTAATTAATGGTAAAGGTCAATTGATTGGATGTGCGTTTGATGGTAACTGGGAAGCAATGAGTGGAGACATTTTCTTTGAAGACAAAATTCAACGTACCATTTCTGTAGACATTCGTTATGTGCTTTTCTTAATTGATAAATTAGGTGGAGCTGGAAATATTGTAGACGAAATGAAATTGATGAAAAAAGGAAAAGAAGTGAAGAGAGGCTAAAACCACTAAATATACTACCAATAAAAAAGGCTACCATTGATTAATGGTAGCCTTTTTTATTGTTGCTTATGCTTGTAATGGAGGATATTCTAACTTTAGTTTCTCTAAACACTCCACTACTGCTGTGGCAATAACAAAATCTTTGTACCAGTTTTGGTCTGCAGGAACTATTATCCATTTTGCCATCTCGTTGCATTTTTTAAAAATGTTTTCGTAAGCATCTTTGTATTCATCCCAAAACGCAGCTTCCTGCTTGTCCTTTGCGCTGTGTTTCCAAAACTTTTCTGGATTTTCGGTTCTTTCTTTCAATCTTATCTGCTGCTCTTCCGGTGAAATGTGCAAGTAAAACTTTAAAATTTGAGTTCCATTACTTTGCAATAGTTTTTCAAAGTTGTTAATGTGCTGATAGCGTTCTTCTATAACATCTTCACTTACCCATTTGTGCACTTTAGGAACGAGCACATCTTCATAATGCGAGCGATTAAAAAGCTGAATCATACCTTTTTCAGGAGCATTTGCATGGATGCGCCACAAAAAATCGTGTTTGGCTTCTTCTTCAGTTGGTGTTTTAAAGGCTTTTAGTTTTGTTCCCAGTGGGTTAATTCCGCTAAATACGTTTTTTATTGCACCGTCTTTTCCAGATGCATCCATGCCTTGCAGAATGATTAACAAGCTGTATTTGCCTTGCGCATAGAGCACATTTTGCAGCTTCGATATTTTAACGAGCAATTCAGCTGTTGCAAGCTTTGTTTGACTTTTATCTAGTGCTTTGGGAGCAAGCGTTGATGTATCTTTAAGCATCAAATTTAAGGATTTATGTAATAAAATAAGCTCATATTAAACTGCTTATAACTAATATGTTGCTGGTTATTATTAAATAAAAATGAAGAAACAACATCACCTTCTTTTAACGGTTGGGGGAATGGATAAGCGTATTTCACATGCACCCATTTTCCTACTTGCTTGTTTAGAATAGCATATAGTTCACAATATTTGTAATCTATATTCGAAGCGCCCCTATCACCGCTGTAAGCAATTCCAATTTCTTTGGTTAATGGTTGGTCGATTTTCAATAAAATATCTAATTCAATAAATGCATTTGCTTTGGCATTTGTAGTGTCTATTGTTATTTTAAACCCATTCGAAAACATGTTTTCAGGCTTCATTGTCCAGCCGGTATCACTTTGTATTGCAAGCTTATCATAAGGCTTAACGATATTGTTTAAGACCATTAAATGATTTGAAACAAGCTTTTTTTGATAAGGCACCGAGCGTTTTGCAATTGTAAAATCAGAGACGGAATCATGGTAAATTTCAGTTACAGCAGGAAGATTAAGTTCTCTTTTGCGTTTTTTAGAATACATGAAATAATCACCGCCAGGATCAATATTATTTAAGTTCATATGTAAAGGAGCAATTTTATTTATTCCCAAATACATGCAATAAAATTTCATTACAGAATAATACTCAAAAGATGTAGAAAGATTTATTTGGGAACGTCCTTCTGGAATTGGTAAACTATTCAATACATCAATAGCTTTTTTATTATTTGCATTCATTTTCCATTCGAAAACACTGCTTGCTGAAATAGTGGAAACTAAATGGAAACTGAAAAACGCAAAGAGCCCCCATTTAATAACCGTCAATTTTGTATTTGACAAAAAGATAATGGTTGCAACCAGAAATACAGGTAAAAACAAAAGTGCTGTTCGTTCTATTAGATAAAGTGTATTTAAATAATGATGCTGAATAATGGTAGAAGAAATCATTACTACCAGAATTAAATATACTGCAAACAACTTTTTCCAACTTGCATCCATTAGATTATTCCTTCTAAAAATTAACCAAACAGGAACAATTAAAAAAACACTGATAATTATAAATTTTAGGAAAATCCCAACCCAAAAAACCCAAGGTGTATTATAGCTTAAGCTAACTACCAATGAGTTAACTGTATCTTCCCAAAACCCAAGTGAACCTCCGAAATAAAAATTTCCAAGTTCTTTCATTTTAAACAAGAGAGGAAAAAGCTTACTAAAAAATACAGCTGTAATAACAAGACCTGGCAGTAACACTAATATTAACTTTGAAAGCGACCAGATTTTCTGGTAATACAGATAAAAACAATAAAGCGATGTTACGCCTAAAATTGCAAGGTGAAAATTAAGCAGACTAAAGTTACACAATACAGCAAAACAAGATGCAATTGCTATAAGGAATGGCAAACCGCTATTTGATTTACTAATAAATGCAAGGAGCAAGGCCAATGCTAGCATTTCGAATGCAAAGCTCATTGCGTAACCTCTTGCTAAAGAGAAAAAATCTAAAAAATATGGGTGAATAATTAATAAACTAAACAAAATGAAAACACTGCCTTGTTTAACTAAACCCTTAGAAATGCTAAATGCAGCTCCGGCATAAACCAGAAAGGAAAAAAGAGAATGGATTCTTAAATAGAAAACAGATTTTGGCAAATACTTTCCCTCCAAAATCATAAAAAAGGTATTCATTAAATGATTATTGGCATCAATAAAACCTGTGTCATAAGGCTTCCAAGTATTATACTGAACAAAATAGAGGTAACTTGCTGCTTCGTCCCAAGTAAAGGAGATGCTTGCTGCTTTAAAGCCAAGAAAAGAAAAAACTATTATGAGCAATAATGCGCTCAAAGGTTGTTTCTTCCAATCTAAAAAATAACTTTTAATTGAAGATAATATTTGATTCACTTTGTTAGCCTCGGTTGAGGTCAGCAAAACTATTCAAAATAAATTAGTAAAATCTTAATAAGAAACGACTGTTTCTTTTATTCCGAGTAATTGAAATGCAGTTTCCATAATTGCAACTTCATCGTAGCCGCACTCTGCCCAAAGTTCTGGCTGAGAGCCGTGTTCTACAACTTTATCAGGCATACCTAATCGTCTTACCTGCGCTGAATATCCATTGTCTGCCATGAATTCTAAAATAGCAGAGCCAAAACCACCTTGCACGCAACCATCTTCAACGGTAATAACTTTTGAATGATTTTTAAAGATTTCGTGCAGCAATGCTTCATCCAATGGTTTTACAAAGCGCATATCGTAATGTGCTGCATCAACTCCTTTTTTGACTAAATCGGTAATGGCATTTGCAGCAATATTACCAATGTGGCCAATGCTTAAAATGGCAATGTCGTTTCCTTCTCTTACAACTCGACCCTTCCCAATCTCAATTTTTTGCATGGAATTTCTCCAATCAACCAGCACTCCGTTTCCACGTGGGTAGCGGATGCTAAAAGGAGCTGGTGTCTCCATCGCTGTAAACATTAAATTGCGCAATTCGTGTTCGTTCATTGGCGCAGCAACAATCATATTAGGTATACAACGCATGTACGCAATGTCGTAAGCGCCATGGTGAGTTGGGCCATCGGCACCAGCAACACCTCCGCGGTCTAAACAAAATATTACGTGTAAATTTTGGATGGCTACATCGTGAATTACCTGGTCGTAAGCACGTTGCATAAAAGTACTGTAAATATTACAGAAAGGAATCAGGCCTTGTGTAGCCATTCCTGCACTGAAAGTAACTGCGTGTTGTTCACAGATACCAACATCAAATGCGCGGTCTGGAATTTCCTTCATCATGATGTTTAAAGAACATCCTGATGGCATTGCTGGTGTTACGCCTACAATTTTTTTATTTTCTTTGGCCAATTCTACAATGGTATGACCAAACACGTCTTGGTACTTTGGAGGCTCAGGGCCTTTTTTGGGAGACTTTAATATTTCGCCGGTATCTTTATTAAACAAACCTGGCGCATGCCAAAGGGTTTGGTCTTCTTCTGCTAATTTGTAGCCTTTACCTTTTACAGTTAAAACGTGCAATAATTTAGGACCTGGAATATGTTTCAAATCGTTCATTACTTGCACCAAACGATTTACATCATGCCCATCAACAGGACCAAAATAACGAAAGTTAAAAGATTCGAAAAGGTTGCTCTGCTGGAGTACCGCACTTTTTATAGCATTCTCCATTTTCTGAACAATCGCTTGCGCGTTAGGTCCGAACTTAGAGATTTTGCCTAATAAATTCCAAACTTCATCTTTAACCTTGTTGTAAGTTGGAGATGTTGTTATATCTGTTAAATATTCTTTTAATGCACCTACATTAGGGTCAATAGACATGCAATTGTCATTTAAAATAACCAGCATGTTGTTTTTTTCTGAACCGGCATTGTTTAAACCTTCAAACGCCATTCCGCCAGTTAAGGCGCCATCGCCAATTACTGCGATGTGTTGCTTTTCGGCATCACCTTTCACTCTTGAAGCAACGGCCATTCCTAATGCAGCAGAAATTGATGTAGAGCTATGCCCTACTCCAAATGTATCATATTCACTTTCGCTTCTTTTTGGAAATCCACTAATACCGCCATATACACGATTGGTATGGAATACTTCTCTTCGCCCAGTCAATAATTTATGGCCATATGCCTGATGACCTACGTCCCAAACAAGTTGGTCTGAAGGTGTATTAAACGCGTAATGCAAGGCAACTGAAAGTTCAACAGTTCCCAGACTTGCGCCAAAATGACCTCCTTTTACAGAAACGATGTCGACGATATATTGACGAAGTTCATTACAAATCTGAATGAGGTCGTCTTCTTTAAACTTGCGCAAATCAGCTGGGCTGTTAATTTGAGCTAATAATTCTCCTGGAATGATGTTCATTAATTGAGGAACGAAAAGTTGAAACGAAACGCGAAGTTAAACAAAAGCTTGTGTTAACCTACAATTAACTCTTAAAACACTAATTTGTTCTGTAAAAAATTAATGCTTGTTTTCAAAAAAAGCATAAAGCTGAGAAAGCGTTAAATGCTCTTTTTGTTTACTATCTATGCTTCTAATGATTTGCCCTTGTTGCATTTGAAGGATGTTGGTTCCATAATCTAGACAATGTTTTAAATCGTGGGTAACCATTAGGGCTGTTAATTTTCTTTCTGATATAATTTTGTTTGCAAGTTCCATTACAGTTTTTGCTGCAGAGGGGTCTAGCGCCGCCGTTGGCTCATCTAACAAAAGCAATTGAAGGTCATCGAAAGTAGCCATTAGCAATGAAAGCGCTTGGCGCTGACCACCTGAAAAAGAACTCATTGGCTGATTAATTCTGTTTTCTAAACCAGTTCCCAAACTGGCAATGCTATCAATTACTTTCTTTTTAAAATCCAGGCTATTATTAATCAAAAGCTTTTTGGAATGTGTTCTTGAAGCAGCAAGTTTAAAATTATCGAGTAATGATAAATCTGGTGCTGTTCCTATAACCGGATTTTGAAATATGCGGGCAATGAATTTACTTCTTTCAAAGTTTGAAAGTTTTTCAATTGATTTATTGTTTAATAATATCTGCCCAGAATCAGGAAGGATGTTTCCGGCCAAAAGATTGAGCAAAGTAGATTTTCCTGAACCATTTGCACCAATTATAACATGAAATGAACCAGCTTTCAATTCCAAGTTTATATCCTTGAGGGCTTTTATTTCTAAAGGATTTCCTTTGTTAAATGTCTTATTTATTTGTTGTAAAGCTATCATCCTGATTTTTTAAAAGAAAAATTAGCTAAGCCAACAAAGACCAGCACAATACCTGCTGTTATCAACCTCAACAAATTTGGGTCGGCGCCAGATGCGAGTACAAAAGCTATTACACATCTAAAGAGAATACAACCTAACAAAACGCCCATCAATTTGGCTGCAATTCCTGTTTTACCAATAAAATGCATGATGGCTTCACCAATCATTACAGAACCTAGTCCAGCTATTACAATTCCAACGCCCATATTAATATCTGCAAATTGCTGAATTTGAGCGATTAAACTTCCTGAAAATGCCGTTAAACCATTAGCAATGGCCAATCCAATGATTTTCATTTTATTGGTATTGACGCCATAAGCCTGTGCCATTTCTTCAGCATTACCTGTAGCACGCATGGCAATTCCAAAGTCTGATTTCAACATAAAAAGAAGCATTGAAAATAACAAAGCAACTATTAAAATCAGGATGAAAAATTGATAATTAAAAAAGCTAAAAATCGGATTTGTAGTTGCAAACAAGTTATCAGTTTGTAGTAAAGGTAAATTCGATTTTCCTAACCACAGTAAATTAACTGAATACAAGGCGGTCATTACCAAAATACCTGATAAAAGTGCATTTACTTTGAGTTTTGTATGGATAATTCCAGTGGTCATTCCCGCCAAACTTCCTGCTACTATTGAAAGTAAAATTGCGACAGGCCAAGAACCTCCATTTGAAAGATGCACTGCAGAAACTACAGCTCCTAAAGTAAAGCTACCATCAGTGGTAATATCTGGTATGTTGAAAATCTTTATTGTTAGAAATATTCCCCAGGCCAGCCCAGAAAGAGCAAGCGCCAAACTTATTGCCGTTAAATAAAACTGCATTATTGCAGAATTTGAAATGTTGAATCAGGGGTGATGTTGAACATTTTTGCTTTTACAGGATTGTAAACACGCTGGCGCTTTAAAAGTTTTTTAGGTGCTCTGATTTTATGTGTTTTCAAATAGTAAACAGCTTCTAATCCTGATTCATAGCCCCAAGCATAAATATCTGCGCCAAATGCGGCCAGTGCTCCACGAGAAACAAGTCCTGCTTCAGATGTTAAAATGGGAATTTTTGCAGCGTCACAAGATTTTACTATTGTTTCAAAAGAAGAAAATATCGTGTTATCAGGCAAGGCAAAGAATACATCTATTCCTTTGTTTATTAATGACTCTGCAGCTAATTGTGTTTCTGCTGAGTTATTTGCCGGAACAGAAACAACTTCGCAACCCATTGCTTTTGCTTGCTTTTGAATTCGTTCTAAAGCATCTCTGCTTTGTGGCTCACTCTGGTTGATAAGTGTTCCAATTCTCTTGGCATCTGGAAACATCGTTTTTACCAAGAATAGCGCAGTGTCAATGTATTCTAGCGTTTCATAAACACCAAACAAATTTATTGGGTCTTTTCCATCTTTGGTGCGCAATCCAGCTAATTCGGGACTTGGACTCACAATCATACAAACGGGAATACTGCTTGTTTTTTGAACTGCAGTTATTGTAGACAAAGTTGTATTAGAAACAATCAAAGCTACATTTTGTGAAATAAAATAGTCAACAGATTGCGCTAAAACAGGAATATCACCCTGCGCATTTCTATAAATAACTTCAATATTGGTTTCAGGATTAAAACCACTGTCTTTAAGTGCTACAAAAAAACCTTGTTTTGCTTGTGCAATGGTGGCATCTTCAAAAGCATCTAAAAACCCTATGGCAATTTTACCTTTCTTTTCTGGCGCATTGCACGAAAAAGAAAGAAAGATTATTAAGCAGTAAGAACAATATCTGAATATCGGATTTAAGGACTTAAAAAGATTGATTTTGAATTTCTTCCAATGTTGATTTTCCATCATAAAATAATGGTCAAAATTAGAAAAATAAACAATCTATTTTATGAAACTTGCCTTCTTTGGTAGGTCTGAATATCTAGTAGTTTTCTAACAGTTTCCCCATCAACAGGTTTAGATAAAAAATCCCTTACCATTGGATATGAACGTGCTCTTTTAACGTCATCAGGATCAATAGATGATGAATACATGTATACGTTCACAAAGCAGTTCATTTTATTTAAAGCATCTAAAAATTCGAATCCATCAATACCAGGCATGTTAATATCAAGCAATAATATGTCTGGAGCTTTCGGGTCTAACCTAAGTTTTTCCAATGCCATTTTAGCGCTGAGGTATTCAGTAATTTTTAAACTCGGGTCAGCATTAATTAGCATTTTACGAGTAATGTAGCCAATAACCTGGTCATCATCTACAATCCAAACGTCTTGAATTCTGCCTTCATCTTCTTTTTCAAGAAAAAGGCTTTTTTCAACTTCAACATCCAGTTTTGTAATAGCATTGTTCATTTCATGCACTACACCATCTAACTGACTGGTAAGCATTCTAATGGTTTCGAAAGTAATGGTAACGTCTTTCTGAGATTGAGATTCGCTTTTCACCAATTCAATCAAACCCATAATATTAGCCAGCGGTTGACGCAATTTATGTGAAGTTAAAAATGCAAATTCTTTGAGTTTTTTATTTTGCTCGATGATTCTTCTTTGAAAATCTCTTTTCTCAGTCTGGTCAATCATGTATACAGAAATATGAGGTCTGTCATTGACCATAATTTTTTTCAAGATTACCTCTACAACTAGCGGTTTTCCTTTTAGAGACTTCATGCTGATTTCTCTGTGAAAAGTTGCATTGCTGGTAAATATTTTTGTTGCCTCATCTAAAAGCTCCTGTTTTGCAGTAGGTTCGAGGTCTTGAAAATGAACATCAATATAAGACTTGCCTAACAAATCTGAGGTGATGCATTCAAATAAATTACAAAAAGCTTCATTAACTTGCACAAACTCACCTCTATGGTTAGTAATACAAATTGGCACAACAGACTGATTAAACATGTCTGAAAGCTCTTTTTTACTACGGTTTAATTCTTCTTCCGCTTCTGATTCTCCGTTAAACTGATGCATGCAAGTATATTAATAGTTACAATATACTTACCCTGTTCTTAAAAGAATAGTTGCATCAAATCAGCATATAAAATTTACAAAATGATATAAAAATTTACAATAACTTTTTCAGCAAAGAAGACATGCTTACTTGTTGGTCGATAATTGAATGAAGATCTTTTACACTCACCCTTTCTTGCACCATTGAATCGCGGTGCCTTATGGTAACTGTATCATTTTCAAGACTTTCATGGTCAACAGTTACACAAAAAGGAGTACCGATTGCATCATGACGACGGTATCTTTTCCCTATAGCATCTTTTTCTTCATAATGGCATTTGAAGCTTAATTTCAACTCATCCATTATTTGCCTAGCTTTTTCTGGCAGACCGTCTTTTTTTGTTAATGGGAAAATAGCCACTTTAATAGGTGCCAACTGAGGCGGCAAAGCCAACACAACCCTTGTTTCAATTTTATCACCCTCGCCAACTTCTTCTTCTTTATAAGCATTGCACATGGTCAAAAGAAACATTCTATCCAATCCAATGCTGGTTTCAATCACATAAGGAATGTAATTCTGATTGATTTCCGGATCAAAATACTGCATCTTTTTTCCTGAAAAATCTTGATGTTGCTTCAAATCAAAATCAGAACGAGAGTGGATTCCTTCTACTTCTTTAAAACCAAATGGAAATTCGAACTCGATATCAACAGCTGCATTTGCATAATGTGCAAGTTTCACATGGTCGTGGTAACGATACTTTTCTGCAGGTGTACCTAATGAAAGGTGCCATTGCAACCTTGCTTTTTTCCAATGCGCATACCATTGTTCTTCAGTGCCTGGGCGCACAAAAAATTGCATTTCCATTTGCTCAAACTCACGCATGCGCATAATGAATTGGCGTGCAATAATCTCATTTCTAAAAGCTTTTCCAATTTGAGCAATACCAAATGGAATTTTCATTCTACCGGTTTTCTGTACATTCAAGAAGTTAACGAAAATTCCTTGTGCTGTTTCTGGTCTCAAATAAACTGTATCAGCATCATCAGCAACAGAGCCCATCTGGGTGCTAAACATTAAATTAAACTGTCTAACTTCTGTCCAGTTTCTTGTACCACTTATTGGGCAAACTATTTCGTGGGCTACAATTAAATCTAACAATCTGGCCAAGTTGTTATCGTTCAAGGCCTCGTTCATGTCTGCTTCTAATTGTTCGGCCTTATCAGTTTTGCCTTTCTTTTGATATTTTTCAATTTGTTCTTCCAACAATTGATCAGCTCTGTATCTCTTTTTTGAATCTTTATTGTCAATCATTGGATCGCTGAACCCATCAACGTGACCGGAAGCTTTCCAAACTTTAGGATGCATAAATATTGCTGAATCAATACCAACAATATTCTCATTTAATTGCACCATTGCTTGCCACCAATAGGCTTTGATGTTGTTTTTTAATTCCGAACCATTTTGCCCATAATCATAAACGGCACTGAGCCCATCATATATTTCTGAAGATTGGAAAACAAAACCGTATTCTTTTGCATGTGCAGTAACCTTTTTAAAAAGTTCTTCTGGTTGAATCATTGTGGGGTGGCAATTAAATTTTTGGCGAAAATATAGAATTATGCGAAATCAAAATCGCGTTTTAAACGACAACGGTCTATTGACTTAAGATACGTCTCAATATTCTTGTCGCTAAGAGAAAGCTTTATAGCAGATTTATAGTATTCGATGGCTTTGTTGTAATCAAGTTTCAATTCATACAAAATACCTAATTCATTGATGATTCCTGATTTTTCAATTCCAGGAACTTCTAATGCTTTGTTGAGAAGGGCTTCTTGTTCTTCGTATTTTGAAAGCAAAGACAAAACGATACTTAAATTTAAATAAACAGGAGGATAATCTGGATTGTATGCCAAACATTGTTTGTACATCTTTTCCGCCTTTAAAACATCTTTAAATTTAGTTTCATAAATCCAACCCAAGTGATTGTAGGCTTTACCATAATCAGGTGTTTGGTTGATAATGTTTTCGAGGAGTAACACGGCATCAGCAATTTTATTATTTCTAATGAGCTCATCCACCTCAAGTAACATATCTTCAAATTCAAGGTTTTCATTTTCCATGGCGCGAAATTACATATATTATGGCTTGTGGCTTTATTTACAGAGGAAAGTTTATTTTTGCACCATGGTTATTGTTGGGAATGTTCTTGTTTCGGAGGACGTATTTGAAAAAAAGTTTTTGTGCGATTTGAATGCCTGCAGAGGGGCTTGTTGTGTTTTGGGTGATGGTGGAGCTCCGCTGAGTTTTGAAGAAGCTGATACATTAGAAGAGATTTATAGTAAAATAAAGTCAGAGCTAACCGAAGAAGGTAATAATGCGATTGAACAGCAAGGCCATTATTTGTTAGATAGTGATGGTGATTTAGTTACTCCACTTGTTGATGGAAAACATTGTGCATATACAGTTTTTGATAAAGATGGTATTGCTGGCTGTGGAATTGAAAAAGCATGGTTAAATGGAAAAACAAAATTCAGAAAACCCATCTCTTGCCATCTGTATCCAATTAGGGTAAAAAAACTGGTTGATATAGATGCTTTAAATTACCATACTTGGGACATTTGTAAACCCGCTTGCGCTTGCGGTTCAAAACTAGATGTTCCAGTATATTTATTTCTTAAAGACGCACTTATTCGCTCTTATGGGGAAGAATGGTTTGAGCTACTGTGCATTACCGCAAAAGAGCTTAAAAAGAGCCGGCCTTCTCTTTAAGAAAGTTTTATAAACTACACAAGAATTTGTTTTGTTTTGTCGTTTTACAATTTGTTAAGATGATTTTAAACGCTTAATTGTTAGCGCCATAGACTGTGCAAAATTCGTTTCGGCTTCAATTTGTTCCCTTTTAAGTGAATGTATAAATCGCTTGAAAGCAAGCAGATAAAGGCTATGTGAAGCAAATGTTAAAAAGTGAAGTCAAATGTTAACAAAAACGATTAGGCTGGTATGATTTCCAAAACGATTTTTGTGAAGCAAGTTTTCCCCTAAAGCTTTTGATATAAGTAACTGAAAAGAAAGTATTTAACTTTTTTTGAAATCTTTGGCCTTAGAAAAATACGCAACAACTTGATAATCAATATTTTAAATACATACATGAGCACAAACTTAACAACAGCAAGCCTCGAGGAACTAAACGTGATGGTTACAGATCGCAAGCAAGAAACAGAACCAATTTTAATTGAAAATAAAGATCGTTTTGTATTATTTCCAATTAAACATCCTGCTATCTGGAACATGTACAAACTGTCAGAACAAAGTTTCTGGACAGCAGAAGAAATAGATTTATCTTCAGACTTTGCAGATTGGGAAAATAAATTGAATTCTGATGAAAAACATTTTGTGAAGCATGTGCTTGCATTTTTTGCCGCAAGTGATGGAATAGTAAATGAAAATCTTGCGATTAACTTTATGAACGAGGTGCAATATCCTGAAGCACGTTGTTTTTATGGTTTTCAAATAATGATGGAGAACATTCACTCAGAAACCTATTCATTATTAATTGATACCTACATAAAAGATGCTGAAGAAAAAGATAAATTGTTTCATGCAATAGACCATATGCCTGCCGTAGCTCAAAAAGCAGACTGGGCTTTGAGATGGATTACCAAAGGAAGCTTTGCAGAAAGATTAGTAGCATTTGCTGCTGTAGAAGGAATTTTCTTCTCTGGTTCTTTTTGCTCTATTTTCTGGTTAAAGAAAAGAGGCTTGATGAAAGGCTTAGGATTTTCAAACTCACTTATTTCAAGAGACGAAGGTTTACATTGCGATTTTGCTTGTTTGTTATATTCACAATTAGAAAACAAGTTGCCCGAGTCTACTGTTAAAGAAATAATCAAAGATGCTGTTGATATTGAAAAGGATTTTGTAACCGACGCTTTACCTGTATCTCTTATCGGTATGAATGCAGTATTAATGAGACAATATATTGAATTTGTGGCTGATAGATTAATGGTGGCATTGGGTTACAATAAAATTTACAATGCAACAAATCCTTTCGATTTTATGGAATTAATTTCTCTTCAAGGGAAGTCTAATTTCTTCGAAGAGCGCGTACCAGAATACACCAAAGCGGGTGTTAACAAAGACAAAAAAGAAAACATCATTAGTTTTAACGAGGAGTTTTAAAAGACAACATGAACACAACAATCACCAACACCCAATCTTACGTTATTAAAAGAGATGGCCGTAAAGAAGCCGTAAAATTTGATAAAGTAACAGCTCGTATTCAAAAACTATGTTATGGATTAGATCCTGTGCACGTTGATGCTGTGCATGTGGCTATGAAAGTAATTCAAGGAATTTACCCTGGAGTTTCAACTACAGAATTAGATAATCTCGCCGCAGAAACTGCTGCTTCATTAACAACAAAACATCCAGATTACGCACTTTTAGCGTCAAGAATTGCAATTTCCAATTTGCACAAAACAACTAAAAAGTCGTTTTCAGAAACAATTAAAGATTTATACTTTTATATTGATCCTGCAACTAACCAACCTGCGCCATTAATTGCAGATGATGTGTTTGAAATAATCAAAGACAACGCAGAATTATTAGACTCTTCAATAATTTATGACCGCGATTTTGGTTATGACTATTTTGGTTTCAAAACTTTAGAGAAATCTTATCTTTTAAAATTAAATAACAAAGTTGTGGAACGCCCTCAACATATGCTAATGCGTGTGGCTGTTGGTATTCACAAAGATGATATTGAAAATGCCATTAAAACATATGATTTAATGTCGGAGCGTTGGTTTACACATGCTACGCCAACATTATTCAATGCAGGTACACCAAAACCACAAATGTCAAGCTGCTTTCTTCTAAGCATGCGAGACGATAGTATTGATGGAATTTATGATACTTTAAAACAATGTGCTAAGATTTCTCAAAGCGCTGGCGGTATCGGTATTAGTATTCACAATGTAAGGGCAACTGGTTCTTACATCAGAGGGACAAACGGAACATCAAATGGAATTGTACCAATGTTGCGCGTATTTAATGATACAGCAAGGTATGTAGACCAAGGTGGAGGAAAAAGAAAAGGTTCTTTTGCAGTATACATTGAGCCTTGGCATGCTGATATTTTCGACTTCTTAAACTTGAGAAAGAATCATGGAAAAGAAGAAGTGCGCGCCAGAGATTTATTTTACGCCCTTTGGATATCTGACTTATTCATGAAAAGAGTTGAAGCTTCTGAAGACTGGTCATTATTTTGTCCCAATGAAGCACCTGGACTTTCAGAATGCTGGGGAGCAGAATTTGAAGCTTTATACACACAATACGAAGAAGAAGGTAAAGCCCGTAAAACAATACCTGCACGTGAATTATGGGCAGCCATATTAGATGCTCAAATTGAAACCGGTACACCTTACATGTTATATAAAGATGCTTGTAATGGAAAATCCAATCAACAAAATTTAGGTACTATAAAATCTTCAAACCTTTGTACTGAAATTATTGAATATACTTCTCCTGATGAAGTTGCAGTTTGTAACCTTGCATCAATCGCATTGCCAAGGTATATAATTGATGGAGTATTCGACCATAACAAACTTTTTGAGGTTACGTATCAAATCACTTACAACCTCAACAGAATAATTGACAGAAATTACTACCCTGTAATTGAAGCTAAGCGCTCTAATATGCGCCACAGACCAATCGGTATTGGAATTCAAGGCTTGGCTGACGCATTTATCCTATTGCGTTACCCTTTCGAAAGCGAAGAAGCACAGCAATTGAATAGAGAAATTCATGAAACTATCTATTATGCAGCAATGACAGCTTCTAAAGATTTGGCAAAAAAAGACGGACACTACGAAACCTACCCAGGTTCACCAGTTTCTAAAGGCATTTTCCAATTTGATATGTGGGGTGTTACTCCTTCAGATAGATGGGAATGGTCTGTTTTAAAAGAGGAAGTTGCTAAATACGGAGTTCGTAATTCTTTATTATTGGCGCCAATGCCAACAGCTTCTACTTCTCAGGTATTAGGAAATAACGAATGTTTTGAGCCATATACAAGTAATATCTATACACGTAGAGTGCTTTCTGGAGATTTTATCATTGTAAACAAGCATTTACTAAGAGACCTTGTTGAACTTGGGGTTTGGAATGACCGTTTAAAAGATAAAATTATTTCAGCAAACGGCTCTGTACAGCACATTGCCGAAGTTCCAGATAATATTAAAGATTTGTATAAAACCGTTTGGGAAATAAAACAAAAAACTTTGATTGATATGGCCGCCGACAGAGGCGCTTATATATGCCAGTCTCAGTCTTTGAACATATTTATGGAGAATCCAAGTGTTGCTAAATTAACAAGCATGCACTTCTACGGATGGAAAAAAGGATTAAAAACAGGAATGTACTACTTAAGGTCAAAAGCTGCTGCTGATGCCATTAAATTTACAGTGCAAATGCAAGCTGAACCACAAATTCAACCAATGGTAAACAATCTAGAAAGCGTTGATGACCAGCTTACTTGCTCACTTGATAACCCAGAAAACTGCGAACAGTGCGGTTCTTAAGATAAATCAATCGAAATAAAAAACCTTGACTTTGTTCAGGGTTTTTTTATTTCATAGAATTTAAATTTCAAACGAAACATTAGTAGTTTTGAATTTTAATCTTTATACATTCTTTATCAGTATATGTCTGTAGAAAAACCAATCTCCATTCAAACGGTAATACAGCAATTTCCTGTAATGTTAGCTGCGCTCGATAAAACTGGAATTATCCGTATTTGGAACACTGCATGTGAATTAGAAACTGGCTATAGTGCGGAAACTATCATAGGAAATCCAAAAGCACTTTTGCTTTTATTTCCAGAACGAAATTACAGAGAAGAAATAATAAAAATATGGAATCAACACCAGGACTTTTCTCAATCAATTGATCAAATAAAAATAAATTGTGCAGATGGGAAACAGAAATATATCTCATTAACCATTAGGGTTAGAAAAAATCCAATTATTGCCGACTTAAATATTTGGGGAGTTGGGCAAGATATTTCTGAGGAAAAACAATTAAGAGAAGACCTGTACAACAGTGATATTAAATTCAAAACAATTTCTAAAGCTACAAATGATGTAATCTGGGATTGGGACTTGGTAAACGAAACCCTCTGGTGGGGTGAAGGTATTCAAAAAGTTTTTGGTTTTCCCGCAACTGAAGTAAAAGACACTATAGACTGGTGGGTAGAGCTGTTACACCCCGATGACAAACAAAGAGTTTATTCAAAACTAGATGCTTTTAAAAACGGAGACGCCGATTTTTGGTCAGATGAATACCGATTTAAAAGAAAGAACGGCTCATATGCAATTGTTGAAGACAAAGGAATCATTATAAGAAATGAAGACGGAAGGGCTATAAGAATGATTGGTGGTATGGTAGACCAAACACAAAAGAAAATTCAGGAACAAGATTTAGTTATTAGAAACAAGCAATTGGCAGAATTTGCTTTTTATAATTCTCACAAAATAAGAGGACCATTGGTAAGGCTTTTATCTTGTGTAGAACTCATTAATATTAATGAAACCGCAGACGAAGATTTGAAAATGCTACTTTCACAAATTAAAATTTCTGCAAAAGAAGTAGACAATATGGTAAAAGAAACTGGCAAAATTATCGCTTCCAATAGAGTGGAAGAGAAAGCTATATTCTAATTTATCGATTTTATTGAACACTTAAATTTCCAATCAGAAATTTGTTAATCAAACAGTGAAAATGGTGCACCCCCTGCTCTCTATCTGGTGAAAATCTCCCAGAAGTGTAAAAGCGAGATTGTACACCTTGCTGAACTTGTTCCACTATATTTTCATCTTCTCGCTCTACTTTTTCTAACATGGTAGCCGCTTTAGAATCGAACAACTCTGGCTTCCACAAATATGTCCTGAAAGAAACTCGTGTTAAATTCTGCTTTATAGGTTTCACAATATTAATAGAGCAGCCCCAAGGATAAAAGTTAAACATCATATTCGGGAAAATCCAGAAATAATAGGCTGCTACTTTTTTGCCAGCATCGACCGAATCAGCAGGAATGTCAAATGTTTGTTCTCCGTTCTTTGCCAATCCTAATTGTAACGTTGAATAAGGAAACAGTTCTGTTGTATAACTATTGTAATCAATTACCTGATTTAATGATGGATGAACATAAGGAATATGAAAGCCTTCTAAGTAATTATCACAATAAAGTGCCCAATTAGCATTTACCAAATAGTCTTGAGAATATAAAGGTTCATAACGAAACTTATGAATTGGCAACCAACTTAATCTTTGTTGCATTTCGTTTATAAACAACTCAAAGGGAATTTCTGGATTCAAGGAAGTGAAAAGCAGATTGTTCCAATTCATCAATGGTAAAGCCTTTAAATCATCTGCTTGTGTTGGAAAATTCTCAACTTTTTTAAATTCCGGCATAAACTGAAATTTACCGTCTAAAGAAAACTTCCTGCCATGATATGTGCAAACCAGCGCATTGCAAACACCCGATTGCTTTACCAACAAATTGCCCCTATGGGTACAAACATTACTTAAACAATGCAAATCACCATTGTTATCGTGTGTTACCAATAACGGCTCCTCTAAAAAACCAGGATACAATTGAACTGGAATCACCTGATTGCTGAGAGAAAGTTGCTGAGCATCTGCAATCCAATGCCAGGTTTTGGCAAAAATGCTCTCCTTTACTTTTTCGAAAGTAGATATATCAGTATAAAATGATGCATCTAAAGTTCTCGCAAAGCGAATATCTTGATTCATTTCCATGCCCAAACCTAAGTAAAAAAACCAATTCTCCCAATAAACGAAAGGAACATAAAATATATTGGAAACATTTTACGTATTTTTTGTTTCCTAAGTTTATTTTGCTTTACCTTTGCGCCATGGTTGAAAAACTCGAGTCAATATTACAAAGTGCTAAAAGTATCTTTATGAGATATGGACTTAGAAGCGTAACGATGGACGATGTATGTCGTGAAATGGGCATTTCTAAAAAAACATTGTACCAGTTTGTATGCGACAAATCCGATTTGGTAAAGAAATCTATTGAACATGAAATTGCAGCAGATAAATCAAATGTGTGCAAAATTCATGAAATGCAACTAAATGCTATCGAAGAAATGTTGCAAGTAAACAATGTAGTGGGAGAAAAATTGAAGAATTTACATCCTTCCTTACTATTTGAAATGCAAAAATATTACCCTGAAGCTTGGACTGTTATGTCTCAATACAGAAAAGAATTCATAGTGAAGATAATTTTCGATAATATCACAAAAGGACAGTCAGAAGGAATCTACAGAACAGATATCAATCCACATATTATTTCAAAATTATATGCCTCAAAAGTAGAATTGCTAACTGACCCATCAGTAGCCAATAGCATGGATTTCACACCCCTTCAGTTATTCGAAGAAAACATAAAATACCATATAAGAGGAATTTCAAATTCCAAAGGACAAGAATTACTTGAACAATACTTATCGACCAATAAATAATCAATTAAATATGAAACAATACAAAATTATTTTGCTTCTGCTTCTCTTTTCACCTTTTATAAAAGGTCAAGACGGGACTGCGCAATCATTTTCATTGCAGCAAGCGGTAGATTATGCTGTAAAAAACGGTTATAGTATAAAAAATGCCGCAACTGACATTGAAATCGCAAACAAAAAGGTAAAAGAAACAAGAGCTATTGGAATTCCACAATTAAATGCTGAAAGTGGTTACAATAACTTTTTAAGCCTTCCTGTAAGTGTAATTGATGCAAGTGCTTTCAACCCAATGGCACCTCCAGGACAACTTGCGAGAATTGCTTTTGGTGTAAAAAACAACTTGAACTATGGTTACACTGCATCTTGGTTAGCGTTTAATGGCGAGTATCTAGTAGGCTTACAAGCTTCAAAAACATATTTAGAAATTTCTAAAAAAAGTTTGAGAAAATCTGAAATTGAAACAAAAGAGTCTGTCACCAAAGCATACTATACTGTTTTGATTCTTCAAGAAAATAAAAAGATATTACAAGAAAATATTAGCAATTTAGAGCAATCAATAGCACAAACAACCGCTTTTAACAAAGAAGGTTTCATTGAAGAACTGGATGTTGATAGGTTAAAACTTCTGATGACTAACCTAAAAAATACCTTAGCCACATTAGAACAACAAAAAGTACTGGCAGAAAAATTACTAAAATTTCAAATGGGGTTTGATGTAAACGGATCAATCGTTTTAACTGAAGAACTGAATGGCGTTGTAAGCGCAGCATCGTCAGGAGTAGATCCTGAACCAAAATTTGATGTAAAAAACTCAATCGATTTCTCCCTTTTAGAAACAAGCCATCAAATATCGATGTTGAATACGAAAAGGTTAAAAGCAAATTATCTTCCTACTTTAAGTACATTTTATTCTTGGAAAGAAAGCAGATTGGGAAATAAATTTGAAAACCTAACTGACCCAACTTATCGTGTATCGGGAGGAACGATTGTAGGTTTAAATTTAAGTGTTCCTCTTTTTCAAGGTTTCGGGCAAGCAGCAAGGGTAAGCCAAGCCAAGCTAGAAACTAAAAAAATAGAAGTACAGCAATTGCAACAACAACAAGGTTATGCATTACAATCTTCTCAATCTTTAACCGAATATATTACAGCACTTAATACTTACAAAAGCAATAAAGATGCAGTAGAATTAGCCGATAAAATTAAAAGCAGAACAACAATAAAGTACAATGAAGGTGTTGGCTCCAGTGTAGAAGTACTTCAGGCACAAAGTGAATTGCTTTCAGCACAAAGCAACTACATCAACTCTATTTTTCAACTACTTAATGCGAGAGTTGCTCTCGATAAAAACCTAAACAAATTTTAATTCAATCCAGCTTATCCGATAAAAATGAAAAAATTACTTTATATCCCAATCCTATTGATTTTTGTTGCTTGTGGCGAAAAATCTCCATTAGAAACTAAAAAAGAGGAACTCAGCAAACTTAAAACCGAACAAGATGCCCTTAAAACTAAAATAAGTGCATTAGAAAAAGAAATTGCCATTTTAGATACCTCATCAGCGAATAAAAAAACCAAGCTCGTAGCTGTCGCGCCAATTGTTTCAGGTCCTTTTCAACACTTTTTAGATGTTCAGGGAACTGTTGATTCTGATGAAAACATTATGGTTCAACCAGGAATGCCAGGTGTTGTAACCCGCGTTTACGTTCAAGAAGGTGATGCTGTAAAAACAGGCCAATTACTTGCAGAAACAGACAATAAAGCAATCAGAGAAAGCATCGCTCAATTAGAAACAAATTTAGATTTTGCAAAAATTGCTTTCGATAAACAAAAGAGATTGTGGGACCAAAAAATCGGTACAGAAATTCAATTCTTGCAATCGAAAAATCAATATGAATCTTTACAAAAAAGTATCAATTCTGTAAACGCGCAGTTAGAAATGACGCGCATTAAATCTCCAATTAACGGAGTGGTTGATGAAGTAAATGTTAAAATTGGAGAATTTGCTACACCAACAATTATAGGCGCATTTAGAGTTGTAAACACCAATAAAATCAAAGTTACTACGAAAATTGCTGATTCATACATTAGTAAAATTAAAATGGGCGACCCTGTTAAAGTTAGGTTAAACGACCTTAATCAAACACTTGACGGAAAGGTTAGTTTCATAGGAAAATCTGTTAATTCATTATCTCGCACGTTTCAGGTAGACATTAGATTAAATAGCGGAGGTGAAGATTTACGTCCTAATATGTTAGCGAATGTTTCTATTAATGACCAAAATTTAAGTAATGTAGTGAGTATCCCCTCCAACTACATTCAAAAAGAACCAAGCGGAGGAACTTTTGTAATGGTAGCTGAAAAAAGTGGAAAAGAATTAATGGCCAGAAAGAAATTAGTGAGCACTGGAATTAGCTATAACGATATGATAGTAATTAATGAAGGGCTTGCCACTACAGATGAGTTAATTACAAAAGGATATCAAGATGTAGTAGATGGTCAGTTAATTACATTGAAATAACTCCTGTAAAAAATAGAATTATGAAACAGGAACATATAAAACAATTTAAGCCCACAAATTGGGCTATAAATAACAAAACAGCAGTGTATGTGGTTATTTTCCTCATCACATTAGCAGGAATCAATATTTTTAACAGCATTCCCAAAGAGCAGTTTCCCGATATTATTGTGCCTACCATTTTTGTGGCAACTATTTATCCTGGAGCATCTCCAGAGGATATTGAGAATTTAATTTCTAAACCTCTAGAAAAACAAATAAAGTCAGTTTCAGGTATCAAAAAAATTACTTCCAATTCCATTCAGGATTTTTCGATGGTAATGGTTGAGTTTAATACTGGAATTGATGTAGATATTGCTAAGCAGAAGATTTCGAACGCTGTTGCAAAAGCTAAAAAGGACTTACCATCAGATTTGAAAAATGACCCTGATGTACAAGAGGTGAGCTTTTCTGAGTTTCCTATCATGAACATCAACGTGGCTGGTGATTTTCCTTTAGACCAGATAAAAAAATATGCAGACGATTTAAAAGATAAAATTGAAGGAATTCCTGCAATTACTCGTTTGGATATGATAGGCGCATTGAACCGCGAAATTCAAATTAATGTGGACTTGTATCGCATGCAAGCCCTTGGAATTTCATTTGGAGATATTGAAAAAGCTGTAGCCAGCGAAAACATTAATATTTCAGGTGGAGAGCTGCGCATTGCTGATTTAAGAAGAACCATGCGTGTTGCTGGAGAATTTAAGTCTGTTGATGAAATTGGAAATATAACCATCCGTTCTGCAAGAGGAAACTTAGCATTTATAAAAGACATTGCAGAAGTTAAAGATGGTTATAAAGATGTACAAGATTATGCAAGACTTGACGGGAAGCCTGTTATTACCTTAAATGTAATTAAACGTTCAGGTGCAAACTTGATTGAAGCTTCAGACAAAATCAAAGAAATCATCAAAGAATTTGAAGCAACTAAATTTCCTGAAGGTCTACAAGTTACAATAACTGGCGACACCTCATCAGAAACAAAAACACAATTAAACGATTTGGTAAATACCGTAATCATCGGTTTTGTGTTTGTTGTAATCATTCTAATGTTCTTTATGGGCTTGCAAAGTGCATTCTTCGTGGGACTTTCGGTTCCGCTTTCGTTCCTTCTTGCAATGCTATTTATGCCTTCTTTAGGATTCACTATGAATGTAATTGTATTATTCTCTTTCCTACTCGCATTGGGAATTATTGTTGATGATGCAATTGTGGTAATTGAAAATACCCATAGAATATTCCACAAATACGACTTTGACATTGCAACTTCTGCAAAAGCTGCTGCCGGTGAGGTTTTTATACCTGTTTTGGCAGGAACACTTACCACGATTGCACCATTCTTTCCTTTGTTATTCTGGCCAGGAATTGTAGGTTCATTTATGTTCTACTTACCAGTAACATTGATTTTAACCCTGTTTGCATCCTTGTTTGTTGCCTTTATCATGAACGCTGTTTTCGCAGTTTCTTTCATGAAAAAAGATGCACATTCTACTGGTGTTCAAAAAGGGGAAATGAAAACGCCTCTTATTATTTTTGGGGCTGTAGCAATTTTAGCGCATGCAGCTGATTTTCATGCCGTTGGGAATCTTGGAGTGTTGTTGCTAATTTTAACTCCAATTTACTTCTACCTATTACGTCCTTTAAACGAACGCTTCCAGAATAAAACATGGCCTTCTATTGTAGAAAGTTACAGAAGATTAATAAGGACTATGTTGAAAGGATATCGCTCTGTAGGTATTTTAGTAGGTGTTGTGGTTTTGTTTATTGTTTCTATTATGGTCTTCGGGGCTTCCAACCCTAAAGTTGAATTTTTCCCAAATGGAGAGCCTAATTTCGCATACGTTTACATCAAACTTCCAATAGGAACAGATGCTTCTGTTACCGATTCAGTAACAAAAATTGTTGAAAAAAGAGTATATGGCGTTATTGGTAAAAACAATAAAAATGTAGAATCTGTAATTACCAACGTAGGAATTGGAGCAGGCGACCCGCAAAATCCAGACAGAGTAGCAACTCCAAACAAAGGAAAGGTTACCGTGGCTTTTGTTAATTTTGAAGAACGTGAGAATTTCTCAACTTCTGAATGCTTGGAAGAAATTAGAAAACAAACCAAAGGGCTTCCTGGAGTTGAAATTTCTGTTGACAAAGAACAAGGTGGACCACCAACAGGTAAACCAATCAACATTGAGATTGCTGGAGATGATTTCGACCAATTGGTAAAAATTGAAACTGCTGTTAGAAATGAAATCTCCCGCTCGAATATTCAGGGAATTGAAGATTTGAAATCTGATTTAGTGCGCAATAAGCCTGAAATAATTGTTGATATTGACGCTGACAGAGCTCTTTCTTTTGGAATGACAAAAGCTCAGATTGCATTAGAATTAAGAACCGCTCTTTTTGGAAAAGAAATTTCAAAATTCCGCGATAAAGATGATGATGCTGAAATTCAGTTACGCTTAGCTCCTCAATACAGAAAAAGAGTAGATGACTTGTTAAACATGGACATTTCCTTTTTAGATTTCTCAACAGGAATGTTCAAGCAACTTCCAGTTTCGGCTGTAGCAAGTGTGCGCAATGAAAATGCTTTCAGTTCTATCAACCGTAAAAACCAAAGACGTGTTGTAACTTTATCTTCTAATGTTTTGACAGGATTTACTGCGAATGAGGTTGTAGCACAAGTAAATCAAATTATAAATGGAATTGATGTTCCTGAAGGATACGATGTAAAAATGACTGGTGAGCAGGAAGACCAAAAAGAAACTTCTGATTTTCTCGGGGTAGCGTTCCTTGGTGCATTGGCCTTGATGTTCCTAATCTTGGTAACTCAATTTAACTCTGTAGTAAAACCATTAATTATTTTTTCTACGGTATTGTTCTCTTTAATAGGTGTCTTCTTAGGATTTGCCATTTTTGGAATGACGTTCTCTATCGTTATGACTGGGGTTGGAATCTTTGCCTTGGCCGGTATTGTAATTAGAAATGGAATTCTATTAATAGAGTTTACCGATGAGTTACGTGGTCGTGGTGAATCGATTGAAAATGCAATCATTGAAGGTGGTGCCACAAGAATGACTCCGGTAATTTTAACTGCATCTGCAGCGATACTTGGGTTAATTCCTTTGGCAATCGGACTAAACCTAAACTTCCAAACATTATTTAGTCATTTTGAGCCGCATTTCTTTTTAGGTGGCGACAACGTTGCTTTCTGGGGACCATTGGCTTGGACAATGATTTTCGGATTAATTATGGCTACGTTCCTTACTTTGTTGGTTGTTCCTTCAATGTACCTGATTTATCATAAGGTAAAAAAACGTTTAGGAATGGAAAAATCTGGCGAAAAGCCCCATGAAGGCGGATTAATTTAAATATAAAAATAAGGTTAGTGTTTCTTAATCAAGGCTCCGAAAAAATTAATTTTCGGGGCTTTGTTATTTTAGGATATGTCTTCTCCTGAAATAGGTTTACAAAAAACCTAAAAAAATGAGCAACAACAATGAAGGCACAGGTGCCGAAAAAAAGACAAGAAAACGGATAAATTTTTCATTGAAACGACAGATTGT
>JAIXYK010000031.1 GCA_027490225.1 Bacteroidota bacterium | reverse complement strand
TTAATTATTTGGGCGGTGGCCGGGCTATCGTTCCAAGGCCTCAGGCTCTGCCTTCAGCGCTTTCCACTCTATCCCTACCGCGGGCATTAAGATAAACTCAAAATTAAGTATCTATTTAAGATGCTCTAAAAAAGGAAAACTACATTTCCCAATTCGAAAAATGGTTATTTTTGTTAAAGCATTTACCTAGATTACAAAAATTACCAATCAAAATGCAAGAAAATATTTTCAAAAAAGTTATGGATGTAGCAGAGTTAGCCAAACTTAACAAAGAAGAACAGGCTGCCTATGAACAAAGTTTAAAGGCATATCGCGACTTGCAAAACGTAAAGGATACTTATTTTGAAGAGGGAGAAATCAAAGGAAGAATACAAGGAAAAATTGAAGGAAAAATTGAAGGGAAAATTGAAGGGAAAATTGAAGGGAAAATTGAAACAGCAATAAATGCAAGAAAACAAGGTCTACCAATTGATGTAATTGCAGCTATTACGCAAATTGAAGAAAACGAACTTTTACAGATTTTTAAAGATAAGAGGCTGTAAGATAAAATTGCACTCCTAATCCAGTAAAACATGTCCTTTGCGACAAAGGCGCTGTATTTAATTTATATTACAATAAGAGCAAAGCTCATCCTTATCTGAACGTCCTCATTTTTTAAGATTAGATTAATAACTTTTTTATATTGTGAATCAATGTATAATGCTAAAGCCTCAACCAACTTATAACAATGCCCTAAGGCAATTTCACAATTTTACCATCGCCAATAATTGTAGAAGAATTTACAGTTCCAGTTCCCCTGTAATATACATCGCCCGAATTTCTTAGCCTAAAATCAAAAGCTAAAAATGCATACACTTTTACATCAGCAGCGCTGCGGGTATCTACATATGCAGTGCGAGCATATAACTTTGAATAATCACCCCAACCAAGTCCTGACATATAAACGGATAAATCATCGGTTTTTCCATTTATAATTACATCACTCGCACCGGTATGTTGAATAATATCAATCCTTTTGTTGTCTACCATTAAATTTACATCACCCGATGCATCTCTGAATTCAAGTCTTAATGTGTCCGAATTCTTAAGTGTGTCTTGGTTTGTAATCTTACTGGCACCTTTCATTTCTATGCTATACAAACTAGTATAATGTAACTTAATTAATATCGAATCTTTATAAGTTCTTACCCAATTGCATTTATTCTGATTTTGAATGGTTAAAACCTCACCTTCAACCGAAGTAACGATGCTTGGTAAAAGATGGCTACCAGCTTCTATAACTGCGTAATTTACAGTGTCTTCAATTAATACCAATTGAATTCTTTTCCCAAGTTTTATATTTCTGAATACTTCCAAATTTCTTCTCTCTACAGCAGTTACTCCTCTGCTGGTAAAGCAATCGTTCATGTTTTCTTTTTTACAAGAAAATAAAAACAATTCCATTAATACGATTAATATTAAACTTAAGCGTTTCATTTTAAAAAATATCCAATTCCTAATTCTAAATAATCTGCTGAAGCAAAATGTGTTTTTAATGTCATGTTTAACATTAACTTTTTATTGACATGATACCTCCATCCTACTCTAGTGTAAAATAGACCGTCTCCTCTAAAACTATCAATAAAATAAATACCCTGTTGGATGGGAATAGAAAATTTGCCAAAATGCAATGCATAAGCAACATTAAACCCTGCCCTGAATGGTGAAGAAGGTGCCTCCAAATTAAATTTATTTCTTTGGGGAATTGAATTATCTAACATCAAATCCATTCCGCCTCCAAAAGAACTTTTGTTCGAAAATCGCTTTAATGCGTTAAATGAAAGCGTTTGTGCATAAAATTTTCTGCCTTCTACCGGATTTGTTTCTTTTAAAAATCCACCGGTCCAAACCAGATACCTCCATTTTTTTTCTACAACAGGAAAGGTGTAGTTATTCACTACTACCAATCTTCCCAAATCAAAAGAAAAACCTGCTGATGCACTAATTATATTAATTCCTGCATTTGGTATCTTAAACGCAGCATTAGAAAAATGCGACATAGCAAAACCAGTCTGCAATTCAATTCTTTTTGCAACTTTAACATGCAGTTGAAACAGCATACTAACGTAAGAATTGATATGTGTACTAATAACTAAATTTTTGCGATTATTATCTAAATTAAATTTTTCTGTAACATAGCCTAGACCAGTAGCAACCCGGTATTGAAAAGAAATTCGCTCTTTTTTTATCAAATTAAAACTCACATAAGGTGCAATTCCTATAGCTTTCCCTATTCTGAAGTTATTAAAATCAAAATATTGAGCGGTAATACCAACATTAGGTAAACGGTAAAATTTCTCCCACTCTTTTACTCCAGAATAATTATATCTGTAGTTAATTTCAAATCCAGGAATATGTCCTGAAATAAGTGCATCGAAATCTACTTTATGGGGTAAAATAAAACCGTAAGTCGTATGAAATCCTATAGCCCGAGGCGCAACAGAATATTGAGCTGCAATAGGTTGAAATAAAAGTAACGCTACTCCTGTTATTAGCAGTTTTAAAACATACTTTTGCACCTGTTTTTTCATTTATAAGTAGGCAAAAATAACAAAACATCATCTGTAATGACCACCACGCAAGAAAAATTAAAGGCTTTTGAAAGATTGCTGAATATAATGGACGAATTGAGGGAAAAATGTCCTTGGGACCAGAAACAAACCATTCAAAGCTTGAGGCACCTTACCATCGAAGAAACATATGAATTGTCTGATGCTATTATTAATAACGATAGAAAAGAGATTGCCAAAGAATTGGGTGATGTTCTGTTACATATTGTATTTTATGCCAAGATTGGAAGTGAGACCCAAGAGTTTGACATTACTTCTGTAATAAATAATTTATGTGAGAAATTAATTAATCGTCACCCACATATTTATGGTGATGTGAAAGTGGCCAACGAGCAAGAAGTAAAAGAAAACTGGGAAAAACTAAAGTTAAAAGAAGGAAACTCATCTGTTCTTGGAGGAGTGCCTAAAAGTTTGCCAGCATTAATAAAGGCTATGCGTATTCAAGAAAAAGCGCGTGGAGTTGGTTTCGATTGGGACAACGAACAACAAGTATGGGAAAAGGTACAAGAAGAAATTAAAGAATTTGAAGCTGAGGTGCTTGCTAATAATGAAGAAAAAATGGAAGACGAGTTTGGCGATGTGCTATTTTCACTCATCAATTTTGCAAGATTCAAAGGAATTAGTCCAGAAGATGCTTTAGAAAAAACAAATAAAAAATTTATAAAACGCTTTCAATATCTTGAGAATGCTGCTAAAGAAAGAGGATTGGTGCTCTCCGATATGTCTTTAGTTGAAATGGATGTGTTTTGGAACGAAGCAAAAGGCTTGAAATAATTAAACATAACCTAAAAATTTATGTTATTTGCAGTAAAATATTCTTTGTATGGCAGTATTAATAGGAACAGACCTTGATTTCCAAAAAACCCTAGAAACTAGCGGGAAAGTAATTGTAAAGTATTATGCAGACTGGTGTGGAAGCTGCAAACTAATTGCACCAAAATTTAAAAGACTTTCGAATGATGAACAATTTGAAGGGACTACATTTTTAGAAATAAATGCTGAGGAAAATGAAATTGCACGTAAAATGGCTAATGTAGATAACCTTCCTTATTTCGCTACTTTTAAAAATGGAACCTTATTAAATGGTTCGGCAACTTCAAAAGAAGAGGTTATTGTTTCTATGCTAAATGAATTAGTATGAAAATACCGATAATTAAAAAAACTGTGGAAGATTTTAGCCTTGAGGATTTAAAAAAGGCGGAAGAACAACTTTTAAATGAAGAAACGCCTACTATTGAAATTGAAGGAATGGATGAAGGAGAACAATTAACGCATTGTATGGCAGCAATTTGGATCAAAGAAGAAATGGAGAAAAATGGAATTTCTCAACAACAAGCAACTAGGAATTATATTGATAGGGTGAGAAAATCAATTACTTAATTTTCTATTTAATCTTCTAATGCTTCTTGGGCTTCTGATTGCATTATATACAACTCCATAATTTTGAGGATCAACTACATATTTAAGCGCATAATCTGCTAATTGAACCCTATTATTTTCATTTTCAAATTTTAACATCATTTCAGCAATCTGACTCGATTTAATTGAGGAAATACTTATAATTCCTTTTGCAGTATTGAATCTTTCATTTTCTAATGATATCGCATTCAAGTTCTCTAAGACACTATTAAACTGCGTATTACTCATTCCATCTTTATTTGTTTGATTTTGCGTATTTGTGGGAATATTGTTAGGGTTTGGATATCGTGTTTGATTATAAATAGCTGTTTCTTTTTTATCCAATCGTGCAGTATTACTAGAAATTTTTAATTGATTGTATTTATCTATATACCCTACTAAACTTGAATTTTGATCAATCAAAACAGTACCTTCAAAAACCGGTTGTTTTATTGTAGAATTGCCTGTTTTAAGGATTTTAAAAACCTTTAAACTATGATTTCCAGAGGGAACATCATAAAAGTTCATCACTGATTGAGGTTCATTAAAAACTTGATTATTTATTTCTGCAGTAAAAAAACTACTGTCTTGCAGAGAAAGGATAAAAACGGGTTGGGCAATGATTGCTGAAGACGCAAAAATTCCTGATAAAAGTAATTTCATCAACATAATAAAAAATTAAAAGGATTGTTTAAGTTTGAGGTCAAACATTATACCAAATAAACTGATATGAATATTGCTGAAACAGGATTAATGCTAAGAGAAAATGCACTTACAAACAAACATGTTGTAATAACTGGAGGAGGAACAGGTTTAGGTAAATCTATGGCCGAGGTTTTTCTTAAGTTAGGTGCTAAAGTAATGATTACAAGCAGAAAAGAAGATGTGTTAAAAGCAACTTGTGCTGAACTTACTGAAAAAACTGGAGGTAATATTATTTATGCAGTTTGTGATGTGCGTAAAATGGATGAAGTAGAAAAAGCAATGGAAAAAGCATGGAACGAATTCGGATTTGTGAATGTTTGGTTGAATAATGCTGCTGGAAATTTTATCAGTCCTACAGAAAGATTAAGTCACAAAGCCTTTGACACTATCGTAGATATTGTTTTAAAGGGAACTTATAACTGTACTCTACACGCTGGTAAAAAATGGATTGAAGAAAAACAAAGTGGTAGTTTTCTAAATATAGTTACTACTTATTCGTGGACAGGCTCTGGTTACGTTGTTCCTTCAGCTTGCGCAAAAGCAGGAGTTTTAGCCCTTACGAGAAGCTTAGCTGTAGAATGGGCAAAATATGGTATCAGGAGTAACGCAATTGCACCTGGACCTTTTCCTACGCAAGGAGCCTGGAGCAGATTGTTTCCTGGAGATCTTGCAAAGAAAATAGATCCTTTAGAAAGAATTCCTTTAAAAAGATTTGGTGAACATGCCGAGTTAGCTAATCTGGCAGCATATCTAATTTCAGATTTCGCAAGTTATGTTAATGGAGAAGTTGTTACAATTGATGGAGGGGAATGGCTTCAAGGGGCTGGAGAATTTAGCAATTTATTGCATGTTCCTGAACCTATGTGGGATGAAATTGAAAAGGCTGTAAGGGGAAAAAAATAATTTCGATTGAAAGAAATTGAATGTAATTGTCAATGTCGATTCTTTTGGAATCGTAAATTTGCCGCAAACTAACCTAAAATATGAAAAGAGCATTACTTATTGCGACATTACTAATTACAATTCAATCGGTTAAGGCACAAACTGGAACTACAAATTCAACTGGTTTTAAAGCAAAAGAGACAGATGCGCAACAGAAAATTTTAGATAAAGGAAAAAACTACGATGTTAATTTTGACATTGCAAATCATGAAGCGTTTTTTCTGGAAGGTGAAGATTCATTATTTAGATATATCTATTCGAGGATAATTGTTTCAAAAGAAGCTGCAGATGCAAATTTGGTGAGTAATGCAATGATTGGATTTCAGGTAAATTTTGATGGTAAATTGAAAGAAGTTTATTCCATTTCGAAAGTGGGGTTTGGAATTGACGAACAACTAATAAAAGAATTGTCTGCAGTGAATTTCGTTCCAGCTACTCAGGGAAGTATACCCTACAGATCTGAAGTTGTACTCGAGATTCCAATTAAAGCAAGTTATTTATTTAACATAGCTGCTAAAAAGCAGTAAGCCCCTTTTTAATTTTGTATGTTTCCATCACCTCAATAATTGATGGATAAGTATGCGAAAGAACCTGGGAAATATCTATCTGCTTTATCCATTCCGCTTTAGTTATATTCTCTTCTTGTTGAGGAATTAAAATGTTATTATCTAAAGTATTAAATGAAAACCAAACCGACTCTTTCAAAATGAATTTATTCTTTAACCAATAAATATGAAAGGTTGAGCATAGAAATTCCTGATTTTGAAGAGAACCTAATCCTGTTTCCTCAATTATTTCTCTGATAGCTGCCACTTCAACAGATTCTTTCTCTTCGACTTTCCCTTTAGGTAAATCCCATAAACCTAGTCTTTCAATAAATAATAAATCATTGGCTGAGTTTGCTACAACACCTCCGGCAGCTACTATAAATTTGAATTCAGTTTTCAACAATTCAATGCCATTTTTATAGTCAATTTCAGGAAAGAGTGCTGCTGCATTTTCGTTTTCAACCTCAGTTAACCACTTGAAACCTTGTTGAATGGTTGTTATAGAATTCCCAAAAAATGTTTTCACTGTATTTAATGGTGAACTAAAATTTTGTGAATTGTTGAAAAGTAGGGCTTTTCTATTCAGGTAAACAGCGTATTTTTGTTGCATGATTTTCAATAAAGATACTGCTGAGCAGTTAGCAGATTACTTGTTACAGATTAAGGCGATAAAGTTACAACCTTCTAAACCATTTACATGGTCTTCAGGATGGAAATCTCCAATTTATTGCGATAACAGGCTCACATTATCATTTCCAAAGGTAAGAACTTTTATTCGTCAAGAATTGGCAAAGACCATTGTTAGTACTTTTGAGAAACCGGATGTAATCGCAGGTGTAGCTACTGGAGGAATTGCACATGGAGCCTTGGTAGCCCAAGAATTAGGATTGCCTTTTATTTACGTAAGAGCTGCAGCCAAAGGTCATGGAATGGAAAATCTTGTTGAAGGTAAAATAGAAAAAGGACAAACTGTAGTTGTAATTGAAGACTTAATTTCGACAGGTCAAAGCAGTTTAAATGCAGTAAAAGCTTTAAGAGCAGAAGGTTGTATAGTTAAAGGTCTCGTTTCTATATTTGATTATGGATTTGATACTGCAGTTGCAAACTTCAAAAATGAAAAATGCTCTTTTTATAGCTTAAGCAACTATGAGTTTTTAATTCAACAAGCTCTTAAACATAAATATATAGAGGGTGAAGAAATAGAATTATTAAAAAGTTGGAACACCAATCCTGAAAGCTGGGGTTCTACTTTAAAGATTGCTTAATAAGATTTATGTTAACAATTAAAACAAATAAGAAGCCAATCGAAGCTTCCCAAACTGAGGTCTTTTCTTTTCTCTCTGTTATCTCGAATTTACAACAATTAATGCCTGAGCAAGTAATCAACTGGAAAAGTGATGGAGATGAGTGCACTTTTACAATAAAAGGTATGGCAGATATTGGAATGAAAATTACTGAACGAATTTCTGATTCTGTTATTAAAATGACTTCTCACGGAAAAGTACCATTTCCATTTACGCTAAACGTTCATATTGATGCTGTGTCAAATGATGCTTCAGAAGCTGCCATTAATTTTGATGGTGATATGAATGCTTTCCTTAAAATGATGGCAGAAAAACCTTTAACTAACTTTTGCAATCTTTTGTTAGAAGGACTAGCAAAACATTTTAAGAAATAAACAATAAGTTATCCTCACAATAATATGTTAAAAACTGTTAAAATATTTGTTGTGAATCACAAAATAAGATAGCATTTTTGCATAAAATTTAAACTATGAAAAATACATTAAAATTAGCCGCAATTGCTTTAGTTGCAGTTTTTGTTTATGCTTGTTCTGGTGGAAGCACTCCTGAAACAAACGCAAAAGCATATCTAGATGCAATGAATGCTGAAGATTTCGATAAAGCAAAAGAATTCTGTACAAAAGAAACAGGTGGAATGTTAGACATGATGAAAAGTTTAACAGCTTCAATGGGTGCAGCAAACAAAGATGCTAAAAAAGAAAAAGTAGAAATAAAAGACTTGAAATGCACAATTAGTGGAGATACAACTGCTGTTTGTAAATATTGCTGCACCAAAGAAGGTCAAGAAGGTGAATTAAAAATGAAAAAAGAAGGTGACAAATGGTTAGCTCACCAACCTAAAGAAAATCCAATGGGTGGTGGCGAAGGAGCCGAAATTCCTGTAGCTGATACTTCTGCAGCAATGCCTCCTGCGGAAACTGAAGTACCTGCATCAGAATCTAAATAAAATAAAATTTTCAAAATGAGCCTCTTAAACCGAAAAATACGGATTAAGAGGCTTTTTTTCATTTTATTAGGCACTATAGTAATTGTAATTTCTTTCCTGTATTACAAGATTTTTCTTGATCCCGAAAATAAAAAATCAGTTTTTTATCATTTATCGCAAAGTGAGATAAATAAACTCAAAGAAGGTGATATCGTATTAAGAAGAGGCTATGGAATGTTTAGCGATGGTATAGTTAAAGTTCAGAATGGAAAACTTGAAGCAACTCATTGTGGAATGCTTGTTTCAAAAAACAACAATTGGCAAATTATACATGCTTTATCGAGTTCTGTTTCTCCAGTCGACGGAACACAATACCAATCATTTAGAACATTTTTAAATGAAAGTAAAGCGAACAGCATAGTGGTAGTAAGATTCAATTCTTCCAAAGATACCATCAGTAGTCTAGTTAGAACTATGGAATATTATGCAAAGAACTCAAAGCCTTTTGACCATGATTTTGACAAACAGGATACCAGCAAATTTTATTGTTCCGAACTATTTCAACATGTTTTTAAAAAGGTATTAAACAAAGATATTTTCGAAGGGCAACTCGATTCAAATTCAACTGGAATATATGATTTAACAACATTTCAAGACAAGAGATATTTCAATGAAATAATAAATCACCAGAAAAGACACTGATTTATTAAATTTCTTAAGTAAAATTCTATAATCTATTATATGTAAGAACATTCTATTATCTTACATACCTAAAAATTAAGACAACTTGAATGAATAAATTTTACCTTACTTTCTGTATTTCAGTAGTTTGTAATTTTGTTATCGGTCAAAATGAACAAGCAATTGAGGCTTATAATCAAGGAATATCAGCTTTTAATAACAAAGATTTTAAAAGTGCAATTGACAATTTTGATAGAGCGATTTTACTTGACTCTTTATTTGCTAAAGCTTATTACAATAGAGGTGTTTGTAAATTAGATATTAAAAAGTACCCTGAGGCAATTGCTGATTTTACTAAAAATATGGCTTTAGATTCCTCAAAATCAGATAAATCTGTGTATTATAGAGCACAATGTTACTATCTAATTAAAGATAAGGAAAATGCATTACAAGATTATTTAAACGCATTCAATAGAAACAATCAGAACGCGGATGCTTGTTATTATTCTGGAGGAATATATTATGAACAAGGTAAATTTCAAGAGGCTGTTCAACAGTTCACAAATGCAATCAATATTAAAAATGACTTTCCAGAAGCATATAATGACAGAGCCAGCGCTAAAAGACAATTAAACGACAACAACGGAGCGATATCAGACTATAGAGAAGCCACAAAATTAAATCCTAAATTAGTTGCTGCCTATAACAATCTTGGAAGTATTTTAAGGGCTAATGGAGACAACCAAGGTGCGCTGGTGGAATATAGTTATGCCATTAAAGCAAATCCAAATGAAAGTTCTTCATACGTTAAAAGAGGAAGATTGAAATTTGAACTTCAGGATTATGATGGTGCCATGTTAGATTTTAACAAAGCAATTGCATTAAATAAAAATGACCCGTATGCATTCAACAATAGAGGATGCTTAAAAAATAAGTTACGAGATTTTCAGGGTGCGATTGAGGATTTTAATAATGCCATAAAGATTGATGTTAATTACGGTTATGCATATTATAACAGAGGTATTGCAAAAGAAAACATAAGAGATATGAGTGGCGCTTGTAAAGACTGGACAGAAGCCTCATTAAATGGAATTACTTCCGCAAAACAATTCTTAGACGCTGATTGCAATTAAAAAGGTATATGAAAAAGTTTCTTACAATAATTTTTATTAGTCTACAAGGATTTTTGTTTGCACAACAAAATGTAGAATTTAAGAAAGAAAATTTCCCGAATGATAAAGGTGGCCTAAAAGACGCTAATCAAAACATTAAAGTTGGTGATGATTATTATCTCACAGCAGACTATTTGAAATATTTGGCTATTGACTATTATTTAAAGGCTTACAACTTTAATCCTAATAATGATTTACTTAATTTTAAGTTAGGTGTGTCTTATTTAAATTCTCCGAATAAGTTTAAATCGTTAGATTTTCTTAAAAAGGCATATCAATTAAATCCTAAGGTGGATCCAGATGTTACATTTTATTTAGGAGAATCATATCATTTAAATCACGATTTTGATAATGCAATTAAGTATTATTCTTTATATAAAAGCGTACCTGAAAAGAAATCTGGTTTTGACCCTGATAAAAGAATTACAGAATGCAATGAAGGAAAAAATCTCGTTGCAAATCCTGTTAGGGTAATTATTGATAATCTTGGGCCCGTAGTAAATTCAAAATATAGAGAATATGCTGCTGTTATCTCTGCTGACGAATCTATTATGCTTTTTACATCCAGAAGAGATAATACAACAGGAACAAGAGTTGCAGATGACGGAATGTATTTTGAGGACATTCTAAATACAACCAAACAAAATGGAGTATGGACTCCTCCGATAAATCTAACAAAGCCTGTAAATACTGATTTACACGATGCAACAATAGCGCTTTCAGCAGATGGTCAAAAGTTATTTGTTTATACAGATGAAAATGAAGGAGATATTTTAATTTCTGAATTACAAGGAGATAAATGGAGTAAACCTGAATCGGCTGGCGGAAATGCTATCAATACAAAGTATTCCGAAATTCATGCTTGTTTTTCTTATGATGAAAAATCAATTTATTTTGTAAGCGACAAGCCAGAAGAGAGCTTAGGTGGATTTGATATTTATGTAACCAGAAAAGATGATAAAGGTAAATGGGGAAAACCTGAAAATGTTGGACCTACAATAAATACCAGTTATGATGAAGATGGTGTTTATATGCATCCTGATGGAAAAACAATGTATTTCAGCTCTAAAGGCCATAAAACAATGGGAAGTTTTGATATTTTCAGATCTGTTTTTGAAAATGGAAAATGGTCGGAGCCCGAAAATATTGGCTACCCAATAAATTCAGCAGATAAAGATGCGTTTTTTGTGGTTTCTGCTTCTGGTAAACATGGCTATTATTCTTCTGCAAGAATGGATGCCATTGGAGAAACAGATATCTACATGATAACTTTGCTAGGACCAGAAAAAGAACCAGTAATGAATACCGAAGATCAATTTCTTTTGAGTAGTAATTTGCTATCTCGAGAAATAGTGATCGAATCTAAAGTTGAAAGGAAATTTTCTTCTAACGTAACAATTTTAAAAGGAACAATCACAGATGCTGTTTCAAAAGAACCTTTGAATGCAATTATTGTAATCACTGATAATGAAAAAAACGAAGTGGTTTCAACTTTTCAATCTAATTCTAAAACAGGTAAATACCTTGTATCATTGCCTTCTGGAAGGAATTATGGTATTGCAGTAACTATGGAAGATTATCTTTTCTTTTCAGAAAACGTAGATTTACCAAAATCAAAAACCTATCAGGAAATTATTAAAGACGTAGAACTAAATAAGCTTGAAGTTGGTAAGAAAATAGTTTTAAGAAACATTTTCTATGATTTTGACAAGTCAACTTTGCGACCACAGTCTATTGCTGAGCTTGACCGTTTAACAAAATTACTGGAAATGAATCCTACTTTAAGAATAGAGATATCTTCTCATACTGACAATGTTGGTTCAGCTGCTTACAACGAAAAATTATCTACAAACAGAGCCCTTTCTGTGGTAAATTATTTAGTTGATAAAAAAGGAATTAACAAAGAAAGATTAGAATATAAAGGATATGGATTTAAAGAACCGATAGCTCCAAATGATTCTGATCAAGGAAGACAATTGAATAGAAGAACTGAGTTTAAAATTCTTTCAAAGTAATTACCTAAAGTGTTATCCATATTTCCGACTAAGGATGGATCTGACACTTTGCTGGATGATTCATTAAATGTTACCTATCACTCCATTAATGGCGCTATACAGGAATCTCTGCACGTTTTTATTGAAGAAGGTTTAAAAAAACTAGAATTTTCTAAGGATAAAATAAGAATTCTTGAAATTGGATTTGGAACAGGTTTAAATGCTTGGTTAACATTTTTGGAAACAAAAAATAAACCTCTATTTTCCGTTGAATACATTGCCATAGAGCCTTTTCCTATTGAAAAAGAAATTCTAGAAAAATTAAATTTCCCTCAAATTAACTTCGAAAACAAAGAAATCTCTTTCCAACTGTTTCATCAAAAAATTGAGGATGATAGTTTCGAAAATAACTTTCAATTAAAAATTTTGAAAGTTAAATGGGATGAATTCAACGATTTTCAAAAATTTGATTTAATATTCTATGATGCTTTTGGCCCTGAAAATCAACCGGAAATGTGGTCAAAAGAGGCATTAAAAAAAGCTGCCGAATACTTAAATAAAAATGGTATTTGGGTTACCTATTGTGCTAAAGGTGAAGTTCGCCGAAACATGATTGAGAACGGATTACGCCTTGAAAGAATACCTGGACCGCCTGGAAAAAGACATATGCTACGTGGGCTTAAATATTCTTAAAATAATTACATTTGCTAAAAAAAAAGACTATGAAAACTATTGTTACTTTACTTATTGTTACCCTTCTAGGAATTCAATATTCTTCAGCTCAGAAAGCGGAATATTTTGGTGATAAAATAAATCCTGATGGCGCTCTTTCTGTTTCAGAATTCAAATCAAAAATGAAGGCTGCAGATTCACTAAATGTAAAGTTTACAAGCGTTATTAATGAAGCCTGCCAGAAAAAAGGATGTTGGATGAATGTAGATTTAGGAAATGGAGAAGCAATGATGGTAAGATTTAAAGATTATGGTTTCTTCGTTCCAAAAGATTGTAATGGTAAAACTGCAATTATGGAAGGAGTTGCTTTTAAAGAAACCGTTAGCGTAGAAATGCTTCAACATTATGCAGAAGATGCTGGTAAATCTAAAGAGGAAATTGCTAAAATAACTGAGCCAGAAACTAAGATTTCTTTTGAAGCAAATGGGGTTATAATTTATGCTAAAAAGTAAATCTTCTTATTTATTATTTTATTTTTTTATTTCTGTTTTTTGGGTAGCAAATAGCAATTTAAGTGTTTCTGAAAGTCAGTTAAGTAAGCTGATGCGCTTCATGGCCAATGATTTTAAATCAATTAAAACCAAGATAAATGCCAATGAAAAGCTCCCTGAATATCAAAAAAAATACAAAAAGATAATAAGTGCTAAGGCATCTGCCGATTCTAAGAAAGGAGAACATTATTTGGAATATGCTGAGCTTTTCTTAAAACAATATGACAGGTTTTATTCAAGTGAAAAGGCAATTCAAAAAAAGGAATTTAACAACTTGGTTTCAACTTGCATACGATGCCATGAATCATACTGCCCCGGGCCATTAACAATGATTAAGAAATTGAAAATATCACCTTAATAAGTATGGGCTTTGATTTATATTCTGCACTTCAACAAAACTTAATCGTTTTATTTCTTTTTTTTCTTTTTTGTAGCTTTTATACATTTCAAAAAGGTAAACATAACTTCACTTTTTTACTAGTATTACTTGCAGCTGCTTCATTATTCTCTTTAGGAGCACTGTTAGATCCATTTCTCAATATTTGGGATGAGCGTTTTCATGCACTGGTTGCCAAAAACTTAATGCAACATCCTTTACGCCCAACGTTATATGACAATCCCATTGTAACAATGCCATATGACCGATGGGACAGGTATACTTTATGGTTGCACAAACAACCTTTATTCTTATGGCAAATAGCAATTAGTTTTAAATTATTTGGCATTTCTGAATTCACTCTAAGACTTCCAAACATTGTTTTAGGAATAAGTTTGGTTGCAGCTACTTATCGTTCGGCCAAGATTTTATTTGATAGTAAAGTAGCTTTTTATGGTTCTATACTAATCCTAACCTGTACTTATATTTTTGAGTTAATTGCAGGAAGACAAGAACTCGACCACAACGATTTTACATTTTTAGTTTATATTTCTCTGAGCATTTGGGCATGGATTGAATATACATATTCAGGAAATAGAAAATGGTTAATTTTAATTGGTTTGTTTTCAGGTTGTGCAATTCTTTGCAAATGGTTAGTTGGACTACTTGTGTATTTAGGTTGGGCCGTAAATCTGTTTATTTTAAATAAATTTAATTTAGTAAAATATAATGACTTATTTATTGCGCTTATTATTACAATCATTATCGCTCTTCCATGGCAATTACTAACATTTATTTGGTACCCCGACGAAGCAGCAAAAGCCTATTTATTCAATGCAGCTCATGTTACAGAACCGCTTGATGGTCATGTTGGTACTTTTTGGTATTACACGGATAAGTTTAATGACATGTATGGCAAGATTGCTGCCTTTTTTATAATTCCAGCTGTTTATTTATCCTACAAGAAAATTAACAATAAAGGTGTATTTGCTGCATTAATAACAATGGTTGTTGTTGTGTATTTGTTTTTTTCTTTTGTAGCTACAAAAATGCCTTCTTTCACTGTAATTACAGCAATGCCTGTGATGATTGCATTTGGAGTTTTGATAAGTAATGTTTTAACTTTTTTAGAACATCAACCTATAAAGAAATCTATTTTCTCATTTCTATTTATTTTACTTTCATTTATTTTAATACTGATTAAATTAAATTTTTATGAAATAGCTAAAAAACATTCACCTCTTTTTTCTGAGAATTACTATTCTATTGAATTACTAAAAAACAGAAACAATTTTAAAACACTTAATTTACCACCAAAGGCGGTTCTTTTTAATGTCAACGAACGTCACTATATCGAAGCGATGTTTTACACCGATGCAACAGCTTACAATTTTATTCCAACTGAAATTCAAATTGAAGAAGTTTTAAGAAAAGGATACCAACCAATAGTCTACAAAAATGAAAAAGATAGCATTCCTGACTATATATCAAAAAATAAGCTTATAACTGTATCTAACTCATTTATAAATAGTTATTATTAAACTATAATGATTGATTTTTCAAAAAACTAATCATAAAGAGGTATAATTACAGAATTTAAAAATCAAAAGTTTTTTAAATTATTATTGCGCTTCAATTTCAAAAAATTTTATGAGGTATAGGTTAATACTAAGTTTTTTGCTTTTCACAAATACTTATTGTTTAGCAACAACTGATTCATTATTGACTGCTGCGATGGATTCAATTGAAAATGAGTATTCATTTGAAGAGAATTCTACAATCACAATTAAAGATTTGGGGATTTTAAAATTGAATTCGAATTTTAAATTTCTGAATGAACAGAAAGCGAATAATTTTGTAAGAACCTATTGGGGTGCGTCTATTGAAGACCCTAGCTATTTAGGAATTATTCTACAAAAGAATAAAAGCATTTTCGACACTTCTGCCCTACTCTTTACAATTTATTATTTACCTAATTTATCAATTGATGCCTCTAATTACAATGTTATTGAAGATAATCAGGTGTTAGAAAGCTTAATTAAACAATCCGATAAGCTAGATTCTGTTAAAAGTGAATATGAGTTAGAGCCAGTGAAAATCTTGAATTGGTCAATCCCTCCCAAGTATTCAAAAGAAATGAATTGCCTTTATTGGGCAGAAGAAATTGAGTCGGGTATTTATGCTTCTAAAAAACAAATCAGTATTCACTTTAGATTTATAGGAAAAGAAGGTGTAATGGCATTTGATTGTGTTAGTTCACCAGATGCAATCCAATTTTTAAAAAATGAAATGGAAGCGATTACAGCTTTTTTTAAATTTAATGACTTCAATATTTATAAAGAAACGAATATTGGTTCAAATCACAAAAGCATTGAATTCCTTATATTAGGATACGTTATTGAAAGGCGCGAATTAGGAGCGTTCATTTTTAAATTTTGGAAAGCCATTTTATTTATTGTTGGGATTTGTGGAGTAATTTTATTTTTTCAATTTAAACCCACAAAAAATCAATAAACTTTATTTTTGTTGTAGCTTTATGGCTATGCAATTTCAAAAATTCACTTTAATATTTTTTATTTTATTAAGCATTGACTCTATTGCTCAATCATTGCCCAATGACACAGTATTCCTTGTTGATGGGACTTTTATAACAGGTGAAATATTAAATCCGGGTAGCGAAAATAGCATTCAGGTAAAAAATATTAATGGTGCAATTATTTACATTAAAAATCAAAGGATAGAAAAATTAGTCATTGATCCTAATAGACCTATTTCTAAACCGGAAGCTAAAAATGAAAAGAAATCGCCTATCAACTATTCTAACAAAGCAGGAGATTCTGATGTAAATTACAGAAATAAAATATTCGCAATAAATACGTTTTTAGGAGCTCCAGTTGGTGTTTTTGGAAGCTCAGCTGTAAATAAAACTGGCGCTGGTGGAGCCCTTCCTGGATATGGTATTGAAGCTCGATATTTAAAAAAAATAGATTCCGATTTATATTGGTCACTAAATTTTAGATATATAAGGTACGGATTTAATACAAAAATATTAGAGCCAACAATTATTCAACAATCTGGTTTTACACCTTTGTCATTCAGTAGAGCCTATTGGCAATCTCTATCTTTTGGAGGAGGATTAAATTGGTTTTATCCAATAAATGATGATTTAAAATTTTCTCTTGGAGCATCCATTTATTTTCAAAGCATGAAAATTCCATCTATAAATGTTCTGTTAAATGGAGGAGTTGGCACTTTCGAAGAACAAAGAGGATTTGGAATATCGCCAGATTTCGCGGCAAATCTGATTTACAAGGAGCGCTTTTTCTTCAAGCTCAATTTCAACACAGCGAAAGTGACTTTCTTTAGTGCAAGTAACTCAGGACAAGTAACATTTATGCAACAAGTAAGAGCTTTAGGATTTGGAATTGGTGTTTTCATTCCTAAAATCCGTTCAAATAATTAACATTTTCTTAAAATAGCATGTAAAAATAAGTAACACAGTGGTATTTTTTTACCTTTGCCACAACCCATAATATTTTTCTATGTATCGCCCGAGCCGCAATTTAGTAACACTTGGAGAATTTATTATCGAAAGACAAGCAGATTTCCCCTATGCTAAAGGAGAATTGTCTAGCTTATTAAGTGATATTAGTATTGCAGCTAAAATTGTAAATAGAGAAGTAAATAAAGCAGGATTAGTAAATATCCTTGGTGAAGCTGGAACTGATAACATACAGGGTGAATCACAAAAAAAGTTAGACGTTTTTGCAAATGAGCAATTTCTAGCAGCATTGGCTTCTGGGGGAGAATGCGCAGGAGTTGCTTCGGAAGAAAATGATGACATTATTCTATTTGATAATCATTCTACGGTCAATGGAAAATATGTAGTTTGTATGGATCCGCTAGATGGATCTTCTAACATTGATGTAAATGTCTCTGTTGGAACTATTTTCTCAATTTACAGAAGAAAAACTAAAAACGGTCCAGCTACAGTTGAAGATTTTCTTCAACACGGTTCAGATCAGGTTGCCGCCGGGTATATCGTTTATGGTTCTTCTACAATGCTTGTTTATACTACAGGTAATGGTGTAAATGGTTTTACTTTAGATCCTTCTATTGGAGAATTTTGTCTATCACACCCCGAAATGCGAATTCCTAAAAAAGGGAATATTTATTCTGTTAATCAAGGTAATTTTATTCATTTTCCTGAGGGCATAAAAAAATATATAAAAAATTGCCAGGCTGATGACAAAGCCAATAACAAACCCTACACGTTAAGATATATCGGTTCTTTAGTAAGTGATTTTCACAGAAATTTAATTAAAGGTGGAATTTATATTTATCCTACAACATTAAATTCGCCAAAAGGAAAATTAAGATTGATTTATGAAGCCAACCCAATGGCTATGATTGCCGAACAAGCAGGTGGAAAAGCGACGGATGGTTATAAAGATATACTTGAAATAAAACCATTAGACATTCATCAAAGAGTACCATTATATGTTGGTTCTGAAAGTATGGTAAACGAGTCAATGAAATTTTTGCATGAGTTTTCTGATGAAAATATGCAGCCCCAATACAATGCAAAATCAGTGAACTAAAGAATTAGTTTTTTTAAGCAGATATTTTCTTATTCATAACATAGACAATTCTCTTTGTTAAAAAGAATTCTTCATCGAACCAAGTTTGGAGTGGTAGAATTTGAAATTTCTTTTTTGTAACACTTGCTTCTTCAATTAAATCACCACCTTTTAAAAATATCCAGCCATTAACTATATTATGATTATTGTTTTTAGATAGTTTGTTTTCCGTCCATTGAATTATTTCTTGAACAGGAGCCACAGCTCTTGAAACAATAAAATCAAATTTACCCTCTACTTTTTCTGCTCTGCCAATTTGAGTCTTTACATTCTTCATTCCAATTCCTTCGCTAATTGCATCAACCACTTTAATTTTTTTTGCTATCGAATCTACTAAAACGAATTCTGTTTCAGGAAAATAAATAGCCAATGGAATTCCAGGAAAACCGCCACCAGTTCCAACATCGAGTATTCGGGCCCCAGGTTTGAAACTTGTGAATCTTGCTATTGCCAGACTATGCAAAACATGTTTGAAGTAAAGTTCATCTATGTCTTTTCGTGAAATTACATTTATCTGAGCATTCCATTCAACATATAAATCATATAATTGAATAATTTGTTTTTGCTGGCTATCAGTAAGGTCTGGAAAATAATTAAATATCAAATTGCTGGCTTCTTTCATTTTTTACAAATAGTTTCAAGCGCAAAGATACTTGAGTTAATGTAGAAATATGGTTTAAATTAAGTTGCCTCAATTATATCGAATCCAAGAAATTAAGAACAGATGTATTTAAATTGTTTATGGCCAGTTCAATATTCCAATTACTCCTATTTCTTGGTTCAACATAATTTGAAATTGATCGTATTTGCATCACAGGCAATTTATATTGACTAGAAACATAAAAAACTGCTGCTCCCTCCATCGATTCTAAAGCTGTAGTCCCTTCCCTAGCTAACAATTTGTCAATACTCATTGAATTACCATGCACCAATTGAACTGTAATTGAATTAACTTTTCTTAATGGAAATGCAGATTTAAATGTTGAGAATAACTTTCCGTTTACAAATGGAAAGTCATTTTTATTAAGTAGCCCTAAATCGAAAACTGAAATAAAGTTAGCATTATCTTCTGCTCCCCAATCATAAAAACTATCACTTTCTACCTCTAAAACATCACCAATAGAAAGTTTTCTATTGGTTGTACCAGCAATTCCAAGATTTAATATCAAATCAAATTTGTTATCATTCGACAAATATTTAGTGAGTGTAAACACAGTAGGAACAAGGCCTACTCCTGTAATACAAAATAAAACATCGTTTTTGAATCTGCCTTTTTGGGCGGCTGTTTCTAAAAAAGCAACTTCTTTTAGTGTTGCAGCAACTATTAAAATTCGCATTTTCAAAATTATAAATTATTGTGAATATAGAAGTATCATAACACTTGGAAAAACCAATCAGAATACTAAATTTGTGGCACATTTTAGAGATAGATGATTGAGAATTCGCTTTCACGCATACAATGGACTTTCAGGGTTTTATTACTGGCAACATTAAGCACATGGCTACTTTCGACTAAAGTTTGGATGACGGACAGGAATTTTCCTGTAATTCCATTATTTGAAGGAATACCGAATATTCCCTCCCCTATCGATTATATATTTTACAGTATTTTAATAGTCCTTGCAATTTATCAAGTAATTTATCTTGAAAATAAAAATACAAAAATTGCCCTTATTGCTTTATTCTCATTTTTAATGGTGGGCGACCAAATGCGCTGGCAGCCTTATAATGTTCAATATTTACTGATGGTATTTGGATTATTATTTTACCCATCAAATACAGAAGAATTATTAAATGTATTCCGATTAATTATTGTCACGTTTTTTATATGGAGCGGTTTTCAAGAGTTTAATACTGTATTTACAGATTCAATTTTCCCTTGGATGGCTTTGCCTTTAGCCGACAAATTTCCAGCTAAAATGGAGCCTTACATATTAGAAAGTGGATTTGTTTTTGCAGCATTGAATATCTTAACAGGAATAGCACTCCTTTTTGAAAAATCCAGAAACATTGCCGTTTACGTCGCTATTGCAATACAACTATTTCTTTTTTACGCATTGAGCCCAATGGGAAATGACTGGAATCATGTTATTCTTCCCTACAATATAGCAATGGCATTTTTTAGTTTTATATTATTCTACAATACAAAATTTGAGGTTAAAAATTTATTTTGGTCTAAAAAGTTCTATTATCACCAGGTAACTTTAGCGTTTTTCACCATACTTCCTTTGTTAAGTATTGCAGGTTTATATGATAGAATGCAAAGTTTCAATATCTACTCAGGTAAGGCTTGGTATGCGAAAATTTACGTTACTGAAAAATTAGTAGACAGACTACCTGACGGAGTTAAAAGATACGTATACAGACCTGCAGAAGGCGATCCTTATATTGAAACAACTTATTGGTCAATTGATGCATTAGAAGTTTCGCCTTATAGCGAAAAGAGAGTTTATAATCATATGTATACGTATATCTGTTCTTTTTCAGAAGGTGATTGCCCTGCAAGATTAGAAATCTACACATATGCTGACTCAAAAAGGTAAGTTTATTATCTTTTAAATTATAATTAAATTAAATCATTCAAATCAACCTTAAATAATAATTCGATTGAATATTAAAATAGGTTGTTATAAATAAATGAAAAGTAAAATTCGTTATTCAATTTTATTTCTGGTTTTTCTTTCTTTTCATTTGCATGGTCAAATGGACAGTACTTTTTATTTTTACGACATTGATAGAATACATCGACAAAAAACAGGAATGCAGGTGCTTGCAGGTTGGTCAGTTGCAAATATTGTAACTGGTTTGGCCTTAAAAAGTAATGCTCAAGGAGAAGACGAGTATTTCAATCAAATGAATGTTGCTTGGAATGTTTTTAACCTAAGTATATCAACATTGGGATATTTAAATACACGCAAAGAAGAGCCCGGATTAACGGCAATGGATGTGCTTCAAAAACAAATAAAATTAGAAAAATCGCTTTTATTTAATTCAGGTTTAGATGTTTCATATATTTTTGGGGGACTTTGGCTGCTAGAACGAGCTAGAAACTTCGAATACATTAAAGAATTTAACAGGTTCAGAGGAATAGGAAGAAGTTTAATTTTGCAAGGAACTTTTCTGTTTTTGTTCGACTTAAGTTTTTACTTAATTGAGACTTCAAATTCAAGTAGACTTAAAGAAACTATGAACTTGTTTTTTATTAGCAAAGGTCAATTAGGAATGAATATTAAATTTTAATTATGAATAGTAGATTTTTTGCTTCCGACAATTGTTCGGGTATTCATCCACAAATAATGGATGCAATTGTTGAAGTAAACCATGGACATGTTAAGGGTTATGGACATGATCATATAACTGAGAAAGCAATTTCTGATATCAAACAAATTTTCGGTAATCAAGCAGAAGTATTCTTTGTTTTTTCAGGAACAGGTGCGAATGTAATTGGGCTGCAAGGATGTTTAAGATCTTATGAAGCAATAATTTGCAGTGATGTTGCGCATATTCATACAGATGAAGCTGGCGCACCTGAAAGATTTTTACAATCAAAATTAATTACAATTCCATCTATAAATGGCAAAATAAATGCGAATCAAATTAAACCATTATTAATTGGAAGAGGCGTTGAACATCATGTGCAACCAAAACTAATTTCAATTACACAATCCACTGAATATGGAACAATATATTCTATTGAAGAAATAAAGGCAATAACTAATATTGCGAAAGAAGAAAATCTCTATGTTCACATGGATGGGGCACGTGTATCAAATGCTGCAGCTGCTTTAGGGAAATCTCCAATTGAATTCACAAAAGAGGCTGGTATTGATGTGATGAGTTTTGGAGGAACAAAAAATGGAATGATGATGGGTGAAGCGGTTATTTTTTTAAATCCTGATTTAGCAAAATCTACCATGTATCAAAGAAAGCAAAATGCACAATTGGCCTCTAAAATGAGGTTTATTTCTGCACAATTTTCAGCTTTCTTTAAAGATGATTTATGGCTAAATATGGCCGTTCATTCAAATAGAATGGCGAAAGCTTTAGAAAAATCATTGTTAAAATTTAAGGAAATTATCATCACACAGCCTGTTGAAGTGAACGCTATTTTTGCAATTTTTCCACCACAAATAATTCCATTGTTACAAGAAGAATTTCCATTTTATGTATGGAATGAATTTACAAACGAAGTAAGATTAATGTGCAGTTGGGACACCACTCAGCAAGATATTGATGCTTTTTCTTTGAAAGTTGAACAATTAATAAACAAGCATTTATAAAGTTGGATTTTATATCTTCGTGCCAAAGTAAAATTGCATGCATATTTTAAAAATAAAAGGTAAAGCAAAGATTCCAGATTACATTCAAATACGAGATGATAACTTTACTTTGAAAGCATATTTTAGAGTCGACAGACCAGAGAAAACCCTAGATAAAATTGGCTTAGGAGATAGAAAAGATGAATTATTAAAGCTCATTGAAGAAATGCCTTTTGGCAAAATATTAAAAATCTAAAAGTATGGGCCTAGACACAACTATTTCATTAAAATCAATTTCAATTTTTCAAAACGACAATCTTGTTTTAAGTGATATTAATCTTGAAATTGAAAAAGGTGAATTTGTTTATTTAATTGGAAAAACTGGAAGTGGTAAAAGCAGTTTGTTAAAAACGCTATATGCAGATTTACCGCTGAAAAATGGAGAAGGCGAAATTGCAGGTTTCGATTTAAAAAAAATAAAATCTAAGGAAATACCTTTATTAAGAAGAAAATTGGGCATTATTTTTCAGGATTTTCAATTGTTGTATGACAGAACTGTTGAAGATAATTTAAAATTTGTACTAAAATCAACCGGTTGGAAATCAGGTGCGGAATTTGAACAAAGGTTGAATGATGTTTTAACAAAAGTTGGTCTTCAAACTAAAAAACACAAAATGCCTCACCAATTATCTGGAGGAGAACAACAAAGATTGTGCATTGCCAGAGCTTTAATTAATGACCCAGAAGTGATACTTGCTGATGAACCTTCCGGAAATCTTGACCCAGAAACTACTGGAGAAATACTTCAGTTATTACTAGATATTGCAGCAACTGGTCGTAGCATAATTGTAGCAACCCATGATTTAACTTTATTTGAATTGCACCGAGCGCGCACCTTAAAATGCGATGGAGGCACAATCATAGATTCAAATTTATTATAACATGATTTCTATTTGTATTCCAGTATACAATTATGATATAAGGGAATTAGTAAAAGAAATAACTTTTCAATGTGAGGAATTAAAATTAGCGTATGAAATTATTTGTGTAGACGATAGCTCTTCCAACCTGCAATTGGAAGCTATTAACAGAAAATTTATTGAAGAAAATGCAAATTCAACAATAAAATATGAAGCTTTAACCACGAATAAAGGAAGATCAGCAATTAGGAATTATTTAGTTACTAAATCAACATTTAATTATTGTTGGTTTTTAGATTGTGATGGGAAGGTTGGGGAAAACAAACATCTTGTTAAAACATTTCTTCAACATTTAAAAGAAAACACCGTTGTTAGTGGAGGAAGAATTTATCAAAAAAAAATTCCCAATAATATATCATTAAGACTACATTGGACCTGGGCTTCAAAGCGCGAGTTAATAGATGTAAGCCAAAGAATGCAGCAACCAGTTCAACACTTCTTGAGTAATAATTTTGTAGCTCATAAAGACATATTACTTCAAATTCCATTTAATGAAGAGTTGAATGGCTATGGTTATGAAGATACTTTTTGGGCTTCTGAAATAGTGAATGCGGGATTTAGTATTCAGCATATCAACAATCCTGTAATACATGATGGTTTAGAAATAAATAGCGATTTTTTAAATAAAATTGAAGAATCAATTTTAAATCTTATTCGCCTTAAAAATATTTGCATCCATAAAAAAATTGAATTTCCAGTAAAAAGCAAACTTACCAATCTGGCGGAATTATTAAGCAAGCCAATTATTAAAACCTTTGCTTCTCTCTATTTTTCATCCAATAAAAAAAAATGGAAATCAAAATTATTGGGTGATAATTTCAGTTTATTTATTTTTGATTTATACAGATTAGCCTTTTATTTTGAAAATGTAAAGAAATGGTAATAAAATATTTATTAATTTTTCTTTTATGCATGGTTAAATTTGTAGTTGCCGTTCCTTCAGGATTCGCTACCCTTGATTTGCCATTTATCCCATTTGTTTTATTTACAACTGCAGGCGGTATTTCAGGTGTATTGGCTTTTTCTTTCTTCAGTAATTATATATTCCAAGCCTGGGATTTTATAATCTCTTCGTTAGGATTTAAAGTGATTCAAACAAAACCAAAAAGAAGATTTACCAAAGCAAGCAGAATTTACACTAAAATAATTAAAAGCTACGGATTAATAGGAGTAGCTTTAATTACACCAACTATTATTTCTATTCCAGTTGGAACAGTGCTGGCTTTAAAATTATTCCCAGATAAAAGAAAAGTGATTTTTACACTTTCTATTTCAGTGTTACTTTGGTCAATTTTATTAAGCAGTTTACTTTTTTTCTTTAAATAAATTAATAATGAAAATAAAACACTTGTTCTTCGATTTAGATAGAACTATTTGGGATTATGAATTTAATTGTAATGAAGTATTGCATGATTTATTTTCTAATTATGTGGAGAATAAATTAATTAATGAATTTTCAGTAAAAGATTTTATTAAAGTATTTCATAAAGAAAATACAAGTTTATGGGCACTATTTACAGAGAATAAAGTAGACAAATATTACCTGCGTAAAAATAGATTTTACAAGACACTTTTATCATTAAATATTGATAATCAGGAGTTAGCCGATTTGTTAGAAGAACAATATCTTTCAATTACTCCATATAAAAAGAAATTAATGCCAAATGTAATTCCAGTATTGGAAAGTTTATATTCCAAATTTGATTTACATATAATAACCAATGGATTTGAGGATGTGCAGAATTTCAAATTAAAAAACTGTGAAATCCATCATTATTTTAAAAAGATAATTACAAGCGATGGCGCAAATGCAAGAAAACCTAACCGAGAAATTTTCGATTGGGCTTTACAAGAAGCAGGTGCATCAATGCAAGAAAGTATAATGATTGGTGATGACTGGGAAATAGATATTGTGCCTGCAGAAAAACTTGGCTGGAAAACTATTTTTTACAATGTTCATGGTGAAGATATAATTCTTCATAAAGAAAACACCGTAGAAATAAATTCATACCTCGAATTTGAAAACGCAATGCTCCATTTTACTTCATAAAAAAAGGGAACATTTCTGTTCCCTTTTAAATTCAATAAGCAAATAATTTTATTTTTTTGGAGCGTCTGCTTTAGCACCATCTTTACTGCAGCAAGACTTAGCAGCAGGTTTTTCAGATTTAGCTTCTGTAGATGCGCCTTCTCCGTGACAAGATTTAGCTTCACCTTTTGAGCAGCACTCTTTAGATTTTTTGTTTTTGCCTTTTTTCTCTTTGTCTTTATCTCCTAAATTAGAAATTTCTACACCTTGCGTTGCCGCAGCAAATGGAAGTGCTATAGCTCCTGTAGTAAAAGCAGCAAAGCAGCATATTGCAATTATTTTTTTCATAGTTTCAATTTTATAAACAAATATACGTATTCTGCTAATTTATATTGCAGAACTTTAAGAAAGTTTTGCAACTTCAGTAATTCCTCCCTTTACAATATCTCCCAGCTTAACTTTTACATCAGCATTTAATGGTAAAATAATGTCAACGCGTGAACCGAACTTAATAAATCCAAATTCGCCTCCTTGCTTTGCTTCATCTCCTACTTTACAATATGTTACAATTCTTCTGGCAACATAACCTGCAATTTGTCTCAATAAAACACTTTCGGTTCCGTTTTCAACAACAACAGTAGTTCTTTCATTTTCAGTTGAAGACTTTGGATGGCTTGCAACTAAATACAATCCTTTGTGATATTTAAAATAACTCACTTTACCTGAAATACTGAATCTGTTTATATGCACATTTAAGGGTGACATAAATACAGAAACCAGTTTTCTTTTGTCTTTGTAATATTCGTCTTCAAATATTTCTTCAATTGCTACTACTTTTCCATCTGCAGGGCAAAGTACCCAGTTGCCAAGATGTTGTTTTCTGGATGGATTTCTAAAAAACTGAAGCACCAAACTAAAAACGACAAGTGAAGGTATGAGAAATAATAATCTCACTTTTATACTCTCATCAAAAGCTTTAAAAATTAATACATTGATTAGCACAAGCACTGTTGTTAAAACCAACAACATGCGGTGTCCTTCGCGGTGTATCGTCATGCTTATAAATGCATATATTCTTTCTTCGCTAGCAATTGCTCTGGAGTTTCTCTGTGTTGAGGATCATCTACACAGCAATCAACTGGACAAACTGCAGCGCATTGTGGCTCGTCATGAAAACCAACACATTCTGTACATTTATCACTTACAATATAATAAGCGTCCATAGCAACAGGAGTATGTGAAGTATCAGCTTGATATACACCACTTGGTGCAACAACCTCACCTTTTAAGCTTGTTCCATCAGCAAAACGCCATTCAGTTCCACCTTCATAAATTGCATTGTTTGGACATTCAGGCTCGCATGCACCACAATTGATACATTCGTCAGTTATCATTATTGCCATATGTATAGATTTTAAAGTTTATTTTCGCGTGCAAAATTAAAGAATATTTGGATGAATATGCATATTGAAAAAAGAATCATAGCTTTTGCTGCGCTTGGCACTGAAATTAAGAACATTGTGAAAGAAATGGAGTTAGGTTCTAATGAACATTATAATGAATTATTGCTCAATGTAGTTAACAATAACGCTTGGTTTGTACCCAAAAATGTAATGCAATCATTAAATGCGATTGCTCAAATGCTCGAAGTGCAAAGTTTACGAAATTGGTTAATTCAATATAATTTTGAAGAAAACAAAGAGCCAAAGAATATTGGTGTTATAATGGCTGGAAATATTCCTGCAGTTGGATTTCACGACGCATTGTGTGTATTAATTAGCGGAAACAAGTTGGTTGCAAAATTATCATCACAAGACATGATTCTTTTGCCTTTTATATTTGATAAATTGATAAAAATTGAACCTGATTTTACAGCTTACATTGAGTTTACAACTGCTCAATTAAAAAATATTGATGCAATTATCGCAACTGGCAGCAATAATACGGGAAGATATTTTGAATATTATTTTTCAAAGTACCCAAATATCATTAGAAAAAACAGGACATCAGTAGCAGTAATTTCCGGAAATGAAAGTGATGAGGAATTAACAAACCTATTGCAAGATGTGATTAGTTATTTTGGATTAGGTTGCAGAAACGTGTCTAAAATATATTTCCCTGAAGATTGGAATCCTTCTCAATTGCTTGATGCAAGTATGAAATTCTATGATTTAAAAAATCATTCAAAATATTTTAATAACTATGAATATAACAAAGCAATTTACCTTATAAATGGTGTGGAACATTTTGACAATGGTTTTTTATTGCTAAAAGAAGACGAAGGATTACATGCTCCGATTGGCGTGCTTTACTATGAAAAATACAAGGATATAGCTTCTCTTAAATATAAATTAGCAGCAGCTGTTTCAGAAATACAATGTGTTGTTTCTGGTGCTTTTTCTGGTATCTCCTCCATTTCTTTTGGCAATGCACAAAGTCCCCAACTTACGGATTATGCAGATGGTGCAGATACAATGGAATTTTTAAAACAACTGTGAATAATTACCTAACCCTACTTTCAACTTTACACTTCTAACTTTACACTTCTAACTTTACACTTTCAACTTTCAACTTTATACTTTATACTTTATACTTTATACTTTATACTTTTCACTACTCAATTATATGTTCCATTCTTGATGGCAATTTTACTTTAATAAATTTGCCTAATTCAAGATACTTTCTAATCCATTCCATTTTACTTTTCTGGTCTTTGAATTTAAGGATAGTATGATCTTCCAGAAGTTTTTTTCCTAAATTGAAATATTCATTTTGAAAATCTCGTAAATCGAGTTCGATATTCAAATCTTTCATTACATGAAAAACCCTTAGAATAATATCAATGGTTTTGTAGTCATGGTCTTCAGGACGAAGACTTCTCATTAACAAATACATTTTGGAACTAGCGGCAAAACTAATTGTTGTTTTGTCCAATTCAACTTTCCACTTTAGGGCATCGATGGCTAATTTTTCCAATCTGTTTGGATATAAATTTCCATTTTCGAAAAAATGTCGAATATCACTATTAATAACATTCTCCAAATTTTTGATTAATACAGAAGGAATTGGCAAACGGGCTTCATCCATCACGGTCATGATGTTGTAATTTCTATTATAAATTCTCCTGAAAGAATCTTCAGCCTGAATTACATCTTTCATTACAATTTCATTCAGTACTTTAATTTGTTCGTCTTTAAACAAATTCCATAATGAAAATTTCTCTGGACCGAAATAAGTTTGCATAATACCTATCACTTCAGCTACTTGGCTATTGCTAAATGCACTTTTAATTTCCTCACTCATCTTTACAAAATCCTCATCTTCCATATAACTACTGGAATTTCCTATGATATGATTTTGGCCCAACCAAATAACCGCAAAGTAAAATTTTCGCACACTCAGTGTAATCAATGAATGCACTTGCGTTTTCCCTACTGCTAATCTTAAAGTTCCTGCTTCTAAACGTTCATAACTCTCGCTTTCTGCGCGGTAATTACAAATAGTGAGTGTTTCGGGAAAGTCTTCGAATAAGCTTGCTACTGCATAATGTGAACCTACTTTAGAAAGGGTTAACCTTGAAGGTTGCACATATTTTTTATGCACAATTGCACCATTCTTTAAATCAGGCAAATTGCTAGGTGCTTCGGTAAGTCTTTTAAGAAATTCTTTTTCTAGTAATACATTACTTTCGCTTTCTGCTAATTGAATTGCCCTGTCTGCATATTGCAAAATTTGAGTTGTTTCTATTCCAGAAATCTCATCGAAAAACCAACCGCAACTTGTATACATTAACATGGCATGTCGTTGCATTTCTAGCATCCGAATCACCTTTGTTTTCTGCTCATTTTTAGGCATTTCAATGCACCATTTTGTTAAAAACTGGTCAACATTTACTTCTCCCCTATCAAGAATAACTTCTATGTATGCATTTCGGGCATCCCATGGATTTTTTATGTATTTTCCTAATTCTTTCTCAAATACAGAAGTTAATTGATCTCTTAGCCAATCCAAGGAATTTCGCAAAGGAGCTCTCCATTTTTGATTCCAGCCTAAGTTCATTCCTGAACTGCAACCACAGTCATTTCTCCAACGCTCTACACCATGCACACAACTCCAAGAGCTATTGTCGTGAATCTCAACTTGCCAGGTTGGAGGTGCTATTGATAAAAACTGCGCATAATTCGTCAACTTTGCTAAACCTGCACTTTCAATATAATCTAAACAATAAGCGAGTGCCATGTCTCCATATTTATGATGGTGACCATAGCTTTCTCCATCAGTAGCAACGTGCACTAATTGAATGGCATCACTGTAATCATTGAATCCTTCCAGCAATTGGTGCGCAAAATCTTTCCCATCAATTAAAAGTCCTTTGAAAGCAATATCCTGAGAAACTTTTCCATCATAGAAATATAAAGCTATCTCTTTTCCAGACGGTAATTTGCATGTATAAGGTCTTCTTGTATCTATCCGTTCTCCATTCACATCTTGCCAGCTCTCTTCTCCATTTTTCCTTATACTTTTAGCTTGTCGAGGAGCTAACACAGTAAACTTAATATTATTTTCTGCCAGCACTTCTAAGGTTTCAACATCAACGGCGGTTTCTGCAAGCCAAATACCTTCTGGCTTTCGCCCAAAACGATATTCAAAATCTTTGATTCCCCAAATAACTTGCGTTTGCTTATCTTTCTTATTCGCCAAAGGCATGATTAAGTGATTATACACCTGAGCCATTGCACTTCCATAACCACCAAAACGTTCCATGCTTTCTTTATCAGCATCCAGCACCTGTTGGTATGCTTCAACAGCATGAACTTCCATCCATTGAAGCAATGTAGCTCCAAAGTTAAAACTCATGCGCGCATAATTATTTAAAATATTGATAATGTTATCGTTTGAATCCAAAATTCGGGAAGCACCATTGGGCCCATAACATTCATGAGAAATGCGTTCGTTCCAATCGTGGTATGGATATGCAGAATCTTGTTGCTCAATTACTTCTAACCATGCATTTTCTCTTGGGGGTTGATAAAAATGCCCGTGAATACAAACGTACTTTTCCATAAATCATCAAAATAACAGTCTTAAAAAAACCGTTTCGGCCGCAATGTTAGGAAATTTATTGTCAATATGACACTATGGCTTTAAACACTTCTTTTGGAACACTGATTTTCAACCGTTTGATTTAATTGAATTTAACATATCAAATTTAGAATGTCTATAAATCACATTAACAACTCTTGATAAATTGAAACCATTTTCAACTTCAAATTTAGTTTTTCGTAAATGTAAAGGTATATTTGCCGCTGAATGATTGAAAAACGCATACTCTTAACTGGTGGTCCAGGCTTTGGTAAATCTAGTATCATTGAGGAATTGGAGAGAAAAGGAAATCTGGTGCACCATGAAATTGCAAGAGAAATCATTCAGCATGAAGTTGAAACCAATGGAGAATCAGTTCCCTGGATAAATATTGATTCTTTTTCAGAAAAAGTAAAACAGGGAAGAATCATGCAATTCGAAAAGGGCAAAAATGTAATCAGTTATTATGACCGGGGAATTCCAGATGTTATTGGCTTTCTAATGAAAGATAAAAAAGAAATTTCCGCTGATTTAATCGAGCTTTCCAATAAATATAAATACCATTCAAAAATTTTTATCACTCCACCTTGGGAGGCAATTTTCCAAAGAGACAATGAGCGAAAAGAAGATTTTGTAGCTGCTATTAAAGTTCATAAATGTTTAGAAAGTATTTATTCAACTTTAGGTTATGAATTAGTTGCTGTACCAATGGGTTCAATTGCCTGGAGAGCAGAATTTGTGCTTAAGCATAGTTGATAAGAAATGAATCCCTACTTTTGTAGGAATGCATACTCCATCAGAAATTCTTAAACAATATTGGGGATTCAATCAGTTTCGTGAACTTCAGGAAGACATTGTACTTTCTGTTTTAGCAGGAAATGATACCCTTGCTTTGTTACCAACTGGTGGTGGTAAATCAATATGTTTCCAAGTTCCTGCATTGTGTTTAGGCAAGTTATGCATTGTTATTTCTCCGCTTATAGCGTTAATGAAAGACCAGATCGAAAACCTGCAAAAAAAAGGAATTCGCGCAGGAATGATTGCTTCAACTATGCAGCAATTAGAAGTTGAAATTTTATTGGATCGCGCAATAAACAAAGAACTTCAATTCTTATATGTTTCACCAGAACGGCTTGGTACCGAACGTTTCAAGGAGTTCCTTTATAATTGTGATGTTGGTTTAATTGCTGTAGATGAAGCACATTGTATTTCACAATGGGGCTACGATTTTAGGCCTTCTTATCTTGAAATTGCTGAGATTCGAAAAATAAAAACAGGCGTTAACATTATTGCCTTAACTGCAACTGCAACTACAGAGGTTTGCAATGATATAGAAGTAAGGCTGCATTTCAAAAAAGGAAAACGATTTAAAAAGAGTTTTACACGCAGCAACCTTGCATACATAGTGCGTATAACAGAAAATAAAAATGGACAAGCACTCAACATTCTCAATAAACTAGCTGGTTGTTCTGTTGTGTATGTTAGAAATCGCAAAAGAACAAGAGAATTTTCAGAATGGTTAAATAAACAAGGAATTGTCGCAACTTACTACCATGGAGGCCTTGATGGCAATACCAGAAGCTTAAGACAGCAAATGTGGATTGATGATAAAGTTCGGGTAATGGTTTGCACCAACGCTTTTGGAATGGGAATCGATAAACCAAATGTTCGAACCGTAATTCATTTGGAGCCTTCTGATTCCTTAGAAGCATATTTTCAAGAAGCAGGAAGAGCCGGAAGAGATGAAAAAAAATCGTGGGCCGTTTTGCTTACAGATTCGGCCGATAAAGAAGAAATGGAAAATAGATTTAATGATCAATTTCCGGGCTTCGACTTAATCAAATCTATCTATAATCTAATAGGAAACTTCTTACAAATACCAGTAAATGCTGGGGAAATGCAATATTATGATTTCGATTTATTAGAATTTGCAAAACGTTACCAACAAAAACCTAATATTTGCTTAAACGCTATTAAATTTATTGAGAAAGAAGGCTTATTCACATTTATTGAAAACAACTACTCGTCTAGTAAAATTATTTTTATGGTAAATAAAGAAGCTATTTACCAATTCGAGTTCCAACATCCGCAGTATGAATCTTTTATTAAAACAATTATGAGATCCTATGGAGGAACTTTCCACGATTTTGTGCCGATTAAAGAATCTGAAATTGCTGAAAGAGCAGGAATTCATGTAAAAGAAGTAATTGAAAAATTAAATTATTTAGATACTAACGGCATCATCTCTTACAAACCTTTTAAAGATAAAACACAATTGTTTTTTAATATGGGAAGACAGCACCCCGACCGACTTCCTTTGTCGATTAGAAACTATGAGTCTAAAAAGCAAAATGCGCGTGTGAGATATGAAAAAATGGTACAATATTTCAGCAATGATAAAGTTTGTAGGAGTCAACAACTCGTTAGTTATTTCGGTGAAGAAAATCCAATTAAATGTGGGAAATGCGATGTTTGCTTAGCTAAAAAAACTTCCAATAATGATTTAAATAAAAATATAGAAAAATTTATTTTAAATGAATTAAAAACAAGCGCTTTAAATATTAAACAATTATTAATGAAAATTAATGTTGAAGAAAAAATAACTTTAGAAATTATTAAAAATATGATTGATGAAGGAATATTAAATGAAATTAACGGTGAAATAAGCATACATAAATGAAAGACTATTTCAATAGGTATTTTGCAACTGTATGGTTTGTTTTATCTGTATTTGCAGTATATTTTTGGTTAATTATAGAACACAGATTTAACCTTGAAGACTTAATTAATTACAGCGCTTATTCCTGTTTATTATATTTAATTTATAATAGCAGATCGCTGAGATCAAAAAATGCAATTATATATTTATCTGGAAATTTAATCTTGATTATAGGAATATTCTTTAGAATAATGCATTGGCCATATGCCCATATTTTGTTATTGTTCGCACCAATTTTAATATTTATTGGTTATTTTATTTTCTTTTTAAATAATACAAATAAATCTTGGTTAGACATATTAAAACTTTGTTGGATAGGTATTGCATCCGTAAGTATTATATGGGTATTACTTAAAATGCCTTATCCTGAATTGATTGAAAATATTTCATTATTTATTATTTGGCCTGTTTATTTTGGAGTTGCATGGTACGAAGCTAAAGGAATAGACCAATCTGAAACACTAAAAATTCAAGAAATCGAAAATGAATTACCTGAAGATATTTTGTAGATATTTCTTCAATTATAAAAAATATTTATGACATAATCCGCTATATTTGTAACATGCAATTGAATACAACAATTTGTGCTTTGGCAACCGGAGGAGGCACATCTGCTTTAGCAATAATAAGAGTTTCAGGCCCCGACGCACTTTCCATAACAGATAAAATATTTGTTGGAAAAAAAAATAAAAAACTCATCCATCAAAATGGATATACTTTACATTTTGGAAATATTGTTTGGAAAAACGAGACCATAGATGAAGTGCTTGTTTCTGTTTTTAAGCAACCACATTCATATACAGGCGAGCATTTAATTGAAATAAGTTGCCATGGGTCAATCTTTATTCAACAAAGCATTTTAAGTGCATTGTACGATGCAGGCGCCATTGCTGCAAAAGCCGGCGAATTTACCCTACGTGCTTTTTTAAATGGAAAAATGGATTTAAGCCAGGCAGAAGCTGTTGCAGATGTTATTGCATCTGAAAATAAAGCAGCACATAATTTAGCATTTCAGCAATTAAGAGGCGGTTATTCTGATGAAATTAAAAAGCTCAGGACTGAACTGATGACATTTGCAGCTTTAATAGAATTAGAATTAGATTTCAGTACCGAAGATGTTGAATTTGCCGACAGAACACAATTAGAAAAATTAATTTATCAATTAATTGTAAATATTAAATTACTTAGAAATGGGTTTACTTTAGGCAATGTAATTAAATCGGGAATTCCTGTAGCAATTGTTGGAAAACCCAATGCTGGAAAATCCACCTTATTAAATGCATTATTAAAAGAAGAAAAAGCAATTGTGAGTTCTATTGCAGGAACCACGCGTGATGCAATTGAAGACGTTTTGGTAATTGATGGCACTGCATTTAGATTTATAGACACAGCCGGATTGCGTGAAACACAAGATGAAGTTGAAAAAATTGGAATTGAAAGGAGTTATTTAAAAATGCAACAAGCAAGCATCATCCTGTATTTATTTGATGCCAATGAAATGAATTCCACAGATGTGGAAAATGAAATTAATGCAATAAAATTAAATGCTAAAACAGAAATTATAGTAATTCCTGTTGCAAATAAAACAGACATTACAATAGAAAGTAAATTAAATGAATTTAAATCATTAGAGCATTTAATTAAGCTTTCGGCAAAAAATAATGAAGGTATAGAAACATTGAAAAATGCCTTTACACAATGGATTGTTTCTGAAAGAATTAAAAGTAGCGACATGTTGGTAAGTAACGCACGTCATGCACATTCTTTAGAAAAAGCTGAAACATGCTTACAAGCAGTAATCAATGGATTAAACATGCAAATACCCAGTGATTTATTAGCTACAGATATTCGAGCAGCCATCGAAGCCCTTTCAGAAATTACAGGCGAAGTAACAAATGATGAAGTACTCGGAATTATTTTTGGAAAATTCTGTATTGGCAAATAAAAATTAATCTATTAAATAATTAATTCTTTCTTAACTAATTGCTTGTGCTTTCTAATAAGTCAAGTCCAGCAGCTTTTGCAATACTTTCTGCAGCCCATCTACCCTCTTCTGTAAATGCCCAGTAAAATAAAGAAGTAATTGTATGCTCTTTTTGAATATTTTTAATTGCGTTTAATGTCAATTGTTTGGCAATTCCTTTTTTTCTATATTCTTCTAATACCAAGGCAGAACACAAATAAATTGCATCATATTTAACACCAATTTCAGTTAAATAAAATAATTCTTTTTCAGTTATTTCATTCTTCAAAAATCTATCTCTTAAAATATTGCTTGTTGGAAATACCAACACCCAAGAAAGAGGTCCGTCACCTTCGTCAAATTCAGACAAACACGAAGGATGAATAGCAGCTAATCTTTCCATTACTTCCTCATTTACATCCAATTGATGCGGGTCGTTTTTCGTTTCGAAAACTGAATTTGCTAAAGAAATTAAACGTTGATAATTATTTATTTCTTCGTTCATTATTGTTTCATTGGATAACCTTTTTCTATCCAATCAACATTCAAATCAGTTGGAATATTCAATACTTTAATATTCGTAAATCCTAATTCCTTCAATTTATTAAATGAATTTCTAACATTCGGACAATTTTCCATGGTACAACAGCCGCAATAAATAACCGTTTCCTTTTTCTTATCCATCTTTGCAGCATCTGCTTTGAATTTTTCGGCTACTTTCGGGGAACTAACCAAGCCAATTTCAATAGCATTTTTAATATTCCTTTCAACTCCAAAATTCAATATTACAGGAACATCTTTGCCTGTGCTTTTCAATTTCTGAGCAAGCGCATCCGGGGTAATTAATTGGCTTTTAGTCCAAGGATCTTGCTGTGCTTCCAAAACTGTTCCCAGCATCAAAATACTTAACACCAATAAAATATACTTTTTTAGAATCATTACCATAAAATTTTGAATTGCAAAAATAAAAGAAATTGTAACATGCACTTCGCATTTCAAATCGAATTTTAAAACAAATTTCAAACAATAACACTTTTAATTAACACATAAAACTCAAATCACGAATTAAATCGTTTTCAAAACAATTATATTCAAGTATTTAATAGCATATTTCATTTGGGCGTTACCCCGCAATTTCCAGCTCACAAACCAAAGCGCCATTGCGCGGTCAGGCTTTCGCTCGGCGGAGCCTTCACTCAATCCTTAACGCAGCATTTATGCGCATATAATCATTCAAATAAAGGTTAATAAATCGCATTATTAAAAATCATTTTTAAAAAATAAATGCAAAAAATTAATGTATAAAAACAATGAAATTATAATTCTAAAATGTAGCATTTAAATAGGATAAATTTAAATGAATTTAGTTTCATCCCACCAACCACCGCGTTTCTCCTATTCCCTTTATACTTTCAACTTTATACTTTCAACTTTATACTTTCAACTTTATACTTTCGCCTTTCACCTTTCCCCTTTCCCCTTTATACTTTCAACTTTATACTTTCAACTTTATGCTTTCAACTTTATGCTTTTTACTCAAAACTAAAACAATTCCTTACATCACCCCCCGCAATCCATACTGTGTCATTCTAACACCGTCAAACACCCATATTGACTGCATTCTCACTCTATTGTTAAACATTTGTTCATAATATATTAAATTTCAGTTACTTAATAATTTGTACAAAACATAAAATTAACTTACTTTTAACATCTTGAACAAAAATTATCACCATGACATTACTAGCAAAACTCATCTTCATCAATTTTCTGCCCGTAATTAATTGATTTTAAAAAGAAACTACCAAACAAAAAAGCCCAAACCTCCAACATCAATCCCACCAACTATGAGAATGATTTCTACTTTAAAAAACCTACTGCTTACCATCTTCAACACTACCAATGTTGAACTTTTGCCAGTAGCAAATTTAAAATCAACCTCCCAAAACAAAACTCACCTCCAAAAAAGCAATTTCCGATTAAAACGGATGGCGAACCGGAGCTTTTTACTTGCAGCAACGCTTGTTTTAATCAGCAATGCGAGCTGGGGGCAAAGTGTTTGGTCTGGTGCCAGCAGCGGAGCGTGGCTAACTGCAGGAAATTGGTCTTCTGGTGGTGTACCATCAGGAACAGCAGCTGAAGCATTTTTTAATTTAAATACTCAGCCAACTTCTGGAATAAACATGAATGGAATCCCAGGTGCAAATTCAAGCATAGGATCCATTCATTTTGGAGCTTCTGCGACCACTGCTAGAACTGTAAATAATAGCTCAGGAACTGCAGCAGGAACTTTGACGCTTAATGGAACAACAATAAATACAATCGCAAATACTATTATAAGAAACAATAGCGCTACTACTCACACCATTGCAAACGGAACACAAAATTTAAACATTGGTTTGGGTAATGCTACAGCTAATGTTATTGCAATTGACGCAGCTGGGGGTATAACTATCAGTTCTGCAATTACCGGCGCAAATCCATTAAGAAAAGTTGGTACTGGAGCAGGTATTCTTTTGCTAACAGGTGCTAATTCGTATACAGGTTTAACAACAGTTAATGGAGGAACGATGCAACTAAACCGAACTGGAGGCACAACAATCCCAGTTGGTAATAGCATAGTAGTAAATAGTGGTGCAACCATGAGAATTACTACTGCTCAACAACTTGCCAATGTTACAGTAGATTTAGGTGGAACTTTAATAGTGGATGCTTCTTTAACAATTACAGGAACAGCAACTATTAATGGAACTTTTCAAATAAATCAAGGAGGTTTTGCGTCAGGAGGAACTTGGACTTACGGTACTTCAAGTACTTTAGTATATAATAATACATCAGGTCCTTATGGTCCAATTAACGCAGGACACACGTATTGGCCTGCCACAAATGGGCCTGCGAATGTTACCGTGCAAGGTGGCGGAGGAATTAATATGGGTGTTGCGCGAACTGTTCCTTCCAGCGGGACAACTGGAACTTTTTTGCTAGTTACGGGAACAAATGCGGTGCAGGGAACAGCCTTAACTTTAAACGGAACAACACAAATAAATGGTGGTAATTTTCAAACTACACCAACTTATGGTTCTTCTTCAACTTTAATTTATAACACCACCTATGGTACATCTAATGAGTGGACTGGAGGGGCAATTGCGTCTGTTGCAGCAGGCTCTGGAATACCCGCAAATGTTACTGTTCAAACTGGTACGCTTACCCTAGCCGGCGGCAGAGGAGTTCCGGGAAATGTAACTGTTAACGCATCCTGTGGTATGGTGCTCAACGCAACATCAGGTGATTTGTATTTAGGAGGTAATCTAACTAATAACGGTAGTACTTGGACAAACAATACAAGAGCAGTTTACTTTACAGGAACAGGTACATCTGTAATAACCGCAGGAAGTGGTACTCAGTTTTTCGATTATTTATTGATAGGAAAATCTGCAGGGTCTGTGCAAATTGCTTCATCTACAAATGTTACAATAAATACTACCGCAGGTGATGTGTTACAATTCTTAAACGCAGGCTCATTAGATTTAAATGGAAGAACGCTTACTTTAAATAATTCAGGTGGAAATATATTGGCAAATGGAGCTACTGGTGGAACTGTTAAAAATATTACTTCAAGTTCAGCAGCTACAATTGCTGTAACTAATAATAAAACAATAAGTGGAAGCTCATCTGGTACATTAACCATTGGAACAAGTATTACGGTTGTCGTTTCATCAGGTAGTTTAAATCCAGGAGCTGCTGTAACTACTATTAATGGTACATTACAAATTAATTCAGGAGGAAGTATTAGCACAAATTCCCCTAATTACGGTGCTTCTTCTACTTTGGTATACAATACAGGAGGGCCTTATGGAACGAGCAACGAATGGACAGGTGGTGCATCTACAACTGTTGCTGTTGGTTTTGGTATTCCTGCAAATGTTATTATTCAAAATGCAGGTACTAATCTTACCCTTGCAGGAGGAAGAGGTGCGCCGGGAAACATTACTGTTAATGCAAGTACAACTTTAACTTTAAATGCAAGTGCTGGTGATTTATATTTAGGTGGTAATTTTGCAATGAATGGCTCTTTAGTGAATAATTCTAGAGCAGTATTCTTTGTTTTAGGTAACGCACAAAATATAACAAGCACAAATGCAAATGTTACGTTCGATTGGTTGCTCATCGATAAAACTGGAAGTACAACTGTAACGCTTGGAATTCCGGTCATTGTAAATAATACGTTAACACTTACTGCAGGATTTTTTGTGTTGGGTACAAATAATATGACAGTTGGTACTACAGCCAGCGGAAGTTCAACCAGCTATGTAAGAACAAGCAATACCGGTCAGTTAAGACAAATTGTAGCAGGTACCGCTGTTGTTTTCCCTGTTGGTAATTCGGTATATAACCCAATAACATTTACAAATACAGGAACAAGTGATACTTATGGAATAAGAGTAGCTGATGGAAATCCTCCAAATGCTGCAGATCCTACAAGCACAGTACTTAGAAGTTGGTATATTACAGAAGCTGTTGCAGGTAATAGTAATTTAACGCCTGTGGTTGGACAATACAATTCAGGTGATGTTGGAACAAATTATAATGCAGGAGTTACTCCTTATATGGGTTTTTACAACGCCTCTTCTTGGACACAAGTTGCAACTACACTTGCTGGTTCTAATCCTTTTACCGCAACTTCTACTGGCTCTGCTCAGTTCCCTGCGACAATTCCTGCTGGTTCATATATAGTTATCGGAAAAGATAATGCATTTATTTCCCCGTCCTCTATTGCAATTAGTAATTCAGCACCTGCTGCAAGCAACCAAAATGCAGGTACAAATGATGTTGTTTTACAAAGATTAGATTTGGCTGTAACTGTTGCAAACACTTCTCTTACAGGTTTAAATGTAACAACAGCAGGATCTTATATTTCTGCTGATATTACTAATCTAAAAGTTCGTTACTCCACAGATAACATATTAGATGTTGGAGATGCCACATTAAGTACATTAACAACACCTGGTGTTTCGGGCGCTAAAGTGTTTCCTTCTTTTACTTCTCAAGCGCTCATTTCAGGAGCTACTTATTATATATTCATAACTGCTGATATAGCACCAGCAGCCACAGGCGGAAATACTATTAACTTAGGAACTACTGCTTTTTCAAATATCAGTTTTAGCTCAGGAACCAAAACAGGAACGGATCCAGTAGCAGCTGGAGGTGTTCAAACATTCGTGAGCACGTCTCCTTCTATTGCCATTAGCAATTCAGCTCCAGCTTCGAGCAACCAAAACGCAGGTACAAACGATGTGGTTTTACAACGTTTAGACTTTGCAGTTACTGTTGCAGGAACAACGTTCAACGGCTTAACAGTAACAACCACAGGAACGTATGCTTCCGCAGATATCATCAACTTAAAAGTACGTTACTCTACAGATAACATATTAGATGGTGGAGACGCAACTTTGAGTACACTCACAACACCAGGTGTTGCAGGTAGCAAAGTTTTCCCTTCATTTACAGCGCAGGCACTTGCAATTGGTACTTACTATATATTTATCACTGCTGATATTGCTTCAACTGCAACTGGTGGTAATACCATTGGCTTAGGGAATACAGCTTTTTCAAATATCAGCTTCACATCAGGTACAGAGACAGGAACAGACCCGGTAGCAGCCAGCAATACTGTTACGATTGTAAATCCGGCCATCGCTATTTCAAACAGTTCTCCAGCTGCTAGTTCGCATATACCAAGCAGCACCGACATCGTTTTAAATCGTTTCGATTTCGCAGTAACTTCAAGCAATGCAACTCTAACAGGTATTACAGTTACAACAGCAGGAACATATACTTCTGCTGATGTAGTAAACTTAAAAGTTCGTTACTCAACAGATGCAACATTAGATGGAGGTGATGCTACATTAAGTACTTTCACTACACCGGGTGTTGCAGGAAGCAAAGTTTTCCCTTCGTTTACTTCTCAAGTAATTAATGCAGGAACAACTGGATACATATTTATTACAGCAGATATTTCTGCCACTGCAACACCTAACAATACTATCAGTTTAGGCACAACTGCCTTTTCTAATTTAACATTCACATTAGGCAACAAAACCGGAACAAATCCAGTTGCGGCGGGAAATACACGCACATTCATTAAAGCGGAACCAACTAATTATCCAACTTTATTTGCTTGCGGAACAACTACAGCTACATCCATTCCATTAACTTGGACAGATGCATCAACAGGTATTTTACCTGACGGATATTTGATTCAATGGAGCAATACTTCTTATGCCAGTATTACTGCACCAAGCGATGGAACTCCAGTTGCAGATTTAGCGAATGCAACATTAGGAGCACGAAACGTGGCACAAGGAGTTGGAAATTATACCATTCCTTCATTGACAAGCGGTACCACTTATTTCATGCGCATTTGGTCTTACACCAATAGCGGAAGTAACATTAATTATAAATTGGTAGGTGAGCCACAAACAAGTTGTGCAACTACAACTGCTCCAGTTACTATTTGGACGAATCCTATTGCAGGAACAAATCCTGGTGCTGCTAATCCATATACTACTGGTCAGACTGTGGATCCTTTAATAGCTGTTTCGGGCATAGGAATGGGACCAGGAATTGCTAATGCAACTGCAAATGACCGTTACAATGCAAATGGATGGAATACGGGAGCATTAGATGCAAACGATTATTTCTCACTTACTTTAACTCCTAATACAGGATATCAGATTAACTTTAATAACTTAGTATATACTAGTCAAGCATCAGGAACAGGTCCAACAAACATTGCGATTCGCTCGAGTGTGGATGGATATACTGCTAACATTGGAACACCTTCTATTACAGGAACAACTATTTCCTTAACTGCTGGTACTTATCAAAACATAAATTCAGCTATTACATTCCGCGTGTATGCATGGGGAGGAACAGGAGGTACATTTAGTATCAACGATTTCACATTTACAGGGAATGTCGTTTCATTGGGCACCATTACTACTGGAACAATTGGAGGAGGAACAACAACTTATTGTGCTGGTGTTGCGGGAGTAAGTGTTCCATTTACATATTCACCAGCGGGAAATTTCCCGAATGGTGTGGCTAATTTTACTGCACAACTTTCTGATGCTTCAGGTTTATTTGGTTCACCTGTAAATTTACAATCTGTAACGTCCAATGCGAGCGGTTCTCAATCAATATCAGTAACTATTCCTTCGGGAACATTAACAGGAACAGGTTACCGCATTCGTGTTGTTTCAACTTCTCCGACTGTAAACGGAATAGCAAATGTTACAAACTTAACCATCAACAATTCAATTACGAGTATTACACCAGCGGGTGCTCAAACTTTGGTTACTTCTACCAATGGCGCTACTTTAACGGTTAACGAAGGACATACATTTTCTTCTCGCCAATGGAAATATGGAACCGCACCTGGAGGACCTTATGGAACTAATTTAGGAACTGCTCAAACACAAGTTCCTAACTTTGCTTCAGCTGGCACATATTATATAGTATGCGAAAGCACTTATCCAGCGCCATGTTCTAACACAGTTACTTCAAATGAAGTTGTATTTACGGTAAACAATCCAGCACCTGAAATCAATATTACTGGAAATTCAGTAAATATAGTTGATGGCGACAATACGCCTTCATTAACAGACCACACAACATTTGTAAACACAGCTTGGGGAGCAACTGCAACCCGTACTTTTACTATTCAAAATACAGGAAGCTCAACACTTAACATTAGCGGTGTTTCTCCTTACGTATTGATTAGTGGTTCAAACCCAAGTAATTTCAGTATTACAACACCTCCATCTAATAGCATTGCTGCAGGAAGCTCTACAACATTTGTTGTGACTTTTACTCCTAACGCTGTTGCTTCGTTCGATGCGATATTAACGATACCAAGCAATGATAGCGATGAACCTAATTATGCTTTTTATATTCAAGGTGTTGGTACTGCAAGTAATTTAAGCGATGTTTCATTTAACAGTGGTTCGGCAGTTAGTACAAATGCCAATATCGATTACATATCTTATCAAGGAACAGTACTATCAAATACAGGAACTGGCGTGAATGGAAGTGCTGGCGTAATGGGCTTCTTCCTGAGAGATGGAGGCGCAACACTTACAGATGCTGATAACTTAGGAACAGAATTAACAGGAATTACCTTCTCGGTTACAAATCCCGGAAGTATTCGTTCGGCGCGTTTATTTAATGGAGCTAGTCCATTAGGAGCAGCAGTTACAGTAAGTGGAACATCACCTATTGTATTTTCAGGATTAACAGGGGTTTCAGTTGCTGATAACGCCCAATTGGCTTTAAGTTTACGTGTAACATTTAATGCACCTGTTACTGATAACCAGCAAATGCAATTTACAGTTACTTCAGTAACTTCTGCGGTCTCTGGTTCTTCTGCATTTGCAGCAGGTAATGGCGGTGGTGCAACATCTTCTACCACAGGTGATATTAACCGAATTGAGGTTACTGCCGATCGTTTAGCATTTTTAGTTCAACCTATTACAACAACTGTCAGCACCAATATGGCTACAGTTACAGTTAGAGGAACAGACTTAGGTTCTAGTTTAGATTTAGATTATACTGGTTCTATAGACATTACTTCAACTGGTTCACTTACAGGAACACCTGTTAATGCGTCGGCTGTTGCAGGTGTTGCAACCTATTCTACACTAAACCATTCAGCAACAGGTACAAATTTAACATTAACTGCAACTACTACAGGCTTGGCATTCTCCAATACAATTGGTAGTGATCCTTTTGATATTGTAAGTACACCATTAAACAGTTACCGCACAACGGCTTCAGGACTTTGGAATAGCAATACAGCATTACCAGCAATTTGGGAAAGACTTACTGCTGGTTGGACTGCGAGCAATTCTCCAGCATATGGAACCTCCAATAATGTTTACATTAGAAATGGTCATACACTAACAACAAATGGTGCATTCGGAAATACCGTTAATTTAATTATTGAAAGCGGTGGTACTTTAATAGTAGATCATCCTTCAACAGCTGCTAGTATTCTAGTAAGATCTGGAGGAACCCTGCAAGTAAATGCTTCTTTTACAATTGCTATTGGCGGAACCTTTACAGTAGAAGACAATGCTGATGTGTTTCTAAATTTTGCATTTGGGAATCCTTCTACTTCAATCTGGCAAGGGAATGAAAACTTTGGTGCTTTGTCTAACCTGAATATTTGGAATTGGGATGATGCACAACCACTTATAAACGGTAATGTTACTGCTAATACGTATAGCGGTTATTCTGCTGCATTCGGTAATGTTTATATCGATATTGCTGGTGCATCTGGTATTGGCGCTAATTGGACATTGTTAGGTTCATCAACAGGAACGATTAACTTAACTCATGGAAACTTCGAATTTGATTCACCAGATGGTTTTGATATTCGCTTTTTCACAACAATTGGAGGATCTGCAACGGTAGGTATTCAAGGGGATTTGGTATTGAACAGCGGATGGAGTTCTGCTCGAAATGTAGCATTAACAACTTCTACAGCTACTTTGGTGATGAATTTAAAAGGTAATTTGGTTCATAATTCACCTGGAACATTTACAGTACGTGCTAGTAACTCAATAAGTGGAAGTGCTACATTTAATATAGATGGTAATATAGTAATGAATGGTGCAGGAACTGCTGCAACAACAAGATTTTGGTTGAATCAAAACGCTTATGGAACGGCTAATGGTGCATTGGGTATTGTTAACTTAAAAGGTAATATAACTGTAGGCGCAAATCCTATACTTGGGAACTTGGGTGCGATAGCTGATCAACAGTTCAACTTTACTGGTACAACAACCCAATTAGTAAACATTGCTTCAGTTGTAAGTGGATCTGGATCTGCAGGTGTTCCAATGGCCATAAAAGCAAATGCGATTGTTCAATTGAATACGAATAACTTAACATTAAATAATAACTCATCGTTAGTTGTTGAAGCAAATGGTACATTAGATTTTGGATTCAATGGAACTACTGCATTATTAGTAAATCAACCAGGTACACCAACAGGAACTAATACGTTCAATTCGGCTCAAGGAAGTATTTTAAAAATTACTTCACCAGATGGTATTGTTGGAACAGTTACTGCCAATTTGGGTAACGTTCAACTACCAGTTTCTAATAAGACATTTAACAATACTGCCACTTTCTGGTACATTGGTAAAGCAAATCAGGTAACAGGAAACGCGCTTACAGTTGGCAGCACAGGTAAAGTGGTTATTTCAGATTTAGACCTTGATACTTATACCCTAACATTAAGCAACAATATTGGTATTTCTAATGGAACATTGGTTGATGCATTAGGTGGAAAATTAGATATCAGAAGAGGTATCGTTGTAGGTACTAACTCTGCAGATTTTTCTGGTACAGGCCGTTTGGTAATGAGCGGTGGTACTTACAGAATTCAATCAAACTCTGCAACTGTTCCATTTTTATCAAATTATGCAAATTATAGTTTAACTGGAGGTACAGTCGAATTAAATGCAACTGGAAACCAGACCCTATCGGGAGCGCCTCCTGCTTATTACAATATTGCAGCTACCGGTTCAAATACTTTTGGAACTGATTTCAAAGGTGTTTCTTCTGCATTAATAGTTAACAATAATGTTTTGGTTAGCGGTACTTCTGTATTCGATTTACAATCAAACGGTATGACAGGTGCAGCAGGTTTAACCATGACAGGTGGTAGACTCAGAATGGCTAAACTTAACGTAACCTTGCCAGAGATAACGGGAGTTGCTACTCCATATGCTATTTCTGGTGGAATTGTTGAGTTATATGGAAGCGCAACAGGTCAAACACATTCTATTCGAGGCACTTACAACGCTGGTGCTAGTAATGTAAGCTATTTTAATGTTGAATTAAATTCTGCAAGTGCAAGCGTAGGAGCTTTGCTAGCAAATGTTGTTGCTCAAGCTGGATTTAGTGTTCAGGATGTATTTAATGTAAATAGTCCAACTTGTTTCCAATTAGGAAGTGGCTTTACAATTTCAGATGCAGGTGTTACAAGTACATTTAATGTAAATGCAGGAGCAACATTAAAATATGGAGGCACAATAGATGCAAGCGGTGCAACTGGAAACTTAAGAACTGATATACGCAATTTACCAACAACTGCTAGTTATGGTTTCGTGGGTTCAATTTCACCACAAACTGTAGGAACTGGTTTACCAGCAACAATGGTTAATCTTTACATGGATAAAGACCTAGCAACTAATGTTGTAACCCTTGCTGGAAATGCAACCGTGAGCAACCAACTCGTTTTAGGAACAGGTATTTTAGATGCTGTTTCAAATACTGTTTTTGTTTCTAATACTGCAACTACAGGAATAACAGGAGCCTCTGCAAATTCATTTGTTAGTGGAAGATTAAACCGCAGTTTACCTGCGTCACTTTTAACTGGAACTACTTATAACTTCCCTGTTGGAAAGCAAAGCCCAATAACTTACTTACCGGCCAACTTAGTAAATCCTACTACAGGAACTGGTGCTGTTAGTGTAACAATGGAAGCCTTCAATACGAATTCTGGCGGAACGCCTGACCCGAATTCAATTGGCTCTTTAAGCACAGCAGAATATTGGTCTTTAGCTGCAACAGGAAACTTTAACGGTAGTCAATTTACACTTGCACGCCCTACAGCAGTATCACCGCTGAGTTCTATAGGAAGAAGCACAACTACCGCAACTGGAACATATGTATTCATTGGAGGAACTCCATCAGGTAGTCAAATTGCGAATTCTAATTTCAGCGCAGGTAATACACAATTTTTAGCATTCGCTAATCCTATTGCACCTCCAACAATTACTTTAGTTCAAGGTACAAGTCCAACTTTTGCTCCTCAAGCAGATTATACTGGTTATGTTGGGCAAACGCTTACCATTACAGGTACAAACTTTACCAGCACAGCTGGAATGACTGTTTCCATTGGTGGTTTAGCAGCTACAACATTTACAGTGGTAAATTCTACTACAATAACTGCAGTAGTAGCTCAAGCAGCATCAGGAGCAACAGTTGTGGTTACAAATACTGTTACTTCAGGTACAACAAATGCTGCATTCACTTTCTTAGGTTGGATTTCTGATGCTTCTACTGATTGGGGAACAGGTTCAACTTGGTTAGGTGGCGTTGTGCCTCCTGCATCTGTTGCTGTTACAATTGCGCATGCAGTAACTGCTAATGGTGTAGTTGCTAACAATCCTAACACATTAACCATCCGTTCTGGAAGTAGTTTAACTTTTGGGGCAGCTGGAACATTAACAGTTAACACAACTTTAACCAATGGAGGAAGCATTATAATGACAGCTGGTGGAATATTAACTATGGCGAACGCTTCTGCATTTGCTAATGGTTCTGCAACTTTCACAGGAGGAACAGGAACCGTTGTCTTTGCAGGATCTTGCACAGTATCTACTACAGGTGGCATTCCATTTAATAACGTAACAATAAATTCTCCTATAAATCTTGGGTTAAGTACTTCAATTGCAGGCACATTGCGCGTGAATCAAGGTGGAAGCATAACAACTAATGCCTTAACATATGGTACAGCCTCTACCCTATCTTATAATGGTGTTTTTACGCAAACCGCTAATGCTTTAGAATTCCCATCAGTAAACGGTCCTACAAATTTTACTGCCAACAATTCCTCTCTTGTAGTTTTACCTTTCAGCAGAACTGTAAATGGAAATGTGCGCGTTCTTAGTGGTACACTTAGATCTAATGGAGCTGTTACATTAAGTATGACTGGAGCATCAGCTACATTAGAAGTTACAGGAATACTTTTAGGAACGGATGCAGGAATAGGTAATGATATGATCCTAGACATTACAGGTTTAGTTACTGTAACAGGCTCTAATATAACTGTTTGTAAAGTGTACTCTACAAATGTTGCAGCTGGAGCCACTTTGGCTTTAGCAAGAAATAATTTTGAAGTTAGATATGGTGCTTTTGATATCAACAGCAACAGTACTCTAAGAATGGATGCAAATGGAAATGTTGCAGCATTTGATGCGAACAGCCGTGTACCAGTTTATGCTGCAACTGCGAACTTAGTTTATAATAGTGGAACTGCTTATGGACGTTTAGTAGAATGGTCAACATTGAGTGGCCCTGCAGGATATCCAGGAAATGTTATCATTCAAAATGGAACTACTTTAAATATTGGAGCTCCAACTACTAATCTGGGTATAGTTAATAATCTAACTTTAGGTGTTACAGGAAGTGCTGGTTCATTAAACATGCAATCAACAAATCAAGCTATTACTGTTGGTGGGAACTTAACCATAGGAAGCGATGTAGCTACTAGTACCTTAACTTTATCCACAAATGCAACAAGCCCGGGTATTAGAGTAGCAGGAAACTGGAATAGAAATAGTTTTGGTAGCCTTGTTGGAACTGGTGCTAATGGAAGAGGAGTTTTCTTTAATGGAACAGGTGCTCAAAGTATCACAGCAAATGGCGGTGAAACTTTCCAATTCTTGTTGATTCAAAAAACTGTTGGAAGTAACTTAACATTAAATGACCCTGTTACAGTAAATTCAACACTTACATTAACAAGCGGAAACGTAATTCTTGGAAGTAATGATTTAAGAGCAGCTACTCAGGCTTCAGGAAGTGCTACTTCATATGCGATAACTAATGGTTCTGGTAGATTAAGATTAGACGTAGGAAGTTCTAATATTTTATTCCCAGTTGGAAATTCTACTTACAATCCTGTTACATTAAACAACAGTGGGACAGCCGATGTATATGGTGTTATTGCCAGAGATGGAGCCGCAGGAAGTGAAGCGGATGCATCAAAAATTGTTTTAAGAAATTGGGATATAAATGAGGGTACAGCAGGTGGAAGTAACTTAGCTGTAACAGCTCAGTGGAATGCTCCTGTTGCTCAAACAGGTCAAGAAGAAATTAACTTTGTAAGAGGAAATGCAATCAAATGGATAGGAAACTTTACATCGGGAGCTTGGACTAATAATGCTGCAACGCTTTCTGGAAGCGATCCTTACACCTACACAGCATCCGGAATTACTACTGTTGGTATTTTTGAGCCTGGTATTGAAAATGCATTTTTACAAATTCCTTTAATAACAAGCTACACTCCAACAACTGCTTATACAGGGGAAGTGATTACAATTACAGGATTAAATTTAAATGCTCTTACTTCTGTAACTTTAGGTGGTAGTGCAGCAATTCTTACAACACCTGCAGCTACTTCTACAACAGCTTATTATATTGTTGGTAGTGGAGCATCAGGTAACTTAGTAGCAACAAATGCTGTAGGTTCAACTCCGGCCACAGTGCCTTTCACTTATCTAGGTTACATTACAAACAACAATACCGATTGGAACACAGGTTCTACTTGGTTAGGAGGAAATGTTCCTATAGCTAATGCGACAACTACAGTAAATCACGACATTACAATAAATGGCACAGTTGTAAATGCTCCAAATACTATTTTAGTAAATGCTACAAAATCAATAGCGTTTGGTGGTGGTTCAATTGGCGTTAATACTTCCTTAACAAACAATGGAACTATTAACATGACAGGTGGTGGTACTTTAACTTTCAGTGCAACTGATGTACTTACAAACAATGGAACATTTACTGGTGGTACTGGTAATGTGGTGTTTTCAGGAACTGGAACTGTTAATGGGACAACTGCATGCCAGTTTAATAACTTTACAATAAATGGACTAGCAACTTTAACCCGAGTACCAACCATAAATGGAATATTCCAAATAAACGCAGGTGGTACCATTAGTGCAGCCCCTAATTATGGAGCTTCTTCTACTTTAATGTACAACACAGGTGCAAACTATGGTCGTGATTTAGAATGGAGCACTGCAACTGGAGCAGGAGCTCCTGTAAATGTCCAAATTAGCGGAAACACTACTTTGATTCCTGCAAAAATCACTAATGCATACAATAGTGTTGTATTAAATGTAGGTGGAAATTTAACAATTGATGCTGGTTCGAATATGTACATGGACTTTGGAGGTAATAATATGTTGGTAAATTTAAACGTTACTGGAAACCTTAATTTAAACGGTAATTTATCAGCTTCTCAAGCATCAGGTAGAGATATTTATGTAGGTGGTAATTGGACTAATAATGGCTCAGGTGTAAACTTCTTCCCTAATAACAGGGCTGTATTTTTAAATGGTACATCTATTCAAACTGTGGGCGGAAGCAATGCAAGCTTAACAAGTTTTGCTTTCTTAATATTAAATAACGCATCTGGTGCGAACTTAAGCGCTGCAATTAATGTAAATAATGGATTAACTCTAACCAATGGAATTCTTTCAATTGGAAACTTTAACTTAAACATGGCTTCTGCAACTATAACAGGAGCTTCAACTACCAGATTCATTCAAACAAATGGAACAGGATATTTAAGAAGAGTTGTTTCAAGTGTTGACTTAACTTTCCCGGTTGGAATTTCAACCAGTTATGCACCAGCTATTTTAAATCAAGCCGGAACTTCTGAAACCATTGGAGTAAGAGTAAAAGCAACTCCTTTTGACCAATCTTTAGCGGATGCAAATCAAATGGTTAACTTACAATGGTATTTAAATGAATCGACTGCTGGAGCAAATAATTTGGTAACTAAATTCCAATGGAATAATGGTACTCCTAATGATGAAGCCTCAGGTTTCTTAAGGGCAAATGGTGTGTTCCACGGAAATTGGATATCAGGAAGTACTTATGGAGTAAGGCCTACAGCTTTATCAGGAGCTGACCCTTATTTATCAACTTCTACAGTTAATTATACAGGAAACTTATCAGATCAATTGTTCTTGGTGGGTAACATCAATGGATTTACCAGTTGCGTTCAAACAGCTAATAATGGACAATGGAATGACCCTAATAGCTGGAATTTAGGAGGAACTATTATACCTTCTCCTAACTCAAATGTTTGTATTTTACACAATATTAATATTTTAACTACTGACCCTAATCCAGATGTTGTTAACTCATTAACATTAAATGCTGGAGGTTCATTAACAGTTGGTGCTGGAAAAACTATTACAATAGCTAACTTAGGTTCTGTTGTAAATGCTAGTGGTTCAAATTTAAATTTTGGAAATGGTGAAGTTTATTGCAACGGTACGGTTGCGATAGCAGGTGCTAATAGTGTTACTTTTAATAATTTAACTTTAAACGGCAATACAACTTTAACAACTGCACCTATCATTTCTAATGCTTTGCAATTAAATGCAAGTAGCTTCTTTGTTTCAGGCTCTCCTACTTATCTATCTGGAGCTTCATTAATTTATAATACTGGAGGGGCATATAATATGAGCCAAGAATGGACTGGCAATAGTTTAACTGCTGGTTCGGGTATTCCAAGTAATGTAACAATTCAAGGAGGAACTACAGTTAATTTCCCAACAAGTAACAGAGGTTTCGGAGGTAATTTAAACATTACCAATGGTACACTTAACTTAAATGGAACATCTGGAGATTTATATATTGGTGGAAACTGGACACGAAATAATACTGCAGCCTTTAACCCTAATAATAGAGCAGTTTTCTTTAATGGTAGTGGAACACAAACAATTGAAATTACAGGTGGTGGTACAGCTACTTTTGATTACCTTTTTGTAGATAAAACGGCTGGCACTTTAGTAATTTCTAATAGTACTGCAACAAACGTTTCTGTAACAGGTCCTCTGGGAGGAAATATCTTCAGATTAAATAATGCTACTTCTTTAGATTTAAATGGCAGAACACTTTCATTTACAGGAGCATCTGCTGGTAATATCATTACTGCTGGAGGAATTAATACAATTGGAGGAGCATCTGGTGGATTGATTTCTATATCAGGAGGTACAAAAACAGTAACCGCAACTGGTGGAGGAACTTTTAACTTTGGCTCAAATGTTACTTTAGCGTTAGCTGGAGGTCTTAACTTTGGAACAAACCTTTCAACAGTTAATGGTACTTTACAAATAGCTTTAGGCGGTTTTGTAAGCACAAATGCCCCATTCTATGGAACAAATTCAACATTGAGATATTTCTCAGGAAGTGCTTATACAAGAGGAACTGAATGGAGCGCAACTGCTGGTGCAGGATATCCATTTAATGTAACTATTGATCCAAATGGATCCAATACAACTCTAAATATGGGAAGTAGTGCTGCCAACCAAACAATTGCAGGAAATTTAACAATCAACGCAGGAGCAGCATCTCCAGGTGCAGGATTAAATATGCAAACTATGACAGGTTTCTTAGGTGTTGCCGGAAATGTTGTTGTAAACAATGCTGGAGTATTAACACTTTCTACAGTTGTTGGCGGAGACATTAAGGTTGCAGGAAACTTCACCAGAAATACCGGTGGTACATTAACCCAAAATAACCGTGAAGTAGAAATGAATGGTACTACATTGCAAACTATTAATGGTGTAAACGGATTTGCTTACCTAGCCATTAATAACACTGGAAGTACAGTTCAAATTAGCGCAAATACTACTGTTAGCAACAGACTAAGATTAACTAACGGTACTTTAGACCTAAATTCATTATCTGTAACAATGAGCAATGGTTCTGAAATTTACAGAACAAACTCAACTGCTACCATGAATGCCGAAGCTAGCTTAACTTCTGGAGATGTTTATGATGTGCGCTATGCAGGAACTCTTACCACTGGAAACGAGTTCTCTTCAAACAATACATTTGTAAGAGACCTCATTATTGAAAGTGGAGCTTTACCTACTATGGGAGCGAGCAGAACAGTAAATAGAAATGTGCGTTTAGCAGGTGATCTTAATCTTGGTACATTTACATTAACGCATCGCGGTAGAAACGCTACCTTAGGCGCAGCTGGTTCTATTGAAATTACTTCAGGAAATAGAAATATTACTGGAAGTGCGGGTTGTATTTATGATGTAATTGGAATTGGTGGAAATAATCCAGTAGAATTTACAAAACAAGTTACAAACCCCGGAGGAGGTACATTGAATGTTGGTGCTGATGTTTTAATGAGAATTGCTGATGGTAGAATGGACTTCGGTTCTGGAAGTCCAACAACAATAAATGGAACATTACAAGTTGCTTTAGGTGGTTCTGTTAATCCAAATCCTTGTTATTATGGTGTTGGTTCTACTTTGAGATTTGCTAACACTGTTGATTATCAGGTTCCAGCGGCTGATATTACTTGGTCTACTGGTGCTATCGCATCCGGATTACCTGGTATACCTTGGAATGTAGACATCAATGATACAGGCACAGATCTTCAATTACAAGATACCCGCGCATTGAGAAATAACCTAACTATTACAAATGGAACTTTTACCCTTACTCCAGCCTATACAGGTTCATTTAACATCGGAGGTAATTGGACACGCACAGGAGCATCGTCTGCCTTTAACCACAACAGTAAAAAAGTAACTTTTGACCGTCAAAGTGCAGGAAATCAAGCTATAACTGTAGGTTCTGGAGTTAGTTCAGAAACATTCTACGATTTAGAAGTATCGACATTAACTGGAGATGTGCAATTAGGTACAAGCAGTAATGTTAACATTCTGAATAATTTAAACTTTGTAAATGGTCGTTTCAATTTAAATGGTGTAAACAATTTAATAATAGGAAACAGTTCTGCAAATGGAACTATCACAGGATTTGGAGCTGGACGTTATGTGATAAGTAACGGAGGTAACTTAAGACGTTACACAAATTCGAATGCAACTTACGATTTCCCAGTTGGAGACAATGCAACTTATAGTCCTGCTCAATTGGTATTAACCAACGGTGGTCAAGCAAATGCGTACATTGATTCTAAAGTTGTAAATGCAATACATCCAAATATGACTGCTCCAGTTCCTACACGCTATATTGCTCGTTACTGGTCAATTGAGCCAACGGGCTTAGCTGGTATTCCTTTGTATAACATAAACTATACATATTCAGCAGCTGATGAAGTTGGAACCGGAGTTATGTATCCTGTAAAATACAGCACGACAAATCCAGTTCCAGGATGGTTTAGCTGCCCCGGCTCTTCCGCCGTTGCAATTACAGGTACCGCCGGAGCTGACGATAATGTACTTAAAACCTTCTCTTGGTCAGGACTTACAACCTTCTCAGATTTTACTGGTGCTGGCAACGGTTCTCCACTTCCTGTTGAATTGCTAAGTTTTGATGCTGTTCCTGTAAATAATGCAGAAGTATTGGTAACATGGACAACAGCTTCAGAAATAAATAACGATCAATTTATTGTAGAACGTTCTTTAGACGCAGTTAACTTTGAATTTGTAGGTGAAGTGAATGGTGCAGGAAATTCTAATTTCACGCGCAATTACACATTAACAGATGTAAAACCTTACAATGGAGTATCTTACTACCGTTTACGTCAAGTTGATTTTAATGGTGAACAAGAAACATTTACTCCTGTAGCTGTCTTCTTAACTGGTGCGGTTGGAAGCAGCATGAATGTGTTTCCAAATCCTGCGACTGAAACTGCTACCTTAAACATCAATGGTCAATACAAAGGAAAAGCGGTTCTACAAATTATCGATATTACTGGAAGAAATATCAGCAAGCAACAAATTAATCTAACCGAAGGCAGCAATGCAATTAAGTTAGATGTTGATGGGTTAGCAAATGGCAAATATTTATTACATGTTACATTAAGTGATGGAACAAGAATGAATAAGCCTTTGATTATAAATAAATAGTTTGAAATTGAGTTTTGAAAAGCCTCAACTTTTTAGTTGGGGCTTTTTTATTTGAAAGACTTTTTCCAATACATTTGCATAAAATTTAAACATAATTATGTATCAAGACCCTATCGATCAAATGGTGACTTCACAAAGTATCGCCGCAGAACAAGCTTCCTTTATGACCAAAGTATATGGTTGGATGACTTTGGCTTTGTGTATTACAGGTATTACTGCATTTTTTACTGCAACAAGCCAGGAATTGGTTGAATTATTATTTAGCAGCCGTTGGACAATTTGGGTATTAATCTTGGGAACTTTTGGTTTAGTTGGCTGGTTAACTATGGGCATTCAAAAAATGTCGGCAACTACCGCTACTTTAGCTTTCTTAGGTTATTCTTTGTTGAATGGATTAATCTTCTCTTCTATATTTTTAATTTACACCGGAGGTTCAATCGCCCTTACTTTCTTTATAACAGCAGGCACTTTCGGAGTAATGAGCGCTTATGGCTATTTCACAAAATCTGATTTAACAAGTATCGGAAATATTGCAATCATGCTTTTAATAGGAGTTATTATTGCTTCTATTGTAAACATATTTATGAACAGCGAAATGCTTTATTGGATTATTAGTTATGCTGGTGTTGCAATTTTTGTTGCATTAACTGCTTACGATACTCAAAAAATCAAAGAAATGAATATCATTGGAAACGAAGGAACTGCAGAAGACCGCAAAGAAGCAATTGTTGGCGCTTTGACTTTATACCTCGATTTCATTAATTTATTTTTGTTCTTATTGAGATTGTTTGGTCGCAGAGACTAAAATTAAACTACATAAATAAAACAACCCGTTAGCGTAAGTTTTCGGGTTGTTTTTTTTGATAATTATCCAAAGTTCCAATTACTTTTGCCTAAACCTAATATTTTATGATAAGACTTAGTTTATTGATTAGCATGTTCATTTTTTCTAGTGCAATTGCTGGAAACAATGAAATTAAAAAAGAGAAAAAAGCCAAGAAGCCTAAACTAGAAAAAGGATTGTATGCAGAATTTACTACTTCTAAAGGTGTAATACTCGTACAATTAGAATTTGAAAAAACACCATTAACTGTTGCCAATTTTGTTGGCTTAGCAACTGGTAAACTCGAAAATAAATCTGCTAATAATGGAAAACCATTTTATGATGGATTAAAGTTTCACCGCGTTATTAAAGATTTTATGATACAAGGTGGCGATCCGGCTGGAAACGGAAGTGGTGGCCCAGGCTACAAATTTAAAGATGAATTTGTTCCTGAATTGAGACACGACAAACCTGGAATTTTATCAATGGCCAATTCTGGACCTAAAACCAATGGAAGCCAATTTTTTATCACACATAAAGAAACTCCTTGGTTAAATGATAAACACACCGTTTTTGGACATGTAGTGACTGGTCAAGATGTAGTAAATGCTATAGCACAAGGCGATACCATCGAAAAGATAAAAATTATCAGAAAAGGTAAACCAGCAAAAAAATTCGATGCAGTTAAAACATTTACTGCGCTCAACAATTAATATTACCAGATATTTCAATATGAAAAATAATTTCCTTTCTGCTATTTCAGGATTACTATTTAGTTTCTCTGCATTTGCTCAAATTCCTGCTTTAACCCTTACCGAGGTAGGAACTGGTTTTACACGTGTTACAACATTAGCCAATTGTGGCGATGACCGTTTATTCATTTTAGAAAAAAATGGTGTAATTAAATTTATCAGACCATACGTTGGGCCGGCAAGCACTACATTTATGGATATAAACTCTAGAGTGGTAAATCCCTCAGGAGCATCAGATGAAAGAGGATTATTGGGAATTGCTTTTGACCCAAATTATGCAACAACTGGCAGATTTTATGTGAATTACATTAACAACGCAGGAAATACTGTTATTGCTCGTTTTAATGTTACAGCAGGTAATGCCAACGCTGGTGATGTAAACTCTGAAGAAATTCTACTTACTATTACCCAACCTTTTTCAAATCATAACGGCGGATGCATTCAGTTTGGGAAAGACGGATTCTTATATATTGGAATGGGTGACGGAGGAAGTGCAGGTGACCCGGGAAATCGTTCACAAAATCCTCAGGAATTATTAGGTAAAATGTTACGTATTGATGTAAGCGGAGCTACAGGTTATACAATTCCTCCAAGTAATCCATTTGCTTCATCAAGTGATGGTGTATTAGATGAAATCTGGGCTGTAGGCGTTCGCAACCCTTGGAGATTTAGTTTTGATGGACTAACAGGTGACATGTGGATTGCTGATGTCGGTCAAAACGTGTATGAAGAAGTAAATTTCCAGCCATTTTCTAGCCCAGGTGGAGAAAATTATGGATGGAAAAGATTTGAAGCCAATAGTGTTTTCAGCTCAGGAACTACTATTACAGTAAATCCAGGTAATGTTGTTTACCCAGTATTCAATTACGCGCATACTGCTTCAAATGGATGCAGTATTACGGGTGGTTATGTATACCGTGGTTTCTTAAACAATAGCATTTACGGGAGATATTTTACAACTGATTATTGCAGCGGAAGAATCTGGACTATTTTTCCTGATGGAAACGGAGGTTTCACTAATAATGACCATGGACAATTTGTTATTAATCAATATTCTACATTTGGTTTAGACATGTATGGCGAACAATACATTGCAGAACAAGGTGGAAGAATTTCTCGTATCTCAACCAATACAGGCGGTCCAACTGCTTTACTATCGGCAGATAATTCTTTATCGATTTGCCCTGGTGAAAATGTTAAGCTTTCTACCGGTTATCATCCTAGTCTTACTTATACTTGGTACAAAGATGATGTAGTAATTGCAAATGCAGATTCCAATATTTTCGAAGCAACTGAAGTGGGGAACTACTATGTTGAAGTTACTGGAGTAAATGGAAGTGATACTTCTGACGTGTTAACTGTAAATATAGCAGTTATTCCTGAAGTTACAGCATCTTCTTCATTCAGTGAATTGTGTGATGATGCAGCTTTTGCCATTCCATTAAATGGCTCACCTGCCGGAGGAGTTTTTAGTGGAACTGGAGTGGTAGATAATAACTTTGACCCATTATCATTAAATGCTGGAACTTATAACTTGTCTTACTCCTTTACAACTGCTGATGGTTGTGAAGTTCCTCCTGTTGATTTCAGTATTGTAATAAATCCATTACCTAACGTAGGAATTAGTGGATTAAGTCCGAATTTCTGCTTAACGTCTGCACCTGCTGCTTTAAATTTTATACCCGCTGGAGGAACTGTTTCAGGAACTGGTCAGGCAGGAATCGTTAACAATGAATTTAATCCTTCAATTATCGGAGAAGGTACATTCAACTTAAGCTATACTTTTGCAGATGCCAATGGATGCGCAAATGTTGCTTCTGCAACCACTTTAGTTGAAAGTTGTTTAGGAATTTCAAATAGCAATGAAACTAATTTCACTGTTTTACCAAATCCTTCCACAGGAATCTTTAACATTCAATTTGAAAATGAAATGTTCTATGATAACATTGAAGTGATAGATGTTGCGGGAAAACTTTGCTGGTCAAAACAAAACTTTAATGGATCAAACTTGGTTGTAGATATTAGCCAACAAGCAAATGGAATTTATTTCTTAAGATTGAAGAAATCAGAAAACGAAACAGTTCAGAAACTAATCAAACAATAAAGATTTCATGAAAATTAAGCTTTTGGTATTATTGCTTTGGTTGAATGGTGCGTTGATGGGGCAGCAAGATACATTTAGCATTGAAATTGAGCCTATTCAGATAGAAAACATGCCTGGCTTGCATTCTGGTGCAGTAGCAACTATAAATAACAGGTGGATTTTTATTGGCGGCAGAACAAATGGGTTACACGGATTTCTTTCTCCATTCGCTTTTCCTAACGATAACAAAAATGTTAACGCGTATGTAGTTGACAAATCAACAGGTGAAATTTGGTCATCTTCGTTAGAAAATTTCCCTGTAAACCTATACGAACCGCTTACTTCTAGTAACATTCCATTCTATCAGGATGGAAATATCCTTTACATGATTGGAGGTTACGGCTGGAGTAATGCTGCCAACGATTTCAAAACATTTTCAACCCTTACCAAAATTGACTTGGTATGTTTGCATGATGCAATTGTAACTCAATCTGCTTTAGAAAATTGTTTCGAACAAATTGAAGACCCTGCATTGACAGTATGTGGTGGAAGTTTAAAAAAGTTAAATAATCGTTTTTATCTGGTTTTCGGGCATCGTTTTGATGGAATTTACTCCGTATTAAATCCAGGCAACAGCATTTTCACGCAGCGGTATTCCAATGCAGTAAAATCTTTTGAAATAGATGCTACAACTTTGGGAATAAGCAATTTAAGAGTGCAGCAAGACTCTATCAATTTTCACAGAAGAGATTACAATTTAGTTCCTCAGGTTTTTCCAGATAGAAACGAAGGTTTAACCGGGTTTTCGGGAGTGTTTCAATATCAAAGTACCTTACCGTATCTCAATACAATAAATATTACTGAAGATACAGCTGTTGTAGCTCCAAATTTTGACCAACACTTAAGTCAATACCACAGTGCTGTGATGCCTGTTTATGATTCGACTTATAATGTTATGCATACTTTTTTCTTTGGAGGAATGAGTCGTTTTACCATAGATGCCCAAACACAAACATTGGTGGATGATACTTTGGTACCTTTTGTTAAAACAATTAGTTGTGTGAGCCGATTTGCAAATGGAACTTATGAAGAAAAACAGTTAGGCATTTCTTTCCCAGATTTTTTAGGTTCGAACATGGAATTCATTCCTGTTGAAAATTTACCTTTAACGAACAACAAGGTAATCAAAGTAAATAGACTTACCGAACAAAGAACACTTGCTGGCTATTTAGTTGGAGGAATTAAAAGTCCTGAAGCTAATATTTCGGCAACAGCTCCAGCATCAAGTGAGGCCAATACCAGCATTTACGAAGTTTACATTGTAAGAGGTGTTTCCGATAGTGGAACAGTTTCATTAAAAGATGTAAAAAATCAACCATCGCTTAGCAGTTTTCAGTGTTTTCCAAATCCTGCCATTAACCAAACGCAGTTTAAATTACAACTTACAAAAAAGTCGCATGTTGAAATTGTGGCATATGACAGTGCAGGAAGATTCATTCAGCGTATTTGTAACAAAAAAATGGATGCTGGTGAACAATTCGTTACCTGGAATGTAGAAAATTTACCAACAGGTACCTACATCGTTAAATCGAGGGTTGATGGTATTACCAAGTCTATTTCAGTTTTAGTAAATCCTTAATAAATATAATATGAATATTACATTACGCAGTTTGGCGATGTTTCTGATGATGGGAACCGCAGCAATTGCTCAACAAATTGACACACCAAGACCAAGTCCGGTTGGAACTGTAACTCAAAAAACAGGTTTGGCAGAATTTACAGTTACTTATTCTCGTCCGAGTGCAAAGGGAAGAAAAGTGTTTGGTGACATTGTTCCTTTTAATGAATTATGGCGCTTTGGTGCTAACATGGCAACAATTTTAAAATCGAACGAAGAATTTAGCATTCAAGGCAATAAAATTCCAGCTGGAGAATATTCGTTTTTTGCAATTCCAGGTGAAACAGAGTGGACATTAATTTTAAACAAGACTGCAAAAATGTCTGGCACAAGCAATTATAAACAAGAAGAAGATGCCTTACGCTTTAAAGTTAAACCAGAAACTACACCATACAAAACCGAAACTTTTACAATAGGATTTGCAAATATCCGCGACAACGCCGCTGCTATTGAAGTTTCTTGGGAAAACACAAAAGTTTCTTTTGATGTGAATGTTGAATTTGATGCGAAAGTAATGAAGCAAATTGATGATGTAATGGCTGGACCAAGCGCTGGTGCTTATAATACTGCTGCATCATATTACTTCAACAACAACAAAGACATGAAAAAAGCTTTAGAATATGTAAATAAAGCTTTAGAAAAAGGTGGAGATAAATATTGGATCCTAACTTTAAAAGCCCAAATCCAAGCTTCTTTGATGGATTACAAGGGAGCAGTAGAAACTGCCAATAAAGCAATTGTTTTAGCAAAAGCTGATGAAGACAACTCTTATGTAAATTCAAATACAACAAGAATTGCAGAATGGACTCCTAAAATTCCTGCTGCAAAAGGAAAAAAATAATATTACAGTTAGTATATAAAAAACACCCTTCATACTTTATGGAGGGTGTTTTTTATGGGATATAGTTTACAATTGCTCCACCTCTACCCTATTAAATAATTCATCAGCTACAATTTTATTGCACAATTCAGTTCCGGCGTGCATAGTTGCCGAAGTGCCACAAGCAACGCCATATTGAACGGCTTCTTTCATTGATTTACCATTGGAGATAGCAAATAAAATCCCTCCTACCATGCTATCGCCAGCACCCACCGTACTTTTCACTGTTACTTTTGGTGGAGTAAATGAAAATGCAGCATTAGCGGTAAAAAGCAAGGCTCCTTTTCCGCCCATGGAAACTACAATATTTTCGCATTTTCCAGAGGCAATCATTTCTTTTGCGATATTCTTAATCTCATTCGATTGGAGTTCTTTCTTTCCGCTTAAAAATGCCAGTTCTTCCAAATTCGGTTTTATTAGAAATACGCCTACTTCAGTAGCATATTTTAATGGTTCACCAGATGTATCCACAATAAATTTTGCATGCTTGCTTTTTGCAATTTTTGCCAATTGACCAAAAATATCCATCGGAACGCCGGGTGGTAAACTTCCACTTGCTACAATGAACTCCACCTCATTGCTTGCAGAAACTTTGGCTAGAATTTCTTCCCATTCGCTTTGAAACATTTCAGAACTGGGCATTCCTAATCTGTATTGCTTACCTGTTGTTTCCTCAAAAACGGTAATATTTTCTCTTGTTTCGTTTTTAGCATGAATCACAACGGAAGTTAATCCTTCTTTTTCTACCAAGTGGTTTAAGAACTTACCTGTATAGCCTCCAGCCGGATAAATTGCGCTTGCTTCACCACCAAGTTTCTTAATTGCCCTTGCCACATTTATTCCTCCTCCACCCGGTTCTAATTTAGGAAGCGCACAAGGCAATTTTTTTTCTGGCAATAATTCTTGTACAGAAGTACTTTTATCGATACAAGGACTAAAGGTGATGGTTAAAATTTTATTCATATCACAATTTACAACTAAATTCAATAGGAAAACTTGGTTTTTGATTATTAATAAACTGTTGATTTATCAATTTTAGATAATTCATTTCTTTTCATTATTTGATAAAATAAGAACAAAGTGCTAATTACAACAACTTATTTATTAGCTTGAACTTTCAAAGAAGAACTACCTTTTTAGTGTAACACTTAACAAATGAGCATTTTAATATTTTCAAGAAAAATAAATAGTGGCAAAACTGCTGAATTACAGCAATGGATTGACACTTCATTAGATATTGGAGGAATATTAATGCCAGATGTAAACACTGTTAGGTGCATGTTTAACATCAGAACGAATGTTTTATTTGAAGCGCAATGCAAAGATGATAATGTATCGGAGGAGCTGATTATTAATGTGGGCGGATTTAAATTTTATAAAACAGCCTATCAAAAGGCAAATAATTATTTAAAAGAAGAAATTAAAAACCTGCCCGATACTTTGATAATTGATGAAATTGGAAAGCTAGAACTTCAAGGATTGGGATTTAACACTTCTGTGCTTGATGCCGTTAAAAAGTACCAATCAAAATCTGTTAGAAAAGTTTTAATTTTAGTTGTTCGCGAAGAGCTACTTAAAGAAGTAATGCAGCGGTATCAAATTAAAAAATGCAAAATTGTAGATACATTGGGATAATTAATTCCTAGTGATTTTTAAATTATTTTGGTTTAATCAAAAATTACAAATGCTTGTTATAGCAATCAGTGAGGAATTCTGCTTAAAGTCAAAATTACAAATTTAAGTCTTCTTCAAAAAACAAGCTTTCAATACCATTTGTACTTTATCTGCTTTTCCTTCAATTTCTTCTTCATTATCAGTAAGTTTTATGTTTTTCACCACTGTACCGCGTTTAATTACGGCTGAAGAACCTCTCACTTTCAAATCTTTAATTACTGTAACTGTATCACCTTCTGATAATAAAGTTCCATTGCTATCTCTTACTTCCATTTTTATTTTTTTACAAATCTATCAATACTATTTACAATTAACAGTTTATTAAGAAAGATAAAGGAAATTTAGTTGCGAGTTTTGTAATAATACTTTGGAATTGCTTAAATAACTATAATATATTGAAAAAAGGAGATATTTGGAGAGTATTCAAATTTTTATATTTTAGCAACTTGATTTAAACAACTACCAACCCAAACCAACTTATGAAGCAAAATTACACCACAAGCATTAAATGCTTTATTTGGATTTTTTTAGCAATTGTATCGTTAGGATTTTCGATTCAGTCTGCTTATGCTCAATCCAATAAAATTTACGCCAATTCTCCAGATGGTAGAGCGTTCTTTGAATTATCAGAAAGTAAAATGCTGATAAAATTTGATGAAAATATTTCTTTTGAAACCATTCAGAAAACACTTCAACAAGAACCTTTGTTAAAGAAAATTACGAAAACAATGGTATTGCCTTCACCTAAAAATGCGGTGTTGGCTGAAATTACAAAACCATTGTCATCTAATGACTATAATGCCATCTTAAAAAGACTAGAGCTACAGCCTTCAGTAGTTTATGCACATGCCTTTTTAAAATATGAGGATGGAACACTGCAAGGTATTACCAACCGTGTAGCTGTAAAGTTGAAATCTACTGGTGATTATGGGAAGTTAGACGCAGTAATTCGTAAAAACGGATTGAAGCTGCTAGAGAAAAACATGTATGACCCTTTGGTTTACTTTGTACAAGTACCTAAAAACTCAATCAATCCGCTAGATTTAGCGAATCAACTTGCTGAAAACGGACAATTTGCCTGGGCAGAAGTTGATTTCTTAAGATTGATGAATCGTTTCAACACAAACGATACATTTTTAGCCAATCAATGGTCATTAAACAATACAGGTTCTGCTTTACAAAATAACGGAACTCCCGGAGCCGACATGAAAGTTTTTAACGCTTGGGGAATTTCTACAGGTTCTGCTAATATTAAGGTTGCAATTTTAGATGAAGGAGTTGACTTAGTACATCCTGATTTACAGGCAAACATGCTTGGAGGATTTGATGGTACTGGACTAAACAGCGGTGGTGCTCCATCAGGAAACGATGCACACGGTACTGCTTGCGCAGGAATAGTGGCAGCAGTTGGAAATAACAACCTTGGTATTGCGGGTGTTGCTTACGGTTCTAAGATTGTTCCTATTCGTATCGCATATTCTAGCGGAACAAGTTGGGTTACACAAAATTCATGGATTGGTACTTGTATCGATTGGGCTTGGCAAACAGCTGGTGCGGATATATTAAGCAACTCTTGGGGTGGCGGAAGTTCTTCTGCATTAATCAACGACCCAATTACAAGATCTGTAACCCAAGGAAGAGGCGGATTAGGAGCACCGGTTTTATTTGCTGCAGGAAACAATAACGGAGCAGTAAGCTATCCAGCAACTTTACAAAACGTAATATCTGTAGTTGCAATGAGTATGTGTAATCAAAGAAAAAGTCCTACATCTTGTGATGGCGAAACTTTTTGGGGTTCTAACTTTGGAACAAATGCAGATATCTCTGCTCCTGGCGTTAAAATTTATACTACCGATATTTCTGGAGCTTCAGGTTACGGCACAGGAAACTATACTGCAACTTTCAACGGAACCTCTTCTGCTTGTCCAAATGCTGCAGGCGTAATGGCATTGATATTATCCGTAAATCCAGGATTAACAAACATACAAGCACGACAAATTATAGAATCTACATGCGATAAAGTTGGAGGCTTAACTTACAATGCTAATGTTGCAAATCAACCAAACGGAACTTGGAGTACAGACTTAGGTCATGGAAGAGTAAATGCATTTGCTGCATTGCAATTAGCAAATCCTCAACCTTGTACAAATCCTCCTGCTTTGGCAACTGCACTTGCTTCTCCAAATTCGGTTTGTGGTTCAGGAACAGTAAGTTTATCTTTAAATGGAGCTACATTTGGTTCAGGTCAAACTTACCAATGGCAATCATCACCTGATAATGCAAATTGGACCAACATTTCAGGGCAAACAGGGCAATCAGCAACAGCTGCTGTTTCAACTGCTACCTGGTTCCGTTGCTTAGTAACATGTGGCGCGACTACACCTTCTACTGGTGTTCAAGTTACAATCAACAACCCTACAATTAATACGTTCCCTCATACGCAAAACTTCGATGCTTCTGGCTCATTACCATGCGGATGGACAACTCAAAACGTAAATGCTGACCCTAGAACATGGAATGTTGGAGCTACATCAGCACGTTCGGCTCCTAATAATATAGTATACACTTACAGTGCAACTCTTGCTGCCAACGACTGGATTTTTACACCTCCATTAAATTTGGTTGCAGGTGAAAACTATAGAGTTAGATTTTGGTACCGTGCACGTTCTGCAACATTTGCAGAAAAGCTAGAAGTGAAATGGGGGGCAACAGCTTCTGCAGCAGGAATGACTTCTGCAGCAATTTTTACAAATTCAAATATCATCAACACTACCTATGTTGAAGGAATATCAACCAATATTGTTGCAACAACATCAGGAATTCAATACATTGGATTTAGGGTATTTAGCGACTTAGATAAATACGATTTATATATTGATGACATTACAATTGAAACAATTTCTGCCTGCACAGTTCCTACAGTTGCAGGAACTATAACTGGACCTTCGAATGGAACTGCTGGAACCAGCGTTTCTTATTCATACAGCGGTGGAAATGGAACTTCTATCAATTGGCAATCAGCAGTTGGTGCTGGTGCATTTGCAGATATTAGCGGTGCAACTACAAATTCTTTGAGCTTGAATTTAACACCGGGAACTTACCAAGTACGCGCTAGAATTTCGAAATCTGGTTGTAATGATGAATTTTCAAATGTTATCAATCTTACAATAAATCCTAAAGTTGGTGACAACTTTTCACTTCCAATTGTGATTGGTTCTTTACCATATAATACATCAAATTCTAATGCTGCAGGAAGCGGCTATTCAAGCACATATACTGGAACAAACCAGCAAGCTTCTGCAGATATCTTCTATCAATTTACTACAGGAAGTTGCACTGATTCAATTGTAATTTCAACTTGTACATCAAGCTTTGATACATATATTCACTTATTAAGTAGTACAGGAACTTGGATTGCATCTAACGATGACAACGGACCTAGTTGTACAGGGACTTCTGCTTCACTAAAAGCATTGGTACTACCTAACACTACTTACTACGCAGTTGTAGAAGGTTACACAACATCTACAGGCGCTTTTAACCTTGCAATCTCACAATTAGATAATCCTCCTGCTAGCGTAAGCATTACAGCTGACGGAGCAACAACTTTCTGCGCCGGTGGTTCTGTAAATTTAACTGCAAGTGCTGGAAGCAGCTACGCTTGGAGCAATGGTGCTACAACACAATCAATTTCAGTAAATGCAACTGGAAATTATTCAGTAACAGTTACAGACGCGAATGGTTGTTCAGCCAATGCTTCGCAAGATGTTATTGTTAATGAACTACCAACTGTTTCAATCTCTGCTGATGGCGCAACAACATTCTGCGCTGGTGGTTCTGTAAATTTATCAGCAAGTGAAGGAAGCAGCTACGTTTGGAGCAATGGTGCTACAACACAATCAATTTCTGTAAATGCTTCAGGTTCTTATTCAGTAACAGTTACAGACGCGAATGGTTGTTCAGCCAATGCTTCACAAGATGTTACTGTAAATGAATTGCCAACTGTTTCAATCACTGCTGATGGCGCTACAACATTCTGTGCTGGTGGTTCTGTGAATTTAACTGCAAGTGCAGGAAGCAGCTACGCTTGGAGCAATGGTGCAACAACACAATCAATTGCTGTGAATGCTCCAGGTTCTTATTCAGTAACTGTTACAGATGCAAACGGATGTTCTGCTAATGCTTCGAAAGATGTTACTGTAAATGAATTGCCAACTGTTTCAATCTCTGCTGATGGCGCAACAACATTCTGTGCTGGTGGTTCTGTGAATTTAACTGCAAGTGAAGGAAGCAGCTACGTTTGGAGCAATGGTGCTACAACGCAATCAATTTCTGTGACTGCTACTGGAAATTATTCAGTAACAGTTACTGATGCTAATGGATGTTCTGCAAGTGCTTCACAAGGTGTTACTGTAAATGAATTACCAACTGTTTCAATTTCTGCTGGTGGTTCCACTAGTTTCTGTGCTGGCGGTGAAGTAAGTTTAACTGCAAGTGCTGGAAGCAGCTACGCTTGGAGCAATGGTGCTACAACACAATCTATTTCTGTGAATGCAACTGGAAACTTTTCAGTTACGGTTACTGACGCGAATGGTTGTTCTGCGAATGCTTCACAAGGAGTTACTGTAAATGAATTACCTGTTGTATCTGCAGGAACTTATTCTCCAGTGTTTACAACAGACAATGTTGTAATTCTTGCTGGAAATCCTTCAGGTGGTACATTCAGCGGAACAGGCGTTTCTGGAAATTCATTCAATCCTGGAGTGGCTGGAGTTGGAACATTTACACTTACTTATAATTATACAGATGGCAATGGTTGCAGTAATTCTGCTCAAGGTTCAATCACTGTAACACAGGCTTGTAATTTAACAGCTAGCAGCATTAATGGACCTACAAACTCTTGTGCTTTCCAAGGTACAACTGGAGGAAACGCTACATATTCAGTTAGTGCAACCGATGCTTCTAGCTACACCTGGACGTTACCTGCTGGTTCTACCAATATTACTGGACAAGGTACAAACACAATTTCGTTTAAATTTTCTTCAACATTCACTACAGGTTCAGTATCTGTTGTAGTTGGCGGATGCAGCACAACTACAAATCGTTCAATAACTGTAACAAGAGCTACACCAGCTATTCCTGCTGCAATTATTGGAACTGCAAATGTTTGTGCAATCAGAGGTACTGCACAAACCAACACTTATTCAATTGCACCAGTTGCTAATGCAATTTCTTATACTTGGGTTGCACCAGCTAATACAGTAATAATTAGCGGACAAGGAACAACTTCTATTACTTTGCAAGTAAACGCTCCTTTTACAACAGGAAGCATTACAGTAAGGTCTAACTCTGGTTGTGCAAATAGCTCTACAAGATCATTGGCATTGAGTGTTGCTATTCCTTCAACACCAGGTACAGTTACTGGTACAAGCAGAGCCTGTCCTGGAAACACATTTACTTATTCTGTAGTACCTGTTGCAAATACTGCAAGTTATAATTGGACTGTTCCAACAGGAGCAACCATTGTTTCTGGTGCAGGAACAAACAGTATACAAGTTAGTTTTGATGCAGGCTTTATTGCTACTGGAAACATTACTGTTACAGCAACGAATGGTTGCGGAACAAGTGCAGCTAGAACATATTCTGTTGCAAGAAACACTCCTGCAACTCCAGGCACAATTGTAGGGCAAGCTTCTGGAATTTGCAGTGCTACAGTTAACTACAGTGTTACCAATGTTGCTGGAATGACTTATACTTGGACAGCACCAGCTGGAACATCAATTTTAAGTGGTCAAGGAAGCAATGCTATTTCGCTTTCAGTTTCTCCAACTTTTGTTTCAGGTACTTTGGCTGTAAATGCTTCGAATAATTGCAGCACAAGCGCTAATAGAACAGCAAGTTTAACAGCAAGACCTGCAACTCCTGCTAGTATTACAGGTTTAGCAACTGCAGTGTGTATTGGCTCACAGCAAACATATACTATTGCCGCGTTACCTGGTGCTACTTCTTATACATGGACAGTTCCTGCATCTTACAGTATCGTAAGCGGACAAGGAACCAATAGTATACTTGTAAATGTTGGTACAGCAAACGGAAGTATTACCGCAAGAGGTAACAATACTTGTGGTTCAGGAAGCACTCGTTCTTTAGCCGTAACAGTTGCTAATTGCGCTAAAATGGCTGCTGAAACTATTGAAGAAGCTGTTGAATTTGATGTATTTGTTAATCCAAATCCATTCAATGAGACTTTAAACATTAGAACCAATGGTGCTAACAATGAGAAACTTCAGATTTCAATTGTTGATGTAAGTGGTAGAATTGTTTATAACCAAGCTGTTATTGCAAATGAAACGATAAATATCTCACCTAATTTGGCAAGCGGTATTTACTATGTTTCTGTTACCAACTCAGCAGATGTTAGAAAGCTGATAAAAGTTGTAAAAGCTGATTAATAAGCATTTAAATTAAAATTGAAAAAGCGGCAATATCAAGGTATTGCCGCTTTTTTTATGTAAAAAAGTAAATTGCTTCATTAACTTGTTTAATATTTGGAAGATGCTTGCGGCAGCGGTTGAGCGGTTTGTTTGAGCTCTTTTTTATAGCTACAGGTTTAAAATTGAGGGTGTTGAAGAACGTGCAGTTTCAATAATAGAACATTTCAAGATAAAGAAACACAACCTGTGGCCATAAAAAAAGCGAGCCGCGAAAACGCAGTGACGCGGAGGAACGGAGCGGCAGCCGCCCCAATTATTTTACTTTAAATTATAAATAATTCTTTACTAAAAGTTGGGAATCGAAATGAAATAGATTTTAATTGGAGTGTATTTTATTAAAATAATTTGTTGTTGTCTTCTAATTCTTGACTGGACATCTTCGAAAAAATTTAAATAAAAAAAGGGCAGAAGTTTTAAGTTTCTGCCCTTTTGGGTTGTGGTATCTCCAGGAATCGAACCAGGGACACAAGGATTTTCAGTCCTTTGCTCTACCGACTGAGCTAAGATACCAACCTCTTTGCTTGTTCAGCGGGGTGCAAAAGTATAAAAATTTGTTTCTTAACAAAAAATTTTTTTACATTTTTCTAATTATATCTTTGCCAAAGTTTTTAAACAGTTATGAATCGGCTCGTTATAGATATTGGAAATACCACAATTAAGGCAGGATGCTTTAACAATCGTTTGCTAATTAAAGCAATTAGAGCCGTGTTCGACGAAGAAAATGCCGTTGAAGAAGCGCTTTTGAAGCTTGTTGTGCATGAACCCAAAGAAGCGCTCATAGGGTCCGTAGCTGGTAAGAAAAAAGAAGTTGAGCAGTTTCTTAAACGTGCAAGTATTCCTTTCAGGTACTTTCAACATGGCGATAAAATTCCAATTAAAAACAAATATGAGACACCAGAAACGCTCGGTTTAGATCGTTTAGCCAATGCAATTGCTGCTGCTGCCATCTATCCAAACAAACCTGTAGTAGTAATTGATGCTGGTACTTGCATTAAATTCGATTTCATTACACGCAACAACGAATTCTTTGGAGGCTCTATTTCACCTGGAATCGATATGCGATTTAAAGCCTTACATCAATTTACAAATAGATTACCCTTACTTTCGCGCTCCGAAATGGTATACCTTATCGGAAAAAATACAACAGAAGCCATACAATCTGGCGTTATAAACGGTGCACTGGCTGAAGTAAAAGAAATTTTAGAACAATATCAAATGACACACAAAGATCTTCAGGTAATACTTACAGGCGGAGATTGTGCGTTGTTAGAGCGCTCATTAAAATCAAGTGTCCTTTCTGACCCTTGGTTAACTTTAAAAGGATTAAATGAATTATTCTACACCGATGCTGCGTAAACTTTTAGGCAGCTTCGCCATCTTAACTTGCGCATCGCAAGCATTATTTGCTCAAACTTTAAGTCAATCTCCTTATGGCAGATTTGCGTTGGGCGACCAAATCGGAACTTCAGCGCCACAGTTAAATGCACTTGGCGGCACATTCACAACATTGATAGATTCCAACAGTCTTAATATTTATCAGCCAGCTTCACTCACTTCTATTTCCAGAAGTGGTGTAATATTCGAAGCCGGAATAAATGGTTTAACTACCCAATACCAAACCGCAAATTCTAAGCTTAACGGACGAACTGCTGGTTTTGGCTATTTTTCGCTCGGTTTCCCATTAGTTAAAAATCGCTGGTTTGCTGCCATTAATTTATCTCCTATTACCAATTCTGGATTTACATTGCGCGATAGTCTTAAAAATCAGCCAGAAGGTACTGTTAGATTTGGTTACAGAGGCACGGGTGGTTTTTCTTCTTTTGGCTTTACCAATTCAATACAACTTTTTAAAGGTCTCTCTATAGGAATTCAAGCCAACTATATTTTCGGTAAAAACAATTATTTCTCAGAAGTTGCTTTCCCAGATGATGGATTTATAAGAAATTCCAGAATTACCAATTCTTTTCAATTAAGCGACATTTCGCTAAATACCGGTATTTTATATCAAATCAATTTCAAAAAGCCTAAAGATAAATTTAAAATTGAACGTGATTCTGCAGGAAAAACTATCAAAGAAATTAAAATCTCCCGCGATTCACTACAACTTCAAATAGGTGCCACCTTCGCCCCTGCTACTGCAATTAAAGGAAATTATACCTTTCTTTCAGAATCGTTTTTTGGAGATGGACAATTTTCATCAGATGTTATAGATACCAGCTTATTCATCAATCAACAAAAAGGAAATGTAAAAATGCCTATGCGAGCAAGTGCTGGCTTTACTTTAAAGAATTGCTACAACTCATTGCTTTTTGCTGCAGATGTGCAATACACCGATTGGAATAGCTTCAAAATTTTCGAAAGAGCCGATTCTGTTCATTCAAGTACAAGATTCTCAGGCGGTTTACAATGGATTCCACGCCCTTACGAAAAATACCCAAACAAAACTTCCTATTTCAAACGTGTTCGTTACCGTTTAGGTGGTTATTATTCAACCGGAGCTTTAAAAATTAATGGAGCTTCTATTCCTGAAATGGGCCTTACAATTGGCTTCGGTTTACCCATCACACTGAGAACTTATGGCAATCGTTCAGCAACAAGCCTTTTAAACTTTGCAATAATTGCAGGTCAACGTGGACAAAAAAACACCAATCCTTTGGTAGAAAAATTTGTTAGGTTAAGCGTAGGGTTTTCGCTCAACGACAAGTGGTTCAACAAATACAAGTATGATTAATCACATTGCTAAAATAACTTTAGCAATCTTTATTTGCTGCATTACCGCTTGTACAAACGACATAGCAGAAGTGCAAAAAATAACTAACTATAAACCTTTACCGGTTTCTACCACTAAAAATGTAGAAATGCTCTATTCCGATTCAGCCCAGCTAAAAGCGCGCATCAGAGCTCCTTTAAGAGAAACATTCTTTGGCCAAAAGCCATACATAGTTTTCAATAAAGGTATTCGCGTAGAGTTTTACGACGAAAATCAAAAAGTAGAATCTGTCCTAACTGCAAAATATGCCATCAGTTATACCAAAGAAGACAAAATGGAAGCCCGCAACGATGTAGAAATCAGCAGTTCCAATGGCGACAAACTCAACACCAATCACCTTATCTGGGACCAAAAAGCCAATAAAATTTATTCAAACGTTTTCACAAAAATTACCTCAACCGAACGCGTAATTTATGGCGATGGCTTTGAATCTAACCAAGATTTTACCACTTACAAAATCCTCAAACCCAAGGGAATCATCAACTTAAAACAAAATCCTTAACAACATCAAAATGGACAATATCAAAGTTTTTAGAATAATGGAGCGCGTATGGCTTGTTTTCGCCATTTTATTAGCAGCCTTGAGCATATTTTTAATAGCAACTGGCAAAACCAAAGAAGTTACCATGCCCCTTATTGCAACGTTCGCAGCAGGTATTTTTTATGGTTTAAGAAGATACCAACGCATTAAAGCAGAAAAAAACATCCAGCAATAAATTCAAAATTAAAAGTCAACTTATTGGTAATCTTTAAGTTTTGGGCGCCTTTCCAAAACAATAAAACATTACATTGTTTTTTGAGCAATACTTTATTGTTTTGTAAACCGTGCTTTACGCTTCAACGCGCCGCTCGGCAAAAGGCCTCGCACCGGGTTTTCGCTCCAATCACTGGCGCGGGCTGCATATTTAAAATCAAATAACCTTCATTACAAAAGAATAGGAAATTCCTTAAGCAACTCTGTTGTTTGTGTTTCGAAATTCACTTTCGCAATGTGCATTTCAAATCCGTTGGTTATTATTAAAAATGGCACTTTCAATACCAAATTATACCTGGCTGCTTGGTCAAAAATAGCTAGTGAGATTTTTACATCTGTTGACTTACACTCAATAATAACGCTTGGTTCCATAGATTTTCCAAAAATCAAAACATCGGCTCGTTTTTGTTGCCCATTCAGTTTTAAGGAATATTCTACTGCTATTTTATTCTTCGAAATTTTCTGAATATCGGTTAAATAATGTAAAACATGTTGTCTAACCCATTCTTCTGGTGTTAAGATTACAAATTTGTTTCTAAAAGCGTCATAAATTTGCGTTCTTTGTTGTTCATCCTTTAGCTTGAATTTAAAGGCAGGGAAATTTAAAACCGGTAAATTATTTATAAAATCCATGAAAAGTAAAGAAGATATCGTAGGTAATTGGCTTCCAAGATACACAGGAATGCCTCTAGAAGATTTTGGCAAATATATTCTATTGACCAACTTCAGCAATTATGTAGAGAAATTTGCAGAAATGATGAAGGTTCCCGTAGTTGGAGCCGACAGACCAATGCCTACCGCAACAGCAAATGGAATTACAATTATAAAATTTGGAATGGGAAGTCCAAATGCAGCATCAATCATGGATTTGCTTTCTGCCATTAAACCAAAAGCTGCGTTGTTTTTAGGAAAATGTGGGGGATTAAAACGTAAAAATGAAGTAGGCGATTTTATTTTACCCCTTGCAGCAATAAGAGGCGATGGAACATCTAACGATTATTTTCCACCAGAAGTTCCTGCCTTACCTGCTTTCTCTTTACAAAAAGCGGTATCAACATCCATTCGAAATTTTAATAAAGATTATTGGACCGGAACTGTGTACACCACTAACCGCCGCGTTTGGGAACACGACAATAGCTTTAAAAAATACTTACGTAAAATCAGGGCAATGGCCATTGATATGGAAACTGCCACTATTTTTAGTGTTGGTTTTTACAATAAAATTCCAACAGGAGCCTTGTTACTTGTGAGCGATCAGCCCATGGTTGCAACCGGTGTAAAAACTGAAAAAAGCGATACTGTTGTTACAAAAAACTTTGTAGATGATCATTTATTAATTGGCATTGCATCTTTAAATGAATTAATTAATAACGGAAATACCGTAAAACACCTTCGTTTCTAAGTTTGCAATGAATATTGAACCGATTATTAAAGATTTAAAGGCGAAAAAATTTGCGCCTATTTATTTTTTCTGTGGCGACGAACCCTATTACATTGACCAGCTTACCAAATTTGTTGAAGACAATGTGCTGTCGGCCGATGAAAAAGAGTTTAATCAAACGGTTCTTTATGGTTTAGAAACAACTCCTGAAGAAATCATTGTAACTGCCAAACGGTTTCCAATGATGAGCGAGTACCAAGTAGTTATCGTGAAGGAAGCACAGCTACTTAAAAAAATGGAAGATTTGGAAGCATATATTCTTAATCCTCAACCGTCAACCATTTTGGTAATTGCCATGAAGGGAAAAGAACCCGATAAACGCAAAAGCTTTGGTAAAGAAATCGTAAAACGAAGTGTTTACTTAAAAACAGAACGCATCAAAGACGATAAAATTCCGGAATGGGTTGGAAACCACTTAAGAAAAAAAGGATTTTCAATTACAGCAAGAGCAGCAATTATGTTGGCCGAATCGGTAGGAAATGAGCTAGAAAAAGTGGTAAATGAAACTGAGAAATTGGTCATAAATATTCCTCAAAACCAAGAAATTACTGAGCAGCATGTTGAGCAAATGGTCGGAATTAGTAAAGAGTACAATATTTTCGAATTTCAAAAAGCCCTGGGAACTAAAAACATACTAAAGGCAAATCAAATAGCTTTTTACTTTGCTGATAATCCCAAAAGTAATCCAATTCCTGTGTTGATTGCTTCCTTGTATTCTTACTTTTCTAAACTTTTGCAATTTCAATATTTAAAAAGTATGGGTAGTAGCGATGTTGCCAAACAATTAGGCATTAATCCATATTTTATAAAAGACTATGAAACTGGCGCAAGACATTACAATCCTGCAAAATTGATTAGAATCATGCACACGTTGCGCGATTGCGATTTAAGAAGCAAAGGAGTAAACAGCGATGGCGCTGACCACGGAGAATTAATTAAAGAATTAACATTTAAATTGATACATTGATATGCAATATTGGTTGGTAAAATCTGAACCTGTAAAATACAGCTGGTCTAGATTTGTTGAGGATGGAAAAGCGGTTTGGGATGGTGTTAGAAATTACCAGGCGCGCAATAATTTGAGAGAAATGAAGCTAAACGATAAAGTTCTCTTTTATCATAGCAACGATGGAATGAATGTAGTTGGCGTTGCAGAAGTTATAAAAGAACATTATCAAGACCCAACAACTGAAGATGTTAGGTGGTTGGTAGTAGAATTAAAGCCTTTGCATACAATTAATGAAGTAAGTTTAGAAACCATTAAAAAAGATGCTTTGCTTCAAAATATAGGTTTAATTAAACAATCTCGCTTAAGTGTTATGCCATTAAAGGTGGAAGAGTTTGATAGAATTTTAGAGCTAGGTTCTAAATAGTATTTTATATTTTCGTACAAATTAATAATCAATAAAAATGAAAAAAATCCTTTTGGTTTTCTTAATTGTTCTGGCATTTGGCTCTTGCAAAAAATGCTACGATTGCACCAAAAAGTGTGGTACATGTACGCTGGGTGCTGTTACAGTAGCTGGTTGCACTGGTGACGAGGCTTTGAATAATTTTTCAGTTGATTCTTGGAAAGTATTGTTAGAAGCGCAAGGTTATACTTGTCAGTATGCCAATGTAGAAGAAGAAGCATGTGGAATAGAAGAGAAAGAAAATAAAGAAAAAGGATTTTTTGATTGTGTAAGTAAATAATGAGTAAACCTATAGCCAAAAAACACATTACCATTTTAGGATCTACAGGTTCTATTGGAACACAAGCATTAGATGTTGTTAGAGCAAATCCTGATAATTTTGAAATAGATTGCTTAATAGCGCAATCGAATGCCGATTTATTGATTCAACAAGCCGCAGAATTTCTGCCTGGCTCTGTTGTTATAGGAGATGAAAGTAAGTACGATAAAGTAGTATCAGCGCTGTCATCATTCCCGATAAAGGTATACAGCGGAGCCGATTCAATTGTTCAAATAATGGAACAGGAAAGTACTGAAATTGTGCTCACTGCTTGTGTTGGTTATGCTGGATTAAAGCCAACTTTGGCCGCAATAAAAGCAGGAAAACACATTGCATTAGCCAATAAAGAGACCTTAGTTGTTGCAGGAGAATTGGTTACAAAACTGGCAGAAAACAGTGGTGTAAATATTTACCCTGTTGATTCTGAACATTCAGCAATTTTTCAATGTTTAGCAGGTGAATGGCAAAATCCGATTGAGAAAATATACTTAACTGCTTCAGGCGGACCGTTTCGTGGAAAAGATGCAGCCTTTTTGGCAAATGTTACCAAAGAACAAGCATTGAAACATCCCAACTGGGAGATGGGTGCCAAAATCACCATAGATTCTGCTAGCCTAATGAACAAAGGACTGGAAGTGATTGAAGCCAAATGGTTATTTCAACTAAGGTTCGACCAAATTGATGTAATTGTGCATCCACAATCTATTATTCATAGCATTGTTCAATTTCGCGATGGCAGCATGAAAGCTCAAATGGGCTTACCAGATATGAAATTGCCTATTCAATATGCCTTGGCTTACCCGAATAGACTACCAAGTGATTACCCTAGATTTAACTTTCTCAATTATCCAAGTTTGACTTTTGAGCAGCCAGATTATAAAACATTTAGAAACCTTAATCTTGCTTTTGAAGCGATGAAACAAGGTGGAAATATGCCATGTATTTTAAATGCTGCAAATGAAATAGCTGTAGCAGGTTTTCTAAAGGATGAAATAGGATTTTTGGCAATGAGCGATTTAATTGAAAATTGCATGCAGAAAGTTACTTATATAGAAAAACCAAATTATGAGCAGTATGTAGCAACTGATGCCGAAACTAGGCGAGTAGCTACTGAAATGATGATGAAAAATAAAGTCTTGAAATAATACAAATTCTTTAAAGTTTAAAATGGAAAAATTGAAAGCATTATCTGTAAGCTCATATTTAGAAAATGTTGAAATCTCAAAAAAAGAAGCATTTCTAAACTTAAGAGAAACGATTAAAAATAATATCGATTCTACTTTTAACGAGGAAATAAATTATGGAATGATTGGCTATGTTGTACCTCATGAAGTTTACCCTTCAGGATATCATTGCGACCCAAAATTACCACTACCATTTCTTGCTATTGCTGCTCAAAAAAACTTTATTGCATTGTATCACATGGGCATTTACATGGAACCTACCTTGTTGGACTGGTTTGTTGCAGAATTTCCTAAACATTCAAAGTCAAAGTTAGATATGGGAAAAAGTTGCATCCGTTTTAAAAAACCACAAGACATTCCATTTGAGTTAATTGCTGAATTAATTAAAAAAATGACAGCAAATGATTGGATTAAATTGTACGAAAGTAATTTGAAGCGCTAACTTTGCGCACAGAGTGACCGAGCATCCAATTTTACAACAGATTTTAAAAACCCTGCCTGATAAGCCGGGTGTGTATCAATACTTTGATTCAGAAGGGAAAATACTGTATGTAGGAAAAGCCAAAAGTCTAAAAAAACGTGTAACATCATATTTTACAAAAGAGCATTACGATAGCGGAAAAACACGTGTTTTAGTAAGTAAAATTTCAGATATAAAAACCATTGTAGTAGAAACCGAATTAGATGCTTTATTACTAGAAAACAATCTAATTAAAAAGTACTTACCACGCTACAATGTAAACCTAAAAGACGATAAAACTTTTCCCTGGATTTGTATCAAAAAAGAAAGATTTCCAAGGGTATTTCCAACGAGAAAAGTAATTAAAGATGGCTCGGAGTACTTTGGCCCCTACCCTTCTGTAAAGGTAATGCGCACTTTACTCGACTTTATTAAAACATTGTATCCAAGAAGAAATTGCAACCTTGCTTTAGAACCAATTGCCATAAAAAATGGAAAGTTTAAAGTTTGTTTGGAATATCACATTAAAAACTGTGCAGGACCTTGTGTAGGCTATCAAAGTGAAGAAGCCTATTTACAAACTATTCAGGAAATTAGACAAATAATCAAGGGAAACATTAGCGATTTAATTCAATTGCTAAAAAACGCAATGCTTGAACATGCTTCAAAATATGAGTTTGAACAAGCACAAGATTTGAAAATTAGGTTAGAATTAATTGAAAAATTCAAAAGCAAATCGACCATTGTAAATCCTTCAATAAGTAATGTGGATGTTTTTTCGATTGTTAGTGAAGAAAAAACGGCTTATGTAAATTACTTGCGCGTGTTGGAAGGAAGTATTGTACAAGGTCATACAATAGAGTTAAAAAAACGATTAGACGAAACACCTGAAGAGCTGCTTTCTATTGCTATTGGAGAAATGCGTCAAAGATTTGGCAGTACTGCAAAAGAATTAATTGTTTCGGTATTACCCGATTTGGAAGATGATTTTTTGAATCCCATCATTCCAAAAATTGGCGATAAGAAAAAGTTGCTTGAATTGAGCGAAAGAAATGTGCTGAACTATATTCGTGAAAAAAATAAACAACAAGAATTAGTTGACCCTGAAAGACATACCAAAAGAATTCTAGAGCAACTTAAGAAAGATTTACGCATGCCAGAATTACCAAAACATATAGAATGTTTTGATAATTCAAATTTCCAAGGTGCATATCCAGTTTCGGCGATGGTTTGTTTTAAAGATGCACGACCAAGCAAAAAAGATTACCGGCATTATAATGTTAAAACTGTAGAAGGTCCTGATGATTTTGCCACTATGGAAGAGGTTATTATGCGCCGGTACAGCCGTGTTTTAGCTGATAATTTAGAAATGCCTCAATTGATAATTGTAGATGGTGGAAAGGGGCAATTAAGTGCTGCTTTAAACTCGCTCGATAAATTAGGTTTGCGCGGAAAAGTAACGATTGTAGGTATCGCAAAACGCTTAGAAGAAATATATTTCCCCGGAGATTCTATACCACTTTACATTGATAAAAAAAGTGAAAGCTTAAAGTTGATTCAACAGTTGAGAAACGAAGCGCATCGTTTTGGAATTACGCACCACAGAAACCGCAGAGATAAAGGCACTTTAAAAACAGAGTTAAATCAAATAGAAGGCATTGGGCCAGCAAATGCAGAAATCCTTTTAACCGACTTTAAATCTGTAAAAAAGATAAAGGAATTATCAGTTCTTCAGCTTGCTGAATCTATTGGTAAATCTAAAGCTGAAATTGTTTATCAGTATTTTCATCCAACCGAACCAAATAATTAAATTATGGAATTTCTTCCTATAGCAATTCAACAATATGCAGAACAACATAGTGAGGAAGAGCCTGCTGTTTTAAAACAATTAACAAGAGAAACACATTTGAAAGTTTTGCAGCCCAGAATGCTCTCTGGTCATTTTCAAGGTCGTTTTTTAAGTTTTATAAGTAAAATTACTCAGCCAACTAATATTTTAGAAATTGGAACTTATACGGGTTATTCAGCTATTTGTCTTGCTGAAGGTTTAAGTAAAAATGGTCAATTAATTACCATTGATGTAAATGAAGAAAGAGCTGAATTAGTAAATAGATATATTGATTTATCAGGAAATAAAAATAAAATCATTCCTCATATAGGAAAGGCTTTAGAAATAATTCCATTGCTCGATTTTACATTTGATTTGGTATTTATAGATGCTGATAAATTAAATTACATCCATTATTATGAAATGGTAATTGATAAAGTTAGAAGCGGAGGTATTATTATTATTGATAACGTATTGTGGAGTGGGAAGGTCACTGAAATTGCAAAGAAAAACGATGACGAAACTTTGCTCTTACAGCAATTAAATAAGCAATTAAAGAATGACGATAGAATAGAGGTAATTTTACTTCCTATAAGAGATGGATTGAGCTTAGTGAGGAAGAGGTAGAGAGTGAAAAGTATAAAGTATAAAGTGGAAAGTATAAAGTGGAAAGGAGAAAGTTAAAAGGAGAAAGGGGAAAGGAGAAAGGAGAAAGGAGAAAGGGGAAAGGGGAATTATAATCCTATTTTATGCATCCATTTCGGCATTCTTTCTTTATTGATTTGCTTAAATCTGTAACCTACAAATAAGCGTGTCCAAGTGTAGTTATTATCAACCCAAACCTGTGACCTTTCATTACCAGAAAATGTTAATGAATGACTTGAGAGGCCAGCAAACCATTTATCAGAATTATACCCTAAAATAAATCTGAATTCTGAAGCTCCAACCGTTTGCGAGCGCTCTGTAGTTGGCAGTTGATTTCTAACTTGATAATTTCCATTTTGAAAAGAAATTCCAGGTAAAAAGTAAAGTGTTAAAAACCAGTTTTTCTTAAATACAAAAGAATGAATGTACCCAAAATGAAAAGTAAAATTAGATAAAGCCTGCGCATTAAATCTATATTGGGGTTCAAAAGAATTCTCAAGTGAAGAAGGTATTAACACTTGATTTGTATCACTTGTTATAACATTTAAGCGATATGAAACGCCGGAAATTAAACTACCTGCACTTCTTTTTTGCTTATCTAGCTGCCACAATGAAGCCCTGTATGAAAATTTAGAAGGATTAAAACAGTAATGCAAATTGCTAAAAAGTGTAACACTCGAAATATCTGACCTGAAAGGATAAGGATCAACTAATGGGTCCCAGTTTACATCCGCAACTGAAGGATTTGCTAAATAAAACCCTTGGTACCATTGAATAAAATTTGTATTCCAAAAACGTTTCCCATTAAAACTTGCTCTCAAAGAAAACTGGTCTGTATTCCCTTTTCTAAAACTATCTACAGCTTTAAAATTAACTAAACCAAAAGATAAGCTTATCCATTTGTAGTCGAAACTAGCCATTAGATTTGTGCTAGTATTGGGGTCGTACTGTACAAAAAGAGATTCAACCAATGGGTTCCTTATTTGAATACTTTGTAATCTTCTTGCAAATTCAAAAGTTAGATGAGGTCTGTGCTTTAAGGAAATAATGTAAGAAGTATCTTGTTCTGTTCCTGAATGAACCTGACAAAACAAAAACGGTTTATGGCAGATAAATAATATCAACCATAAACCGCCTAAAAGATTTTTATGAAACTTCAAGTTAAATTAACGGGCTATTGCAACTTTTCTTGTCATTCTTTCATTTTTTGTTTGAATCACCAACTGATAAACACCTACGCTTAAATTAGAAGTTGACAAGTTTAGTGTTTGAGTTGGCAAAACGTTATTGAATGTCTTATTCAACACCATTTTTCCACTTAAATCTAACAAGATACATTCAATCAATGATTCTGTTTTTTCGAAACCAGGCTGAATGTATAATTCATCATTTGCAGGATTAGGAAAAACCTGTACATTACTGGTTACCAAGTAATCTATTCCAACAAAATTAACGTTTACTGGTGATGAAAGAGAAAAACATCCGTTAGAACTTACCCTAACGGTATAATTTCCATTTTGAATTGGTGTATAGGTTTGTGATGTCGCACCACTTAAAACTGTTCCGTTTCTTAACCATTGATTTCCGGTAGCTGAACTGGAAACCAATTGAGCGCCATTTATAGTTACGGTTGGCACTGCAGGTAAATTAGTTACAGTTAATAAATTCGTATTTGTTTGCGAAATAGATCCACCATCACAGGCTCCAATAACCGATAAAGTAGCACTAAAAGTTCCTGCAGTTGGGTAAGTTACTATTTGAGATGCTGCAGTGGATGTGCTTGGCGTTCCGCCTGGAAAAGACCAGTTATAACTACTAATTCCACTACCTGAAGCTGAATAAGTTACTGTTTGACCAACGCAAATAGAATTATCGTTGATACTAAAGCTGGCTACTGGAGCAGGTGCTCCCATTATTGGATGTATTGCATGATCAACGCTAATCCCCCAACTCGAATTTTCAGAATATTGGTGCCAAGTGTCATTAGAAAATTGCTCCCATGCTGAGTTGGTTGTAACTTCTCCATCCAAATTAGTATATAAAGCCAAATCGTAACCAGCAGCTGTATTCAAATCAATTCCAATAAAAAAGGCATTGGGAACTGTTAATGGAGTATTATAAGTTAAGTTCACATAATTATTTGCACTAACAGTTTGTGTTATTAAACTGAAAGGAATAGTGGTTGTAGATAATACAGTTCCTGGAGATCCTCCTGTTCCGGTTGCATCATAAACTTTTACAGTAATTTGAGTATTTGCCGGGGCGTTGTTTAAATTAGCTACACCAAATTTAAAATAACTTCCAATTAAAATATTATTTCCACCAATTACAGTAAATTTTGAATACTTCCCTTTATCATCATATGAATTTGTGCCAGAAATAAAACCAGTTTCACCGCTAGCTGCACCAGGTACTAATATTGACTCTGTGCCAGGCATTGGAAAATTTAAAGTATCCAAACAAGTGGGTGTTGGTGGTGGCTGAACACTTCCGCAAACATTTGAAGTTAATAAAGATGCACGGTCTCCTCCAGCTGAAAATATTGCAAGAGACCTTGCCTTTTGCCCAGCTGTGAACATAGAAAGGCAAGCATCATCTCCATAATCCATATAATTCATAAACATATCTCCTCCGTTGTTGCATGATGGATTGGGGTGACTAGGACAACCGTAATTAGCATCGTCTTGAACGGGTGTATCACTTACTTGATCTGAACCAGCACCACCAGTGCCACAACCAGCATTTTCATTTCCCCAGATATGATATAAATTCAGCCAGTGACCAACTTCATGAGTGGCTGTGCGGCCTAAATTATACTGAGTATTGAAATTATTTGCAGGAGGACGACCAATAGTCTCATAATTCAAAACAACACCATCTGTTGCTGCTGCATCCCCAGGAAATTGTGCATATCCTAAAAGTCCAGCATTATTTAAATCTCCTACCCAAATATTCAGGTATTTATCTCTTGGCCATGCATTTGCACCGCCTTGGGCTGTGAATTTTATTTGGTCGTCATCACTAAATCCATTATCCGTTGTTGATACCCTATTAATACCGGTAGTAGGATTTCCGCTAGGGTCTATAGTTGCTAAACAAAATTCAATTTCAAAATCAGCTGCTAGAGGCTCAAATACAGCTGGAGTAACAGGAGCAAAATCTGCGTTTAATAAGCGAAAATCTTCATTCAACACTTCAATTTGCGAAAAAATCTGAGCATCAGAAATATTTTGAGTAGTGTTTCTATACACAATATGAAATACAACAGGAATAGTAATGACTGTTCTCTGCGCACTATTTGCATTGTAATTTTGAATAAAAGAATTGGTATGTGCTTCTATTTCTTCTCTGGTTTGTTGTAAACCAGGATTGCTTAGTAAGTGCCTGTGGTAGACTTCATCGGCTGTGCATTTTCTGAATTCTTGCGCTTCAACGGCAATGAAACTGTATAAGCAAATAAAGGATAGTAATAGTTTTTTCATTAAGAGTTTGTGAAATTCAGTCGCGAAAATAATAAGATTTATTGAAGAATAAAACGCAGTTGTAAGGAACTTGTGTTATATTTCATTTTCCCATTTAGCAACAACATAAGTAGCTAAACAATTGCCAATTACATTTACTGTCGTTCTACCCATATCCATTATTGCATCAATTGCTAAAATTGCAAAAGCTTTATGAGGATCTAATCCTAAAGAGGCAACAGTACTTACTAAGATTAAAAAAGAAGCTCCCCTCACGCCTGCAACACCTTTACTGGTTAACATCAAAATAAGACACATTTGAATTTGCTGGCCAATCGTAAGATCAACGCCGCATACTTGGGCAACAAAAACAGAAGCCAAAGAAAGATACAACGTTGTTCCGTCTAAGTTAAAGCTGTAACCTGTAGGCAACACAAATGCTACTACTTTTCTTGGAATTCCCATTGCTTCTAAATTTTCCATTGCTTTAGGCAAAGCAGCTTCTGAGCTAGCCGTTGCAAATGCAATAGAAACAGGCTCTGTTATGGCAGCGATAAAACGCTTAAAGGGCAATTTAACAATCAAGCCAATCGGAACTAAAACCAATAAAATAAAGGCTATTAATGCTGCATATAGCGTCATTACTAGTTTTATCAAATCCATTAAAACCCCCAGCCCCATGTTTGCCACAGAATAAGCAATTGCTCCACAAACGGCTAAAGGAGCGAAATACATTACAATATTGGTAAAATTGAACATAACCTCAGAAAGCCCTTCGGTGAATCTTAGCACAGAAGCTTTCTTATCTTTATCTTTCATCAAAGCCAAGCCAATTCCAAACAAAATACTGAAAACAACTATCTGAAGTACTTGATTATCAGCAATAGATTTTGCAATATTCTCAGGAAAAATATCCAGAATAACATCGTGTTCGTTTTTTTGGCCAAGCAACTTTTCTGCTTTTTCTACTTGGTTTGCTTTTGCCTCCAACGAAGAACCGATGCCTGCCTTACTGATATTGATGGCCGCAAGTCCAATAAAAAGTGCAATTGTAGTAACAACTTCAAAATATATGATAGCTTTTAGTCCCATTCTACCTACTTGTTTTAGGTTCGAATGGCCAGCAATTCCAACAACTAAAGTGGCAAAAATTAAAGGGGCAATAATTGTTTTAATCAATCTTAAAAAAATATCGCTTAACACTTTTAACTTCAATGCGAGCTCGGGCAAATCAATACCTAATTCAATTCCAGCTGCCATAAATACTAAAATCCATACTGTTAAAGACTTTCGATGGTAGCATACCAAAAAACCACTGGCAATTGCCAGCCATCTTAAAACAACAGGTACAGAATGAGGTAACTCTAACCAACCATTCCACCTAAGCGTTGTGGCTAAAACTGCAATTGTTCCTAAAAACAACAACACCCAATTTAACTTGGTTTTATTCATATTGAATTTTAAAATTCGAGAGCAGCAAAACTACATTAATTTGCATGCTATCAAAGTAAGGCATCGATTACAAAAAAATACAAAGCAAATGTTTAACATTTAACTATACATCATAACTTGCTGATATTTTGATAATTAACCAGATACAAAATTGTGATTAAAGATTTTATGAACATGCAAAATAGCTCTTAGGTTTTGAATAGTTTTGCAGACTTATTTATTTTATATGATGTCGTTTTTAGATCCAGCCCTTTGGAATAGTTTATTTAGTATCGAAGGACTTATTATGTTATTATCTTTGAGTGTTTTAGAAATTGTTTTAGGAATTGATAATATCATTTTTATTTCTATTGTTGCTGGAAAACTACCAAAAGAAGATCAGGGAAGAGCGCGTTTAATTGGTTTGAGTTTAGCACTCATATTTAGAATTGCATTGTTATCGATCATTTCTTGGATTGCAGGACTAAAAGAACCTATTTTAAATATTGGTAGCTTCGGCGCTAGTGGAAGAGATATTATTTTGTTTGTGGGTGGTGTTTTTCTAACCATAAAAACAATCATGGAAATTTATGAAAAAGTAGTTATTGGCGAACAAGAAGCAACAAGTGGAGGCGCACAAGTTTTTTTTAAAGCCATTATCCAAATTGTTTTGTTAGATATTATCTTTTCTTTCGATTCAATTTTAACGGCAGTTGCTATTTCTCAAAACCTAGTAATTATGGTCTTAGCAGTAATCATTGCCATTGTTATCATGATAATTTTCTCTGGAAAAGTTAGTGATTTTATCAATAAATACCAATCAATTAAAATGCTTGCGCTGGTTTTTTTAGTTGCAATTGGATTGGTTCTTATCTTAGAATCACTTCATACAGAAGAAGTTTACCATATAGATTTGAAGCAATATGTTTATGTGGCAATGGTGTTTTCTTTAGTTGTTGAAACGTTAAACATATTTAGAACAAACAATGCAAAAAAGAGGTCACTCAAAGCCCATCAATAAACTTGGCATGATTTTGAACTGCCTTTTTTAAATCAATTAGAAATTTATGAAAAATTATCTTGTAATCGGCATGCTATTGTTGAATTTCACATTGGCAATTGGACAAAGCAAATTTATCAAAAACGTTACAAACACAGTTCAGAATGTAACTGGTAACTCAGGAAGTAACGGAGGAAATGGACTCACAAATACAGAAATTACCAATGGACTAAGAGAAGCATTGAATGTTGGAACCAATAATGCAACAAGTTCAGCTTCTAAAGTAAATGGTTTTTTAAATAATCCATTAATTAAAATACCTTTTCCTCCTGAAGTTAAAATCGTAGAAACAAAAGCACGTCAGTTTGGAATGGGAAGTCAGGTTGATAGATTTGTTTCAACCATGAACAGAGCTGCTGAAGAAGCTTCAAAACAAGCTGCACCTGTTTTTATTAATGCAATTAAAGGAATGACGATAACTGATGGACTAAGCATTTTAAAAGGTGGCGATAATGCCGCAACAAACTTTTTGCAAAACAAAACATCAACAGAATTAAGTAATAAATTCACGCCAATTGTAAGAGCTGCAATGAACAAAGTAGAGCTTACAAAATATTGGGCTCCAATTATAAAAGCTTACAATAAAATTCCAGGAATTGCTAAAAAGAATCCAAATTTAGAGCAATATGTTACACAAAAAGCTTTAGAAGGATTGTTTAAATTGATAGCACAAGAAGAAACGAAAATCCGGAAAGACCCAGCCTCAAGAATAACAGATATTTTAAAAAAAGTATTTCAATAAAAAGCTCATTCTTGCTTTCCGATAATAATAGCATCGCCCAAAAATCTCGGTTTTGTAGCGAGGATAAAAATATCTAGTACCGCTTTAGTTCTTGCAAAGTATTCCCTGATGCTTGTTTTTATTGAATAAGCTTCAGGGACATTTTTTGCTGCATAACCAATTGCATAAATTCCAACATGTTGCGCAATAAAAAGCGCTCTTTCCAAATGAAATTCCTGAGAAATAATAATAAAAGCCGATTGTCCAAATACCTTTTTGCACCTGACTACAGAATCAAACGTGCGCAAACCTGCGTAATCTAAGTAAATTGCAGAATCAGGAATTCCTCTTGCAAGTAAAGCTTTTCTCATATCTCTTGGTTCGTTATAAGAAAGCGTTCTATTATCTCCACTTACTAAGATATAATCAATTTTATGATTTTGATACAATGAAATTGCTGCATCAATTCTATACCTAAAAAACAAATTTACACCTCCTGCCCTATTGTATTTACTGGTGCCTAATAATAAACCTACGCGAGATTTTGGAATATCAATTAGAGAGTTAAAAATATAATTATTACTCGCACTTTCAATCTCAGTATGACTCCAAAAAATCACACCTGCAGAAAAAATTGTAACACTAATAAGAATTAAACCCAGTCGGTTTAAAAACTTCCTCCATTTCATTTTCCAAAAATGAATAAAAATCAGTTGGAATGCAAGTGAAGAGTAAATATGATTTACAGCTTGAATTCTTATCTTTGCCGAAAATAATCGGATATGAGCAACCAACCGACCAATCAAACTCAAAGCAACAAAAGCATTTCTTTTGAAGAATTTCGTAATACCGTTCTAAATGATTACAGAATTGCTTGCGAAAGCAGAGAAACAAGCTTGTTGGGTAGAAAAGAAGTATTAACAGGAAAAGCAAAGTTTGGAATTTTCGGAGATGGTAAAGAAATAGCACAAATTGCTATGGCAAAATCGTTCCTTCCCGGAGATTTCAGGTCTGGCTATTACCGCGACCAAACATTTATGATGGCTGCAGGCTTGCTCACTATCCAGGAATTTTTTGCGCAATTGTATGCTCATGCAGATGCTGTTGCAGAACCTATGTCGGCAGGAAGATCAATGAATGGTCACTTTGCAACACGCACATTAAATCAGGATGGATCTTGGAAATCCTTAACTGAACACAAAAATTCATCATCAGATATTTCTCCAACAGCAGGTCAAATGCCACGCTTATTGGGCTTAGCATACGCTTCTAAAGTGTTTCGTAAAAATGAAGAATTGCGCGATTATACAGAGTTTTCTGTGAATGGAAACGAAGTAGCATTTGGAACCATAGGCGATGCCAGTACTTCAGAAGGTTTGTTTTGGGAAACAATGAATGCAGCAGGTGTTTTACAAGTGCCAATGGCAATGTCGGTTTGGGATGATGGATATGGCATTTCAGTTTCAACAAAATTTCAAACTACCAAAGCGAATATCTCAAAAGCGCTGGCTGGTTTTGAAGCCAATGAAGACGGACTAGGTTTTCAAATCTTAGAAGGAAAAGGTTGGGATTACGCTGGATTATGCGAATTATATGAAAGAGGTGTTGCTAAATGCAGAAAAGAACATATACCAACATTGTTTCACATTCGTGAGATGACCCAACCTCAGGGACATTCAACCTCTGGCTCACACGAAAGATATAAAAGTAAAGAAAGGCTAGACTGGGAAATTGAATTTGACTGTATTAAGAAAATGAGGGAATGGGCTTTAGAAACTGCAATTGCAAGTGCTGAAGAGTTGGATGAAATAGAAAAAAATGCAAAAAACACTGTAAAAGAAGCAAAAAAAGCTGCCTGGGAAGCATTCCAAAGTCCTATCTTAAAATTAAAATCAGAAGTCTTAGCGCTAGCAAACGAACTTTTGTTGGCGTTTCCGTATTTAAATGAAATAAAACAAATTGCTGAACTTCAAAGTAATAAAGAGCCGCAACGAAGAGATGTAATTGAACTAGGCAGAAAAGTGCTACGTAAATTACGAAATGAAAACCATGCATTAAAAAACAGCTTGCGCGATTGGTTATTTACTAATGGAATCGAAAGCAAGGACCAGTATAATTCATGGTTATATAATGAAACAGAAAGATCCGCCCTTAAAGTTGAAGGTGTAGCGCCTGTATACAGTGAAACATCTAAATTGGTAGATGGAAGAGAAATTATCCGTGATAACTTTGATAAAATACTGGAGACCAACCCTTTCTTCCTCACTTTTGGAGAAGATAGTGGTGGAATTGGAGGTGTAAATCAAACCTTAGAAGGACTTCAAAAAAAGTATGGCGAGATAAGAATTAGCGATACGGGAATCAGAGAAGCGACTATTATAGGTCAAGGCATTGGTTTAGCGATGAGAGGATTGCGACCAGTTGCTGAAATTCAATACCTCGATTACCTGCTGTATGCCATTCAAATAATGAGCGACGACCTTGCAACTCTGCAATACCGTACCAAAGGTGGACAAAAAGCTCCTTTAATTGTGGCAACCAGAGGACATCGTTTAGAAGGCGTTTGGCATTCGGGTTCTCCAATGGGAATGATTATCAATTCAATCAGAGGAATTCATGTTTGTGTGCCAAGAAACATGACACAAGCGGCAGGTTTCTACAATACTTTGTTAAGTGCAGATGACCCAGGACTCATCATCGAACCATTAAATGGTTACAGAATCAAAGAAATGCTTCCTGATAATTTAGGTGAATATAAAACCGAATTAGGTAAAATTGAGGTCCTCAAAGAAGGTAAAGATTTAACCTTGGTAACTTATGGTTCTTGTTGTAAAATTGCTTCGGATGCTGTGGCAGAATTAGAAGAAATGGGTATTTCAGTAGAATTAATCGATATCCAAACAATTTTACCTTTCGACAGAGGTCATGAAATTACTGCATCACTCGAAAAAACTGGGAAACTTATGATTTTAGATGAAGATGTACAAGGTGGTGCAAGTGGATTTATTCTTCAACAAATACTGGAAGTGCAAGGTGGTTTTAGATTTTTAGATGCTGAGCCTGTAACATTAACCGCAAAAGATCATAGGCCAGCTTATGGTTCTGATGGTGATTATTTTTCAAAACCAAGTATAGACGATGTTGTAGAAACTGTTTATGCCATTTTCAATGAATACAATCCAAGTCAATTTCCAGCTATTTAAATGATAGAACGTACCACTGAAGCCGATTCTTTGTATGATAATCTAGAACAATTATCAGCTATTGAATTATTAAAAAATATCAATGCCGAAGATGCAAAAGTGGCAACAGCTGTGGCGAAACAATTACCACAAATTGAAGCGTTAATTGAAAGCATCGTTCCAAAAATGAAAACTGGTGGGCGTTTATTTTATATTGGAGCAGGAACCAGCGGAAGATTAGGTGTTGTTGATGCTTCTGAGTGTCCACCAACATTTGGAATTGAATTCGACAAAGTAGTTGGAATAATTGCCGGTGGTGATACAGCCATTAGAAAAGCAGTAGAATTTGCTGAAGACGATACAGAACAATGCTGGAAAGATTTACAACAATATAGCATCAACCAAAATGATACATTAGTTGGCATTGCAGCTTCAGGCACTACACCTTACGTTATTGGTGGTGTGAGTGATGCCAAACGTGCAGGAATTACAACTGCTTGCATTACCTGCAATGCAGAAAGTCCTTTGGCTGCAATAGTTGATTATCCAATAGAGGTAGTTACAGGACCTGAGTTTGTTACAGGAAGCACACGCATGAAAGCAGGTACAGCGCAGAAGTTAGTATTGAACATGATTTCTACTACTGTGCTGATTAAACTTGGAAGGGTAAAAGGAAACAAAATGGTCGACATGCAATTGACCAACCATAAATTGGTACAAAGAGGCACTAAAATGATTGCTAAAGCGCTCGATATACAAGAAGATCAGGCAAAAGAAGCTTTGTTAAAATTTGGAAGTGTGCGTAAAGCAATTGAGAGTTTTACCAACTAAGTTTTAAATACAAGGAATTAATATTTAGTTAAAGTTTATTCATCAGAAATAAACTTCCGCTTATATCTTCATTTAGTAAGTTAAAAAGCTATTTTTGGAAATTAACTTTTCAAATTATTACAACATACTATTAATTGATTCATGCAGGATTTAGAACCATTTTATAACTGGCGACATCTTTATATAGCATCAGAAGATGAACTTTCACCATTCTACAATCGGGAATATAGTGAGTTTGAATACAGCAGTCGCATTTATAATTTCTACATTCATCCGCAATGGGACGATATGGGTTCGGAAACGTTGTACATAAAAATTCTATTTGTTGATTATGACTTGAGTTTCGCAATCATAGAAATGATAGGCGAATGGAATGATGCAATAGGAAATGATATCATGTTTTTGAAACGAGATATCATTGATGTACTGATAAGTGAAGGTGTAAACAACTATATTTTAATTGGAGAAAATGTTTTGAATTTCCATGCATCAGAAGATGATTATTATGAGGAATGGTTCAGCGATATTGAAGACGGATGGATTGTTGGTTTAAATTTCAGAGACCATGTAATAACAGAATTTGAACAAAATAATATTGACCAATACATTTTATTTAGTGAAAGATTTGACGCCTTTAATTGGAGGAAATACCAACCAACGCAGTTGTTTGAAGTAATTGATTTGTTTATGCGAAAACGATTAAATCCTTAAATAAAAATAATTATTTGATTAAATATTTAATATGAAATTTATTATACTCATTTTAATAGCCAGTATTTTAATACCATCTTTATTATTTTCTCAAATAAATGAGAATGTTGTTGCGCTCGAAAAGAAAATCGAGTCAATTCAGAAAAAAAAGGACTTAAATAAAAATCAAAACAACAAACAATTAGATACTACCGAAGCAACATTATGGTATTTACTTTCGAAAGAAAATTGGGCTATTAATCCTCAAAATGTTAGAAAATATGCTTTAAAAAGCCTTGAACTTTCAGCTAAACATAACCATATCTCAGGAATTGGAGATGCATACAATTCTTTGGGTGTACTGTATTATTATGAAGCAGATTATGAAAAATCGAAAAGATATTTCGAATTATCTGCTGATGCCTATGGAAAATCTTATTACAAAATTGGAAAAGTAGACGCCTTCAATAATATTGGAAATATATATTACATGCAAGGCAATTTTCCCAAAGCATTGGAATCATATTATAAGGCAATAAAAATATTAAAAGAAATTGGAAATAAGAATGAAGAGGCCCCAACTCTAGCCAACATTTCTAATATTTATGAAATTCAGAAAAAATATCAAGAAAGTATTAGAATAACTTATGAAGCGATAAGTCTTCGTGATTCTGTAAACGACAAGGCAGGAATTGCGGGTGACTTAAATAATTTGGCCATGATTTATAAAGCACAAAATAAATCGGACCAGACAATATATTATTTAAATAAATCATTAAAAATTTATGAGCAGTTAAATGATTTGGATGGCATCGCAATGGTATGCGGAAATATTGCAGAATATTATAATCAAATAAACGATTATAACGTAGCGATTAAATACGCATCAAGGGCAATTGAAATTGCAGAAAAATTAGGTTTAGAAGATTTAAAAAGCTCTTGTTACAATATCATAGGAAGCAGCTACTTAAACTCACGCGATCTAAAAAATGCCGACTACTACTTTAACAAAGGGTTAAAAATTGCCACAGAACTAAAAAACTGGGAAAAAATATCAGATGCCCATGGCTATCTTTCTGAGCTTGACTTATTAAAAGGTAATTGTAATGATGCTTTTATGCACTTTAAATTCCATAAAGCAGCTATGGATACAATGTTTAATGAAGAAAGTAAAACTAAGTTAATGCAAACCGAAATTCAATTTGAATTTGATAATAAAGCACTAATACTAAAAGCAGAGCAGGATAAAAAAGATTTGATTGCAAAAAAAGAAATACAAAACCAGAAATTTATTCGCAATGGACTAATTGCAGGTTTGAGTTTGGTATTAATTTTTACAGGAGTATTTTTTAACCAGAGAAATAAAATTAAAAAGGGAAAAAAAATAAGCGATGAACTTTTAATCAGTGTTAGTAATCAAAAAACAGAAGTTGAAAAACAAAGAAATATCGTAGAATTTCAAAATAAAGAAATTCTCTCTTCAATAGAATATGCAAAAAGAATTCAAGCTACAATATTGCCTCCATTAAAAGTGGTAGAAAAGCACCTGGAAGATTCTTTTGTTTTGTATATTCCTAAAGATATTGTTGCAGGTGATTTTTACTGGATGGAAAATGCGGCCCAAGAAGAAGGCTTGGTTTTAATAGCTGCCTGCGATTGCACAGGACATGGCGTTCCCGGTGCCATGGTGAGTGTTGTATGCAGCAACGCCTTAAACAGAACAGTAAAAGAAAGTAATATTATTGAACCAGGTTTGATATTAGACAGAGTGGCTAAACTCGTAGTTAGTGATTTTAGTAAAGACGAAAATGAAAATGTGCAAGATGGAATGGATGCTTCTTTGTGCGCGTTAAATACTAAAACTGGTAAATTACAATGGGCTGGAGCCAATAATCCATTGTTCATAATAAGTGATGGAAAACTAACTGAAATCAAAGGAGATAAACAGCCAATTGGCAAAATAGACAATTTACGCCCTTTCAAAACCAATTATTTAGATACCAAAAAAGGAGATACATTTTATCTTTTTACAGATGGATATTCAGATCAATTTGGAGGACCTGAAAACAAGAAATTAACCAAAAAGAAATTCAAAGAATTGCTCGTTTCGATACAACATCTTTCAATGAATGAACAAAGAAATTACCTGTACGATTTTCACTTAAAATTCAGAGGAAACCACGAACAAGTAGATGATATTCTGATAATTGGGATTAGGGTTTAAATGATTAATAAAAAAGGTAACTTGAAAATACAATTAAAATATTTCTTACTAATTACATTTATTATTTGTGCTTTTTGTGGAAATGCGCAAATAGTAAATTTAACCAAAGACAGTTTAATATTTTATGTAGAAGAAAACTGGAAATTCGCTAACAAAAGCAAGGAAGATTTATCACAATTAAATTATGATGACAGTAAATTACCTACGTTAGATTTTAATAATAAATTTAATGATTTAAAAAAAGCTAAATATGAAGGTGCTGGTTGGTTTAGATTCAAATTTAGAAACGATAGCACTTTAGTTGACAAAGCATTGGCCTTAGCTTTTGATTTTGATGGAGCCAGTGAAATATATTTAGATGGGAAAATACTCAAAAAATACGGAGAAATTAAAGGGAAAGAAAATTCTGAATATTATAATCCCAAAAATGTGCCTGAGGTATTTTTCTTAAGAGATACAGGAATACATGTATTTGCTATTAAAGTATTGGAATTTAAAGATGACGATGAAGAAAATTATATTGCATTTGAATTAAAAATAGGCAATTCAGATGATTTAATTGAAAATAAAAATTCAAATAATATTGGATTTACTTTTATCATTAATTTTATTGGTGTTATTTTTCTTACTTTAGGAATTATTCACCTTTTCTTTTTTCTTTATTACAGAAGCATTATATCAAACTTATTTTTTAGTTTGTTTATGTTTGGCTTGGCTACCATTTTAGGTATATTCTTTTATTCCTATATATCAAATGACCCAAGAAAATTGAGTACAATGAGTGAAGTATTATTGTATTTGATTCCTGCAATAAGTATATTCTTCACTGCATTTATTCATTATATTTTCTTTGAGAAAACTAAAATCTGGTTAATCACATTATTTGGATTAACATTGATTAACTATATTATTTTAATTCTTGAAATTCCCGAGGTCGAGTTTACCTTTTTTATATTAACAGTAGGGTCGCTTTTACATGGTCTTATAAGAATTATTATTTCATTGTATAGAAAACAAAAAGGAGCCTGGATAATTGGTGCTGGAATTCTTTTTTCTATTTTATTTTCTTTTTTCATTTTAGTAATAGGTATCATTGGCGGAATAAATATAGACAGCAATACATTGATGGGACAACTATTTGTGTTTGGATTAGCTTTATCAATTATGAGCATTCCATTATCTATGTCCATTTATCAGGCATGGAGCTTTTCTAATTTGAACAAAGATTTAAGTAAACAATTAGTTCAGGTAAAGGCATTGTCAGAAAAAACAATTCAACAAGAACAAGAGAAGAAACAAATCCTCGAAAACCAAAAAGCAGAATTAGAAATAAAAGTAGAAGAACGAACCTTTCAATTAAAAGAAGAAAAGAAAAAATCTGACGACTTATTATTAAATATTTTGCCCGAGGAAGTAGCAGAAGAGCTGAAACAAAAAGGGGCTGCAGAGGCGCAATTAGTTGAAGAAGTAACAGTAATATTTACCGATTTCAAAGGTTTTACTGCCATGGCAGAGCTGCTAAGTCCGAAGGATTTAGTACATGATATTCACGAATGTTTTTCTGAATTCGACCGGATAATGAGTAAATACGGTATCGAGAAAATAAAAACAATTGGCGATGCTTACATGGCTGCTGGCGGCTTACCAACACCAAATATGACCCATGCGCAAGATGTAGTGAATGCAGCACTCGATATTGTTGCATTTATTGAAGCCGGAAAAGCCTTAAAAATTGCGAAAGGTCTCCCCTATTTTGAAATAAGAATTGGTGTGCATACTGGACCTGTTGTAGCTGGAATTGTAGGCATAAAAAAGTTTGCTTACGATATTTGGGGCGATACAGTAAACACAGCATCTCGCATGGAAAGCAGCGGTGAAATTGGAAAAGTAAACATTTCTGAAACCACCTATGCATTGGTAAAAGACAACTATCTGTGCAATTACAGAGGCGAAATAGAAGCCAAGGGAAAAGGCAAAGTGAAGATGTATTTTGTAGAAAAAAACACAAAATAAACATCTCTTAAAATTTAAAAAATTAATTATTGGGCGGCCCCATTCGGTCGCGTTTTCGCTACTCGCTTTTTAAATTACCAAGGGTTAAGACCCATGGCAATTTAAAAGAGCTCAAACATGCCGCTCAACCGCTGCCGCTGGCATTACAGTTAATTTAAAGTTCATTTAAAAGAGGAGAAAACTACATTTCCCGCAACATGAAAAAATCATGTAAAGCAAGCAGGTAAATGAATTCAATGGCTAATTGAAAATAAAAAAAGGGAAAACTACATTTCCCACAACATGAAGAAATAATGTGAAGAAAACAGGTAAATGAATACTATGGCTAATTGAAGATTAAAAAAAAGGGAAAACTACATTTCCCACCCCGTTATAAATTTACGCATTTAAAATTTATTAGTCGTATGTTAAACGTTTATAAACGTTTAGTTATGAACTAGATGGTTGGTAAAATAATTTGCAGTAGGCTGTTAAAATACTTAAATTGTTCTCGGGAGGGAGCCATGGCGTACCCAAATTTAAAAAACGTATTTTCCCCAATTAAAATATTTACAAAAACATACCGTTAAAAGCAATTTGAATCTCAAATAAATGCATGAATAAGCTACTAAAAATAAGAATCCTGCAATTTAACAGAGAGCTGAAAGGAGCAGGATTTGGCTGGCTGTTTTTAATAGGAACTGTAGCTTTAATGATGAAATGCGCTTATGTGGCGCTCATTGACAATAAATTAGCCATGCTCGTTCCCAGCGTATTGTTGCTAATTTGCACGTATATACAAATTAACAGGAGCGATAAAAACTTTGTTTACAAGCATATTGAGCAGCCTTTTTTGGCCATTTACGCTGAATATGCGCTATTAATCGCGCCATTTATTGCAATGGCATTGTTTACTAAAAACTGGTATTTATTATTAATTACTTATTTATTGCTGCTTATTATTCCATTAATTAAAATAAGTCCTGCACCCAAAACCTTGTTTCCGGGTATTTCAAAGATAATTCCAGCCATTAATTTCGAAATAATTAGTGGTTTAAGAAAATCGTTTTTTCCACTCCTTATATTGTATTTATTGGCCTTAGCATTCAGCTGGTTTAGAATTGCGCCCCTGGTTTTTCTTTGGCTCATAACCATGACATTTATATCTTTTTATGATGAGGGAGAATCGTTAACAATACTGCGCGAACATGCTATTAGTATTAAAGACTTTTTAAAAAGAAAAATGCAAAGACATGCTTTATATATGTTTCTTTTGTATTGTCCAATAATATTTATTCAGGCTGCATTTAATCCCGATTTATGGATAATTAATTTGCTATTTATTCCCTTACAAATTATCATTTTATGCCTGGCCATTTGCCTTAAATATGCCAATTACAAACCTGGAGAAAAGTTAATTGCCGGAAATGGCACCATGTCTATTGTAGCAATGATGAGCTTGATTCCTTATTTATTACCAATTCCACTTTTTATGGCTTTTGAAAATTATAGTAAAGCTTGCAATAACCTAAATAAATATTTGAATGATTAAAATCAATAATTTAAGTGTAAACTTTTCTAAAAAGCAAGTATTAAAGGACATTAGCGTAAATTTTTTACCCACTAAAATTTATGGAATTGTAGGGTTAAATGGAGCAGGAAAAACTACATTTTTTAATACCCTCGGAGGATTAATTAAACCAAACACAGGAACAATTACATGGAATGAAAAAGCAATTACGCATAAAGAAATTGCCTATTTAGAGACTGTTAACTTCTTTTATTCCCGCATAACTGGTGGGGAATATCTGGATATTTTTGAGCAAACAAATGCTGATTTTAATGTAGAAATATTGCAGCAATATTTAAAATTGCCCTTAGATGAATTAATAGAAAAATACTCCACAGGCATGAAAAAGAAGCTGGCATTATTGGGTATTTTAAAACAAAACAGAACTATATTTATTTTGGACGAGCCATTTAATGGGTTAGATTTAGAAACCAATAAGGTCTTGGAAATAATTATTGCGCAATTAAAAGAAAAAGGAAAAACAATTTTAGTTTCATCTCACATAATTGACCCATTATTAAAAGTTTGCGATGAAATATTATTTCTCGAAAATGGCGTTTTTACCAGAACATTTAAAAAAGATGATTTCCATAAAATAGAAGCCGAAGTTTTTGGAAAGTTTAAAGAAGAAGCTGCTTTGAAAATTGCTGCGGCCATTTAAATACATAGCCTGATATGAAAACAAATGCCCGCGCCAACGATTGAGGCAACCACCTTGTGGTGCCGAAAGCGTGGCCCGCAGGGAGGCGCCCAAAATAATTTAAAATACTCCACAAATTCTTAATTAGGCTTGCTAAATTGCGCCCCTGAATTTATTTACCGATGAGTACCGAAAAAGGACCGAATTTTTTAGAAGAAATTATTGCCAACGACATAAGTGAAGGCAAAAATGATGGGCGAGTTTTAACACGTTTCCCGCCAGAACCTAATGGTTATCTGCATATTGGCCATTCAAAAGCCATTTGCATTAGTTTCGGTTTGGCGCAGGAATTCAACGGCGATACCAACCTTCGTTTCGATGATACCAATCCGGTTACAGAAGACACTGAATATGTTGAAAGTATAAAAAAAGACATTGCCTGGCTGGGTTTCAACTGGAAAAATGAATTCTACGCCAGCGATTATTTCGAGCAGTTGTACGAATTTGCTGTAACGCTTATCAATAAAGGTTTAGCGTATGTAGACGATAGCACATCCGAAGAAATTGCTGCGCTAAAAGGTACGCCAACCGAACCTGGAAAAGATAGTCCATACCGTAGTCGCAGCATTGCCGAAAACCTCGATTTGTTTACCCGCATGCGTGCCGGAGCGTTTAAAGATGGTGAAAAAGTACTGCGTGCAAAGGTCGATATGACTTCGAATAATATGCTGCTCCGCGACCCGATTATTTACCGCATTAAGCACGCGCATCACCACCGTACGGGCAATAAATGGTGCATCTACCCGATGTACGATTTTGCGCACGGCCAAAGCGATAGCATCGAAAAAATTACGCATTCCCTGTGCTCGCTCGAATTTGAGTTGCACAAACCTTTGTACAATTGGTTTATCGAACAATTGGGAATTTTCCCAAGTAAACAATACGAGTTTGCGCGCCTCAACCTGAATTACACAGTAATGAGCAAGCGAAAATTACTGCAATTGGTGAATGAGAAATTGGTAAACGGCTGGGACGATCCACGTATGCCAACCTTGAGCGGTATGCGCCGTCGCGGTTACACGCCCGAAAGTATTCGCAATTTTATAGATAAAGTGGGCGTGGCGCGAAGAGAAAACATTATTGACTTAAGTTTGCTGGAATTCTGCGTACGCGAAGACCTGAACAAGAAGGCTTTACGCATGATGGCTGTGCTCGACCCAATTGCTTTAGAGATAGAAAATTACGATTTAGTGGAAGAATTTCTGCCTTTAGAAAACAATCCTGAGGACGAAAATGGTGGACATAGAATGGTTCCTTTTTCCCGCAATTTGTGGATAGAGCGCGACGATTTTATGGAAGAACCGACTAAAAAATATTTCCGTTTAGGCCCAGGATTAAAAGTGCGATTAAAAGGTGCTTACATCATCGAATGCACTGGTTTTGAGAAAGATGCCGATGGAAACGTTACTAAGATTAAAGCCAATTACATTCCCGAAAGCAAAAGCGGTCACGACACCAGCGGAATTAACGTAAAAGGCACCTTGCACTGGGTAAGCGCTGCACATGCTTTAAATGCGGAGATTCACATTTACGACCGTTTGTTTCAGGTAGAAGATCCGGCCCGCGAAGATGGAGATTTTAAATCCTTTCTAAATCCCGAAAGCCTTACTATAATTGAAAATGCTTATGTAGAACCAGCGTTGGCAGAAGCAAAAACGGGCATTGCTTATCAATTTATTAGAAAAGGATATTTCTGTTTAGACCAAGATTCGACTCCCGAAACACTGAGATTTAACCGCACTGTTTCTCTGAAAGACAATTGGGCAAAGGCACAATAGGATTTTAAAGTAAGCTTTTTTTTTTTGGGCGCATGCCGCGTTCACATTGCGTTTCACAAAATTCATTTTTCTGCGGCACCACGTGCTACGCTATACATGGTATACGCTGCGCCCGTTTGCGCGGACATTTAGAAAAATAAAGAAATTCGATTATTCAGAAAAATCGAATTTCTTGCTTTGAATTTCAAGGCTTCAGTAAAAAATTGAATGCACATTTTATCTAATTGCCCCGTAGCCCAACCGAAATGTTTGAAGCTTCGGCAAGCTGAACGAAGGCTTTTCCGAAGCGCATGCCTCGCGGGCTCTGGCGGAAACTGCCGAGTGGTCCGAAGGACAGCTCTTCGAAGCTTCTTGACTTTTTGCTTCCTTTTGTGTCAAGACAAAAGGAAGTCCTGCCGAAGGCAAAAATGCCTCCGGCGGCACGCTTTT
>JAIXYK010000023.1 GCA_027490225.1 Bacteroidota bacterium | reverse complement strand
GGGAAAACGATTTTCAAGAACCATCCGCATTAATTGCCGATTTTTCCGCCAATTTCGATGCATTTACCTGTCCTGGCGATACCTTATGGTTGGTGAACCATTCCGTTTGCGACAGCACTGCTACTTTGCAATGGACGTTCGATGGTGCCACACCAGCATCAAGTACTGCCTTGGCACCAAAAATTACTTACGCTCAAGCAGGAACCTACGGCATTACGCTCATAGTTACCCAAAACGGAGTGTCAGATACCATCACCAAACCGGCATTTATTTCCACCTATCCATCGGCCACATTGCCCATTTCGGAAGATTTCGAAAATGGTAATTTACCCGCCACATGGAAAAACTACGACGATGGTGCTGACGGAGCGGTTTGGGTTGTAGAAAACGATGCCAGTGGGTTTGGCATTGGCAACAACAGCATTATTTTCGATAATTTTTACCAGGATGTACAAGGCAAGCGCGATTATTTCAGAACCGGCAAGCTCGATTTTAGTAACGTGGCCGCCGCAAGTGTAAGTTACGATGTAGCTTACGCCAAATACGACAATAATTATTCAGACACCATGGCCATAAAAGTTTCCAGCGATTGTGGCGCCACATTTACCACCGTTTTGGTGAAGGGCGGAGACCAACTCAGCACGGCACCATCACAAACCACTTACTTCACCCCAACATCCAGCCAGTGGCGCCGCGATTCCGTGCTCATTACCGACTTTTCGGGCGCCGAAGAAGTATTCATTGCCTTCGAGAACCGCGGCCGTTATGGCAACCCTATCTATATTGACAACATCAACATCCGCAGACTTACCACTGTCGCCATTGCCCCAACAGTTAGCTTGAGCTGCCGCGTATTTCCAAACCCCGCCAGTGCGTTCGTAAACATAGAAATCACTAACCCCATTTCCTCCCAAACCACCTACAGCGTAATAGACATCAGCGGCCGCATAGTCGCAAAAGGTAGCAGCAGTCAAAGCAGTTTCACGCTACCTACCATCGGTTGGGCATCAGGAATGTACATGTTAGAAATTGTGAATGGTGCGCAAAGGTTAAGGGAAAGGGTAGTGCTGAGGTAGGGATTTTAATTTTTCACTATATGAACAAGATTATATTTTTCATTTATTTTCTTTTTTTATTTGGCAATAGTGCTATAAATGCAAATTCTTTAATAGAAAAATTAAGCTCAAATACTTCAAAAATTGAAATTTCTAGTAACTCAAGATTTGTTGTTTTAGATGGAAAATCTGTATATGATGTTTTAAAAAGAACGTTTATCTTTAGTCATGTTGAAGATTACCAGAAAAAATATTATGAGATTCCTAATTACGCTGGATTTTCTCCTAACAAGGATTATCTATATTTTATAGAAGGTCAAAGTATATCTTTTATTAATTGTATGAATGGGAAATTGATATATGAATCAAATTTCCATCATCCTTTTGGTAGTTTAAAAATCAAATTTCTAAACAATAACTTAGTATTGCTGCTAAAATACAATAATGTTTATAGTCAAAATTCAAATAATAATATTTCAATTGTAAATTTATCATGCGATTTTATTGACGATGCAAAAAAATACTACACTAAATGCCATTACGAAATTTCTAATGTAGATACTTTTTATTATGTAAATGATAATGATATTTTTTATGAGAATAATGAACATCAATTATATGCGTATTCAATTGAGAAAGATAGTATTATTGAAAAAAAAATAACTAATCCGCCGGATTATTATTTTGGACGATTACACTTTAAATTTAGCCAAATCTTCTTCAAAAGAAATCATCTTTTTGTGTCTTATAAAATGAAGAATACTGATGATTATGCTTTTTATTTTATGAATCTTAAAAATAAAGCTTGGAAAAAAATTAAAATTTCACAGAAACAGATTTATTTATCAGATTTTGAAGAGGATAGATTAAATAGTAGTGATTTAAAATTCAAAGTTGACGAAAAACCTTTTGTTTTAGATTTGGAAACTGATCGACTATTAGATGAAAAAGAAGTAAAAAAAGAATTTGAAGTTATTACTTTTTCAAATGATAGTAAATGGGCTAAAGTGAGAACAAAAAAGGATAGCATAAACAAAATTATCTCTGTAAAATTAGAAGACAAAAACAACCAAGATATCATTTTGAAATCAGGCACTTCTAAGAATTACAAATCATTTTTTGCAGAAAATTCCGAATCGTTTTTTGAAATTTTTCAAAATGATGAAAAAAATGGTTTGGCATTATTTACATTAAATATTATTCCATTATCTTATAATCTTAAAAGTCATTCTATTTTTGATTCAACAAGTCAATACTCTTTTAGAAATAATAGTCCGCCTGCGGTTGTATTTGATGAAATGAATAAAAGAATATTTGTTTTAAACTTGGATGTTTTCTATGTTTTTGATTTTAAGTGGCAAGAGATATCAAGAAGTAAATTTCCAAATTTTAATTTTTTTAGTACTGTTTCAGGATCTAATCTATTGACATTTACATCAAAAGAAAATGAATTGTTTTTTTATGAGAAAACGAATTTGGAAAAATTATTTAGCAGTGAAAAGCCCTTTGTTTATTTAGAAAATTCAACTGAAACCAGTAATTGGCAAAAAGGAAAATTGGTTAAATCACCTAGTAATGAAAACATAAAATACATTTCAGTTCAACTTTGCACAAAGTTTAATTCAATATTGATTCAATATCAAGTGGGTAGAAGTTATGAATTTCGTTATTACTACATTAATCTAAACAATGGTAAGTACTCTTATTCACCTGTTTTACCATTGACTTCTAATCAAGCCAAAATTCGATCAACTAATAATGATTTTATTATTTATGATGACAATAATATTATATGCATAAATGGAAAAGACGGTAAATTGAAATATAATGTAACCAGAAGCACTTTTTCATATGATAAGGAATGTTTTTCTAAAAACTGTTTAAAAACATCGGTAAACACTTATCAATATAAATCAAATTTTATCTTAGGTTATTTGGAGTATGATGTAACTTCTAATTTAATTCTAATTAATTTTAAATTAGATAGCGGCAATTCAGAACTTTTCCTCTTAAATCCAAGTGATACATCGATAATTTTTCAATATAGCGTTAAAAATTTAACATTTTTAGGGAAAGAACTAACTGAAATAAAAGAAATAAGCGCTGATACATTGTCTGAAATTCTGATTTTAAGAATTGAAGAAGGTTCTGTGGCATATGATTTAAAACAACAATGCAATTTATTTGAGGATAAGTATTTAGAATCGGACCCATATTTGCCTTATGGTGATGTAGCTAATTTTAAATCATATTTTGCTTTAAATGGAATCATTTATAAAAGGTATTATAAGAATTTTGATTATAATGTATACCCATTTGATAAAAATGGAAATAAAAAGATTTTATCAGATGAGACATGGAGGCTCTATAAAGCTAAAATTGAAGATTACGAAAGAATAATAGGAATAAATAAAGTGGTTAACAGTGAAACAAAGGTTACTTTTGAAATTAAAAATGAATTAAATGCCATACAAATTAGAACGGCTTTTACCAAAAGTTATGATGATTATTTATTACTGAGTATTTCTAATAACATATATTACAAGATAAAGTCAAATAAAACTTCATCTTACCTTACAAATAAAGGATTCGACTTCTTGTTTATTAATAAAACGAAACTTAATCCTATAGAGGAAATAGCTAATGAGAGTCAAAGAAATAATCCTTTCGAAATTATTGAAATGCTATCAAGTGCTAAAGATGGAGCATTTGATTTTATTTCAAAAATGACTAACTATAGGAATGTTTATATGGAGGGCGATAACAGGTTTTCGCAAAACTTTCCATCTAATTATGCCTCTGATTTAGGAAGGTTTCCTTTTGAATACGGTGGCTTTGAGACCTTTTATGAAGATGATCATTTTCTTCTGAATTTTAATTTTAAGACTATTATAAATGAAACTTCATACATAGAAGTCTACAATAATCTAGGTTTCATTGGAAGACTAGATATTCAAGTATATGAGAAGACTAAAAGTATTTCTATACCGCTAATTACAGGAGATAATTTTATAGAGATACATTACTTTAAAGAAGGAAAAATTATACATGATTGGTTTTTTGTATCTAAGATTAAAAGTGTTGCAAAAGCTAAAACAGTTTTTATTGGATTCGCCTCAAATTATAAAAATAAGGACACTAGTTTAGATCAACTATCATATGCAGTAGATGATTGCAAAAGTGCGTTATCTTTTCTGCCAAATGGAGTTGAGCAAATTGATTCGTTTATTTTTGCAGATACTTCATGTAATAAAAATAACTTATTAGCATGTGAAAATTTGCTAAAAAATCTAAATGCTGAAGATATAGTTATTCTTTATTTAAGTGGACATGGAAGACTTAGTGCAAAGAATTATGAATTTGAGTTTCTTTTCGATAATTTTAATTCAGAAATAAATGATTCTAACTCATTTATTTCTTACTTAGAAATAATTGAGTTATTAAAAGAGTGTAAACCATTAAGGAAGATACTTTTTATAGATGCTTGTCAAAGTGGTCTTATAGACTTAAAAGGTCAGAAAAATGCTTCCTTTGATGAGATTTTATGGGAGGAAACTGTTCAGTTCTTCGAGTCGATGAGTAAGATTGATAACATTGATGTGATATGTTCTTCATTTGGTCATGAGTATTCATATGATAACTATGATAATTTTGGTTTATTGGGTTATACCATTTCACAAGCTTGTTCTGGTCTTGCCGATTTGAATAAAGATGGTAATATTTCAAAAAGTGAACTCAGGTCTTTTTCAAAAAGGAATAACCCTATTTCTGTTTATAATTCAGGTTTCAGAATTAACCAAACAATCAATTTGAGGCAAATTAATTTTTTAACAGATTGGAATTTATTTAAGGTTATAACTAAAAAGTAGTTTTATATTATGTAAGACTTGATCTATTATTATTTGATTCCTCAAATTTACTGTTTAACTTGTTATCGAAAAGTATTATTCCGCAATAAACAACAAAGTAAAAAACGAAAACTGGAATATTTGATATGGTTTTGAAATAATTAATTTCAACTATAACGAGTGAGAATGGTATAAGTATAAGTGTTAAGTCTAAAATATTTTTTTTAAGAAACACAAGTGCAATGTCAAAGGGGGTGTAGCTTTTTTTAATTTCATTTTCTTTAAAAAAGAATTTAGTCTTTTTATTATAAACTATTGCTGGAATTAAATAAATTGAAAGTGTTAAGATTATAAAATAAATCAGAATATATAAAAGCTTTATTTTATGAAAACCCATATGTAAGTGATAGATTACATTAAGCATATAAACGCTGCCATTCATGGGGCCAATTGATGTTAAATGTAAATCACTTGAATTAGACTCAGGGTTGTTTAGTGTTGGAAAATCTCCTATGAAAACAATATTTTTGAAACCATCTTTTTTTCTTTTTTTCCACTTTTCATAAATTTCTAATTTTGTTTCTTTTGAATATACTAATCCTATTGAATAATCAATAGTATTAAAATTATTATTTGCTTCATCTTGAAGCATAGCATAAGTAAAAGTTGGATTAACTGGAAATTCATTGAAAACTAAATATGAACTATTTCGATTATTCGTCTCTATTCTTAGTCCTATATTTTCTAGGAGAGTCTCATTTGATTTATTCTTGTTCTCCATTGTATCTTTAGAACCTAATTCAAGTGTTTCGTATATTTTATAAGGTAATGTTATTTCATTGTTTTCAGAGATTTTGTGGTTTATCAATAAACCATTTTGTAAAGTTGCATTTGCATTATAGCTCCAATCATTTTCAAATGTTAATAGGCTGCAATTTGAATGACTGGGTAAAGTGATTTTATTTTTAATTCCTAATTTGTTTATAGATTCTCTTAGAATACTATCATATTGTGTTTTTCTTTCAAAAACCACATCAATAATTACCATATCAATTAAGTTGTATTTATGCATACTATCTTGCTTATATACAAAATTTAAAAAATTTGATAATGTAAATCTGTCAGTTAGAAATTCATTTGAATTTGTTTCTAACATAAAATCTTCATGAGGCAATGATATTTTATTGAAAGCTGTATTTATTAAGCTAAAATTATTATTTATATAGTTTTTGAAATCTCCTTTATTTGTTTCTTCGATATATTTCGTACTATCCCAATAATTAAAATTCTCATTAAAATAGGCAATCTTACTATTTAGAAATAAATCAACAATTATTAATAATACAATAGACTGAATTGAAGAAAACAGAAATAGAAATATGTTTTTTTTGATTTTATTTTTATTACTTAGTATTTTTTTTATTATAGGGAAGACAATAAAAACAACTGTTATATAAATTATTATGAAAGTTATAATCTGAAACATTTTAGTATGTCATTATTTTTGTATTAATTTATTTCATGTAATTGTTACTTTTATTAGTTTTTAAAAATTTATACTATATAGAGGGAATTACTTTTCATAATTATAGATTAATTTTTGTTTGTCTATTTATTCCATTCTTAATTTTTATATTCATTAATCAATAAAATTATCAAAAAAATCTAAACTATTTTATGTTAAAGTAATTATGTTTTAAATTGTATTCATTAAATTTAATACTTTTTAAGTAAAGTAATGTTTTAATGTTGTCTAATATTTCTTTTTCACTTAGATTTTCTTCTTTCATTTCCTTAATTATTCCCTTTATTACTTCTTCTAATTTATTATTGCTGAATTTGAAATTAAATTTATGTACTACTTGATTATTGTTTAAATTAATTATTTTACAGGTATTCCATTCATATTCATTATACAGTTCTTGATTATCATTAAAATAATTTTTGCCATTATTTATTTGAATTTCTAATTCGTTATTATTTGGCAAACTTATGTTCATTTTTAAACTTACTTCTAAATTATAATTATAAATCAACGAATCAAATATGGTAAGTGAGTCGATAAATATATTATTTATATTATGTAAAAGAAAAATGTTGTTTTGATTTTCACTTTTAGTAGCTAATATTTTATCGTCTATCTTTAGGGATTTATTTTCCCCTTTTTGAATAAAAGGAATTATCCTAGTTTTCCCATCACTAGTTTCTTTTATTTTTATACGTATTTCTTTGCCGGGTTCAGCAATTATTTCTTTTCTGAGAAACCTAATCAGGTCTTCTTCATTTTTACAATTTGATAATTTTAAATTAAAATTATCTGACCTTATTCCTAATGAAGCTGGAATATAAGAAACTGTATATATTTTTTGTCCATTTAATTCAATAGTAGTTGAAAAAAATAAAACCAACCAAATCAGATTTCTTATCATAATTTCAGTAATTATATACTTTATTATTTACTCACAAAAATAACTATTTTCTTTTATCCTTGACAAACTTAGGCATAATTCCAGAAGTTAAATTTATGATTTAATGAGCATAGTAAGACTATTTTTACTTAGAATTTTGTTTCTTTAACTGCAACTTTAACCCTTAAAATCCTTCCCCTTCATCTCCTCCAACGCCATTATCTCCGACTGCACCCAAGCCAATTGTGTTTTTACTTTTATCAGTCTTTTAAATAAGTCTGATTGGGTTTTTCTTAGATGGATGGTAGCAGTGAGTTCTATTCTTTCCATGAGTTCTGGGGAACCATTTTCGGCAATTGTTTTTAGGTATTCGAATCCTTTGATGGCTTTAAGGGCTTGATGGTATTTTTTCTCAAGGTTGTTATGTTTAATTTGATAAGTGTATTCTTTCAGCTTTAAACCCCTGATTTTAAAGTCGATTTCCTCGAAAAGCTTTTCGTTAATTTCAAGGTGTAACTCTTGAAACCCTTCTAACTTCATCAAGCCATTTTTATTGATATCTGAAATATGCAGTCTGTAAATTTCTTCCACATTTTTAGGAACTTTCTGTTTCCTGTTTTCCATTGCATTCATTCTGCTTTTACTTACACCGCATATAGAGGCCATTTGTTCATAGCTTAATCCAAGCTCTTCTCTCAAGTATTTTCGAATTGCCATCAGTATTTGATTAAATTAATAATGTAATTTTTGAAAATTTATTTAGTTGCTAAAATAGTACACATTAAACAAAAAAATGATTATCGTATACTAGAATAGTATACAAGAATTAATAAAATAAATTGCGTGTACTGGAAGAGTTTATTAATTTAAAAAATGTATGTGTCAGATTTAGCAACTCTTTCGGCACAGCTTTAAATGAGAGTTACAAATTAAATTTTGCAACTTAACTAACTATTTATAAGAGGCTTTCATCCCTTTTTTCTACGAATTACTTTTTAACCTTAACCCCAAAACACCTATAAACAAGCTCCTTTTCATTCTTTAAGTTTCTTGCCGCTTCATAAGTTTTCAAGCCTATTTCGGTATTGCTTAACCAGGTTATTTTTTCGATGGAAAAATCTTTTGTGAAGAACTTAAATGCTGGTTGTATGGTTTTAATGCCTTGTCCTGGGGCAATGGTGAAACCAAATACTTCGGCCCTGTATTCGTAATAATTTGTATAGTCGGGACCATCGTAGGAGGAGTAAACTATAAATCTTTTACAATCTGGTGAGATGACCAAATCTATTATTCCTTGGTCATATGCGGAAGGTAATATCAGCTTGATTTTTTCCTTTATATCTGTTAAATAAGAAACGCAAACTTCATCACAAGCATGTTCTATGATAAGTCCTTTGTCTTTTATAAAGCCAGTGGAATCTTTGGTACAGCTGATTTTGTATTTCTTTTCATATTCACTGAATTTGCTGCTGGGTATTTCTTTTAATTCACTATTTAAATCAGCAAAAAGAGAATCGTAGAGGTAAATGGATGAGTCTTGTACTGTGCTCATTTCTACGTTACTGCGGTACACTTGTCTTGTTGTTGCTACAAAAGTTGAGGTTTCTTGGTCTGCGTTAGCTCGCAAAGCGTAGATAGCTAAATTGTTGGTTAACGGGGCGGTTGCAATATCAAAATCAGCTTTGTAAATCTGATTGGGTTGTAAACTTAAAAGTCCAATTAGTACTGTAAGAATATGAATGTGAAGTTTCAATATCGAGTTTTTTAATGCGCTGAGGTTTGGCAATCAGCAAGAGGGGAAAGCATGGCTAAAGAATAGTTCTCATTTCTAGTATATGAACCAAAAAGGCCAACATTCTTAATGTCTAGCATTGAGATTTCAATTTTAAGACTTCTTACTGCTTTTAATATGCTTTCTTTCCTTGTCATCCCTTATTTTACACAAATATACAAAGTATGTTTCTTTGATTTATTTGTGCAGGAAATTATATCTTATGTTTAAGCACGATTAAAGAGCTTTATAGGTTGAACGAAATGCTTTTGAAAAAGCGATAAATTAAAATTAAGTTTTGCATTCAACAAGCGTATTAAGAATAGGCGAAGGTGTCGGTTTTTACCACTTGATTTCTCTTATTTCATCTACAAAGTCTAAAATGATAAGATTATGTTTCCTCCAATTTGTCCACTTTTGTAACCTGCATCACCTAATCCGTCAATAGTTCCATTACGATTTGAGTAGTCAAATTCTGCCTCAAAACTCAATGCTGTTTTTTTAAATGGAATGGTATAACCAATTCCGCCCATCAAAGAAGTACCTATTGCATACTGGTGTTTGTATAAATTTACAGCTTCGTTGACTCTTTTGGTAGTAAATTGACCAAAGCCAAAACTTCCTCGAATATAAAGTCCTTTGTTAAATTCTCTATTTATAACGTAATACTTTGCTGTAATAGCAAGGTTGTAGTAATTGAAAATATAGCTATCGCCATTATCTCCTGTTACAGAAGTTCCAAAAGTTCCTTTAATTCTTGAACCCAGCCCCAAACCTTTCCAATTTTCGGGAGCGATATAAAATCCCATCATAAGGTTGTTTCCAATATTTGGGTCAAAAGCACCACCATATGATTTTATAAGTTGGGCTTTCATATCACTAAAGAAAAGTGTTTGGCCAAAACCTAGACCCAGTTCACCATAAACAGGAAATCTTGTTTTTTCAGTAAAAGTTTGTGCCTCTGCAAATTGCGTAAAAAGGCAGGTTATACTCGCTGCAAGAGTCAAAATTGACTTATTCATTTTTGTAACTATTAAATTATTAGTGCTACAAAATTCTGTCAATTATTTTCGTTGGACGTTCACCCAAGTTAAGAATTCATTTCTTGGTAAAAATTCTTTTTCGAATGCGACTCAATGAAGGTGGTTTTATGCCCAGATAAGAGGCTATGTAATGTTGAGGTATTCTATCAAGTACTTTTGGTCTTTCTTTCATTAAAGAAAGATAGCGTTCTTCTGCTGTTTGGTTTTCGAGCATTTCACTGCGTTGCCGAATACCTAAAAAAGCATTTTCTGCCATAAGTCGTCCGAACCTTTCAAATTTTGGGATATTTATAAAAAGTTGTTGCAAGTCATCAGCAGAAAGTAAAAGTAATTCAGTTTTTTCAAGTGTTTCGATATTTTGTTTGGTTGGTTTGCCTGATAAAAAACTATCGTAATCGGTGTACCAACCATCTTCAAAAAAAAACTGTGCTGTGTTCTCTTGTCCTTCAACATTATAATAGTATCTTAAACATCCTGTATTAATAAAATAAGCAAATTTGCACACTTGTCCCTCTTTTAAAATCAATTCTTTTTTCTTGCATTGTTTTACAATAAGTTTAGAAACAAAAATTTGTTGTTCACTTTTGTTGAGCGTAATGAATTTTGAAAGTCGGTTTAGTATCTGGTCGTACATTCTGTCTGTTTCTTTTTTTAGTGAGTTTTTATCAAGATTGCCGCAGATTAATTGCTTGCCAATATTGGTAATTCATTAACTCATACCGTCCTCAATATTTTCTCCATCTTTTTACCTTTTGCTAATTCGTCAACCAACTTATCGAGGTACCTGACTTTTCGGGTGAGGGGATTTTCAATATCTTCAATTCTGTAACCACAGATTAATCCTGTAATTAATTCGGCCTTGGGGTTTAAGTTTGCCTTCATAAAAAACGTTTCAAAGCTTGCGTTTTCGGCTATCAATTGTTTCACTTTCATTTCGTCGAAGCCTGTTAGCCATTCAATTACCTGTTGTAACTCTTCTTCGGTTCTGCCTTTTTTCTCCACTTTGGTAACATAGTGCGGATAAACAGATGCAAATGTCAATTTAGCCATTCGCTGGTTATGTTCGGGCGTTACGTTCATTTCTTATATGAGGATTGAAAACAATTTTTCCATTTTCGTCTTTTTCATCGAGGTACTATAATTTACTGTTTGGTAACATTTGGAGTATTTTCTTGTTATTCCGTTTTTCCTTTAAATGTTGCAAAAATCGCCATTGTATGTCCATGACCCAATTCAAATTCTTCTTTCAACCAATTGGTAATTTCGGTGGCTTTTATTGTTGGATTTAGTTTTTCGTCAACTATAAATCCCTTTTTTTCTGCTAATTTTTTAAAGTCGGAAGGCGATTTTCCTGTCTTTGCTTTTATATTGTCAATATAGGCTTGAAACGACATGCTATTTGAATTTTATGAAAGATTAAAATGCAATTGTAAAGTTATGAATTGGCTAAAATACCAAATGTGCTGAATGGAAAAAATGATATTCCAATTAATTCGATTTTTTGAAGAGATTGTCATTAGGAACTATATTTTCCAGCTTAAGTTGAGTAGTGTAAGTTTACATTAAGTAGGTGCTTTTATAAGCTGCCCTTTTTCTTAAGTCAGCAGTTTGTCCCGTTTTCATTTTAATTTTTTATAAATTTTATTGTCTGTTGTGGCTCATTTTTAAGGCGAACAAAATATATACCTTTAGTTAAGTCTGAAATGTCAAGCTGCAACGATTTTGTTAATGAAGATTCTTTACACAAAAGTCCTAATGTATTGAACATTTGAATTCGTGATTTTTCGTTTAAGTTACCCTCAAAACATATTGTAAAATATTCATTTGCTGGATTTGGGAAAATCGAAAATTTATTTTGAGGTATTTCTTCGTTTAAACCTGTTGTTAGATTACAAAACAAACCATTTGCAATCAGATTATTGTTTGCTTGTTGTATGGAAGTGTTAAGTGATGCATCTATAATGTCAATTCCATAAACCTCTAAATACCTCATTCCTAAAGCTAGTGCTTTATTTACCGCTGAGTCTAAAACCATTGTTTTAGTATTCGGTAAAATACCACATTGATTCATTCTTGAAGGGCCATCTTGAACATTCCAAAGCATTTGAGCCCCTGTCCTACAAGTATTTTGTTGCATAATATACCAATGAGAGCCTGTTGCTATATTAGAAAAGTTTGGATTACAGCCAGCTATATCTTCTCTAAAAAGACCAAATCTGTCAGCGTAATTTGTTATACCATAATTGCAATAAATTGAAGCCAAATAATTCCTAGGTTGTCCGGTTGCATTTGGCTGAAATGTAACATAGTCAACAGAACACCACATAGGCGTTGAAGGAAAAAGACTCATATAATAGTCAGTCATTTCATTCATTAATAAACCTAAAGTGTCTGCGTTATAATTGTGGGCAAGCCAAAAGGGTTGTGTGGTTAATGCGATTGTATCTACAACTACTGTATCAGGCAATCCTCGCGAAAAGTTGCCTCCAATTGCATTTATGTATGTAACAATTGGATTGTTAGCATATTTGATTGATAAATTCTCTAATAGTATTTTGTATCTGGCAACATAAATACTATCCCAAGGAATTATGTCTGAAACAACTTGGCCGAAATTGGGACTAAATGAACTTTCTTCAATGAAATAGTAAAGCTGTGCACCTAAACTATCGAGCCAGTTCGGCTTCCCTAATGGTTGAAGTGATATTTTTTTGTTATATGTAATAGCTTTTGCAATTTCACCATCAACGAAAGACCAATTAAAATTTCCGGGACTTGGCTCTAAATCATTCCATCTAAAACGAACCACTGCACCACTAATATTTGAGTTACTAAAATTCGTTGTGCTTATGGGAACATTTGCTGTCCCCAAAAAATATACACCACTGTGTCCTATGAACTGCGCTTGTAAATTTGTAACAAAGCACATAAAAATTGCTATTAATAAATTTCTCATTTGTTTATTATGATTTTTTGAAATGTAGTTTTATTGCTACTTTTTATTTTGCTTAAATAAATTCCATTTGTAAAATGAGAAATATCTATTTTTTCATTTTGTGATACAGCTTTTGAAAGTAATAGTTTTCCTGTCAAATTGAATATTTGTATTTCAAATGATTCTTCTAGGTTTATCTGAATATAGCTATTTGTTGGATTTGGATAAATATTAACTTCTGACTTTTCAAATGAATTATTGGTTAAGCCAGTCGTTAAATTACAAATATACTGGTTAAAAAATGTTTTGGTTCTTGAATACATAAGGGAGTCTTGGCTTATAGAGTTGTGTGTAAAGCCTGTGTAAGTATAGTATTGATGAGGGATTCCGTTAGTTGTAAAAATTGCGGCAATATTGTCATCATAGGTCATATTTACTATGTTGTCGTTCGTACCATGATGCAGTATATATGGTTTGGTAATGTTATTTACCATAGTTGAAGTTGGATATGTAGAATCTGTTGGATGTCCAACCCCACCTGCGGTATGTCCTGCACAACTGAAATTGTTTGGGAATGTTCCCAATAAACCTGTAGTTAAAAAAGCACCTCTGCTATGTCCAAATGCTGCAATGCAATTAGTGTCTGTATAGGAAAGGGAAGCTAAAATATCCCAACACTTCATTGCTCTTAAGAAATTATCATTACTAGCCCCCCAATTAGCTGTGTCGCAAAGTCCGGGAGCACCACAAGGAGCTCCTTGCCCTGAGTGAGTATAATTTACAGCAATACACACATAACCCCATGTAACCATTTTTTTGCAAACTCTATCACTATAACCATTTGGGTTTGTGTTACCACTTGTTCCATGATTAACTATTAAAGAAGGAAAAACCCCAACTCCAATTGGCTTAAATAATATTCCTTTGAGGTCGTAAACAGTTCCATTAATAGTCTGCTGAAAAGTCCACGTTGCACCATTTACATTTTCTGGATTTCCAGTCAAAGTAAACCCTGTTAATTGCGCTATTGTATTTGTTGAAATGAGAAGCCCGAGAAAAAGTAAAAGTTGTGTCATTTGATAATTATTTATAATAAT
>JAIXYK010000048.1 GCA_027490225.1 Bacteroidota bacterium | reverse complement strand
TTTGCCTTCGGCACGACTTCCTTTTGTCTTGACACAAAAGGAAGCAAAAAGTCAAGAAGCTCCAAAGAGCTGTCCTGCGGACCACTCGGCAGTTTCCGCCAGAGCCCGCGAGGCCTGCACTTCGGAAAAGCCTTCGTTCAGCTTGCTGGAGCTTCCAACATTTCGATAACGCTACGATGCATATAGGAAATATGAAAATTACACTTACCCTAATGCCTTGCCCCTACGAAGCTACATACCGCCTATTGAATATCATCGGGACCCATTATGTGCAATGAAGCGAGAAATTGGAAACTGTTCGAAGTCCGGAAATAAACATTTACATTCCTTACCGGACAAGTTTTTTCAATTTCCGCGAAATGCACATTAATGGGTGATGATATTGAATAGCGGTTAAGGGTTTTCTTTCCACCTTTTCTTTTTCCCCTGAAAAGAAAAGCGTGCCGCCGGAGGCAGGAGAAGATAACATTTACTAATAAGTTAGATTTTGTAAAATGAATTTTACTCTACGAAACGAAATTCAAATATTACTTACCATTCGCTTTTGACCCATGGAAATTAAATTGCATCAAACCCAGTTTCACCCAAATTAATCTCAAAAAATTCTCTTTCAATATTCCTTCAGCGAAATTGCCAAACGTAACTATCTTTGCGCATGCCAAATTATCGTCGTATATCACTTTTTATTTTTGGAACCTTACTTGGATGCGGTTTAGTGTATGTAACATTAATGCGCGGAAGAGATTTCCCTGCATGGACACCCGAAGGAAAAATCAAAGAAAGTTTACAAGCAAATGCTATTAAAATTTCTGCGCAAGCCAAGTGTATGTTGCTTTGCAATAACATTGCCGATGATGATATTCTTTCGGTAATTAATACCATGGATGTGCTTTTCGATGAAAGCGATATCCGTGGGAAACAAATACCCGAATATGTTATTGAAGGCAAAGGATTGAACGGAAAAACATATAAAATGAAGTTCAAAAGCGAATACCTTACCACCAAATTAATTTCCGTTTTACCCGAAAAAGATGCCTCCAAAACCTGCGACTGCAAATAAAACTGATGGTAGTTTCCGTCATAACATTCGCTTAGGTCAACTGGTGGATGTTGTTACAAAACGCGACCAGAAAACAGGTGCATTAACACGCGGAAACGTCCGTTGGATATTGACCAGTGCGCCCTATCATTCACGTGGAATAAAAGTAATGCTCGACGATAGAATTGTTGGTCGCGTACAAAAAATAATTTTAGAAGAAGCTCCAGAATCAGCATGATTGAACCTCAATATGCTACACTTTCTAACGGAATACGTGTAGTGCATTTACCTGTAAAAAATGATGTAGCGCATTGTGGCATTTTTATCAATGCTGGTTCACGCGATGAACTGCCCGACGAACATGGCCTTGCTCATTTTATTGAACATACCATTTTTAAAGGCACAGGTAAACGAAAATCCTTCCACATTCTCACCCGTATGGAAGATGTGGGCGGTGAAATAAATGCTTACACGAGCAAGGAAGAAACATGCATTTATTCCTCGTTTCTGCACCAGCATTATAACCGCGCTATTGAATTACTCTCAGATATTACCTTTCATTCCACATTTCCCGAAAAAGAAATCAATAAGGAAAAGTCTGTCATCATTGATGAAATAAACTCCTACAAAGACAGCCCTTCTGAAGAAATTTACGACCGTTTTGAAGATATCATGTATCCAAATCACTCCTTAGGACATGATATTCTGGGCACACCAGCACATTTAAAACAATTTAACGCTGACAAAATTCGCGCATTCATTCAGCGAACCTATAATACAGACCAAATTGTATTCTCATCAGTTGGGAATATCTCTTTTAAAAAACTATTAGCACTTTTAGAAAAAACACTGGGCCAGATTCCAATAAATGAAAGGGCATTTAAACGAGAAACTGTTCCTACTTACATTCCCACTCAAAACGATATCAAAAGAAAAATTCACCAAACGCATTTGGTGCTGGGAAACAGAGCTTACGATGTAAGAGATAAAAGGCGAACTGCGCTTATTTTGTTGAATAATTTGTTAGGTGGTCCAGGAATGAGTAGTCGCCTTAATTTGTCAATCAGAGAAAAATATGGCTTCACCTATAATATTGATTCCTCCTACTCTATTTACAGCGATACTGGTTTGTGGAATGTGTATTTAGGCACCGAAAATGGCACTGCCGACAAATGCCTGCAACTGGTATTAAAGGAATTAAAGAAATTGAGAGAAGTTACTTTGGGTGAAATTCAACTGCAAAAGGCAAAAGCGCAAATTATTGGTCAAATTGCCATTGCGCAAGAAAGCAATGCTTCTTTGATGCTGGGTTTTGCAAAAACTTTCCTGTTGTTCAATAAAATTGACACTTTCAAGGAAATTACAGACAAAATTGAATCACTCAAAGCAAAAGACCTTCAAGCTATTGCCAACGAAATATTTTTAGAAGATCAACTTTCTACTTTAATATATCGGTCAAAATAAGCTTCTTTTAGCTGAGAATTAGCGCTTGAAATTCAAGTCATTGCAAATCAATTAAACAGAATTTCATTTTTTGCTTTAAACCTTCATTGGTTTGTGTATTTTAGACGCTTTATTTTACACACATGCACATCGCTATAGCAGGAAATATTGGCTCAGGAAAAACTACACTTACCTCGCTTTTATCAAAACATTACAATTGGGTAGCTCATTTTGAAGATGCCGACGACAATCCATATTTAAATGATTTTTACGAAGACATGCAACGCTGGTCGTTCAACTTGCAGATTTACTTCTTAAACAGCCGTTTCAATCAGGTAAATGAAATTAGAAAAAGTGGCAAAAAGGTAATTCAAGACCGTACTATTTTCGAAGATGCTTACATTTTTGCTCCCAATCTGCACGCAATGGGTTTGATGACCACACGCGATTTTGAAAATTATTTCACGCTATTTAACTTAATGTCGAGCTTTATTGCTCCCCCCGATTTGTTGATTTATTTGAGAGCCGGTGTTCCTACATTGGTAAATCAAATTCAAAAAAGAGGAAGAGAATACGAAAACTCCATCAGAATTGATTATTTAAGAAGATTGAACGAACGCTACGAAGCATGGATTTCTAATTACAGTGTAGGTAAATTATTGGTAATTGATGTGGATGAAAATAAATTCAGCGAAAATCCAGAACATTTAGGCGAAATTATAAGTCGTGTAGATGCAGAAATGAATGGATTGTTTTAATCCATCAGCTTTCAAAATAACTTCCGGGAAAATGTTAAAGCCCAACAGATTAATGAAGTGGTTTACCCTTTTTATATCTGTTGGGTTTTTCTTTTGTAATTTCACTTTAAATGCAAGTGAGAATAAGCAATTAGACAGCCTTGTTAATACGCTGAAAACCAATTTAACTGATGAACAAAGAATCATAAATTTATCAGAAATCTCCTGGCAATACCTGTTTTCGAACATTCAACTTTCAAAAAAATATGCCCAGGAGGAATTGGACATTGCCATTCGTTTAAACAATAAAAAGTACATTGCCCAAGCACGCAACGACCTTGGTGGCGTGCTGTTTAGACTGGGAGAATATAGAAATGCCATAGCTGAATTAAACATTGCCCTTGAATTACGCAAAAGTTTGAAAGACGAATCAGGAATGGGTTCTGTTTACAGCAAACTAGGGCTTTGCTACAACGAACTCGCAAACTTCAATGCCGCATTAGAAAATCAGCTAAATGCTTTGCGGATTTTTGAAAAAGAAAAAGCAGATGGAAAAGTAAGCTACACGCTCAACAATTTATGCGGATTATACAGACAACTAAAGTATTACGATAAGTTTCTGGAAACCTTAAAAAAAGCAAAATTGCTTTGCGAAAAAACTGGCGATAAAAGCTGTTTAGCCAATACATATAATAACCAGGCTGAGTATTTCGACCATCAAAAAGATTTCGAATCTGCCATTAATTGGCATCAAAAAGCAACCGAACTAATGCTTGAAATTGGCGATAGCAATAACTTAGCAATTTCATATAGCAATTGGGCGGCGATACTTCAAAAAACTGATAAAATAAACGAGGCTGAAAGCAAATATAAAATGGCTATTTCCATTGCAGAAAAATTAAAAGATGCGAATGGAATTGCACTGTTTTCAGCAAACCTGGCCATATTTTATAACAACCAGAAAAAATACAGTCAAGCACTGCCATTAGCAGATATCGCAGAAAAAATTGCAACTGAAAAGCAGTTATCAGTAATCCTAAAAAAAGTGTACCGTGCCAAGACCACTGCAAACGCAGGCTTAAAAAACGGACCAGAAGCAATTAAGTATTTCTTGCTTTTTAATGAGTTAACAGACAGTTTGTTTAGCAAAGATTTACTACAACAGGTTTCTAACGAGCAAGTTAATTATGAAACGGAAAAGCAAATCAATGAAAATAAACTGCTTCAAAAAGACAATCAACTCAAAGAAAATCTGCTTCAGGAAAACAGGTTGATACTTTATGCCATCAGTATTACCGCTTTGTTTATTGTATTAATTATTTTATCTATCTATTTCAGACGCATAGAAAAAGAAAAAAGCAAGCTCATCCAAGAAAGATTATTACAAACCGAACAAAAAACAATCGCTGTGATGGATGCGGAGATTCAAGAAAGGCAACGCATTGCAAGGGAATTACATGATGGAATTGGCCAACAACTTTCTGCTGCAAAATTAACGCTGGCAAGCATTTCTAGTGAAAACAAAGAACAATTTGAGTTGATAGACAATGCCATTCAATTGGTAGATGATGCGGTGAGTGAAGTGCGCAATGTTTCTCATAGCATGATGTCGAGCGCTTTGAATGAGAATGGATTAGAAGGAGCTGTGCGCGATTTCGTTCAAAAACTATCTTTAATAAAGGATATTAAAATGCATTTGGAAATCGTAGGCCTTTCTAAAAACCTTTCGCCTACCCAAGAATCGTTTGTATTTAGAATATTGCAGGAAATTGTAAGCAATGCAATTAAACACAGCAATGCTTCATTAATTACCATTCAGCTAATAAACCACGACGACGAACTCGTGCTTTTGGTAGAAGACAATGGTAAGGGTTTCGATACCAGTAAAATAAATACATCTGCCGGAATTGGACTTAAAAACCTGTATTCAAGGGTAGAATACCTGAATGGCACCATTGATTTCGATTCTTTTGAAGGAAAAGGAACTACCGTTAACGTAAATATTCCAACATAAAAAAAGCCCGGTCGTTTAAACCAGGCTTTAATATTTATTATGAGATAAAACTAAACCAGCATTTTTACTGGATGTTCTAAATTGTCTTTCAAAGTTTTCAAAAACTCAGAACCTGTTACACCATCTACAACTCTGTGGTCGCTACTTAAAGTTACTTTCATTGTATTTCCCACCACAATTGCTCCATTTTTCACAATTGGCTTTTCTTGAATACTTCCAATTGCTAAGATACATGCATCTGGAGGATTAATAATAGCTGTGAATGAATCAATATCGAACATTCCCAAATTACTGATTGTAAAAGTATTGCCTTCCCAGTCAGCAGGTTGTAATTTCTTTGCTTTGGCCTTTACTGAATATGCTTTCACTTCAGCTGAAATTTCAGAAAGCCCTTTGTTATCAGCAAATCTCACTACTGGAACCAATAATCCATCTTCAACAGCCATCGCCACACCAATGTGAATGTGCTGGTTATAACGAATCTTATCGCCTAACCAAGAAGAATTAATCTTTGGATGTTTTCTTAATGAAACAGCAACTGCTTTCACCACAAAATCATTGAACGAAACTTTTACTTCTCCACTTGCATTGATGGATTTACGTGCCTCAATGGCATTTTCCATGTTAATTTCAGTAGTTAGGTAAAAATGCGGTGCAGTGAATTTGCTTTCTGCCAATCTACGGGCAATTGTTTTACGCATTTGAGAAACATTCTCTTCGGTAAAACTTTCTGTGCCTGAATAAACATATGATGGTTTTGCAGGAGCTGCAGCACCGCCAGCTTGTTTGAAGTTCTCAACATCTTTGCGAATAATACGTCCGCCTTCACCAGAACCTTCTACCTGACGAATGTCTATTCCATTATCTGAAGCAATTTTCTTTGCTAAAGGAGATGCTTTTAAACGTTCATCACTTGCAACCGCCACAGCAACGGGAGCCGCTGCAGGCGTTGGAGCTGGAGCTGAACTAGCAGCAGCTGGAGCTGATTTTACTTCAGGAGCGGCTGCAGCAGGTGCTGAATCACCGGCCAATAATGCTTTGTAATCTTCTCCTTCTTTCCCAACAATTGCTAAAACAGAATCAACTGCTGCACCTTTGCCTTCTTCTACACCAATATGCAATAAGATTCCATCTTGAAACGATTCAAAATCCATGGTTGCTTTATCGGTTTCTATTTCAGCCAATAAATCTCCAGATTTAACTTTGTCGCCCACTTTTTTATGCCATTTAGCTACCACGCCTTCTGTCATGGTATCGCTCAACTTGGGCATTCTAATAATTTCTGCCATTTTCTTTAATTTCCTATTAAATTAGTCCATTATATAAGGATAATCCTCTTGCGTATATACATCTTTGTATAACTCTGAAATATCAGGATAAGCTGAATCTTCAGCAAACTGAACAGCATCTTCTACAACTGCTTTAATTCTATCTTCAGTGGCTTCTATTTCTGCTTCAGTTATCCATTTTTTCTTTCTAAGTGTTTCTAACACTTGTTCAATTGGATCTTGTTTTTTGTATGCTTCAACTTCTTCTTTTGTTCTGTATTTTCCAGGATCTGACATGGAATGTCCTCTGAAACGATACGTTTTAATTTCTAACAAACTAGGCCCATTTCCATTTCTTGCAATATCTACAGCCCATTCGGTTGCCTCGTGCACAGCCTCTACGCTCATTCCGTCAACAGCTTTACTTGGCATATCGTAAGAAAGTCCAATTTTGTGCAATTCCAATACATTGGTAGTTCTTTCTACAGAAGTTCCCATTGCATAGTGGTTGTTTTCTATGATAAATATTACTGGCAACTTCCATAACATGGCCATATTAAACGCCTCGTGCAAAGCTCCTTGACGCACAGCACCATCGCCCATATAACACAAAGTAACGTTGTCGTTACCATTGTATTTATCTGCGAAAGCTATTCCAGCACCTAATGGAATTTGACCTCCAACAATTCCATGTCCTCCGAAAAACTTATGCTCTGCAGAAAACATGTGCATTGAACCACCTTTACCTTTAGAGCAGCCGGTTTCCTTTGCAAATAATTCAGCCATAATTGCTCTTGGTGAAACACCTTTAGCAATTGGGTGCACATGGTCGCGGTATGCACTAATCATATTATCAGAATGTCTTATTACGCTGGCAGCTCCCGCTACAACAGCTTCCTGACCTATGTATAAGTGACAAAATCCTCGGATTTTTTGTTGGATATACAATTGACTTGCTTTTTCCTCAAATCGACGCCATAAAAGCATCTCTTCGTACCACTTAATGTATTGTTCTTTAGAAAATTTCTTTTGAGCCATGTTTAATTTTTCGGTTCGCAAATTTATAAAAAAAACAGTATTTAACCTATTTTTTTATCAAAATCATTATTTTTTTCGTTTTAAGTTATCGGCATTGAATGCAACAGGCAATATATTTATCAATCCTTCAACTACATGCACCTTACCAGTGGCGCCCATCATAAGGATTTCCATATTGCCTTTGCTGAGTTGTTCATATTCAGACATTACTTGCCTGCAAGCTCCGCATGGGTAAACTGGAGAATTTACATCGAAGTCGCCCGAAAATGCAGAAATGGCAATTTTTTTAACTGCCTTTCCCGGAAAATTCGCTCCGGCAGCAAATAATGCAGTTCGTTCGGCACACAATCCTGATGGATAGGCAACATTTTCCTGGTTATTACCTAAAACCACAGTTCCGTCTTCTAACAAAACAGCAGCTCCAACATAAAAATTTGAATACGGTGCATACGCCCTAGAACGTGCTTCAATGGCCGATTCCATTAAGGAATGCTGACCAGAATCTAATTCATCTATCGAATCAAATTCTTTTACTCTGGTAATAAATTCTCTTTCTTGCATTGCGGTAAATATACAAACCAAAAACAGGAAACAATACTATTTATAAATAAGTACACTTGCAAATGCTAAAATACCTTCTTCACGGCCTACATAACCCATTTTTTCGTTGGTTGTAGCTTTAATAGAAACGGCATCCACCTCAATATCCATTAATGGTGCAAGAATTTCCTGCATTGCAGCAATGTGAGGTTTAATTTTTGGCTTTTCTAGGATTAACGTTGAATCAACATTGCCAATTTTCCAACCTTTTGACTTTATAAGGTCGGTAACATGTCGCAACAATATTTTGCTGTCTATTCCTTTAAACTTTGAATCTGTATCTGGAAAATGAACACCAATATCACCAAGATTAGCTGCGCCTAAAATAGCGTCGCAAATTGCGTGAATTAAAACATCTGCATCTGAATGTCCAAGCGCGCCTTTATGGTGTGGAATTAATATTCCTCCTAACCAAAAATCACGTCCTTCAATTAATTGATGTATGTCTACACCCTGCCCTACTCTAATGTTCATTCTTATTCTTTTGCAGCTCCCTGAGATTGGAAAGAACCAAAATCGAATTGCAATGTAAAACGCAAAGTATTTTCTAAAGGATTTCTTTGCTGTGTTGGAATTAAGTAAGCCAAATCAAGTGTAAATACATTGAATTTAATACCTGCTCCCAACGTGAAATATCTTCTGTTTCCTTTGGTTGCATGCTCATGAAAATAGCCTGTTCTGATTGCAAAAATATTATTGTAGCTGTATTCCACCCCACCACAAAGAATAATTTCTCTTAACTCTTCTTTTAATACGCTTCTGGTTCCATCAGCCTTTAAAACACCCGGTGCATCTGAAAAAGATTGTAACATACCTGTAACAATAGGAACTTTATTTTCTTTACCTGCTCCAACTTCACCTATTTGTTTATCGGGAAAATCAGGTTGGTTTGTTGCATCTACTCTAACAGGAGGTGTTGGAACCATTAATTTATTCGCATCAAGCAAGAATGTAAAAGCATTGTAATCATCAATCTTCATTTTCAATGAATTACCAATTCTCAAGTTAATTGGAATAAAATCTCTGTCAGCTGTTTTGGTGTAGGAAATTTTACCGCCAATATTGGTAATAGCGGCAGTAAACATGTAGGTTGATTTTTTTCCACCAACCTTTAAATCCGGATTTAAATAACAAGCAGATATATCTGATGAAACAGTTGTTCCTGCGAAACTTGGAGTTCCCTGTACATCTATTCCATTTGTTAAATTAGAATAAATAAAACGAAGCGCCAAACCTCCCGACCAGCGGTCACTAAACTTACGGGCATAAGCCCCATCAATAGCAAATTCGTTGGGATTAAATTGACCAACGGTATTTCCTACAATATCAGTAAAAATAATATTTCCAAGTGAGAAATAACGCAATGAACCGCCAATGGTTTGGCCTTTTTTCATCTTTTTATAAAAAGATAAATACCCCAAATTAATGTCTGGTACTAGGTTTCTTAACCAAGGAATGTAAGAAAGGGAAATACCCGATTTACCTTCAATAAATGCTAATTTCGCCGCCCCCCAATGAATTGAATTTGCATCTGGAGAAAGTGCTCCTCCTGCGTCACCTAACGCACCTGCTCTGGCATCTGGAGAAATCATTAATAAAGGAACTGCTGTTGTTATTGTATTAATAGAACCTGCAGTTAAATCGTTGGTTGAGATAGAAGATTGCGCAAAACTGCTTGATGTAGCTAACGCTATAACAGCTGTTATTAAATTTTGCTTTCTTTTGGAGGTTTGATTTTTAATCATTGATATGGTTAAAATTGGAGGCAAATATAGTATTTCTTCAATGCGGTTGTTTACGCTAATTTAGTATAACAAGTTTCTCAAATTTTTCAGCGCTCTTTCCATCTTGTGTTCTTACGCGTAATCTGTACACATAAACACCTCTTCCTATTCTATCGCCAAAATCATCCAGCCCGTTCCATGCAATAGGATCGGACCTAAAACCTGTACTTGCAAAGTTAGATTCTAAAGTTTTTACAAGCTTACCCGAAACTGTAAAGATTTGAACATCTACATTAACAGGAACGCCTGGTTGGTTGTATTCAAAGAAAAACTGAGTATTTGTTGTAAAAGGATTTGGATAATTTAACACATGATTTAAAGCTAAATCTGTTGACCTAATCACTACAAAATCGATTGATGCAGTGGAAGAATTATTTGCAACATCCCAAACTTTAAAAACAATGTTATGCTTACCTTCAGCTAAATTTCTGAATGGATAAATTACTTTTCCTTTTCTAAAATTATCTTGTGCAGCTTCGTAAAAATCATTTAAAACAATAGGATTGGTAGTATTTCCATCCAATACAGCTGTTATATCATGCCCAACACCAGTTCCAACTGTATTTATTCCGATGTCATCTTGAACCAAGGCTAAGAAATCAGGACTTTCATTGGTCATTCCGCCATTAACAAACTGCTCATTATTCATAAACAAACGAATTTGAGGCCCTTCATTGTCAGTTACAGCACTGTCTGCAATTCCACCTACAATTATATTGTTAAAATAACCACCAGCATCTACTAAATTGGTATTTTGGTAAGCGTAATAGCTAATTTTACCATACCCATAATTAAATTGAATATCTTGAGGTACTACAAAATTGCAAGTAAAATAGCCATTTGTAACAGTTACAGGTCCTCTAAAAATTACATTTCTTCTTACTTGAAACTGTCTTAATGGCGAACCTGGGTCATTTTGCAAAGTACTAACGCTAACTGCTTTATCATAAACTGTAGGAATACAAACCCCATTGAAAGATGTAACAGGATTATTGTTATCGTCAGCAATAAATCCTTTTATTGTAACATATTCTAAGGCCGATAAGGTATCTGGAATACCATTGGTTGTTGCAGGAACAGTATTCGTAGAAATTGTTTGTACATTATATTGAGGAAAAGATAACATCAGCGCAGGATCTCCAAGTAAGGCAAAACTTCTATTATTAAATGAAGAGCCTGTAGCATTTTTTCCAACCCTCAATATTTCACCTAACCTCAAATGACTGCCATTTTGAATAGTAAACAAAGTATCCATAATGTTGCGATTGAGCGCCTCATTTGAAGATGAAAAAGTTAATCTCACCGTTGTAAACAATCCTACTCCTCCCCCATTTGGGTTCAAAATAACATATTCTCCTGCTGATGTAAATTCTGGATTATCAAAACGGCTGAACTCGCAGGTTGCAGTAATGAAAAGTGTAAGGTTATCATAATTTTCCCAGGCATTGATTTCCGGAATTGTAATTACCCGCTCTAAAGCAAGGCTTTGCTCACCGCCATGTCCGGCATAATTAGTAATCAAAGTACCGCGTTCAATTCTATTTGTAATGTCTGTATTAACTTGTGGATATGTTTGCCCACCAGTACCCGTAACTTGCTGATAAGCATCTAAATATATTTTTTCGATGGTATATTCAGGATGAAACTGATTAACGATAGCTGAAACTGACTCAGCCTGGTCTGAATGGTCTGCTCCATCTTCATCATCTGCAATAAATGTTACAACGTTTCTCCAGTCGTCTAAGCATTCTCTCGAAGTTGCATAATGTATTGTCTTGTTTACCATTGCCTGTGCTTCTTCGATGGTATTAACAGGAAATCTTCCAATACCAAGATCTAGTGCCCCTCCATTTGCAAGGTGAATATTACTTCCCTCATTTGGATCAAGCATTCCAAAAAAATCATCAGAACAAAAAGAACCGATTGGATTCAAAGATTCTACAGATTCATAGGTAGGAATTACATTCGTATTTTCTGAAAGGCGGTACTTCGGGTCGTAAGAACCATCGCCGAATAATAATAGGTATTTTGGTGTATCATCTATAGTTTCAGCTCTGTTATAAAACATTCTCACAAAATTTCTAATACCTGCAATATCTTGATGTCCAGAAGAAAACTCATTATAAATCTGTTTTGGATTTACAACAGCAACTGTCATATTATCAAAGTTTCTGTGGTGTTCTGCCAATTGATTTGCAGGTCCCGAAAATAGTGGTGGTGCAACAATTATCATATCTACTTGCGCTGTAGCATGTAAATTTTGATTATTTACACTTCCTCCTGAAAATGGTGTTGGAAGAGCAGTTCCAAAAGGATTAAAAGCAAGAAATTCTTTCAATGAATCCATTTGAATGGTTAAATTCAAGGTACTTCCATTTAAAGTAAACTGTTGTCCTAAAGGATTTCTATAATCAGTAATATCCCATAACCGCACATCAGCATTCACATTTCCTAATTCATACTTCACAACTCCACCATTCGCTGCTGCATCTAATGATCTAAATGACAATTGATTACCATTAAAAAGCAAACTTCTCTTCACGTTTAATATCACATAGTCGATCCAACCGATGCTAGAACTTGTTTGTTTAGTAATACTTACAGAAGATGCTCCTAAATTGCCAACATAATTAAATATACTTTCATTTTCTCTGGCATAAGTATCTAAATAACCTGTTGATGACAATGCGGGAACACTCTGAGAAAAGGATTGCCCATTAATATTAATCGAAAAACTGGTAGGAATTGTATTTCTTGCCGCTAAACCAACAATTGCTTTGTGTTGCCCTCCTGTTAAATTATCGAAAGTAAAGTTAAACGAATGGCTGTTTACCACTTCCATCTTATTACCAAACCATCTTCTTCCAGATTTTAGAAAATTTTCCTCATCATTTTCAATAAATTTATAATCATCGAAAGTATTTACTGTTAATGTTGAAACTCCTGAGGTTTGTGCTTGTGAGGAAATCCGTCTACCGGGACCAGCATCAGAAGTAATAAAATACCAAGTTGTATCGCTGTATAAATTTTTGGAATGTTTAAAAATACCTTTCGTAGCATCATAAGTCCATCGGACATTTCCTTTAGCATAAAAGAAAGCTGCATCTCCATCATTCCATGTTCCATCAGATTCTCCGCTAACGAATATTGCATTTTCAAATAAATCGTCTGGGTAATAATCGCTGTTCTTTTCAGGTAATTGCAATCCTCCATTACCATAAACCCTAAAATTTCTTGGATCAGAATTTACATTAAAACCCAAACTTATTAATTGAGCGGCAGATATTTTATAAAGACCAGATTCAACAATTCCAATTTTTATCCAGTTACCTGAAGCCAAAACTGAATTTAATGCTGTTACATTTGTAGCTCTGGCAGTATTTCCAGCGTTAACCGTAGTATATTCAATTGTAAAACTGATTAACTTTTCAATAAAACTTCCACTTTTTCTAAAAGGTACAATACTATATTGAAGGATTGGCTTTTTCATTTCCAATAAAACAACTGCTTCTAATTGTGGAGAAGCAGTTAATCCAACAAAATTCTGAGCTATTTTTTGTTCCTCTGGCGAGAGAGGTCCGTAAGTGGCATTGGCAATTGTAGCAGAAACTGAACTTGCTGCACCTTTTAAAGGAATTGCTTCTGTATAAATTGGTAAATTAGCATTTATATCTGTGTACTGCGCATTTTCGAAATGAATTAATTTTTTTGTATCGTATTTTGAAATTTTTATTTCTTGAAGTTTGTTCCAAACTATGGTGCGTGAAATGCGTTGATTTTGTTGACCCATTGCGCAATGAGCAACAAAAAAAAATGAAATTACAAGGAGAATATTTTTCATTAATTGTTATTATTGAAAGTTTGAAACGAAATTATTAATTAATTGATACATTTAAAGGGTTTTAGCATATATTTGACGCCAAATCTACGCGATATTTGTAGAAGAACATTAAAAAGAACGTACACAATGATTATAGATATTAACCGTTAAGTGCTCATGAAGTTTTTAAATAATGTTTTTGACAAAATAAAAAATCTCCTACATTTGCTCACGAGCCAAAAAACGGCACCTTTCTTACATTATTGTGAGCAGAATGAAAAAAAAAACTGTAACACCATATTGTTAATGCCGTTAATTGACCTAAATTCGTGATGATGATAAAAAGGTTTATTCCATTTTTGCTGCTACTCACAGCAATAGTTCCAGAGGTTCATGCACAAGATCCTCAGTTCACACAGTTTTATGCAAACCCATTATACCTCAATCCTGCATTCGCTGGATCTGCGCGTTGTCCTAGGTTTATATTAAATTACCGTAATCAATGGCCAGCAATTCCAGGTAACTTTGTAACATATAGTGCATCTTATGACCAACATTTTGATGGTATAAGCGGTGGACTTGGAGTTTTGGTTACGAATGATGTAGCGGGAGAAGGAACCTTGGTTTCTACGAATGTTAGTGGAATTTATTCTTATCACTTAGAAGTAAATAGAAATTTCTCCATAAAAGCCGGATTTCAAGCCACTTACGCTCAAAGAACCTTAGATTGGTCAAAATTAACTTTTGGAGACCAAATAGATTCTAGATTTGGATTTGTATACCAAACTGCCGAACAAGTGCCTGCCCAATCTGTATCTTATGTGGATTTCAGTGCAGGTTTATTGGCTTACAGCGACAAATTTTATTTCGGCTTTGCAGCCCATCACTTAACACAACCTGACCAATCTTTTTTAGTGCCGACTAGCAAGCTACCTATGAAGATAACTGCCCACACAGGCGCGGTTATTCCTTTAGGTAGAAAAACAAGATTTAACGATCCTGCTAAAATTTCTCCTAATATCTTATTCCAACAACAACAAGATTTTAGACAGATTAATATAGGAATGTACTTTCAAAAAAGCCCTTTCATTGCAGGTTTATGGTACAGAAATAAAGATGCATTTATTGCTTTAATTGGTTTACAACAAGGTGTGTTTAAATTTGGATACAGCTATGACATCACTGTTTCAAGATTAACAAATGCTACTGCAGGTGCCCACGAAATTTCTTTTGCTATGCAATTGGAATGTAAACCAAAAAAGAAACGTTACCGCACAATAAATTGTCCATCGTTTTAGTTAATCAAAAGAATGAATTTAAAATTCAAGAAAATCTTACACCCTAATTTAACAAACATGCTTTCTACAAAAATCAAGTTTTTGTCTTTAGGAATAATTGGCGGTTCGCTATTTATTGTTCAATCTTGCTCTAAAGATACATCTGGGGCTACTGGTTGGGAATATAATAATCCTAAAAATGGAGGTTACCTCAACATTGAATATACAGAACAGGAAACTGGACCTGGTTTAGTGTTGATTGAAGGAGGAACTTTTACAATGGGAAGAACCGAGCAGGAAATTACGCAAGACTGGGATAATATGCCACGTCGTGTTACTGTTTCTTCTTTTTATTTAGATCAAACAGAAATTACAAATCAGTTTTACAGAGATTATTTGTATTGGTTAAAACGGGTTTATGACGTTGATTATCCAGATGTAGCGAGAAAAGCTACTCCTGACACATTGGTTTGGAGAGATAAATTAGCCTTCATGGAGCCTTATGTTGAATATTATTTCAGACATCCGGCATTTAAAAACTATCCTGTTGTGGGTGTAAACTGGTTGCAAGCAAACGATTATTGTGCTTGGAGAACAGATAGGGTTAACGAAAATATTTTAGTAAGAGAAGGGATTTTAAAAATGGATCCAGTAGGTCAGGTTGCTGATAACAACTTCAATACTGACGCGTATCTTTCTGGTCAATATGAAGGTTTAGTTAAAAGTGACTTAGAAGATTTAGACCCATCTAAAGGTGAAGGGGCAACAAGAAAAGTAAAAATGGAAGATGGTATCTTTTTACCAAGATACAGACTTCCAACTGAAGCAGAGTGGGAATTTGCAGCACTTGGTTTAATTGGAAATACTACTGAAGAATTAATCACTGAACGCAGATTATATCCTTGGAATGGACATATTTTAAGAAATGCTGATGATAGTTTCAAAGGAGAAATGATGGCTAACTATAAGCGTGGACGAGGTGATAACATGGGAACTTCAGGAAAATTGAATGATAATGCAGATATTACTGCCGAAGTTACTTCTTACTGGCCAAACGATTATGGCTTGTATAACATGGCTGGAAATGTTAATGAGTGGGTAATGGATGTTTACAGACCATTAACTCCTGAAGATGTTTCTGACTTCCGCGCTTTTAGAGGAAATGTTTACAAGACTGTTACTAGAAACGAAGATAATACTGTAGCTGATAAAGATTCTTTAGGAAGAATTAAATACCGTAATGTTACAGAAGCAGAAAGTGCTGATCGTCGTAACTATAGAAAAGCTGATAATATTAATTACTTAGACGGAGATAAAGAATCTTCTACTTCTTATGAATCTGAAGACAATGATGATGAGGCTTTAGGTAAAATGATGTACGAATTCGGAGCAACATCAATGATCAATAATCGTTCTCGTGTTTATAAAGGAGGATCTTGGAAAGACAGAGCTTATTATATGTCTCCAGGTACACGCAGATTCCTTGATGAGCGCCTTTCAACTGAACATATAGGATTTAGATGCGCAATGACAAGAGTTGGAAGCCCTATTGGTTTAGGTGGTGGTAAGAAAAAATAAAAATTAAAAATATATAAATTATTAACCCCGTAAATTTACTTTTACGGGGTTTTTTATTGCTTATGAATACTTCAAAACTGTACTCAATTTACACACAGCACCCAATCATATCTACTGATACAAGAAAACTTATTTCCGGTAGCATTTTTTTTGGGTTAAGTGGACCTACTTTTAACGGAAATCAATTTGCTAAAACAGCAATTGAAAATGGATGTGCTTACGCGGTGATTGACCAAGCAGAATACAAACTTAACGATAAGTATATACTTGTTGATGATGTGTTAAAAGCATTACAACAACTGGCCTTGCATCATAGAAAACAAATGAAGGCCATAATAATTGGTATTACTGGCAGCAATGGAAAAACTACAACCAAAGAACTTCTTTTTCAGGTGCTTAGCAAAAAATTTAAGACGCTTGCTACTCTTGGCAACCTCAACAATCATATTGGAGTTCCACTTACACTACTTCAATTAACAGAAAGCCATGAAGTGGCAATTGTTGAAATGGGGGCCAGTAAGCAAGGAGATATCAAAGAATTGGTAGACATTGCTGAACCTGATTTTGGGCTTATTACCAATATTGGGAAAGCACATTTAGAAGGAATGGGCGGATATGAAGGTGTAATAAAAACTAAAACTGAACTGTACGACTTTATTCGCAATTCAAATAGAAGCCTATTTGTAAATACAAATCATACTGTATTTGAAGAAAAATCTAAAGGAATCAAACAAATTACATTTGGGAACTCCTTGAATAACGATGTAATTGGGACTTATTTAGGTTCTTCACCATTTGTTCAAATGAAATGGAAAACTAAAAACGAACCTGAAGTGCATGAAATTAGTACCCAATTGATGGGAGGGTATAACTATGAAAATATATTAGCAGCTATAACTGTAGGGGTATTTTTTGAAGTTCCTGCAGCTGCTATTTCTGATGCCGTTTCTTCTTATTCACCCACAAATAATCGCTCCCAGCTTTTAAAGACTTCAAACAATTCTTTGATATTAGATGCTTACAATGCTAACCCAACTAGCATGGAAGCGGCAATTTTAAATTTCAAATCTTTACCTGCTGAAAACAAAGTTGTTATAATTGGAAAAATGATGGAGTTGGGTGAAACATCTGCATTAGAGCACCAAAAATTAGTGCAATTAATAATAGAAAGTAATTTCACAAGAGTTTTCCTGGTTGGCGAACCTTATAAAGAAATAGTGAACAACGATGCGATTACTGTTTTTAGCAATGTGCAAGCTGCTATTTCACATTTTGAAAATGCCCCACTTAAGAATTGTACTATATTAATCAAAGGATCTAGGGCAAATCAACTCGAATTGCTACAACCATTGTTCTAAAAAGCACGATTCACTCCTATTAACCAACGAAACTGGACATAATCGGGAGAAACATTTGGAGTTCTGGTTAGTAAAAATGGCATATCAAAACGAATTGTCAACGGTTTTTCTAAAGCCAATGGCCCCCATTTCTTAATTGTTGCAGCTACACCCAATCCTGCATCAGCGCGAGGTTCTGCAAATTTTAACTTCTCGTCAGGTAAATTTGCATTTATTACCCCAACATCACCAAACAAGTAAGTGTTAATTTTTAGCCACTTACGCGTTAATTTTGGCCGAATTCGAAACAATTGATCAAACTCAATTTCAATGTTACCAGCTGCTCCTGTATTACCTCTGTATGCTGCAATGATAGAACCGTCCGGGCGCTCAAAAGGTGTTAAATAACCATTGTAGCCTCTTAAATTTAAACCTCCACCAAACTGGAAATTATTTGTTGTGTTTCCATACCCATTAAATTGTTGAGGAAAAAAAGCTGCTGAACGCACATATTTATTTTCCATCATTTCTTCCGGATTAGCTCCTGCAAGGTATAATGCTGATTCGGGAGCAACATCGCTGCCTGTACCCCACTGTGCAAAAAATCTAGTCTTTATTACAAAACGACTGAGATAATTACTATTTACTACACTTAAATTGATTTGTGCGTAATCATAATCAGAACCAATGGAAGTTGAACGAAGATTTAGTTTAATAACACCTTCTCCTCTTCGGTAATCGTACACATGCCTAAGGCCGGCATTTACTGTGTTGTTCCATTTTTTAATGTTCCAGTCAATTGGGTACATTAAATATCCTAAGTCTGTGGAATCATTGCGGTACATTGCCTTGAAAAATGCGTAGTAAGTTGTACTTTCCTTTCTATTCTTAAACTCAAACCCTATATTTCCTGCCACTAAACCATCTAAATACCGAGCAGACAAGTTAATCGAAGAGCCTTTTAAAATTCTATTTGTTGCTGTTCGGTAGTTGCCTTTAAATGAAATTGGATTATAGCTGTTAAAAACATTTTCAGTATTACTTGTTAAAAATCTTAATCCAGAATTTACCCAAAATGTAAAGTCAAAAATATGCTTGGTTTGCATATAATTTCCATTCAAATGAAAACCAAACTTAAAACCATCTACCCTGTTATACCAAACATCTGGTCGGGCAAATATTTCGTAATTCTTCCAATCTGAAACATTAGAAACACGAGCATCAAACTTAACTGAAATTGGAGTTTTATGTGCATTGTTCATCAAGTTGATATCGGCTAATCTGTAAGTTGTGTCGATAATTGCATTTGAAAAACCAGTTGGACAACTGATAGTAGCAGTGTACTTTTCTTTCAGTTTTCCCCATCCAATCCATCTTGGTAAAATTGTGGCATTTGTTTCTTTTTCAAACCAATTATTTGGTATGTGGTAATCAGTTTTTTTGCCATCCGCATCATACACCGAAAAGTCAATTGGCATTTGCATTTCTCCTTTTCTGTGGAAAGTAATTTTCACTTGTCCATCTTTCATTTTCCGAACCTTTCCAATTTTATAATCAATGGTTTTAGAAGTTTCAAGCCATTGGTCAAAAAACCAGTTTAAGTCAGTCTTAGTGTAGTGAATAATAGAATTTCTAAAATCTTCTATGTACGGATGTGCGATTTTCCATGTATTGAAATAATGCTTCATGGCATTCTGAAACAAGGTATCGCCTAAAACATATTGAAGATTATACAGCATAGTTGCTGTTTTATAGTAAACATTCCCATAACCGCCTCCATGACTAAGCGCTCCTCCGAAATCATCAGAATGAGTATTTAGTGTAGTTTCATCTTCTTTTACTCCATCTCTTAAATACCCAAAATAGACGCTTGAATATCGTATACGTTCTGGTCGGTAGTAGCGTTATGAATAATTTTGTTTTACAAGTCCTCGAACAGGATACAAACCATCTATTTTTTCTTGTGACCAGGCTGTTAGAAACTGTGTGAAACCTTCATCTAAAGCTGCTCTGTATGTTTCATTGTTTCCAACCATACCGAAAAACCAATTATGACCAACTTCATGCGCCAGCAAGCCACGGTAAGAAGGATCTCCTCCACCATCCAGCGTTAACATTGGGTATTCCATTCCATCGCGGGCGTCGGCCACTACCATTTTATTGTACACATACATTCCAAAATCTTTTGAATATGTTTCTATTACTTTGGCAGTGTAATCGGCTGCATTTTGCCAGCGACTTGCGTGCGGTTCTTGCACTAAAGATACCATCTGAATTCCATTCCAGTATGTTTCACCAATTCTATAAGTTGGATCAGCAGTCCAAGCAAAATCATGCACATTTTCAGCGTGATATTTCCATGTTTTCCTTTTTTTAGGGTCGTAAGGAGTTATTACAGAAGGTTTTTCCTCCCAGGGTTTATTTGCAAAATTCTTGATATCTAATTTTTCTCGTAGTTCTTTAGGAAGCACCTCGTCTTTATTTTGGAGAAATCCAGTTGCTTCGACCACATAATTATCTGAAAAATTTAAAGAGACGTCATAAGTACCATAATCTCCATAAAATTCTTTTCCTAAATGCTGATCTGTTTCCCAACCAAATTTTCTATCGTACACACAAATACGCGGATACCAATGCACTCCATCAAAATGTTTAAAGCCATATGCTGGAAATACTTTCATTCGGCGGCGCACATTACCGCCCATATCAAAGTAAGTTTTGAAGTTAATGTCAAAAACTATATTTTCATTTGGCAATAGTGGCTTTGGTAGCCAGACTTTTAAAATAGTATTATCGAGTTGAATTTTTACCTCTTGACCATCTACATTAATTTTATCAATAACAGTCCCAAGTTTCTGGGATTCATATCTTCCATATCTAGCAGGGTAACCGTTAGTTTTTTGTAAATCGTCAGAATACGATTCAGGTTGAAACGCATTCTGATATAAATGAAAATAAACGAATTTAAGTGTATCGGGAGAATTATTTGAATACACTAAATTTTCCTTCGCAGTAACAATATCAGTTTGTTCATCTATTATTGCATCTATTGTATAATGTACATCTTGTTGCCAATATCCTGGAAAAGGCATTTTATTTTTCCAGTAATTTGGGTTCTGACTTGATTGATAAGAATTTGGTGGATGCAGGGGATCGTACTGCTGCGCAAAAATGGAAGAGCTGTATGTTAATAGGATACTAAAGCTTAAAAGTAGAATCGACCTCATTCTTATAAAAATTAAAGGCCGAAATTAACAAAAACTACGCAGGCTTCTTATTTAATATTTCTTGCTTTGTTTTTGTTTGCATTTTATTGATGTGATAAACGCTGGCATTAAATTCATAACCAGCCAAAAGCACTAAAGCATTTAAATTAATTAAAACCAGCACGGCTATGAGCGCTCCAACAGAGCCATAAAGCGTATTGTAAGTCCCAAAATTTCCAACAAAAAAAGCAAAACCTATTAACAACAAGAGAATTATAAAGCTAGCAGCAAATGCTCCTAAAGAAAAAAACTTAATTCTATTTTCTTTGGATGGCCCTAAGTAATATAGGAAAGCAATTATAAAAAATATAAAGCCATAAAATATTACCCATTTTGTAATCCATAAAATGATGTCATCAAATTGGTAAGTAATAATTTTTTTGCTGATTAAATACCCTAATCCGAAGTTGGCAAAAAGCATTAAGCTAATAGCTAAAACTAATAAAATAGTAACAATAATGGTCAATTGAAGAGAAACCAGAAGGATTTTCCATTCAGGACGCTTATCATCAATAAGAATACTGGCGTTGAATGAAGAAATAATTGAAGAAACGCCATTTGTAGCGTAGAAAAGGGCGACAAAAAAACCCAAAGAAAGCAAGCCATCTCTTTGAATAGAGATAATATCTAAAAGTGTGTTTTTAACAGCCATGTAGGAAAAAGTAGGCAAAACATCTTTTAATGAATCTAACAAAAGCTGATCAAAATTATCGATTGGAAGGTATGCTGTTAATGTAAAAAGGAAAATAATGGTTGGGAAAAGCGCCATAAAAAAGTTGTATGAAACGGCTGCTGCTCTCATACTTAACCTTGAACTAACTAGACTTTTCTTAAACTGTTGAGCAATTACTAAAATTGTAATGCCATGTAAGCCAGGCAGTGTTTTGTGTGCTGCAAAATGGTACAGTTGCTTCACTATTGGAAGATCCAGCACAAAATCAGAGATTCTCTTAATCATTTAACAAGCTTTCAAACTCAAATCTAGGCTTTTTACTTGGTGTGTTAAGGCTCCAATTGAAATGAAATTAACACCAGTTTCTGCATATTCAACAAGATTAAACTCATTTATTCCTCCGGAAGCTTCTGTTTCATATTTGCCATTGATCATTTTCAAAGCCTCCATAATTTGTAATGGGGAGAAATTATCTAGCATGATACGGTTTACACCACCTTTGTTTACAATACTTTCTACATCTTTTAAGGTTCTAGCTTCTATTTCGATTTTTAGATTCAATTGTTTATCAAACAGATAAGCATGAACTTTATCAATTGCATTTTCAATTCCACCAGCAAAATCAATATGATTATCTTTTATCATTATCATATCATAAAGGCCCATTCTATGGTTTGTTGCACCTCCGTTAACAACAGCCATTTTTTCCAAAACTCTCATTCCTGGCCCCGTTTTTCTTGTATCAAGAATTTTAGCATTGGTATGACTTATTTTCTTTACAAGGCTGTTTGTAAACGTTGCTATTCCGCTCATTCTCTGCATGATATTCAACACCAATCTTTCAGAGGTAAGAATTGAAATGGGGTTACCGGTGATATAAAAAGCAATGTCTCCAAATTTTATTGATTCACCATCTTGCATGATTTGCTCCATTTGCAAACTGCTATCAACTTTCTGGATAACTAATTTTGCTATTTCAATTCCAGAAATTATTCCATCACTTTTAACTAACAACTTTGCTTTTTGAACTATATCCGTTGGAATACAAGCCAAACTTGTATGATCACCATTATTTACATCTTCTTTTAGAGCAAGCTGCAATAAATCATCAATTAATTCTAATTGAAATGCGCTCAACGGCATATTAACGTTCATTTTCAATACTAAGCTGTTGAATAAATTGCTGATTCCCTATTTTCTTGATCAAAAAATACACTCTAAATTTTGAAGCATTTGTTGATTTGTATGTTCCAATGCCGTATTGAGCAGAAGCAAGGTTATTTGCTTTGTGACTTAATTCGAAACTCAGGGGAGGATATTTACTAAAAAAATCACGTAATACTTGTTCTGCTTGTGCTTTGCTATACATTTCCTCTTTTCCAAGTACAGTTAGATCTACGTTATTGCTGAACCATTTGGTGACTTCCTGAGCTTTTCCTCCTCTTATTGCTGCGGCTATTTCGCCACCAATATCGCCAAAAGACATGGCTCTGGCTGTTTCTGCAAAAAGAATTAAAACGAAAATTAAGCGCATGATTTGGCAAATTTGGCAACAATAATCAAGCCACCAGAAATTTTATCAATATTTTTTTCAAAAATATAATTAATTTTGAAACGTGAAGATAAAGGTACTTCAAATAGGTAAAACAAATGATGAATATTTATTAAAGGGTATTGATGAATATAGTTTAAGAATTAAAAACTATGTTCCATTTGAGATTGAAACTATTCCTTACCTTAAAAATTCCAATTCATTTTCAACTGAATTAGTTAAGCAAAAAGAGGGTGAATTGATTTTACAAAAGATTAAAAAAGAAGATATCTTAATTTTATTGGATGAAAATGGCAAAACATACAGCTCCAAAGGATTTGCGACTTTTTTGCAACAACAAATGAATGCAGGCAATAAGCAGCTTATTTTTCTAATCGGAGGCGCTTATGGTTTTTCTACAGATGTTTATGAAAGGGCAAATGGCAAATTATCACTTTCTTCAATGACATTTTCTCATCAAATAATTCGAATTATTTTTATTGAGCAATTATACAGAGGGTTTACAATTATACATCACCACCCTTATCACCACGAGTAGAAACATTTTCATATACTTGATTGAATTTCATAACACCTTCCTTTAAAGAATAATATTTTTGAGCAACATCATAATTTTGCTGAGGAGATTTTTCTAATAAACCAGGAATTTTGTTGATGGCTGATAAATAATCTTCATTTGTAAAATTATCTATTACAGCTCCAACACCTCCATCAATTAATATTTCCACAACATCTCCTACATTTGAATTGCAAATTATTGGTATTCCTAAAGACATTAACTCTCCCATTTTAGTTGGAGAAGAGGCTTTTTTTGAATATTTTGGCAAGATAAAGAAGATAGAAACGCTACTTAAACTGCAGTAAACTGGAACTTCATTTCTTTTAGCCTTCTTAACAATAATATCATTACCATCAATTCCTTTAACAACAGCAGCATTAACAACAAATTCTGGTTCATCAGCGGTTATGAATAGAAATTTAGCTTCGGGTCTTTTTGTTTTCAAAACTTTAAAAAAATCGAGCATTTCATTTAACATATACCAAGTTCCGAGTGAACCAAGATAACTCAAAACAAAATCCCCGGGATTTAGCCCAAGTTCATTTCGAAGTTTTGAAACTTCCGGTTGATTTACATTTCTATATGAAAAAAAATCAAGGTCAGCGCAGCAGGGAATTACAGTTACAGGCACATTTTGAAAACCTTGCCATGAATGGATTTCATTTTTTGCATTATTTGTAAGAGAAACTACTGCATCAGCTTCTTTAAGAAACACTTTTTCTTTTCTTTTGAAATAATTATAAACCAAAGAAAACAATGGATTTTTTAAGTTCCAGATATTTCCATCTACTCTTTCATCAGCCCAAAATCCACGCATATCAAAAATAAAAGGAATATCCAATTCTCTTCTTAAAGATTGCCCCACTAAAGCGGTTATGTAACTTCTACAATGCACAAAGTGTATTCCATGGTTAAGAATAATTTCTTTACTTTTCTTCTTAAGGCTCCAAATATCTTTCAGGGTAGAAAGTATTGGCGGGCTTGGTGTATAAAAAATCGGAAACCATTTTATATTATTCTCTTCTAGTAGATTTCTAATTTCATTTTCTTCTTGGATAAATCTTTGTTTCTTTTCACAACTTAAAATTGAAATCTGATGTCCTAAAGCGGAAAGCCCCTTTAAATATGGAATAACCTGAGATTGACCAAGAGGATCAGTCATACCATCATAAGAAATAAATAAAACCTTCAAAACAATGTACTTTTTGATTTTCTTTGCATAATGCGCAAAAGTATTTATAATTTAATAGTAATAGCATATGGAGAATAAGTTGTTCACTTCTTTTGACTTCGTGCTACTTCCAATCTATTTTTTGGGAATCTACTATTTTGCACAAATGAATATTCGTGGAAAATTAGCCGTTAATCCACTATATAAATATTACTTGAAAGGTCTCCTGGCTAAATTAGTTGGAGCAATTGCCATATGCTTTATTTATATTTTTTATTTTAAAGGTGGAGATACAATTGGATATTTTGAAAGTTCAATTTTAGTAACAAAACTCGCAGCCTTTGATTTTCAAACCTATTTAAATATAATGGCTGGGGATTTAAGTCCTGACAATTTGTATACAATGATCTTGAATAATTTATGTTGTCCAGATTATTATAAAGACCCACAATCATTTTCTGTTGTGAGAGCAGTTAGTCCATTTGTTTTCTTAGGCTCATTTAGTTATTTCTCCACCTCATTGATTTTTTCATATTTTTCTTATGCAGGAATATGGAGATTATTTCTTCTATTCAATGAAATGTATCCTAATATGGAGAAAAAATTCGTTATCGCAATTCTCTATATGCCTTCATTAATTTTTTGGGGTTCAGGAATTCTTAAAGACACAATCACTTTTTCAGCAGCCTGCTTATTCACGTATTGTATTTATAGCACATTTATAAAAAAACAAAAACGGCTTACGAATATATCATTGCTTATTCTATCCTCATTTGCCTTAATAACAGTGAAGCCTTATATATTCGTAGCATTACTACCCGGAGCTGCAATATGGTTATCATTTTCACGAATTTCTTCTATTAAAAATGCATTCATAAAGTTTTCAATCGCGCCATTGATACTTATTGTAGCATTTGCTGGAACTACTTCAATTATGGGGGCTTTGGGTGGTTCTTTAGGGTCTTATAATTCCGTAGAAAGCGCACTTAATAAGGCTGTACTTACTAAAAATGACTTAACGAGAGATGCTTATGGAAAAAACTCATTTGACATTGGAACTTATGATGCTACTGTATTAGGAATTCTTTCTAAATTTCCTCAAGCAGTTGTAGCAGGACTTTTTAGGCCTTTTTTATGGGATGTTACTAATCCCGTAATGTTGATTTCTGCTATTGAAAATACCTTTTTAATATTTCTTACCCTTAGGGTTTTATTAAAAGTAGGTCCAATAAACTTTTTTTCACTCATATTCAAAGAACCTCTTCTAATTTTTTCATTCGTATTTGCGATTTTCTTTTCATTTTCAGTTGGATTAACAACTGCAAATTTTGGGGCATTGGTTAGGTATAAAATTCCTGCACTTCCGTTTTACTTGTGCACATTATTCATTTTGGAAGAAAAAATTAAAATAATAAGAGGGGCTAAATAAAACATGGAAAAAGAATTAAAAAAATCAGAATTTTCGGTACACAATAAACTTTTACTCATTCTTTCATTTTTAGAAGGAGGCTCATTAATGGCAACTGAGTTGTTAAGTGCAAGAATGCTCGCCCCTTATTTTGGTTCATCTTTATTTGTTTGGGCAACAGTTTTAGCTGTAACCTTAGGCGGACTAACAATTGGATACTTTTTAGGAGGAGTGATTTCTACAAGTATAAAAAAAGATAAATTGTTTCTAATAACGTTATTGTATTGCGGTGTATTAATTATGTTAATGCCATTTACAGCGCAATGGGTTTTAAATTTTGCCCATTTGTTTTCATTTAATGAATCTGTAATACAATCTGGATTGCTTATAATTCTTCCTCCGGTTATTGGAATGGGAATGGTTTCACCTTTGGCAATTGCAAATTTAGATGCAACCGCCGAAAACAGTGGAAAAAAAGCTGGATTAGTTTATGCCATTTCAACTACCGGGGGCATTTTGTATACGTTTCTCTTTGGATTCTATGTTATTCCGCGATTTGGTTTAATATTTCCATCAATAGTTACAGGATTTGTTTTAGGTTTAATTCCCGCATTTTTGCTTTTCAAAAATGGTTGGAAGAAATCTGGCGTTTTTTTTTTAATTTTTATTGCATGTATTGGTTATAGAAGTTGGCAAAGAAAATTAACGAATACAAAAATTGATATCGTTTACCAAAAAGAAGGCATTTTAGGTCAGGTTTTGGTTGCAGATATACCAATATTTAAAAATGGTAAAACTGAAGTGGAGCGCTCTTTATTTGTAAATAGAATTATTCAAACCACCTATAACAAAGAGAATAAAAAGTTTAACGACCATGCTTACTTCAATGTTACGGAAGACATTTTATCTCAGTTTCCTGAAAAATCGAAAATGCTTTTACTTGGACTTGGTGGCGGTGTATTAGCAGAATTTGGAACAGATAAGAAATTTGATGTGCATGCTGTTGAATTGGACCAAAGAATTATTGAAGTTTCCCAAAAATATTTCAATTTAAGTAAAGATGTTACCATTATTCAGGATGATGCCCGCAGGTTTATTAATAATGATACCAGTAAATATGATATTATAATTTTTGATTTGTTTAGAGGTGAAGAAACTCCAGCTCATGTATTTACAGCAGAGAGTATTACCTCAGCTAAAAAGTTATTAACTGAAAATGGGTTAATGCTTATAAATGCAAATGGCTATTTCAGACATGATATTGGAAAAGGAACACGTTCTTTATTTAAAACAATAAGAGGCTTAGGGTTATTTGTAGAATTGTATCCAACCGGCAAAACAGAATCAACCAGCAATATGATTTATTTGGTGAGTAAAAACAGAGATGTTTTTGATGATTATTTACCAGATTATGTGAAAGACAATTTCATAGCTTCTGATGAAATAAATATTGAAGATGCAGTTATTTTGACAGACAGAAGACCTGTGCTTGATTACTTAAACGAAGATGCGACAAAAGCTTGGAGGTTAGGATATATGCAATATATGAATCAATTCTATTTGAATTATCATATTCCATTGTTTAATTAAGTTGCAATTTTTCTAACGTTTTGTGCAATACAATTATTTGCCACAATCTATTGTAATAAAATATTTTACCATTTTTAAATTCTGTTTTATATTTATTTAAAACAGAATAATTAATCAAGCCGAATTTCTCACACATTTCTTTAGAGGTAAACTTCTCTAATAAAAAATTTAAATCTCCTTGAAGCCATTTATCGAGCGGTATACTAAATCCCCATTTAGGTCTATCGAACATTGATGCTGGCAAATAATCAAATAATACTTGCTTTAATAAATACTTTGCATCTCCATTTTTAATTTTTAAAGCTGGATCAACATTTAAAGCAAATTCTACAATTCTGTAATCAAGCAATGGCACCCTTGCTTCTAATGAAAATTGCATAGTAGCACGGTCAACTTTTGCCAATAAATCATCTTTTAAATAGAATCTAATATCGAACAAGGCTTGCTCTTCTGCTGGCGACAATTTCCTTTTAGTATTTACTTCAAAAGTATCTGCAGAAAATTTTATGGATGTATTATCAGTTAATTCAGCTATTTCAGCATGAGAGAAATAATAAATTTCTTGCGAAAAAATATGGCTTTTTATATTCTCTTTATCTTGATAATTAAATAAGGTGGCTATTCTATCATACCTGCTGCTTTTTAATCCTTTTAGTCCTGAACCAATTGGTTTTCTAAACAATTTAACTAAAGGATTTGCAAGTCTTTTTGCCCATAAATATGAACCGTAGCCGTGAAATAGTTCATCGCCTCCATCACCAGATAATGTCATTGTAACATGCTGACGGGCTAATTTTGAAACCAGCATAGTTGGAATACCTGAAGAATCTGCAAATGGCTCATCATAAGCATCGGTCATTCTATCTAATAGTTCCAACGCGTCTCTTTCTGTAACTGTAAACTCATGATGCCTCGTACCTAATTGTTTTGCAACAGCCTGCGCATAACTCGATTCGTTGTGTTTACTTTCATTAAAACCTATTGAGAATGTATTAATAGGTTGATCAGAATTAGCTTGCGCAATGGCAGTAACTAAACTGGAATCTATTCCTCCACTTAAAAAAGTGCCAAATGGAACATCACTTATCATTCTGTATTTTACAGAACTGTTTAGTAAAGTTTTTAATTGTTTTTTGGCTTCAGTTTCATCAGAAATGAAGGTCGAATTTACCTTATCTTCAGGTTGCCAGTAGGAATTAATTTCTAATTTACTATTCTTAAAAAAAGCATAAGAACCTGAAGGGAATTTATTTATTTCTTCACAAATAGACAGTGGCTCTGGAACATAACCAAGCAGTAAATACTCATGCACCGCTTTTTTATTTAGACTTAATTTAATTTTAGGTCTTAGGCTTAAAATAGATTTTAATTCAGATGCAAAAATGAATTTATTGTCATCTATAAAATAATACAAGGGTTTTATTCCCAATCTATCACGACAAATAAAAACTGATTTATCTAGTTTATTATAAATTACAATTGAAAACATTCCATTTAATTGGTGGACAAATGATGGTCCCCATTTTATGAAAGCTTCAAGAATAACTTCAGTATCAGAAGTAGTTTTAAATGTTTGATTCAGTGAAGCTGCAATTTCTTGGAAGTTAAAAATCTCACCATTGTAAACAATCACGTAGTTATCATCCTGCGAAAACATAGGTTGATTTGCAGCCGATGAAAGGTCTAAAATACTCAATCTACGGTGAGCCAATCCAATATTTGAGTCAACATAAAAACCATCTGCATCAGGACCGCGATGTGCTATACGGTCACTCATACTCTTTAAATCTTCTTTTGTTAATACAATATCAGATTGATAAAACCCTGCAATTCCACACATAAATTATTTAGCTATTTCTGTTTTCTTTTTTCTAAAACTTAATCCAATAAATAGAATTAAAGCAATCAATAAAACAATAGAAGATGCATAGCTAATTTTCTCTGTGCTGTAATAAACATCAGGATGAAAAATAAATTTAATTTCATGTTTTCCAGCAGGAACCACCAAACCTCTTATGATGTAATTACTTCTAAAATGTGGTGTTTCTTTTCCATCAATAAATGCCTTCCAACCTTTTTCATAATATACTTCAGAAAATAAAACGACTTGATTTTTTGATGCATTAAAATCGTAGGCCAATGCATTAGGCGCATAACTTTTTAAAGTAACAGTTGCTGTTGAATCAGCTGAAGGCATTGTGTTTCCAATTGCTTCTTTAAACCTGTTATCGATTATTGCTGTATTTTTTGGGTTAAAATTAGCATCCATTGCTTTTATTTCCTCGTCGGCAGAATTTACCCACTTAATTTCATTTACTATCCAAGCATTGCCTAATGCAGAATTATTTACCAACGGCGCAGCCTTGTCATTATAAATGATGTATTTCATGTTCAACATATTTAATGCGTACAACTTGCTCATCATTTCCTTTAAAGATGAATCAGTTGGTTGTGCATTAAATGCGGCATAAATACTTTTCATATTGGGGTCAATATGATATTTTATCATTTCCTGATAACGCTCTAATTTAGCAGCACTGTAACCTCCAATTGACTTGTGGAAATATGATGTTGCAGCATCATTGAATGTACTTTTCGCCAAATTCAAAACCCTGTAATTAGTATTTGCTACCAAAGCCCTGTAGCGTTGTTTGTACATTTCATCAGCAGTTAAGCCATTTTTCTTTTTCGACCTGCTCACAGCTGCCGCAATTCCTGCATCAATTTTAGTTTGCAAACTAGCATCAGAAGCGATTTCCATAGCGAATATTGTTTCATCGGCAGTAGAGGGCTCATATGGAATCGCCGCTTTCGTATTAGAAACCAAATCTTTCTTATTTACATATCTTTTATCGACAGAAAATAAATCGCCAACTACTATAAGACCAATTAATGCAGCCATTATTACAGCATTAAATTTGAATTTACCATATGCAAATAAAATAGCAACACCAGCCGCTATTAGTAAAAATGCTCTTAATGCATCTGCTTTAAAAATTGCAATTCTCACAGCACTTAAATTTCCAATAAACTGATCTTTATCTAATCCTGCCTGAGGTAAAAAACTAGTTAATTGCTCTTCCATTTGTGGCATGATATAATCGAAATTGAAGAACATTTCAGGCATTAAATAAAACAACAAAGACAAACCTCCCGTTAATGAAAAAGCTGCAATTATTTCTTTGCGTTTTTCTTTAAATAAATCTGCATGATTCATGGCTTCGTTTAATCCAAGAATGGCCATTACAGGAATAATAAAATCGGTAATTACCAGGGTCATTTTTACTGCACGAAACTTATTATAGCCTGGAAAATTCTCCAACATAAATACTGAGAAGCCTTCGAAATTTTTTCCCCAACCTAATAATAAAGCTAAAATGGCAGATGCAAGAAATGCCCATTTTGCAGGAGATTTAACCAGAAAAAAACCTAAAACACATAAGAAACAAACCAATGCACCGGCATAAAATGGACCTGTGGTTGAAGTATCTGACCAATATTGAGGCATTTGCGTGAGGTACTGACGGTAATTGGCATCTGCTTCTTTTAACGCTTCTTTTTGGTCGGCAAGTCCTAAATTAGATGCTCCGCCATAAACATTTGGAATCAAATATGAGAAGCTCTCGCCAACTCCATAACTGTAATCTAAGGCGTAATTTTTATCTAAACCTCCGCTGTCTTTGCTGTCGCCAATGGTTAATTCAGATTTTCCACGGATTGAATCTTTTCCATAATCGTAAATAGTGTACAAAGACGAAATGTTAGTTAACACTCCCAAAATTGCAGCAATTACTAAAACTCCAGTTCCTTTTATAAAAGCTGGAGCTGTTTTATTTTTAAGGGCATCTACCAAATAAAATATTACCAAGAAGAAAATGATAAAGGCTAAATAATAGGTAATTTGAAAGTGAGAAGATTTAATTTGAATGCTCAGAAATATTGCAGTAAACAATCCACCTAATATATACTTGCCATTTAAAACCAGCATTACACCGGCAACAACCCATGGTATCCATGAAATGGCATCTACTTTCGACATGTGCCCTGCTTCCATAATTAACAAGTTGTATGTTGTAAAACAGTAAGCTGCGGCTCCAACAATGGCGAGCGGCTGACGGACTTTTAAAACCAGAAAAAGGATATAAAGTCCAATCATTAGCACCAACATAGAATCAGCAGGACGAGGAAAGCCCATTTTAATAATAGTAGCAATATTGGCAACTAAATTACCTTTGAAGACTACTGAAATTAAATATCCAGGCATACCACTAAACATGGTATTGGTCCAAATGGCTTCTTCACCGGTGCGTTCGCGGTAGTCAACCAATTCGTTAGACATACCTTTGTGCTGTTCGATATCGTCCATGCGAAGACTTTTCCCACTGAAAAGTTCAGGGAAATAAGCAAAAATCAATAAGATAAAAATAAGGATTGCTGCTAAATGCGGCAGCAAAGCGCGAAAGTTAAATGTTGGCATTTTTCTGAAATTGCGTGTCAAATATACACGTCTCTTTCGGATTGCCTATTTCACTTCTGTATAATCTACAAATTCTCCCTCATCAAAATTTCTATTTCTCTGATTTTGAGGACTATTAGGTGTTTCAATTCTTACTTCACCTTCACGTCTGCTAGTGGTTCTTTGTTGTTGCTGTTGTTGATTGAATTGACCTTGCATGTTTTTGGCCGCTTTGGCAAAGAAATAACGTGCAATTAAAGGCAATACAAAATTGAAAAATATACGGTAAAGTAAATAAACTGTTAAAAGAATGAGCAACACGCGCATGTGAGACGAATTTGAGGTCAAAAGTACAAAATACTTGCCTTAAAAAAATGTGGTCATTTTGGCATTTTTGAATTCCTCTGCTAAAACTCTGTTAAGATTTTAAAGAAATATTATAATCAGATGAAATATGCTTCTCGTATTTTAGAATTAAAAAGAAAATGTAATTTTGCAACTAAATGAAATTGTTCACATTTCTGCTTGCCTTCACCATATTGACTTTAACCATAAAGCCTTGTGTTGATATATTTTCTTTGAACCAAAAAGAAGAAGTAGGTTGTTGTGCAGGAGCTTGTTCATCAAAAACAAATAAAGACACTTCCGAAAATCAACCAGATAAAGAAAATGATTGTTCTGATAAGAATTGCAATCCATTTCAAATCTGCGGTGCATTTGTAGTGCATAACTTTTCAAATCCATTAGAAGGTTTTGTGCATTTGGAAATGTTAATAGAACATCTATTTCATTATAATTCAACATTTACCTCTCAATTTAAACCTGATTTCTGGCAACCGCCTAAAATTGTTTAACAATAATATTGCTGCATGAATAATCAGCGAAAAAATCTTATTAGTTAAAATCAAAAAAATCAGAATAATGAAAAGTATTTCACAATACCTATTGGTTATCATTTTAATGGTAGCCAGTTCAACAATTACCTCAGCTCAAAACGCACAACCAGCTTCTCCTTCAACCAAAACAATCAAAGTAAAAGTAAAAGGAATAACATGTTCTAATGATTTAAAAACCATCGCCAGCAATGTTGAAAAATTGAATGGTGTAACAAGTTGCAAATCCACAAAAATGGGCGCAACATCTTCATTTGAAGTAATATACAACCCATCACAATTAGCAGAAAAAGAAATTTTCACAGCTATTGAAAATACTGGAGGATGTGAAAATCCAGCCGACCGACCTTACAAAGTAAAACAGTAAAACATTATAAAATCAAGCTTTTTGAAATATAAAAGTTTGAATTTTACTAATTATCAAATCAATGAGAAATATTATCATCATTGCTGGGTTACTGTATTCTAATGGATGGCTGGCTCAAACTATTATTGGAAAAGTAAGCAATAGCAAAAATGAAATGTTGGCAGGTGCCAGTATTTATTGGCAAGGAACAACTGTTGGAACAACTGCAAATGAAAAAGGTGAATTCGAAATTTCATCTAAAAATATCCTTCAAAAAAAACTTATTGCGAGTTTTATAGGATACGCATCAGATACGATTGAAGTTAAAAATCAATCCTTTATAAATTTCAAGTTAAAGGAAATTAAAATATTGGGAGAAGTTGAAATTACAGGACAAAGAGATGGTGTTGAGATTTCAAATTTGAAACCCATAAAAACTGAAGTAATTACCCAAACTGAACTACAAAAAGCCGCCTGTTGCGATTTGGCTGGTTGTTTCGAAACACAAACTACTGTTCAACCTCAAGTTACCAATGTAATTACTAATGCTAAAGAACTGAGAATTTTAGGATTATCCGGAATTTATAACCAGGTGTTGATAGACGGATTGCCCATGATACAAGGTTTGACCTTTACATACGGCATTAGCGGATTACCTGGGACTTTAGTTGATAACATCTATGTTTCCAAAGGAGCCAACAGCGTGCTTCAAGGATACGAAAGCATAAGCGGACAAATCAACGTTGAAACTAAAGAGCCTGATAAAACGGATAAATTCCTGCTAAACGGCTATATCAATAGTTTCGGAGAAAAGCATCTCAATTCAAATCTCAGTTTTAAAAAAAGCAAGTGGAGCAATTTGTTGGCAGTACACTTGGTTCAGCCGGCAAATAAAATAGACCGCGATGCCGACAACTTTTTAGACCTTCCTCAATTAACGCGATACATGGCATTTAACAAATTGCAATATGGCAAAGAAAAAGATTGGGGCTGGAGCAGCAGTATTTCACTTAAATTTATGAATGAGCAACGAATTGGAGGACAAACCACATTCAATTCTGAAAAAGATGCGGGTAGTTCCATTGTTTACGGTCAATCGGTTCAAATGAATCAGCCTGAAATCTGGTCCAAAACCAATTATAAATTCAACGATAATCACCGAGTTACCTTGTTGGCATCTTCATTTTTTCAAAATCAGAATTCCCATTTTGGAACTGTAAATTACAAAGCTCAACAAACAAACATTTACGCCAATTTACAGTACGAACTTTCTTATGCTCAAAAGCATGCTCTTAAAACCGGCTTTAGTTTTAGGTATTTAAAACTAGACGAAAATATTGCATTTACCGATAATACTTTAAGTCGCACTTTTGCCGGGCAATACAATAGATTAGAGAAAATACCGGGTGTATTTGCAGAAAATACTATGAGTTTATTCAACAAAAAAATCACCTGGATTGCAGGAATTAGAGGCGATGCTCATAATCAATTTGGGTTTACAGTTACTCCGCGAACTTTATTAAAATACGACTTATCAAAAAACACAGTAATTCGCGCAAATGTGGGAACAGGCTGGAGAACAACCAACCTATTCAGCGAAAACATTGGTTTATTGGTAAGTTCACGAGATATTGTTTTTGCAGAGCAATTAAAGCCAGAAAGAGCCTTTAATACAGGCATTAACTTGGTGCATAAGTTCGAGCGAGAAAATGTTTCCGGATACTTCAGCGCCGATTTTTACAGAACGAATTTCCAAAATCAAATTTTTCCTGATTATGATGCTGAACCTACAAAAGCAATAATTTCAAATTTCGAAGGAAAAAGCATTAGCAATTGCTTTCAGGCAGAAGTAAATTTAAAATTCCAAAAACGCTTTGATTTTAAAGCCGGCTATACCTTTTTGGATGTTTACCGAGAAGTGAACGACAAAAAATTGCTTTTACCATTTAATGCAGCGCATAAATTCTTGACTACCTTTAGCTACAAGCCTTTAACAAATAAATTTCACATAGATGCAAATGTGCATTGGCTAGGGAAACAAAGATTGCCCGATACACAATCAAATCCTTTAGCGTTTCAAAGAGCGGGATTTTCTAATCCATTTACCTTAGTAAACCTACAATTTACTTATACATTTAAAAAATTTGAGGTGTATATAGGATGTGAAAACATATTCGATTTCCGTCAAAAGCAGCCAATATTAAGCTGGCAAAATCCGTTTAGCCAATACTTCGACACCTCATTTGTTTGGGGCCCAACAAGAGGAAGAGAGCTTTATGTAGGCTTCCGTTTCAAACTAGCACATAAATAAAAAGAATTTAAAAAAGCTATTATTAGTGAATTTGTAATTATTAGTCTCTTTTATTTGGGCGACTTTCCAAAACAATACAAGCATTTCAAGAAAAATTGGTCTGCACATTATAGTTTTGTAAACCGTGCTTTTCACTGCAACTCGGTACTCGGCAAAGTGCCTCGCACCGGGTTTCCGTTCCAATCACTGTCGCTGGCAGACAGGTAAAATTCAGCCTAAGGGCAAACTACAATTTCTTACGAAAGTTAAACGCGATAATTGGAGTTGATGGCTTACTAAAAAATTTTAGAAATTCTTAAAAAATAGGGGAAACTACATTTCCCACCCCAGTTCAAATTTCGGGATTTAAACACTTTCCTCCTATCAATACTTTTCAAGATTTGTTTGAAAACTTAGCCGTTTATAAACGTTTAACATACGACTAATTGGTTTGCACCAATGTATATTGCTCACGGGGAGGGGATGGAGTCCCCCTGTTTTTTGGAATACAACAAAGCCAGCGCCACCGATAGAAGCGGTATACTTTTTATGAAACGCAGTGAAATAAAAAGATACAAGCGAATAGCGGGATTGCCCCAAATGAATTTCTATAATTGAAAATAGATGTAAACGGGGCAAGGCGCCCAAATCCTGCAATAATTAATTTTTATTATCGGCTCAAATACAGATTCCTATCGGCATACAATTCTAAGAATTTTTCGTCTTGTAAATTGTCAATAAAATGAATGGCTTCTCCAGTTGATTTCATTTCTGGTCCTAACTCTTTATTTACGCCGGGGAATTTATCGAATGAGAAAACGGGGATTTTTATAGCAAAGCCTTTTTTCTTGGGCTGAAAGTTAAAATCTGTGACCTTGTTATGACCGAGCATAACCTTGGTAGCATAGTTTACATAAGGTTCATCGTAAGCCTTACATATAAAAGGAACTGTGCGTGATGCTCTTGGATTTGCTTCAATTACATAAACGATTTCATTTTTTACAGCAAATTGCATATTTACCAAACCAACGGTATTTAGCGCCAAAGCGATGGTTTTGGTATGTTCTTCAATCTGCTTGATAACGTTTTCGCTTAAGCTAAAAGGTGGCAATAATGCATTTGAATCTCCACTGTGAATTCCAGCAGGTTCAATATGCTCCATAATGCCAATGATGTAGACATTTTCTCCATCGCAAATGGCATCGGCTTCGGCTTCTATGGCATTGTCTAAGAAATGGTCTAAAAGCACCTTATTTCCTGGTATGTCTTTCAACAAATCAATTACATGGTCTTCGAGCTCTTCTTCGTTTATAACAATCTTCATATTGTGGCCGCCCAAAACGTAACTTGGCCTTACCAGCAAAGGAAATCCTAATTCGCGTGCTAATGCAGCAGCCTGGTCGGCATGTTCTATTACTCCGAATCTTGGATAAGGAATGTTATTGTCTTTTAACAAGGTAGAAAAACTACCACGGTCCTCCGCCAGATCGAGGCTTTTATAAGATGTTCCAATAATTTTAATACCGTAACGATCCAGCTTTTCGGCCAACTTCAATGCGGTTTGTCCTCCGAGTTGCACAATCACGCCTTCTGGCTTTTCGTGCAAAATAATATCATAAATATGTTCCCAGAATACAGGTTCAAAATATAGTTTATCGGCAATGTCGAAATCTGTGGAAACTGTTTCAGGATTACAGTTAATCATAATGGTTTCGTAACCACATTCTTTGGCAGCCAATACACCATGTACACAACTGTAGTCGAACTCAATGCCCTGCCCTATTCTATTTGGCCCTGAGCCAAGCACAATTATTTTCTTTCTATCGCTTACCATACTTTCATTCTCTCCATCGAAAGTTGAATAATAATATGGTGTTTTTGCCTCAAATTCAGCCGCGCAAGTATCTACTAATTTATACACACGCTTTATGTTCATTTCGTGACGCTTCTTAAATACTTCACTTTCTAAGCACCTTAGCAAATGGGCAATTTGACGGTCGGCATAGCCTTTTTCCTTGGCTTCGCGCATCAATTCAAAAGGTATATTATCGATTGTGTATTTTTCAATTACACGTTCCAAGGCCACCATTTCTTCTATTTGATTCAAAAACCAAGGGTCAATTTGCGTAAGTTTCTGTATGGTCTTAGTAGGAATTCCCATAGTCATTGCGTCCTTTACATGAAAAAGTCTGTTCCAAGAAGGATGCTTTAAACTATCAACAATAGCTTCAGGGTTTCGCAAATCTTTGCCATCGGCGCCCAAACCATTGCGACTCACTTCTAAACTTTGACAAGCTTTTTGAAGCGCTTCAGAAAACGAACGCCCAATTCCCATTACCTCACCTACAGATTTCATTTGCAGGCCTAAG
>JAIXYK010000044.1 GCA_027490225.1 Bacteroidota bacterium | reverse complement strand
TGGAATTAAACCACAAGACAGACCTGTTAAAATGGCGCCAGTTTTAGATGTGGTGAGTCAATACAATGAGCCTTATGAATCTTATGTTGCCCGCATTTCAGCAACTGGTAAGCTAAAGTGGATAAAATATTCAGAAGGGAAATCCTTGATAAGTGATATTTCTGTTGTAAACAACCAAATAGTTTTAGGAGGTAAAATAATGCTTCAGAAGAATCTTTTTGGGATGAAAATCGACACAACCATGCAAAAGAAGGCTTTCCTCTCAGCCTTCGATTTAAATGGAAACCCAAAATGGACAAAAACTTTTAACGCATTAGATATAAATGCTGTAAGTCAGGACTTCGATGGGAATGTTTTTGCCTCATTTAAAAACGACAGAAGCAAAGGAATTCCACCATTGAAGATAGGAACAGACACAGTTTCAGACGCATTTCATCGGGTAATTGTTGCCAGTTTCGACGGCAATGGAAACTACCGCTGGTATAAAATGAGCAGGGCAATGATGTCGAATGAACCAACAACAAGTCTTCACAATGATCAATGTGGTAACTTATATTTCGTTGGTGAAATGTGGTATTCGCTGAAAGTAAACATGAGTCTTTTTGATGGGGCAATTGTAAAAGGAACTGGTTACGGAGGTGCTCCAATTGCCGCAAGAATAAGAACTACCATTCCTGATGAATTGTTAACCCTTAATGTTACTTTGTCGCAAAGTATACCTATAAAGTTCAAAGAAAGACCAGAAAAGGATAAGCCCGAAAAGGTAATACCCAAACCCGAAAAAACGATTACCGTTCCACCAGTTAGAACACCTACAAATCAACAAAATTTGCATCCTGATTCTGTAAAATCGGGGCGATGTGTTCAAATTCCGTTTCCATGGAAATTGGAGCTCTTTCCAAATCCAACAGACGGAATGTTTACAGCAAGAGCAAGCATTTCCTATTCTGACAATAAAGTTAGTCTCGAATTGTGGGATATGAAAGGTAGTTTTGTGGAAACACTATCGCCTCCGCAGCTGAGAGAAGTTGGTACTTTCGATATAAGTTGTGATGTTTCTTCGCGCGCTGCAGGTGTGTATATCATCATGTTGAAGGGCACTGGTTCAGCTGTAACCGAACGATTGATAAAGAAATAATGACTTTGTGAAATAGCATGAGTATCTTCGCCACTAAATCAAACCAACAGAATGATTAACTGGAACAATTGTTTTTCTTCCGAACGCTACGGAATTCATTCCGAAATAATGAATGAGCGCACCGAATTTGAGCGCGACTGGGACCGTATTATTTTTTCGAGTGCCTTTAGAAGATTGCAAAATAAAACACAGGTTTTTCCATTGCCCGAAGAGGTATTTGTGCACAACAGGCTTACACACTCGCTTGAAGTTGCCAGTGTTGGTAGGACCTTAGGTGAAATTACTGGTAAATTTATCAGCGAGCTACCAGAAGTAAAAGATAATTTCGACTCCAGCGAATTTTATAAATACCACCTCAAAAATGTGGTAGCATGTGCTTGCCTGGCGCACGATTTAGGAAATCCAGCTTTTGGTCATTCTGGTGAAGAAGCCATTTCAAAATATTTCATAGATAGGGAAAATGATGCTGATTTTAGGTCACTATTTTCTGAAAAAGAATGGGCAGATTTGATAGCTTTTGAAGGAAATTCTAATGCATTCAGATTGCTCACCAATCAGTTCAATGGCAGACTAAAAGGAGGTTTTCGTTTGACCTATTCTACACTTGGTTCAATTTTGAAATATCCATGCGAAGCCAGCGCCAGTCTTGGAAAATCGGGTCCGAAATACCGCTCAAAATATGGATTTTTTCAAGCCGACCAGGCAGCGTTTCTGGAAGTTGCCCAAAAGCTGCATTTAATTCAAGAGGAAAACGAAAGTCTCCTCATTTACAAAAGACATCCATTTGTATACTTGGTAGAAGCAGCCGATGATATTTGTTATTCTATCATCGACTTTGAAGATGCGCACAGATTGGGCATTTTTAAAACCGATGAGGTTATTGCAGCTTTCAAGAAAATCATCCTTTTAAAACCAGGAGAAGACGAGCAGAAAATTGATAAAACACTGGCTTCTGTTGCCGATACAAACGAACAAATTGCCTACTTAAGAGCCAAATCTATTTCGTATTTGACCATGCATTGCGCTGATGTATTTCGACAAAACGCAGGAGCAATTCTTAACGGAACATTCGAGGGCGATTTAATTAATCATTTCCCGGAAACAAAAAAGGTGATGAAAGAAATTTCTGCCTTATCGGTAAAGCATATTTATGATTATCCAAGCGTTGTGAAGATTGAATTGGCAGGTTTCAGAATCATGGGTGGATTGCTCGAAGATTTCGTTTCAGCAGCATTAACTGAAGCGTCTAAACGCAACAGCATGCAGAAAAATTTACTCGGACTTTTGCCTTCTCAATTTATGTTCAACGAAAGCGATTCGCCTTACAAAAAAGTAATGTGCATGATTGATTACGCTTCTGGAATGACAGATTTGTACGCCTTGAAATTGTACAGAAATTTACGAGGAATTGAAGTGCCGACGATATAAAGAATGATTTATAAGAATTGATTATTGTCAAAATATTGTAGTATTTTTGAATGAATATAATTAGTTATGAGTTTAGAAAATAGTATTCAAAATAAGAAGTTAGAGCTTATACAATGGCTTTCGACCATAGAAGATCCTTCTATTATAGAACAAATTCTAAAGTTAAGAAGAAAGGAAAGTCAAGATTGGTGGAACTCAATTCAAAAGCGAGAGAAGGAATCTATTGAGCAAGGCTTGAAGGATGCAGACTTAGGCAAATTTAATCCGCACTCCAGCGCTAGGAAATTATATGAAAAGTGGTTATAATATTCTTTGGACAGATCATGCGCTGAATGAGTTAAATAATACAATAAAATATTTAGAGGAAAATTTTACTAAAAAAGAACTTAAGAGATTAGCTCTAGAAATTGAAGAAACACTGGCATTAGCCTCTCAAAATCCTTATGCAAAACCTTAAACACCTCGTTTCAAGATTTACACAGTTAACCGAAACTGAAATGCAGCATTTTGAAGCTTTGTTTCAGGAATTTCCCATTAAGAAAAAACAATTTGTTCTCAAAGAAGGTCAGCATACCAATACAATATTTTATTTTAATCAAGGTATTTTCCGAGGATTTTATGAGAAAGACGGAGAGGAAATTACATCCAACTTTTACTTCGGCCCAACCTTCGCGGGTGACGTATTTGCAGCTCGAACTAAAACACCTACAAAACTTAACATTCAGGCATTTGAAGATGGTCATTTTTTTTCTGCCGATTTAAGTGAGATAGAAAAGCTCTCCCAAACATTCCCAGGAATTACAATGCTATTTTTAAGGTTCTTTGAACATTTATATATTTTTAATAACCGAAGACAACTCTCATTTATTTTCGATTCTCCCGAAGAACGGTATAATAAATTATTCCTCGAAAGACCAAAGGTAATGGCAAATATTCCTTTAAAATTTATAGCTTCTTATTTGGGAATTAAACCCGAAACATTAAGCAGAATTCGTAGGAAAGGTTAAATTATTATGCTTCAATGAGTATTAAATCTAACTCCTTGATTTTAGAAAATCCATTCGCAGCTAATATTACAACATATAACGGTTTGCGGATAAATGAAAAAATTTTGCGATTTAGGAAACGAAAACTGTCTGCCACCACAGAACTTGATGCGAAGCTCAATTGTTTATTTAACTGATGAACCGCTAATTTCTTGTAGGTGCTTTTGGTAATATTGCTTTCTCAAGTCATTGTTGCTGTCCAACAAGTTTTGTTTTGTTTTCATCAAGTTTTTGTTTGATATAAGCTTTCAATTCATCAAAAGTCATATTCTGTGTTTCAGAACTGATTTTGTCTCTGATGTCTCGCATCATTTTTACAGCATCAAATTGTTTTTCTTTTTTAGTCGTTTCCATAATTTACCAAGTCTTTTGGGCTTCTAATTTCTATTATTGAATAACCAAGTTTTAAATTTACAGAATTGTAGCCCTTTATTCTGTCAAGGTTTACGATATGTTTAAAGTTCCAACTTGCTAAAACGTCCACTTTGTGAATGGTCGCCATAGCAATGTGACGACAGTCTTCCAAACTTGTTTTGCCAACTACTTTTTCGTTAATGTAAGTGTCTGCAAGTTTGATGGAATCCTCAGTGAGTTCAACTCTTTGGAATTTGTCTGCCGAATATTTTAATAAATGTTCTCTAACCTGTTGGGGTGCGTTTATTAATTCAAGGTCAAGCAAGTCAGAAACTACAAAAATAATTTCGTTGTTGTCAAGCCTCTCAAATAGCTTTATTGTCGCCTCTTTGAACTCTTCATCAAAGTAGTCGCCAACAACTGAAGTATCTATGTAAATTCTCTGTTTCATTTAATTTCTTGTCAAACAAAGTTAGTCAAATTGTTGTCGATTGAAATATACTTTGTTCTTTATGGGGTCAACGTGCATTACTGCTTATTTGTGTGTAAGTTTGAGAATTTTGGTAGCGTTTTAAAATTTGTCTGATTAATTAATATTCTCAAACAAGATAATTTTACTCAAATGTAAATATACTTCTTTAACAAGTCGAAATCAAAAATAAGCTTATACAGCTTCTATTTATTTCTTGACTTTTATCAAGTACTTTAACGAAATCCTAAACGCAATTTTGCAGCATCATTAAATCTTAATTGTGATGCAAAATTTAAAAACAACCCAATTCAAACTAACAGCTATTCTATTTTTTCTTAGCTGTTTCGCGCATGTATTAGTAGCGCAAACCCAAACAATTCGAGGCCGTGTGCTCGACGATGTTTCTAAAAATCCAATTCCCGGAGCAGCAGTTATCATTGCTGGTTCAAACCCATTAATCGGAACCGTTTCTGATATTGATGGAAACTTTAAACTACCTCAGGTTCCTTTGGGTCGTGTAAATTTACAAGTAAAGTTCGCAGGATATGCTCCTTTGTTCATTCCCGAAATCTTGGTAACCTCCGGAAAAGAAGTTGTACTCGATTTATTTATTTCCGAAAGTGTTTCTACCCTCAAAGAAGTAGAAATTACTTACGATAGAAAGACGGACCCAAAAGTTACCAATAACGAATTTAGTACGGTAAGTTCACGTTCATTTAATCCTGAAGAAACCAGAAAGTTTGCAGGCTCTTTAGGTGATCCAAGTCGCATGGCATCCAATTTTGCGGGTGTAATTGCAGGAAACGACAGCCGAAACGATATCGTTGTTCGTGGAAATTCGCCCAATGCCATGTTGTGGCAATTAGAAGGATTAAACATTCCAAATCCCAATCACTTTGGTGGAAGTTATAGCACTGGCGGACCAGTTAGTATTTTAAACGCCAATAACCTTGGCAAATCCGATTTCTTTACCAGCGCTTTTCCTGCCCAATATGGAAATGCGAATGGAGGCGTTTTCGATCTTCAATTGCGTGAAGGAAACAATAGCAAGCATGAATTCTTGGCCCAAATCGGTTTCAACGGATTCGAATTAGGAGCTGAAGGTCCTTTCAGTAAAAAAAGTAAAGCTTCTTATCTTGTTTCCTACAGATATTCCACACTTGGTTTGCTTAAAAATGTAGGCGTTGATCCGGGAACAGGTGCCGCAACTCCATTATATCAAGACTTAAATTTTAAACTCAATTTCCCGCTTAAAAACAATGGAAAAATTACCGTTTTCGGTTTAGGCGGATTCAGCTCCATAGATTTACTCGGTGCAGATGTCGATACCACGCAAACCAATTATTATGGTTTAAGGTACGAAGATTTGTTGCCCCGTTATAGAACGGGAATTGCAGGCGCAAGCTGGGAGCAAAGTTTAGGAACCAAAACTCGCATCAAAACAGTAATTGGTGCCAGTCAGATTCACGAAAATTATACAGCAGATTCGCTTGATTTAGCAAATGACAAAAAATATAGAAGAGCACAAGGCGATTTAACCAACAACAAATATTCTTTCACCTTCAATCTTACCCATAAGATAAATGCAAAATCATCTTTCATTTTAGGTTTAATGCACGATTACACCCAAACCGATATGCTTAACCGCGATTTCGAAAACAAAGGCGTGAACGAAATTGTACGTGTTAAAATCAAAGGCAATTTAAATTTAACACAAGGATTCGTTCAATTTAAACACCGCTTTACCGACAAACTCACTGTAAATCTCGGCGCACATGCCCAGTATTTCGACCTCAATAAGCAAGCAGTTGTGGAACCAAGAGCAGGAATTAAATATGCTTTAAACGGAAAATCGAGCATCAATGCTGGTTACGGTTTGCACAACCAAACATTAACAACATACAGTCTTTTCGCGCAAAATGCAGCAGGTGAGCAGTCCAATAGAAACCTCGATTTTATGCAAAGTCAACATGCTGTTTTGGGATACGAAAACATGCTCACCGAAAACCTGAAACTCAAAGTAGAAGCCTATTACCAAGATTTGTCTAAAATACCTGTTACCAAAGATTCCTCTTCTTATTCGGCCATCAATACGGGCGCTTCTTTTAATCCCGACGACCAAGCGGATTTGGTGAGCAAAGGAACAGGCAAAAACTATGGTTTGGAATTTACTTTAGAGCAATATTATAAAAAAGGATTTTACTTTTTGAGCACCGTTTCATTGTACGAAAGTAAATACAAAGCCATCGATAATATCGAGCGCAACACAGCTTACAATTCGCGTTTTGCGGCCAATTTACTAGCCGGGAAAGAATTCAAATTCAAAAAAGGAGGCGTACTTTATTTCAACATCAAAGCAACCACCATTGGCGGAAAATACCTAACGCCAGTAGATTTGAATGCGTCTATTTCAAACGGTCGTGAAATACTGGATTTCTCAAAACCATTTTCACAGCAAGAGAAAGCCTATTTCCGCGCAGATGTTAAGTTTGGTTACCGCAAAGATTTCAAAAAATCCGCCCTTGAATTTGCAGTCGATTTGCAAAACGTAAGCAATTATCAAAACGTTTTCCAGCGTGGTTATAACCAAGAAAACAAATCCGTTTCAGTAGAATACCAACAAGGATTTTTCCCTGTGCCAATGATTCGTTATACGTTTTAACTAGATTATTCCTTTGCAATACTAAGGCTGGAAAACTACATTTTCAGTCTTAGTTTATTATTTTCCTATGATTAAAAATTTTCCATTTATCGGTTTCCCTTCAAAAATCCCTGAAAATAAGTACACACCATTTTGATAGGTCGAAACATCAAATATCATTTTAGTTGCTGAATATTTTTGCTCGTCAACAAGTTGTAAATTCAAATTATAAATAGATATCTGCTCCAAAAAACCACCTTCTAAAGTTAAAGATTCAGGTGTTTGTCTCATTACTATTTTTTTCTCAATCTCCTCAACATCTGCAACAATACTGCAGGTTCCCTGGTACAAAGTATCGCCGTTCAATACAAAACTATTCAAAGTATACCCACATTCAGGACAACCATTTCGGCAAACGGGTGCTAAAAAACCTGAACTTGGTCCCACACCTTCTATAAAATACTGCGCCAATGGATATTGCGACATGCTTACCCGCCAGCGTTTTCGGCCAATATTGCCAATACAAACTGTATCTTCAATTAGCATGCTCACACTTCCCCCGGTACAACTATTATATTGTGCAACAGAATCTATAAGCGCATAATCTGGCTGGTAAAAATTGTAAAACCAATATTCAGTTCCATCAGTATTTAACCTGTAAACTTTTCTATTCTCTTCTCTTAACATTGCCCGCAAAAGAAAAGATTCACTGGTATCTATCGTCTGAATTTGTTCACCTAGACTGTCATATTGGGTAGTAATTAGGTAACAAGTAGATGAATCATAAAGCTTCCAATAACTTTTCCCATTTACAACTGAGTCCCCATCGAAAAACAAGGTAATATTACAATTCGTAGAGTTTGTAAACCCATTGTAATAAAAAGTCTGTGTCCAACGGGCCGATTCATTAAGATAGGTTTGTCCATAAGTGTTTACGGCAAAAACTAAAAGCATTAAACTCAATAACTTCTTCATAAAGCTTCATTTTATTTGAATAAAATCTCAACTACACATCCTGAATTTGAAAGCTAAATTATCAATTATCTCGAAATTTAAATGTTTATCCACAGCATTTTATTAGGGCGTGCCCTTTATATTTTTAGTAGTTGATTTTTTAAAGGTTAAAAATAAAAGGTCGCGCTTTCGGCTGCACATGGTGCTTGCCTCAATCGCTCACGCGGGCATTTATGGTAAATGTTGCATTTGAATATAAATAGCCTCAGGTTTTAACTTGGGAAAAAGGTTTCAACCCGTAGAAAATTGTTCAACCTAATTATATTTCGACCCATCTATTTTAATTTATAATGTTACCGCAATGCCCGCGCAAGTGGGTGAGGCAGGTAGCTGCCTGAGGAACGAAGGGACTACAGCCGAACACACGACCCTTGGGTTGCGCCCAAAAAAAAGCCCATCCAAATTGGACAGGCTTCAACATGAGCAGTGGTGGTTCAATTAAAAACTCAGCACAATTTCTTTTTGCTTTACTATTTTCCTAAGATTGATTAAGGCGTAGCGCATTCTACCTAAAGCTGTATTGATGCTAACACCGGTAAAATCTGCAATTTCCTGAAAACTCATGTCTGCATAGTGGCGTAAAATCAATACTTCTTGCTGGTCGGCTGGCAATTCTTTTATCAGCTTTTTTACGTCTGCTAAGATTTGCTCCTTAATCATCTTCTCTTCTACATTATCATCTGTTATTTTTAACGTCCTGAAAATGTCGAAGTCATCGTTATCTTTTCCCGCATTTTGTACCTGAGGCATCCGCTTTTGCTTACGGAAATAGTCGATACATAAATTATGCGAAATACGCATTACCCAAGGTAAAAACTTACCTTCTTCATTGTAATTTCCAGATTTTAAGGTGTGAATTACCTTAATAAAAACATCCTGGAAAATGTCTTCAGCCAATGCCGTATCCTTCACCATCATGCGCACATAGGTAAAAACCTTTTGCTCGTGACGAGTAAATAATTCAGCCAATGCTGCTTCGTTGCCTTGAATGTATTGGTGAACCAATTCTTGGTCCTGTAACTGTGGTGAACGCATAAGTTCTCTAGGTTTTAAACTGTGTGACTTGATTTAAAAAGTAGAGGTGTCTTCTATAGCGTTTTTTTTATTGTTACAATTATTGAGCAATTTTTCGTTTTGCTCGTTATACTTAATGCAAACATAGAAAACTATTTTGAAAATAACAAATAGTATTTTATATTTTTGCATCGATTCTTACCTATGTCAACAACTACAAGCATTTTACCTGATTCAAGGAAATACATTTTTATAAAAGGAGCACGTGTTCACAACCTTAAAAACGTTGATATACTTATACCTCGCAACAAACTGGTAGTCATTACCGGCTTAAGTGGCTCGGGAAAGTCATCGCTCGCTTTTGACACCTTATATGCAGAAGGACAGCGCCGTTACGTAGAATCGCTCAGTTCTTACGCACGTCAGTTTTTGGGCAGAATCAACAAACCAGAGGTAGATTTCATAACCGGAATTTCCCCTGCCGTTGCAATTGAACAAAAGGTAAATTCTACCAATCCGCGTTCTACGGTGGGCACTTCTACTGAAATTTACGATTACATGAAGCTGCTTTTTGCGCGCATTGGGCGAACTATTTCGCCTGTTTCTGGTGTGCAGGTTTCGCGCTCAACTCCAGGCGATGTGGTAGATTATATCAATAGCTTTGAAAAAGGTGATAAGGTGCTTTTGTTTGCGCCACTGGAAACAGAACGTTTTCATGGCAAGGCTGAAAACTTCGCATTGTTGCGTCAATTGGGATTTTCTCGTCTGCGCATCAATGGGGAATTGAAGAAAATTGAAGAATGGGAAACCCTCAAAAGCATTAAGGGAAAGAAGATAGAATTGCTCATTGACCGTATGTCGGTAGATGCAGAAAATGAAGAAAACACCAGCCGTATTGCTGATTCTGTGCAAACTTGTTTCTACGAAGGAAATGATACTTGTGTGGTAGAAGTGATAAAAGCAGACGGAACCATTGTTTCAAAATTGCTGAGCAATAAGTTTGAAGCGGATGGAATGGTATTCGAAGAACCGAGTTTACACTTATTTAGCTTTAACAATCCTTTTGGTGCCTGCAAAACCTGCGAAGGATTTGGAAGTGTGATTGGAATTGATCCCGATTTGGTGATTCCAGACAAGAGCCTGTCGGTTTTTGAAGGTTGTGTTTCTCCATGGAAAGGTGATAAGATGAGCGAATGGCGAGATTTATTTGTGAAGCATGCCATGAAATCTGATTTTCCGGTGCACCGTGCATATTACGATTTGGAAGATGAATTTAAAGACATGCTTTGGAATGGAACTCCACATGCACAAGGCATTAACGCATTTTTTAAAAGTGTAGAAGAACAAGCCTATAAAATTCAATACCGTGTGATGCTTTCTCGTTACCGAGGAAAAACGGTTTGTCCAGATTGTAAAGGAACACGCTTGCGCAAAGATGCAGGTTATGTGAAGGTTGGGGGAAAGAACATTATTGAATTGGTGTTAATGCCAGTAGATGAAATAAAAAACTTCTTCGATACCATCCAATTAAATGAACATGAAACCATTGTGGCCAAAAGGGTTTTAATAGAAATTCAAAGTCGCTTAGGTTTTTTATGTGATGTTGGTTTGGGATACCTTACGCTGAATCGACTTTCTTCCACACTTTCTGGTGGTGAAAGTCAACGTATCAACCTCGCTACTTCTATCGGTTCTAGTTTAGAAGGTTCCTTATATGTTTTAGATGAACCAAGTATTGGTTTGCATTCGCGCGACACAGAACGCTTAATAACCGTTTTAAAGCGCTTGCGTGACCTTGGAAACACAGTTGTGGTAGTAGAACATGATGAAGACATCATGAAAGCCGCAGATTTGCTTATCGACATGGGGCCAGAAGCAGGAACACGCGGTGGTGATGTGGTATTTCATGGTGTGCATTCTGAATTGATTGATGCTGGAAAAAGTCTCACTGCCGATTATTTAACAGGTAAAAAAACAATTGCAATTCCTGCAAAAGCGAGACAATGGAAAAATGCCATCTCCATAAAAGGCGCGCAACATAATAACTTGAAACATGTGGATGTGCAATTTCCACTCAATGTAATGACAGTAATTACTGGCGTGAGCGGTTCGGGTAAAAGTTCTTTGGTGAATAAAATATTGTATCCAGCATTGCGTAAATTGTTTGAAGGATATACAGAACAAACAGGTCTTTTTGATAGGTTAGAAGGCGATTATCGTTTAATAAAAGCAGTTGAATATATTGACCAGAATCCAATCGGGAAATCGAGCAGGAGTAATCCTGTAACGTATGTGAAAGCTTACGATGAAATTAGGACCTTGTATTCTAATCAGCCTTTGGCCAAGAACAGAGGCTATAAACCATCAGTATTTTCATTTAATGTTGCAGGAGGTCGTTGTGAGGAATGCGAAGGCGAAGGATTTGTTACCATTTCAATGCAGTTTATGGCCGATATTAAATTGCAGTGCGATGTATGCGGTGGCAAAAGATTTAAAGATGAGATTTTAGAAGTTGAATACAATGGCAAGAATATCTACAACATTTTAGAAATGACAGTAGACGATTCTATTGAGTTTTTTAGTCAGAAAATGCTCGGCAGTATTGAGCAACGCATTATTAGCAAACTTCAACCTTTGCAAGACGTTGGTTTGGGTTATGTGCATTTAGGTCAGGCTTCTTCTACACTTTCGGGCGGTGAAGCGCAGCGTATAAAACTGGCTTCATTTTTAACCAAAGGCAGTAACGAGCAACAAACATTATTTATATTCGATGAACCTACAACTGGATTGCACTTTCATGATATTAAAAAATTACTCGATGCATTTAATGCCTTGATAGCACAAGGACATTCATTGGTTATTATTGAACACAATATGGATGTAATTAAATGTGCTGACTGGGTAATTGATTTAGGTCCTGAAGGTGGTGAAAAAGGTGGAAATGTTGTTTTTCAAGGTCTACCAAGAGATTTAGCAAAACAAGAAGATTCGTTTACAGGGAAATATTTGAAGGAGAAGTTTGAGAATTGATTAAAAAGAAATGGTTAATTAATTAAAAGAATGTTTGATAAAATTTTTAATTGCTCCAAATCAAATATTTACAATTTTAAATTAAGAAATTCTGTTTTTTATTTTGATGTTCTGTTTGGATTTTGTAGGAAACCCATATCCCCTTCCCATTGAGAACGAAGGTAAAAGTTACCTTGCTAAGATGCAAAATTTTAAACGTGTAAAAACGTTTAAAAAACATTTAACAGGTTTTGAATTTTAACCCTTAATTTTTCTTGGAACATTACAACTTAATTTATGTTTGTAAGGTTAAATAATTCAATAAAATGTCACTTTCCCACTTCAATGTTAGAGTATATGGTCTTATCATCAACGAGAAAAACGAACTGTTGGTAAGCGATGAATATTGCGCAAACCAATACATGACTAAGTTTCCGGGTGGAGGGCTAGAATTTGGAGAAGGATTAATAGAAGGATTAAAGCGTGAATTTATAGAAGAATGCAATGAAGAAATTGAAATACTCTCGCATTTTTACACTACGGACTTTTTCATTCAGTCGGTTTTTGGAAATGGTGGACAATTAATTAGCGTTTATTACCGCGTGGTATTTAAAAACACGCCCAACATTAAAACAGTTGAAACGCCTTTCGAAACATTAACACCTACAAAAGATGCGCAAGTGCTGCGCTGGGTTTCTTTGGAAACTTTAAAAAGCGAGCACTTAACATGGCCAGTTGATCAAGTAGTGGCGAAAATGCTAATTGGTGAATAGCAGATAGATCAAAATCTAAAAGAATTGAAAAAAAAATTTATAAGATATATTTACGCATTCATCATCTCTTTTTTCTCTCTTAAAAAACCTTCGTGACCTCAGTGCCACAACCTCTGTGACCTCCGTGCTAAAAAAAATTGAGCGCAGCGAAGCTATCAGCAATCAAGAACAAAAATTTTAGATTTCAGTGCAACAATCTCAATCATCAGGATCGCTTCGAGAAACTCACTTCGACAAGCTCACTTCGACAAGCTCACTTCGACAAGCTCACTTCGACAAGCTCAGTGACCACAGCGACCAAAGTAAGCTATTTCAATTTTATTCATAATACAATTTAAACACCTCTTTATTTCCTTCGTAAATGCTCAATTTAAAATTGCGCACCAAAAAGTGACCTTTTTTATTGTTCCAAATAAATGTTTTTAATCGGCTATTGCGCAATAAATTATCAGAAGAATAAATGATGTTTACCCGATTCATCATACCAACAGGTTGCCAGTGTAAGGTATCGTTGCAGTTGATTTGTTCTTTAAAAGATGCTGCTCTCCAGTCGTAAGCTTCACCACCATAAATTGGTTCAATGCTTTCTACCAGTAATGCATCTTCAATTTTTTCCTTTAATTTAATTTCGGCGGTTAATGCCAAATAATAATTCCTGTTTTTTATTATTTCAGAAATATTGAATGTTTTTACCAAATCACTTTCCAGGGCTGTAGTAATTTCTTGGACGCCATCTTCTGCAGCTATTCCCTTGATTTCCCACTTATTTTCTTTGTTGGCAGCTTCTGAGAATATAGGTTCAAATTCGCTTTTAAATGGCTTTTTACTGAATAAAAACCATTCATAGGTAAATCCGAATTCTTTTTTAATCACGTATGGGAAATAATGTTTTGCTAGAATGGTCCAGTTTTCTGGCAAATTAGCCCCAATAAAATAGGTTTCATTTCCTGTATTTAGCCAATTAATAAAATCATTTTCTGTATAGCCTTTTTGGTGAAAACTTTCGAATTTAAAAGGTGTGTTATTTTTCTGCTGGTAAAAATCAATGAACCAGTTTTCAGTATTAATTAACACTTTTTTGGTAGGGTATTTTTGAAGGGCTTCATAACTTAACTGTGTGTAGCGCTCCATGGGCTGATACGCCATAATTCCATAGTAATTGCGGGAATAAACCAGTGTAGAAAGCATTGCTACAACCATAGCAATTAAGCCAGTGTTTATGAATATTGGTTTTATTTTGATAAATGTTAAAAATGAAAATAACCCAAGAATTAAAAAAGGTGCTGAAAAATAAAGTGTAGAAAATTGTATTACAGGATTTACTTTAATAGAATAAATAAATGCCAGTAAAAAAGGAATAAAAAATAAGGCGATACAAATAAATAAATGCCTTTTGAAACTCCCGTTAACACTGAAGAAATAAACAAAACTTGCCAATAAACAAAATGCTAATAAGCTTAATAATACAGCATTGTAATGAGATAAATAATTAAAATAAACATATATAAAATTATTGGATGGTTTTCCCAACCATTCGCCTATACCTCCGTAGCTCATTTGTTTTAGAAATATTGATACGTTAGGTAAATAGAGTAAGGCACCTAAAACGCAAAATAAAACATACGAAAGAAAATCATTTTTGCGTATCAGTAGCAATGCTAAAACCCCGAAAACACCTGCAAATACAAGACTAAAATGATGATTGTAACCACATAATGCCAATAAAACAGAAAATAATATTTTAAATTTTATGCTGGTATTTTCCTCTTCAAATCCCTTAATAAAACTAATTACCAATAATAAACCCAGAAAAACGCCCGAACCATAAGGTCTAATAATTTGGGTGTACTGCAGCGCCTGTTCTGAACAAGCCATAAATGCTGCTGCAGCGATTCCAGTATTTTCTGAGAACCATTTTCTTCCAATCCAATATACAAAGTAAACGCTCAAAATTCCCATGATAATAAATGGCAATTTCACTATCCATTCGTTAAAGCCAACTAATTTTACCCAATAAAACATAGCCACTTGCACCAATGGTGGGTGAAAATCGGGAATTACACCTTGTTCAATTAGTTCGCTAAAACTGCTGTAATTAACACGACTCAATACACTCAATTCGTCGTGCATGTAAGCAAGTTCTCCTAGATTTATGGTGCGTAAAATCAAAGCAAGCAATAGCACCAGCAACAACCGAAGTTGCGGAGACTTAAACTGAAGCATTAATTTGGAAATCATTCTAAGTTTTAACCTTATTTAAATTGGTGAAGCAATATTAATAGGATTTTTATAATTAACGGTTACCCATTTTAGGTAAGAAGAGCATGTGGGAATTAAAAGTCAAATGAATAATTAACAAGGAATAATGAATAATTAGGATATGGTGTTTGGTTGGGCTGCATAGCCATGGGTTACAACCCCTGGATTTAAATTATCATAATTCCAATAAATCCTATTATAACATTCGAGTCCTAATTTCCTTAAAATTTTCGAAAATTGATATCTGCTAATATGCGCTATATCAGAATGTTTGTATCTTAGCTTCATGAAACATTATTCTGAAATTATTACAATTAACCCAGAAATTAGATTTGGAAAGCCTTGTATAAGAGGAATGAGGATTTCTGTTTATGATATTCTTAGCTGGTTAGCGGCTGGAATGTCTAATGCAGAAATTCTTGCAGATTATCCTGAATTATCAGATGAAGATATTATAGCAACATTATCTTATGCAGCTGACAGAGAACATAAAATTAGTAAAGCATCGTGAAACTCTTGTTCGATCAGAATATTTCCTTTCGGGTTGTTCAACAAATAAATAATATTTTTCCAGAAGCAAAGCATGTCAAAGATTTTGAACTTCAGTTTGCTTTCGATCAACAAATTTGGGCCTTTGCAAAAGCCAATGAATTTTCAATTGTTACGTTCGACTCAGATTTTTATGATTTAATTACTCTTAAAGGACATCCTCCTAAAATTATTTGGCTAAGAATTGGAAATACTACAAGTCTTAATCTAGCAAATGTTATAACTAAACATCAATTTATTATTCAAAGTTTTCTAAAGGAAGAAAGATTTAAGGAAATTGGTTGTCTAGAAATTACTCAATAGTTCTAATCATTAATTTTTTTTTGCCTTTGTTGGTTTTAAATGATTTGTCATAGTTTTCAACCCATGGATTTTAAAATTTGCAAAAGTGCCCATTGGGTTTTAACCCAAAAAGTTTCCTAAATCGTTCATTATCTCAATTTTTAGTTTAAATTTGAGTGAGTGTTTATTAAGTTTACTATTATTATTCAGCATAAGATGAATGCTATTAGATTTATAGATTCTAAAGTTGAGTTTTTTATTATAGAATTTAATCGTTCAGAATTTGCGAACTAGAACATTAAACATTCACACAAGAATATTGAATACTTCTGAATTTTACAATGGACTTATATAAGTATAATAATAAATAAAAAAGGATAATACAAAATGAAAATTTGGTTAAAGTCGATTAGTCTTATTCTTGTTTTATCGATTGTAAGTAGAATGGGTGCACAAAACTTAATACCCAACCCAAGTTTTGAGCAGTTAACAGATTGTAACACAGAGTTTGACTATAATTTTAATGCAACTGATTGGAAAAATACAATTTTTAATACCACTTTAAATCCGACTTTTTCAGCTGATGTTTATAATGAATGTAACATAACTATTAATGAACTAGACCCCTATTGGGTGCCCAAAAATTGGTTATCATTTCAATATCCGCGCTCTGGTGAAGGATATGCAGGCATGTTTTGTGGTGTGAATTACGAGCTTACAAAATTAATGAACAGAAGCGAAAGAACTTTTATGGATTCTGTTCACGAGTTTGCTAGTTGTAAATTAAAAGAAATTTTAGGGAATAATAAATATTGCATCAGCACATGGGTAAATTCATCTGAAGCAAACTTTTCATTTATAAATGATACAATTAATAAGAATTTTGAATATCTTTTTACTACAATTAATAAGTTTAGAGTAGGTTTAAGTAATACGGAAATTTCGGAAATAAACAATTATAATTTTTATGAAATAGAATATGGAATAGATTTGTGCAAGGACGATAGCACAGCAATTGGAGATACTTCTGCATGGGAGCTAATTCGAGCTCCCTACTTAGCAAATGGTGATGAAGAGTATTTTATATTAGGAAATTTTAGCCCTGATAGTTTATCAGGATACCAATTAGATAGAAGCGCAACCATAGATTCTTTTTTGAACATTGAACATTTTTCAGCGATTGGCTACCCTATTGCTTACTATCTTAATTTTGATGATATTTCATTAGTACCCATTATTGAGCCTAACATATTTTTTGTAAGTGCATTAGGTTACCCTGATGGATATGTTTGGTTAATTGATAGCACCTACCAAGAAGAGAAGCAGTGGTACAAAACAGGAGATGATTTGTTACTAGGAACTGGTGATAGTCTTTTGATATTGGCAACACAAGGCACTCAGTTTTCTTTGTATACAAGAAATTGTAGAGTTGAGCAATCAGATACGCTCATAATAGATTATACAGGTATTGCAACTGAAACACTTCGTAAGCAAATAAGCATAACCAATAATTTAACTATTACTGCATTCCAAGTTAATTATTTAGGAAGCGCACCAATTAAAATGCAAGTAAATATTTACAATTCCATTGGGCAACTTGTAAAGTCTGAAACTATAACCCAAAACAGTAGTATTAGTGTTTTGGAATTAATTTCAGGTATTTATTTTTGTGAAGTTATTAATAATGGTGTAGTTTTGAAAAGAGAGAAGTTGGTGAAAATTAATTATTAAGCATTCGTGATTTGCGGGCTGAATAGCCATGGGTTTTAACCCATGGAATATGGTTTCAATCTATAGAAATTCATTTTACGACCCAGAAAGGGTCCCATCTTTAAAGCTAAATTTCATCTCTTATGCCCATTCGACTCCTTCGGAGTCGTATAATTTTTTATATCTTTTTTTATAAATATTGGATGCCTTCTGCATCATTCGTCAGCTTGATAATAGAGCCTAATTGGATTTTACACTGTCATAATTGAAATCAATAATCTTATAATTACCTATTGATTTAATGTTACACTAAGAAATTTAAATCGGTACAAGCCATTCAAAAAACTGAATTACTTGTACTTTAAAAGGATAAGCCGTTAAAAAAATTGAATCACTTGTACTTTAAAAGGACAAGCCGTTAAGAAAACTGAATGGCTTGTACCGAAAAAGTACACAACAATTAAAAAAATAAATTACGTGTACTAAATTAGTATACGAGAATCAAAAAACTGAATTGCGTGTACTGTAATAGTACATGAGAATTAAAAATATAAATGGTGTATACTAAAACTACATAGCCCGCGCAAACGATTGAGCCAACTACCGCCCGACGCAGGAGGGAGTAGTGGCGAAAGCGTGGTTTACAAAACAATATTGTATTGCTTAACTTTTACTAAAAGCTTGTATTGTTTTGGAAAGGCGCCCAAATAAAAACTCGTTACCTATTTACCAAACGCCCATTCTAAAAACAAAGGCATGGCTTGGCCCCAGGTTTTTTGATTGTGCTCTCCATCTTTGATTTCATGGTACACCACATCGTAATAAGGTTTGTAGCCTTTTTTAATGAGTTCTGAAATTACATCGAGCGTATCGTCTATGGCGTCGATAATGCCATTGTTGTTGCGGTCGGCGCGTTCGTCTAAAGTACCTGCCTGAAACCAGAATTTCATGCCTGGTTTAAATTTACCATCACGTATTTCTGCATGCATAATGCGGTCTTTATCGGTATAGCCTTTTTGTAAATCGCGTTTGCGCCACCAAAATGAACCGGAAAATGCTCCTGCTCTGCGGAAATACTGCGGATTGTTCCATGCAATATCTAATGCCGATAAGCCTCCTAGTGAATAACCAGCTATCACATTTTCGGAACTGAATGGCTCTATGGCGTACCTGAATTGCAAGTAAGGAAGCAAATCGCCCAAAATAAACTTAGTATAAAGTTTTGCCCTTGCGCCTCTTTTTCTATAATCTGGTTTTGACGCTACGCCATATTCTTGCATTCTGTCGCCGCAATACACACCAACCACTACAAATTTGCGCAATTTGCCAGTTTTGTAAAGCTTATCTAAGGTACTTTTTAGTTTAATTCCCTCGCTATCTTGTCCGTCGTTGAGCAACAAAAGTGGAAATGGACCATGCTCTTTTTGATAATCGGGAGGTAAAAAAACATCAATATCTACATTTCTTTTCAACAATGGAGAATGGATGTCTTTGATTGTGTGGAGTTCCCATGTATCTTCTGATTCCTTAGTAACTACCAATGTTTGGGGAGAATGTTCACTCATAATAGGCGTCACAAAACTGCTTGTTTTTTTCGTAATTCATAACACTTGTTAATGAAAAAGTATTAACAGATTTGTTTAGAATGATAAATTTGCTATTTTTGCACCCGTTTTGTTGAGAATATAATAATGAAACATCATTCTTGTTATGAGAATGTTTCTAAAATGTTCTCAAAATTAATAAAACGTTAAATTGAAGGAACAGCATCATCGTTGGTATTCGCAGCAACTTGGCCGAGAAATGGACATGTTGGTTTTTGGAGAAAAAGGTTTCCCTGTTATTCTTTTTCCAACTTCAATGGGGCGCTATTACGAAAACAAAGATTTTCAGCTCATAGAATCCGCTAGTTGGTTTGTGGAACGCGGCTTCATAAAAATATTTTGTCCTGATGGTATCGACCAACATTCTTGGTACAACCGTTCTATTCACCCTGCCGACCGCGTAAAAAATCATATTTGGTACGACCAAATGTTGCAGCATGAAGTAGTTCCTTTTGCAATGCATTCAACCGGTGTAAACAAAGTAGTTACTGCTGGTTGCAGTTTTGGTGGCTACCACGCTACTAATTTTGCATTTCGTCACCCCGAAATGGTGAAATATGTTTTCAACATGGGCGCTGCATACGACATAAAAGACCAACTCGATGGTTACTATGACGACAATGTATACTTTAACAATCCGCTCGATTTTATTCCCAATTCCTGGAACGAAGCTTACCGTGATATGCATGTGGTTTTAGGCACCGGCGAATGGGACATTTGCTTAGATGCAAACATAAAATTGGCTCAAATACTTCAAAATAAAGGCGTAAGTCATTGGCTGGATATAAGATATCAAGCAAATCACGACTGGCCTGTTTGGAAACAAATGTTTCCTCACTATCTTTCACTAATTAAATAATCAAGCAAACAACAACTATAAATAAACCTAAAAACCCGAGTAACATGAAAAAGATCGGAATCCTTCACGGGATGGAATCTACATTCCCCCAAGCAATTATCGAGCGCATCAACAGCCTCGGATTGAAAGACATTAAAGCAGAATCTGTTTTAATTGATGTAGTATCGCAATCAGAACCAACTGATTATGCTGTAATTATTGACCGTATTTCTCAGGATGTGCCTTTTTACCGCGCATACCTTAAAAATGCTGCAATTTCTGGTACTGCCGTTATCAACAACCCATTCTGGTGGAGTGCTGATGAGAAATTTTTTAACAACGCATTGGCTGTTAAATTAGGCGTTCCAGTTCCTAAAACTGTAATTTTACCTTCTTTTGAACGTCCTGCTGACACAACTGAAGAGTCTTTCCGTAACTTACATTTCCCATTAAGCTGGGACACTATATTTGCTCACATCGGTTTTCCTGCATACATGAAACCACATTCTGGTGGTGGTTGGAAAAGCGTTTATAAATTAAACAACGCTGAAGAATTATTCAAAGCTTATCATGAAACTGCTCAGTTAGTTATGATGTTGCAAGAAGAAATTGTGTTCGAATCATACTACCGTTGCTATTGCATAGGTGGAAAATACGTGCGCATTATGCAATACGAACCACGTAACCCACATCACTTACGTTATGTAACTGGCGAACAAAAACAAGACAGCAAATTATTGAAAACAATTGAAGATTACGTATTAAAATTGAACCACGCTTTAGGGTATGATTTCAATACAGTTGAATTTGCTGTACGCGATGGTATTCCTTACGCAATCGATTTCTGTAATCCAGCTCCTGATGCGGATGTAAACAGTGTTGGTCAAGAAAATTTTGACTGGGTAGTTGAAACTGCTGCTAATTATGCAATTGAGCGTGCAAGAGCGCAAAAACCAGGTCAGGATAACCTTACTTGGGGAACTTATGTTACCAAAGCTGCATTAAAATTATCTCCTGCTGTTGAGGCTCCTAAAGCGCCTAAAGCAGAAAAAGTTGCAGCTCCCAAAGTTGCAAAGGTTGTAGCTCCAAAAGCTGAGAAAGCTGCTGCTCCAAAAGCTGAGAAAGTAACTGAGAAAAAACCAGTTGCTAAAAAAGCTACTGCAAAAGCATAAATAATAATTGTGAATAAAACACCGGAATTTCTATGATGGAGATATCCGGTGTTTTTTCTATTTTGCCTTTTCTTAATTGTTTAATTAATACTTAAAGTTTATGAGCAAGCAACCAGCATTTACAATTGGAGTAGAAGAAGAATACATGGTCGTAAATCCCGAAACAAGGGAACTAAGTTCACACGATCAAAAAATTGTAGAATACGCCTCACATGTTTTAGAAGATCAAGTAAAAGCTGAAATGCACCAAGCTGTGGTTGAAGTTGGTACTGGTATTTGCAGAAATGTAGATGAAGCACGGGCCGACCTCATAAATTTGCGCAGAACTGTTTCTGGCATTGCCAAAGAAAATGGTTTGCGCATTGGCGCCGCAGGTACTCACCCTTTCTCTCACTGGAGCACCCAATTAATTACCCCAAATCCTCGTTACGAAGATATTGTAAACGAACTCCAAGATGCAGCACGTTCTAACCTTATTTTTGGTTTACATGTGCATGTTGGTATTGAAGATAAGAACTTAGCCATGCACATTGCAAACTCTGTTCGTTACTTCTTGCCGCACGTGTATGCTTTAAGCACCAATTCTCCATTCTGGGAAGGTAGAAATACTGGTTTTAAAAGCTTCCGTTCTAAAGTTTTCGATAAATTTCCAAGAACAGGAATTCCTGATTATTTTAATACCTACGAAGATTTTATTGGCTACGTTAACTTGCTCATTAAAACGGGTTGTATAGATAATGCTAAGAAAATCTGGTGGGATTTGCGCGTACATCCTTTCTTCCCAACCATAGAATTCCGCATTTGCGATATTCCAATGTTGGTGGATGAAACTATTGCCATTACAGCTATCTTCCAAGCTATTGTTGCTAAATTGTATAAGTTAAGAATGCAAAATTTAAACTTTATGATTTATACCAGAGCGTTAATTAATGAAAACAAATGGCGCGCGGGCAGATATGGTATAGATGGTAGAATGATTGACTTTGGTAAAGAAGAAGAAGTAGGTGCCCGCTCATTAATATTAGAGTTACTAGAGTTTATAGACGATGTAGTAGATGAACTGGGAAGCAGACATGCAATAAATTACGTCTATGAAATGCTCCAGAATGGAACAGGTGCGGATCGCCAGTTAAAAGTGTATCATGAAACAGGTAGCCTTGTAAATGTTGTTGACTACATTTTAGAACAAACTTTAGTTGGAACAGAATAATAAATATTACGTTTACCTTTTAAAAATAACATCAAAATGATAAAACCAGTTCTTCGGGCCGCAATTCTCGATTTATACGATGGACAAGCAAATCAAGGGATGCGTTGTATCAAAGAAATGCTCGAAGATTTTGGCGAAAAGCAGGGAATAGAGCTCGATTACAATGTGTATGATATCCGTGGAAAAGAAGAAATTCCAACTTTAGAATATGATGTTTATATCTCAACAGGTGGACCAGGAAGTCCTATAGACAGCGAAGGTACACGTTGGGAAGCCTTGTATTTCTCATTAATGGACAACATCAGGCAACACAATTACCTGTATCCTGAAGCAAAAAAATACGTCTTTCTAATTTGTCATTCCTTTCAGATTTACGCAAGGCATTACAAATTGGGCAATGTAAATAAAAGAGTAAGTACCTCATTTGGTGTAATGCCGATTCACAAAACCCTTGCAGGCACTAAAGAATCTTTGCTTAACGGTCTTGCTGACCCATTCTGGGCGGTAGATTCACGCGACTGGCAGGTTACACAACCGGATTTAAAACGCATCCGCAAAATGGGTGGAGAGATTCTCTGCATTGAAAAATACCGTCCGCACGTTAAACTTGAACGCTGTGTAATGGCCATGCGTTTCGACGATGCCATTTTTGGAACACAATTTCACCCCGAAGCCGATTCTGCTGGTATGCTCTTTCACATGAAAACGGAAGACAAAAAGAAACAAGTAATTGAACAACATGGTGAAGAAAAATATTTCTCTATGCTCGATCACTTAGATGATCCTGAGAAAATTGTCCTCACACATCAAACCATTATTCCTTTATTTCTGCAAACAGCGCTTCAATCTACATTACAAAAAATTTAATTCGAAATGGTTACAGATATACGTCAAAAATACAATCAAGAATTTACTGAAGAGAAATATCAAGCTTTTTTAGACGACGTAAATACATCTTTCAACTATAAAGTCCATTTTCGGGTAGCCGAATCTCCTGTGTTTTTTCCAAAATCATTCAGAGAAACACTCCAAAAAGCTGGCGATTCTATCGTAAAAACCTTATTACGTCCAGATTTTAAAACGCTAACACGCAAAGCCGTTCCTAACGAACTTTTTGTTCCTAACGAAGACGAACACAGTCTTTTTCTTGCCCTCGATTTTGCTGTTTGCTTAGACGAAAAAGGTGAGTTAAATCCGCAACTAATAGAATTACAAGGCTTCCCATCGCTTTTTGGTTTCCAAGATTTTGTGCAAGCCAAATACCGCGAGCATTTTCCTGTTCCCGAAAATTATTCAGCATTTTTCAACGGCTTCGATTCTCCAAAATATAGAGAACGTCTCAAAAATCTATTGCTCAATGGTCACCAACCCGAAAATGTAATTTTGCTCGAAGTTGAACCTTTCAAACAAAGCACGAGCATAGATTTTATTGTAACAGAATCTATTTCAGGTGTTTCTCCAGTTTGTATTACTGATGTAATTCGCGAAGACCGCAAATTGTATTACATGCGCAATGGCGTAAAAACTGAAATCAAACGCATTTATAACCGTGTGATTTTTGATGAATTTAGCCGCCGTACAGACCTAAAATGCCAGTTCAACCTTACCGAAGATGTTGATGTAGAATGGGCAGGTCACCCCAATTGGTTTTTCAGAGTAAGTAAATACGTAATGCCTTTTCTCGACAGTCCTTATGTACCGCAAAGTCGCTTTCTAAGCGATGTGCACGAGATTCCAACCGACCTGGAGAATTACGTTTTAAAGCCATTGTTCTCTTTCTCAGGAACAGGTGTGAAATTTCATGTTACCCGCCAGGATATTGATGAAATTCCTGCTGAAGAGCGCGCAGGCTTCATGCTACAGCGTAAAGTAAAATATGAACCTGTTCTCCAGGCACCTGACGGTTTAGTGAAAGTAGAAGTTCGCTTGTTGTATTTCTGGGAACCACAAAATGAAAAACCCGAGCTAGTTGTAAATCTCTCGCGCTTGAGCCGTGGTGAGATGATTGGTGTAAAATTCAACCGCGACAAAACATGGGTAGGCGGTAACGTTTGCTTTTTCGAATTGTAAATTTTTAACTGCTTTTAGGTAAATCTTAATTTGGGCGCATGCCTCCTAGCGTCGGCACCAGGTTTTCCGCGCCACACGGTGGCTTGCTCCAACCCTTTGCGCAGCATTCGTGGTTATTGAATCTTTTTACGATGCTTTTTAAGATCGTCAAAAACATCAAACTCTTTTCTGTAGAAAATACCAACACCTTGCGTATAAGGTACATCATTGGTTACCAGTAAATATTGATTAGAGCGGTTAAACACCTTTACCCGAACCGCACCATCATCAGTAATTTTTACTTCAATGTTAAATTCACCCACCAGGTTACTGGTATTGGTGTTAGTTGTAGCTGTTGCTTGGGTCCCAAAATTACCATCTATGCTTACACGGTCATTGAATATCTGAGTAGATAAAGTTAAATTAATTGCCTCTTTTGTTGCAGCGTTTCCTTGCTGGTAATTTACTCCAATATTCACATCATCACTCAATTGCGAAAGCATGTTAGACAATTGTGCCGAAAGCATTTCACTCGCGTTGGCGCCAACTCCTCCTGCCGTTTCAAGCCCACCACCTTGACTTGGCCAAAAATTCCTAAACATAACCAATGCAAAAATCTGTCTGTTCATCTCCTCTTCACTGGTAATTTGTGATGCAAGCAAATTTCGCGATTGATCGTCAGCATTCGGCAATTGAATATCAAAAGTAATGGTTGGCTTCATCAATTTGCCACTTAAATTCATTACCGCATTAACATCAATTCTCTTTTTTACCGTTGCACTTGAATCAATATTTTTAACCAGGTTGTACAATGAAGTTTGCACATTGTATACTGCCGATAAATTAATGTCTGCATCATAAGGATCACCTTTAAAACTAATAACACCTCCCTTTTTAACTACAAACTTCTTATTTATAACATTTTGTAACGTAAATAAATAATCTCCTTCATTAATAATATAATCTCCGTAAATATTAAAATCTCCAGCTTCAGTTACTTCTAATTTTAAATTGGCTGTCCCGTTACCTTTTATTACATCACCAACTTTAGGGTCAAATAATAAATATGCCTCAGCATCAGGAGTTATTTCTAAACTAAAATTTAATTCATATCCTTTACTGCTTTTTTGTTTTCTCTTATTATTAATTTTCTTATTCCTATTTTCTTTCTTTTCAAAAACAATAAAATCCTGCTCGCTTACATCATCGGTAGTAGTTAATGGCAAGTAAAAAGATGTACCTCTTTCAGTTTTGGCATTAATATTCATTTTAATATTATCAATTGGGCCAATTGCTGTGAAAGTTCCGGTAACATTGCCTTTCCCGAAAAATAAATCACTCATATCTTCAGTAGTATTTAATGCCTGTAATTTATTGGCACTAACACGCACATCAAAATAGAAATTAGTAAAGTACTGATGGCTAATTTTAAAATCTAATTTACCTGTATTTTGATTCTCATCAGTCAATGTAATATTCTTAGCTACAATCTCATTTTTATTTATAAATACATCATCTGCCAAATTATACCTTGTATTTAATAATCCAATTTTTACACTTGTTCTTTTTAACGTTATTTTACCATTCGTTTCCAGCTTCTCAGGCGTTCCGCTCAGGTTAATTTTTCCATCAGCTAAACCTGAGATATCAGAAAAAATATCGGTTACATATTTTTTAAATAAGTCAATTTTAATGTTATTTAAAATTAAATCAATGTCAATATTATTTTCTTTTTTTCGCGGATAATAATTGCCATTAAAACTAATTTTTGGAACAAGTCCCGATTTTAATAATCCATCCAGAATAATTCTATTGTTTACATCGTCCCATTCGCTAATCAATTGACCATCACCAATTAAATCTTCATTCAATTTAATTTGTTTAAACTCTAAATTACTTTCGAAAAATGGCTTTTTAAATACATTTGAAATTGTAATAATTCCTTTCGATGAACCATTAACCTCAATTCCGCTTTCAGCAATAAATGGATTTAAATTATTCAGTCCAAAATTATCTAATACTATATCCAGCTCATCTTTTGAACTATTGCTGGCAATTCCATCAATCCTAATAAACTCTGTATTATGGATAAATCCAACATTAATAAATTCAATTTTTTTATTTTCAATTACAATGGCATTTTCATCATTTACTTGCCATAATGTGTCCGAAATTAATATCAAAGATGGCAGCAAATTCATAGTTATTTTTTCGCCAGTAAAATCAGCCTTCATATTTATTTCTGCATCCGCTCCTTTCAATTCTCTTTTTGATGCCCATTTTAACTTTAACGCAACACTGTCTGTTACAGCATTAGAAGCTAAGCTCACATGATTAATTCTTAAACTATCCGAAATTTCTAATTCCTCCACATCCGAATTAAAGGTTAATTTTCTATTTAGTGCATTTCCATTAACAGTTAATCCATTTAATTTAATTCCCGAAATTCCCAAAAATGGAGCCTTAGCTTGCACATTTATTTTATTCTCTAATGTGCTGAAATCACCATAAATACGTGTGTTTTTGCTAATTTCTATATCTGGGAAAAACAATGCTGAAAGCAATTTTACATTTTTTACATTTAAATCCCATTTAAAATTCTCAATTGTATTGTCCTTCTTATTTACTTTTAAAGCAGTATAAGACGGAAGGAAACTATTAAGCACCTTTGATATAGAATTTGGAAGTTTCACCATTTGAAATGCCCCATTCACATTTAAATCAAACATGTCTGATAGTATTGAGATGTCTTTATTTAAACTACTTCCTTTAGCTTCTAATAATACATCTTCAACATAGAATTTCCTTGAGCCATATTTTACCTCAGTTTGTGCCAATTCAATTTTACCAATTAAATCGTCAATTCTATTTCCCGAGAAACCAGAAGTAATTTCACTAGAAACAACAAATGCAGAATCTCTTTTTGTAAATCCCAATCCGTTTAAATCTGCCATGTCCAGATTCGCATGAAAATCAAATGCAGGCTCTTTTGCCCTTAGGTCGACCACCCCATTAAAATCTAATCTTAAATTAGGGTCAGCTACTTTTAAGCTTCCATCATATAATTGTTTCTGAACAGAACCTACAATTGTTAAATTTTGATAACGATATCCATTTAAATCGATGAAAGGCAGAAAGCCATTTAAGTCTGCTATTAATAATTCAGGATTAAAACTAAATCCATTTATACTGGTTTCAATTGCAATTTTTCCTAATATTTCCTTTTCATCCAGAAAAGTTCCAATATCGAATTCCTCAGTTTTAATGTATCCAGTATATGTGTACTCATCAAAATCTTTATCAAGTTTTAAATTTACTTGAGTCGTGACTTCTCCTAAATCTGTAGCCCAGTTTCCATCTGATTCTAAATCATCCAGTGTGCCTTTTAATTTTCCTCGGTAGGTTATAATTCCAAGACTTCCAATTAGTGAAGGAATTTCTAAGTGTTTTTTACCATAAAAAGGATACTCATAAAGCGTTTCAAGGTCTCTTTTACTCGTTCGTAATTCACTCAATTGGAAATTAAATTGGGTAGAATCTATATCAGGAAGTCCTTTGAAATTAACACTGCCTAACAACCTTGTTTCTTTTCCCAAACCTAACTGCACATTGCTGCATCGCATGTTATCAACTGTTCCTTTCACATCTCCTTTCAAACTGATGCGGGTTTCGAAACCTTTGAGTTCAGGAGCAAAATAAGCTAATTCAGATAGTAACAAAGACGATCTCTTTACTTTTCCCCTCATTTCAACTTCCGTTATAAAGTCGCTTAACTCATCATAATTATCATAATCAAAATGAAATTTACCTTCTAAACTACTTTCTTTAGAGGCCATTTTTAAATTCGACAATTCTATGGTGGTGTAGGCTACAGTAAAATCAGTTTGAAGTTTTTTTACTTCAAAGCCGCTATGTTCCTTGCAACTAAAGTTTCTTATCTCGCCAGATAATGAATCATCAATAATTAAAAACCTATTCAGTTCTGCATGAATATTTTCAATTCTTAAATGGTCATAATTAATTCCAAAACCTGTGTCTGGAATCGTATCTCTATACTCATAAGTAAAATTTACATCTTCTAGCTTTACTTTCCAAAAGAACAATTCTGGCGGAATCGATTTAACAGTATCTGTAGTGTCTTTAGGTCCATTAATGATATCTAATATAAATTGAATATTCAGGTCCTCTTCTCCCTGAAACTGCCTTACATTAAATTGCCCCTTCTGAAGGGTTACTTTGTCAAAATCGAAATGAGAAAAATTTAAGTAAACATCATTAAAGTTTGCCTTTAATGCATCAACATATAACAAAGTATCTTTGTGCAAGTCTTCAACATAAAATCCTTCTAAACTTACCCTGTCAAAGAAATCAATTTTTATAGAACGAATATCTACTTTGGAACCAATTGCTAAAGATAATTGTTGAGCGACTTTTTTGGCTAACCAAGTTTGAAATCGACCGCTTTGCGCAACAATAAATGCAGTCGTGAGGATAAACAACACGAAAAGCAATAAAAATCCCGTTATTTTGCGCAGTATTTTAATAAGTTCCTAAATTAATAAATGATTTCTCAACCAATCTATACGCTAGCCATTGAATCTTCATGCGATGACACTGCGGTAGCGATTTTGTGCAATGACAAAATACTTGCCAATATTGTAGCAACTCAGCACGTGCATGAAAAATGGGGAGGTGTTGTTCCTGAATTGGCATCTAGAGCGCATTTGCAAAACATAGTTCCAACAGTAGAACTGGCTTTGCAGCAAGCAAAAATAGACAAACATCAGTTAAATGCAATTGCTTATACAAAAGGCCCTGGTTTATTAGGTTCTTTATTGGTAGGTGGAACTTTTGCAAAAGCATTTTCTCTCTCTCTGGGTATTCCATTAATAGAAGTACATCACATGCAAGCGCATATTTTGGCTCATTTTATTAATGGTGGGCAATCTTATCCTAAATTCCCATTTTTATGTTTAACTGTTTCTGGTGGACATACACAAATCGTTAAGATTACCTCTTATTTAACACTTGAAATTTTAGGAGAAACAATAGACGATGCCGCAGGTGAAGCATTCGACAAAGTAGCTAAAATATTAGGTTTACCTTATCCCGGCGGCCCAATGGTCGATAAATTGGCCCAAACAGGAAATCCAAATAAATTTACATTTCCTGAACCTAAAACAGGGCTTTTCGATTTTAGCTTTAGCGGTTTAAAAACTTCATTTTTATACTTAGTAAATAGAGAAATGAATAAAAACCCTGATTTTATTGAAGAGAACAAAGCGGATTTATGTGCTTCTATTCAGCAAGCAATTGTAAGTATCTTAATTAAGAAATTGTTATTAGCAGCTGAAAATGAAAAGATAACAGATTTAGCGCTTGCTGGTGGTGTTTCAGCGAATTCATTGCTCAGAAACACATTTGATCAATTGAAATCAAGCGGTTATGATGTTTTTATTCCTCCTTTTGAATATTGCACAGACAACGCTGCAATGGTGGGAATTGCAGGTTATTTTAAATTTAAAGAAAAACAATTTTCAGATTTTGGAAATCCTTCTCTGGCTAGATTTCCATTAATTGAATTGGCCTAAACAGATTTTGCTGATGTATCTTTTTTTGCAGTATCCCCATTCATCTTTTCGAATTCTTTAATCAATTCTTCATCAGATTTTCCTAAATTTTTAATAGAAGCTTCTACACTAGGTGCAAAAGCATTATTGGGATATTTTTTTAAAAAAGCTCTGTAAAATTCACCAGCTTTTACATCGTCATTTATTTGATTATCATACACATATCCTTTATAAAACAATGCTTCTGCAGCACGTTTATGATTTGGATAAAACTGTAGGAACTCATCTAAAATTGCAATTGCAGATTCTCCCCATGATAAACTTATACTTAAATCAGCTGCTTTAAACAAATATTCTGGTGCTTCGGGGTCTTCAGGGAAATTTTCTTGAAATTGAGAATAAGCTACTTGCAAATTGTAAGCACTTACTTCGTCTTTGGCTTTTGTTGAATCTTTCATCAACTTTGATTCAAGTTCCTTAATTTTTTTGATGGATTCGTCGCGATTATCTCCGCAACTTGTTAATAGCAATGAAGAAAAAATTAACAGTATGGAAAGAAATTTAAAATTCATGTGTATGTATTTAACGTGGTAAATGTATTGAAACTATTTATTTTTTTAGTTGTGGAAATTTCATTCTATAATCTACGTTCACCTTTCCTTTTGTAATATTACTGAGTTTGCTGTGTAAAATTGTGCGTTTTAACTGACTCATTCTATCAGTAAATAAAATACCATCAATATGATCGTATTCGTGCTGAATCACCCGGGCTTTAAGACCAGTAAAGGTTTCCTCGAAAGGTGTAAAATGCTCATCCACCCATTTTAAACGAATTGTAGGAACTCTTTCTATGTCTTCTCTCACACCAGGTATGCTTAAACAGCCCTCGTTAAATTTCCATTTCTCGCCACTTTCCTCAACTATTTGAGCATTTATAAATATTCTTTTAAAATGCTTAAGACTTGCATCATCTTCCGCAAATGGGTTTGCATCAACAACAAATAAACGAATAGAAAGTCCAACTTGAGGAGCCGCGAGCCCCACTCCATGCGCATAATACATGGTTTCAAACATATTGTCTATCAAATCTGACAAAGCGGGGTAATCTTTATCTATATCAACCGCTTTTTTCTTTAATACAGATGCACCGTAGGCCACAATTGGTAAAATCATGCTGCAAAATTAACTTTTTCTGTAAGAAAGTTGCGATAAATAGTCTTGTAAAATTATCACTGCACTTATTTTGTCAATATTGCTTTTGTTTTCTCTGTCTTTTTTTTTGGCTCCTGACAGAATCATCGACTCAAATGCGATTTTGCTGGTAAAGCGTTCATCTATACTTTCTACAGGTATACCAGGAAATAAACGAACCAGCGCTTTTTTGAAGTTATTTAAAGCTTCAATTGGTCCACTTTTACTGCCATCTAAATGTTTGGGTTCCCCTATGATAATTCGAGTAACTGTTTCCTTAGAAAAATAAGTTTTTAAGTAGTCGAAAATTTCTGCTGAAGGAATTGTAGTTAAGGAAGTTGCAATTATTTGATTTGAATCAGTAACCGCTAACCCAATTCTTTTAGTCCCGAAATCGATTGCTAAAATTCTTCCCAAAATTACTTTACTAATTGCATTTCTTTTATCAAATGCCCTGCTTCCGCATATTTATCAATTACCCACAGCGTATAACGAACATCTAGAACAATATTCCTAACTTGATTAATGTCGTAATAAATATCGCTCATGGTTCCTTCCCAGTTCCTGTCAAAATTTGTCCCTATCAAATGTCCTTTTGCATTTAATACCGGACTTCCCGAATTTCCACCTGTAGTATGATTAGATGCAGCAAAGCAAATTGGAAGCGCCCCATTTTTTTCTGCATAGTTTCCAAAATCTTTGTTTTCTAATAACATCTTCATGCGAGGCTCTATTGCATAATCACTATGTTCTGTATTATTTTTTTGTAAAATGCCTTCACCCGTTGTATTCCATTCATATGTTACGGCATCGTTTGGTGTGTAACCCTCAATTTTTCCATATGCAATACGCAATGTAGAATTTGCATCAGGATAAAACTGTTTTTCAGTAATCACTTCACGTTGCGCTTTTACAAACGACCTGTTCAAAGGAATCAGCTTTTTATTTATTTCATTGTATTTGTTTAATATATTCTCTTTGTAAAAATTATTGTAGAAATTAACCAATTGAAATACCGGGTCATTTTTTAACCTGGCAATTCCTGATACTGTTAAATCGTTTAAAAATTTTGAAACTTCAGATTCTTCATCCAAGAAACTTTGCTCAAATAATTGATCTACAGCTAATTTTAAATCCTCAGCAGCAAAACCTTTTCTGAATGAAGGAATAAAATCGGGAGAAGCTGAAAGGTTTGTTTTCTTATAATAAGTATTAATTAAATCTGTTGCAATTTCTCTGTCAATTGGTGCATAATAATCTTTGAAAAATGACTTTGAAATTGACTGTAAGTTTTTGATTAACTCTTTTGTTTTATCTGAGCTAATTTCTTCTGAAGTAACATTTGCAATAGTTGCAAATGAATTTGTGAATTTAAAAAGTTCAATAACAAAAAGTCCTTCATTAAATAAATCTAGCTCAGGTTGAATTATTTCTAAAGCATCATATTGTTTTTTTATTTCAGGTATCAGGTCCAAGTATCTTATATATTGTTCATCTGCGTTTACCCTGTTTTCAAACAATCTTTCAAATGACCTCTTTTTATCAATGGCATTGGCTTTTAATAATCCTTTTGTCTCTCCTTTCCATTTTTTATGGTAATTACTAATGCTTGAATATTTGTCTGCATATTTTAAGAAAATTTCTCTATCGGCTTCCATAAATCGATTCATCACTTCCAAACGCTTTCCTCTTAAATCAACTTTAATCGGATTGCTAATAGTAATTAATTGTTCTACAGCATAGGAAGTTAAATATTCATTTGTCCTCCCGGGAAATCCATATACCATAGTAAAATCGTTTTCATTTACTCCTGTTGTGCATATTGGCATTACATATCTTGGTGTAAAAGGAATATTATCTTTAGAATATTCAGCAGGTTTGTTATCTTTTCCTGCGTAAATTCTAAAAAGGCTGAAATCTCCTGTATGTCTTGGCCAAGACCAGTTATCTTCATCTTTTCCAAATTTTCCAATGCTTGAAGGTGGAGCGCCAACCAATCGAACATCTTTAAAAACCTCCATTACAAATAGATAATACTCATTCCCATTATACATCGGTTTCACTGATGCCTCATAATGAGTGCCTGCAATAGCTTTTTTTACGATTTCCAACGAGCGTTGGGCAACTATATTTTCCCTCGCATTTTCATCCGTTAATTTATACAAATCTTGGGTAATGGCTTCTGTTACATCTTCCATTCTAATTAAAAAACTAACTGAAAGTCCTGGATTAGTCATTTCGTTTTCCTTAGTTTTTGCCCAGAATCCATTTTTTAAATAGTCATTTTCAAGTGTTGAATGGTCTTGAATCTGACTAAAACCACAATGATGATTGGTAAGCAACAATCCTTCATTACTAATAATTTCTCCCGTGCAACCTCTTCCAAAAAGTGCCACTGCATCTTTCAGGCTTGAACGATTTACACTATAAATATCTTCTGCACTTATCTTTAAACCAGCAGATTGCATTTTTTTTTCATTCAACTGTTTTAATAAAAGGGGTAACCACATTCCCTCATCAGCAAATAAATAAACTGGGTTAAATAGAAATGTGCTGATTATTAAGTAGATAAATTTCATCAATCTTTATTTGTCCGACAAAAATGCAAAAAAAAAGAGTACCAAATCACATAACTTTAGTCCTATTAAACTTCTTGTTTTAAGATAGGATGATAATTAGTTTTTTATTTTAATCGATTTAGCACAATTTTTGATATGTTGCGCCGCTTTTAAATTTTAAATATTATGACAAAAATTAACTTTCTGATTATCCTTTCGTTCCTTACAATAAGCTCAAAATTATTTGCTGATGGATTTGACATTAAGATTACTGTAAAAGGTGTAAAAGATACTACTTGTCAACTCGCATATTATTTTGGTGATAAGCAGTACATAAAGGATTCAGCAAGAGTTGATAAAAATGGCAACATGACGTTTAAAGGAGATGCTGTTTTACCAGGAGGCATCTATTTAATTGTAATGCCCAATAAAAAGTATTTTGAATTGATTATCGATAAGGAACAGAAATTTAGCATGGAAACAGATACTGTTGATTATATCAATAGTATGAAAGTAAAGAATTCTAAAGACAATGATGTTTTCTATCAATATTTAAAATGGATATCTATCAAAGGAAAAGCAATTGAAGCATTGAAAAAAGAAATGGATGAGGTAAAAGACGATGAAGCTAAAACAAAAGAAATCAAGGATAAACAAATCGCAATTGATAAAGAGGTCAAAGAATATAAATTAAATCTAATTAAAGAAAATCCAAATTTACTGCTGGCTAAAGTTTTTGAAGCAAGTACTGACCCTGAAATACCAGAAGCACCGATGCTTCCAAATGGGAAGAAAGACTCCACATTTGCATTTAGATACTACAAAGCCCATTATTTCGATAAAATAGATATGAAGGATGATCGACTGCTTCGTTCACCTATTTTTGGAAATAAAATAAAACAATACTTAGAAAGGTTAACAGCGCAAACACCAGACTCTATAAATGCTGCTGCCGATAAAATGATAGGCTTAACCAACCCAACAGGTGAAATCTTCAAATACTTGGTTTATTATATTACAAATACCTATGAGAAATCAAATATAATGGGAATGGACGCCGTGTTCGTTTACATGGCAAAAAATTATTACTTAAGTGGTAAAGCTTATTGGGTAGAAGATCCTCAAAAAGAGAAAATTTGCGACAGAGTATTAGCCTTAGACCCTTGTTTAATTGGAAGAAAGGCAAATAATATGCGCCTGCTTAAAAACGATTTTCATCCAATTGCCTTAAACGATATTAAAGCAAAATATACCATTGTTTATTTCTGGGACCCAAGCTGCGGTCATTGCCAAAAAGTAACTCCTCAACTCAAAACATTTTACGATAAAAACAAAAAAGAATTAGACCTAGAGGTTTTAGGTGTCTACATTGAAGCAGACACGACCGAATGGTTCAAATACATAAAAGAAAAAGAACTCAATTGGATAAATGCAGCAGATTTATTGGGTACAGCGCAATTCAGAAAATATTATGATATTTATTCTACACCTGTTGCTTTTTTATTAGACAATGAAAAAAGGATTATCGCCAAAAGAATAGAAGTTGAACAACTGGAAGACTTTATAAAAAATCATAGTCAAGGTAAAATTGCTGTACCTAAATTACCTGAATTTACTCCATTTCCTTGTAAGCCGTCTCCTCCTTCAAAAGAAAAGTCGGGTCACTGATTTTAATTTCAATTACATAATACTACTTTTGCGCAAAAATTATTAAACATGACAACTGCTTCTTTGCAAACAAAATATGGCACTATGAAGATTGAATTCTTCGCTAAAGATGCCCCAGGAACTGTAGATAACTTCTTAAAGTTAGCTAAATCAGGTTTTTATGATGGTGTTAAATTTCACAGAGTTATCCCTGATTTTGTAGTGCAAGGTGGAGATCCTACAGGTACAGGTGCAGGTGGCCCTGGTTATCAAATTAAATGTGAGTTAACAGGTGATAATCAATACCATGACAGAGGTGTACTTTCTATGGCACATGCCGGTAAGGATACAGGAGGTTCACAATTCTTTATTTGCCATAGTCGTAACAATACATCTCACTTAGACCGCAAGCACACAGTTTTCGGAAAAGTGATAGAAAATGTTGATATCGTTGACCAAATCAGACAAGGCGATATTATCGAAAAAATTACTGTTAACGAAGAAGCGCAATAGTATCGTGTATAGCATTGCTATTCATGGAGGAGCAGGTACGCTTGCAAAACATCTATTTACCCCAGAAAAAGAAAAAGCGTATCAAGACGCATTAGCGTTAGCTATAGCTGCTGGTGATGTTATACTTAAAAATAAGGGAACTTCTTTAGACGCAGTGCAAGCTGCAATTACAGTCTTAGAAGATTGCCCATTGTTTAATGCTGGAAAAGGAGCTGTTTTTACGCACGACAAAAGGCATGAAATGGACGCTTCTCTCATGGAAGGAATTTCTTTAAAAGCGGGAGCAGTTGCAGGTGTATCAAACGTTAAAAATCCAATACAGCTTGCACGTTTGATAATGGAAAAATCTGAACACGTGCTGCTTTGTGGAAAAGGTGCAGAGGATTTTGGAAGATTGAATAAAATTTCTTTTGAAGATGATGCTTATTTTTTCGATGAACTTCGCTGGAATCAACTATTACAAGTAATAAACGAAGATGGTGCTCACTTAGACCATAATGTGAATGTTGAAATTCCAGATAAGAAATTTGGAACTGTTGGCGCTGTAGCGCTCGATGTTTATGGAAATCTTGCTGCGGGAACTTCTACTGGCGGAATGACCAATAAACGATGGGGAAGGGTAGGAGATAGCCCAATTATTGGTGCAGGAACATATGCTAATAATGCAACTTGCGCTGTTTCTTGCACTGGTCATGGAGAATATTTTATTCGTGCTGTTGTAGCTTATGACATTAGTTGTTTAATGGAATATGCGGGATTAACCCTAGAACTAGCTTGCAAAAAAGTAGTGAACGATAAGCTCGTAAAATTTGGGGGCGAAGGCGGACTTATTGCCATCGATACTAAAGGAAATATTTGTTTACCATTTAACTCCGAAGGAATGTATCGTGCATGGAAAACGCATGATACAGAAATAAACACATCCATTTTCTAAATAAATATAATGAGAAATTTTTTTCCAATTATTGCTGCATTTTTAATTTGTAGCAATGCCTTTGGGCAAACAAAGCCTTTTGTAAAAACGCTGCCTTATGATTCAGCTTCTGTTCCACGCGAACATGTAGTTGATTTTAAACACTTGAAATTGGTGGCTGAATTTAAACCTGAACAAGGCAAAATAATTGGAAATGTTACGCACATATTCACTCCGTTAAGACAAAGTGTAGACAGCATTTTTTTAGATGCTCCGGACATTACTATCAAGTCGATAAAATTCCAGAATAAAGATTTAAAATGGAAAACTTCAAACGATGGAATTACATTGTTTTTTGATAATTCATTAACCTGGGATAAAACTGACAGCATTCAAATTTCTTATGAAGCAAGTCCAAGGAAAGGCTTGTATTTTATAGGATGGAACGATAAAACAAATCGCAGTCGTAAACAGATTTGGTCTCAAGGGCAAGGTACAGATAATCGCCACTGGATTCCAATGTACGATGAAATGAATGATAAAATTACTTCGGAAGTACTAATTACAATGCCGAAGCCTTACAAAGTATTATCGAATGGCGTAAAGTTGAACGTTATTGAAAAAGGTGAGAACCAAGTTTGGCATTACCGCATGAATAAGCCTCATGCTCCATACTTAATAATGTTGGGAATTGGAGAATATGATATCGAGACCCGAACCGCTAAATCAGGACTTCAAACCGACCTATGGTATTACCCTAATTGGAAAAACCGTGTTGCAGGAACTTACCAGTATAGCACCGAAATGATTGATTTCTTTGAAAAGGAAATTGGAGTGCCGTTTCCTTGGGAAAAATATAGCCAAATACCTGTACAGGAATTTATGTACGGTGCTATGGAAAATACAACAGCTACCGTTTATGGTGACTTCTTTATGAATGATGAAAGAGGGCAGTTGGATAGAACCTACGTTGGCGTAAATGCACACGAATTAGCGCATCAGTGGTTTGGTGATATGGTTACAGCACGTTCAGCAACGCACCATTGGCTTCAGGAAAGTTTCGCTACACATTATAACATGTTGTATGAAAGAGAAGCGTTTGGTCAAGATTTCTTCGACCAATCAAGAAGAAATTCTCAGAATGCAGCATTGTCGGCTTCAATGAAAGATTTGTATCCTGTTGCAAGCAGTAAAGCAGGATCTTCAAGATGGTACCCAAAAGGCGCTTTTGTATTAGAAATGTTAAAATACATTGTTGGGAGAGATGCTTATAACAGAACTGTAAAAAACTACTTGCTTAGAAATGCATACGGAAATGTAACTTCAAATGACTTGCTGATTGCATTTTCTGAAACATTAGGCCAGTCTCTCGACTGGTTTTGGGAACAATGGATTTATCGTGGAAACGAGCCTTATTACAAGGTTGAAGCTTTGAGTACATCAGCGTCTACTTTGTTTACCGTTCGTCAGCAACAACAATTAAATGAGGCTTCAGGCTTGTTTAAAATGCCTATTGTATTTGAAGTGCATTTTACGGATGGCACCATGGCCTCAAAAAAAGTATGGATTGAACAAAAAACACAAAGTGTAGAAATAAATCACCCTGCAAATAAAACAGTGGCATACACATTATTCGACCCTAATAATCAAGTGATGAAAGTGGTAGATTTTGTAAAACCTTTTGAACAATTAAAAGCCCAGACGAGAAGTGCATTTTATATGTTAGATAGATTAGACGCCATTCTTGCAATGGAAAAAATCGACATTGCTCAAAAAAGAGATTTCTTAATTGAAAGATATTCTGTTGAAAAATGGCATTCAATAAAATCAGCGATTATTAAACAATTAGCAAAAGATAAAAATGCAAAAAGCATCAAATTGATAAACATGGCAATCAAAGATGCAGATGTAAAAGTAAGAGAAGCCTTACAAGATAATTTCGATACCATTCCTGCTTATCTCATTAAGCCAATGGAAGTTTTACTCACAGACAGAAGTTATAGTGTGCAACAAACTGCTTTAGAGCAATTGTGCAAAAGCAATCCTAAGAAAATTGCTGCTTATTTAGAATTAACCAAAAATGAAATGGGCAATAATGCGCACAACGTGAGAATTTCCTGGTTACAAATTGCGATTAAAAATGGTCAAACGAAATTCACAGATGAGTTGATTGACTTTTCGAGTAATGCTTTTGAGTTTAATACCAGAAGAGCCGCTTTTGCTGCATTACGGGAATTAAATGTTTTTAATGAAATTGTTGCCCAATACGCTAATAATGCAGCTTTAAGCGCCAATGGCAGATTAGCCAATGGTGGAATTGGTTATTTAAACTGGGCTTACAATACTAACGATAGCTGGAAAAATATCATTACAACCAATGAGCCTAAATGGCGCGGAAATGAAGCTTGGCAAGACGAAGTCTGGAAAAAAATTAAAGCGCCCAAGAAATAGAATTTGTTTTGGCAAGGTCTTTGGAATTCGGTTTCCAAATCCAAGCCTTATGAAAACTTTAACTTTTTTATTCGCCTTCACAACTGCTGTTTGCCTCGTAAATGCTCAGCAAGTTGTAACACAAACTACCACTACAGTTACAACTTATACAACCAATCCTGTTCCTTTTACATATGGTCCTAATTGGTTCGGTCCAGATGATTATTTCTTTGAGCCTACTCAATTCGTTCCTCAAACAAATGGGTTTATAAATGTAAACGTCGACCCATACGTTGATCCTTACTTCTATTCTCCAAATAACTATACTCCTCCGATTTTACATTCACCGCATCAGCAACTTTCTCAACCAGTTGTAAATGTTATTAATGCAAGTCAATATTATCCAGAGCCTTGCATCAATTCTATCAATAACTCAGGTTTTAATTTTATTCTTCAAAGCATTGCTAATCAATCTTTCGAGCAAAACAAATTGCAGGTAGCTCAGCAAATTTTGCAAAGCAACTATTTAACTTCGCAACAAGTATTTTCAATTTTACAACTATTTAGTTTCGAGCAAAGCAAGTTAAGTTTCGCTAAATCAGCGTTTAACCGTGTAATCGACCCGCAAAATTATTTTGTTGTAAACAACGCTTTCTCTTTTAGCAGTTCTGTAAACGATTTGAATAACTTTCTAAGAGGATTTTAATAATACATTAACCAACACTTGTATTTTAAACGGCTGTCATTAAAAATGATAGCCGTTTTTTTATCTCCAATTTTTAAAAGTATTTATAAGCGAATTTGTTGAAGAATCGTGCGTTTGAATTACTTCCTCATTTCTTAACTCTGGTAAAATTTTACCGGCTAATTGTTTACCTAATTCTACTCCCCATTGGTCGTAACTAAATACATTCCAAATAACTCCTTGAACAAATATTTTATGTTCATACGCTGCTAAGAGTGAACCTAAGGTTTTTGGGGTAATTTTTTTAACAAGAATGCTTGTTGTGGGCTTATTTCCCTCGAAAATTCTAAAAGGAGCATGAAATTCAATTTCAGTTTCAGTCATTCCTTTCGCCTTTAATTCTTCTCTTACTTCTGCTTCTGTTTTACCATTCATTAAAGCCTCTGTTTGAGCAAAAAAGTTGGAAAGTAATAAGGTATGGTGCTCTCCAATTGGATTATGACTTTGCGCAGGAGCAATAAAATCAGCTGGAATTATTTGAGTTCCTTGGTGAATCAGCTGGTAAAAAGCATGTTGCCCGTTTGTGCCTGGTTCTCCCCAAATAATTGGACCAGTTGAATAGTTTACTTTTTCGCCATTTCTATCTACACTTTTGCCATTGCTTTCCATATCGCCTTGTTGGAAATAGGCTGCAAACCGATGCAAATACTGGTCGTAAGGTAAAATAACATTTGAGGCAGCACCATAAAAATTAACATACCAAACACCTAACAAAGCGAGCTGAACTGGAATATTATTCTCAAAAGATGCTGTTTTAAAATGCTCATCCATTTCAAAAGCTCCAGTAAGCAATGCTTCGAAGTTTTCAAATCCTATATTTAAACAAATGCTCAACCCAATAGCGCTCCACAGCGAGTAACGACCACCAACCCAATCCCAGAATTCGAACATGTTTTCAGTGTCGATTCCGAAATCAGCCACAGATTTTGCATTAGTGCTTAGTGCCACAAAATGTTTAGCAACATGCGCTTCTTCTTTTGCATTTTGTAAAAACCAATTTCTTGCACTGTGCGCATTGGCCATTGTTTCCTGCGTGGTGAATGTTTTGGAAGCAATGATAAATAAAGTAGTTTCAGGGTCTATTTTCTTAAGTGTTTCAGCGATGTGTGTGCCATCAACATTGGAAACAAAATAGCTTGTGATTCCATCCACTGCATAAGCCTTCAATGCTTCACAAACCATAACAGGTCCTAAATCAGAGCCTCCAATTCCAATATTTACAACAGTGTTTATCTTTTTACCAGTAAAACCCTTCCAATCTCCATTATGCACTTTTGCTGTAAAGCTTTTCATTTTTGCTAATACTGCATTTACATCTGGCATTACATCTTTACCATTTACCAAAATTGGTCTATTTGAACGATTGCGCAATGCAGTGTGCAATACTTGACGGCTCTCAGTTTTATTAATTATTTCAGCATCAAACTGCGCTTTTATAGCTTCAGACAATTCACATTCATTGGCCAAAGAAACTAATGATTCTTTAATTTCCCTATTTATTCTATTTTTTGAAAAGTCGAAAAGAAAATCATTCCATTCAATGGAGAATTTTTTTGCTCTTTCAGCATCCTCTGAAAACCAATTTCTTAAGGTTTTATTGGATGTTTGGACAAAAAGCTCTTCTAAGCGCGACCAAGCTTTGGTGCGTGTTGGGTTAATAGTTGGAAACATGTAATTTGATTTATGCCAAACGGTTGATGCAATTTAAATCGGTGAAAGCAACTTCTAATCTTTTACGGAAAGTGTCTTCTCCTTTACGCTCCCAAACACGTGGGTCGTAGTATTTTTTGTTTGGTTTATCAGCACCTTCAGGATTTCCAATTTGACTTTGCAGATAACCTTTGTTGGCTTCGTAGTAATCTTTTACACCTTCCCAAAATGCCCATTGTAAATCGGTATCAATATTCATTTTAACAGCACCATAAGAAATGGCTTCTCTAATTTCTTCTTGAGAAGAACCAGAACCACCATGGAAAACAAAATTCACTGGTTTATTTCCTGTTTTAAATTTCTCTTGAATGTAAACTTGTGAGTTGTGTAAAATAATCGGTTCTAATTTTACATTTCCTGGTTTGTAAACGCCATGCACATTTCCAAAAGCAGCTGCAATTGTGAAGTTCGGAGAGATTTTACTTAACTCTTCAAAAGCGTATGCAACTTCATGCGGTTGTGTGTACAAGTGATGCGCATCTAAATGTGAATTGTCTACTCCATCTTCTTCTCCGCCAGTTACGCCCAATTCAATTTCTAGGGTCATTCCCATTTTGTGCATGCGAGCAAGGTATTTCTTACAGATTTCTATGTTTTCCTCGATTGGTTCTTCGCTTAGATCTAGCATATGACTGCTAAACAAAGGTTTTCCATGTATAGCAAAATATTTCTCACCTGCATCTAATAATCCATCAATCCATGGAAGTAATTTTTTTGCTGCGTGGTCGGTATGCAAAACCACTGGAACACCATAGGCTTCTGCCATTAAATGAACATGGTGTGCACCAGAAATTCCTCCGGCAATGCTAGCTTGTTGTGCAGAATTGTCTAATCCTTTTCCTGCAAAAAACTGAGCTCCTCCATTTGAGAATTGTATAATTACAGGAGAATTTACTTTTCGAGCAGTTTCTAAAACAGCATTTACAGTGTGTGTGCTAATAACATTCACAGCAGGCATGGCATATTGTTGCTCGTTTGCTGTTCTCAATAACTCATTGAGTGCTTGACCAGATACTACGCCTGGTTTTAGAGAAGTTGTGGTTTCCATATTTTTTAGTTTTTGTAGCGAAATACTTGATATTGCCAAGGTTGCAAAGTAACAGAATAACTTGATTTAAATGCAATGTCTTGTGGAGTAGTTGCGAACACATCAGTTGCAATTCCAGCTATTTCGGGAGCATCAAATTTTATCTTTTGTGGTTTTGCACTTAAGTTGAAAACAAACATCACTTTGCTTTTATCCTTCATTCTTATAAATGCAAATACATTTTCATTTTTTCCTGCATCTAATTTTATGAAGTTACCGCCGTTTTCTCCAGCTTCTAAAGCAGGTTCATTTTTCTTTAGATACAAAAGTTTTGTATAAAAATCAGCCAATGGATAATTGTTCCATTGAATGGTATCTTTATCAAAAAAGCGCAAACGTTTTTTATTGGCAGCTTCTTGTCCTGAGTAAATCAATGGCATTCCTTTTAAGCCAAAAGTCAATACTGCAAAGGTTTGAGCTGCAGCGCCCATTTTTTCATATTCAGTTCCCTGCCAAGAATTTTCATCATGGTTTTGAGTAAAATACATGCGGTAAGCATTTTTAGGCCATGTGTTCTGCGCCAACAAATATTCATCAATAGCTTTGGCTGTCTTTTTTCCTGCTGCAATATCATTTAATGGGTGAAAAAGCGACCAAGTATATGTCATATCGAAAGCTTTATCGTGGAATTCAGGCTTTTCTGATTCTGCAAGCATAAATAAACCTGGACGAACTTTTTCTAATTCTCGTCTTGCTTCCTGCCAGAAATCTAAAGGCATCATATCAGCAACATCACACCTGTAACCATCTATATTTGTTGCTCTTACCCAAAAACGTAAGGCTTCCAACATTGCTTTACGCATTTCCTTATTGTCGTAATTTAAATCTGCAACATCTGTCCAGTCTGCAACCGGTGGAACAATATTTCCCTTATCGTCTTTTGTATAAAACTCAGGATGCACTTTGGTCCAGGCATGGTCAAATGAAGTATGGTTAGCCACCCAATCCAAAATCACTTTCATTCCTTTTGAATGGGCAATATTCACCAATTCAATCCACTCTGCCATGGTTCCAAATTCTGGATTCACCATTAGGTAATCGCTGATGCTGTAGTAACTTCCAAGTGAACCTTTTCTATTTTTAATTCCTATAGGTTGAATGGGCATAAACCATAAAACTTCAACTCCCATTTTAGATAACCTATCCAAATGAGGGATAAATTCTTTGATTGTTCCTCCTGGTGTGTACTGTCTTAAATTAACTTCATATATATTGGCTTTCGCAGCCCATTTTGGTGGATATGCGCTCATTATAGTTCGAGGTAGCGTATTTTTAGGTGGTTTTGGCGGTGATGCTGGTGCAACAGTTTGAGAAAATGCATTAAAAGTTAGAAGAAGTGTTATTATTAAACTGAAGTTTCTTTTCATTTTTTATTGAGTTAATATTTCGAAAGATAGAGGAGCAATAGTAATTTTTATTGTGTTGCCATCAATTTTAAAAGTATTGCCAAAATTTGATTTTAGACCTTCTGTTTTTGCATAATCAGGAAGTTTTATTTCGAATGTTGATGGCAAGTTTGAACGGTTAAAAACAACTACTGCTGTTTGATTAAAATACTGGCGCAAGAAAACCATTTGGTCTTTGTCTGCTTTTAAAATACGGGTATCTCCGTAAATAAGCGGCATTGAATTTCTTCGAAGATTTACTAGTTTATCAGTTGTAATTTTTACAGCTGCTTCTTCTGGTTTTAGATTGGAGAATTGCATCATTCTTCGGTTATCAGGGTCACCAGCGCCCGGCATGCCTATTTCATCACCATAAGAGATAATTGGAATACCAGGAATGCTCATAATGAATGCATTTAACATTTTTAGCCGGGCGTATCCTTTAGGATCTTCCACTTTAATATTTCTTGACCATCCAGCCTCTTTTTCATCTTCTCCTTTTTTCTCAGCACCACCTGCGTAATATAGAAAACGCGGCATGTCGTGGTTTCCTGTAATATTTCCCATCAAAGAGTGACTTCCATAATATTGCATGGTTTCTTTCATAGAGGCTGCAACCTTATCAAACGATTCTTCGCTTCCTGCAAATACTGGTCTTGCATCAAAATACAAGTTGAAATCAAACTGGGCATCCATCATTCCGCTACCTATGTAAGAACCGATAAGTTCTCTTGTTCCAAAAGTTTCCCCAATTTGATAGATATTTTTTGAACCTTTCGCCACAACTCTTTCTTTCATTTTTTTGGTGAGCGCTCTCCAGAATACTTCTGAAACATGCTTTGTTGCATCATGTCTAAAACCATCTAAATCGAATTTTTCCATCCAATACAATGCAGAATCTGAGAAAGCTTCAACAGCTGCAGGTTTTGTATAATCAATATCAGGCATAAATGTATCGAACCAGGTGGTTAATCTTTGCTCATCCCAAATTCTAATATTTACGGTGCTATCTTTTAAATACATTGAAGAAAACCATTCTGGATGCGATTTATACAATGGATTTTCTTCGTGAATATGGTTAGAAACAAAGTCCATCAGCACATTCATGTTATTTTCATGGGCAGTTTTTACCAATTCCATCAAAGCAGCATCATCGCCAAATCGATTGTCTACTTTTGTTGTATAAACTGGCCAATAACCATGATAACCAGAGAACCAACGCCTAGGTTTTGGGTATTCCTGATAAGCTCCCTGAGGATTTTGAACAATGGGAGAAACCCAAATGGTATTTATTCCTAAATTTTTGAAATAGCCATCTTTAATTTTTGCGGTAATTCCTTTTAAATCGCCTCCCTGATAATTTGCTTTTGGATCTACTCGTTCATCAATTACTGGTTTGTTGATAGATTTATCTCCATCATTAAAACGGTCAACCATCATAAAATAAAGTGTAGCAGCATGGTAATCATCTCGTTTCAAATTAGTAGCATTTGTTACTATTTTACCATTTTGCAAAGGAATATTTAAGTCATTTGAAATTCCATATTGATTAAAAGCAAATACCCTAATTGTAGCACTGGGAGCCGAAAATGCAAATTTTGGAATGCTTATTTTCATTCCAGCAGCATTTCTATTTATGGCAGATTCACTTAATAATTCATTGTTATAAAAAACAAAATAAGAGCTTACTAAATTTTCAGTACCAATATTTATAGCATTCGATTCGGCAGATTTCGTAAAAAGTACAGGGGCTTTTGAATCATCTCCAAAACTAACTTGCATTACAGAATTGTAACCTCCACTTCCATTCGAGGTTTTTACAGCATTATCGGGGTCGAGCATCCATTTTCCATCTATTACTAATTGATAAGCATATTTTCCAGGATTCATTGGAGCTGTGAATTCCCATTTCCCGTTTTTAAACATGAGAGGAGTTTTAGCGGGTGTCCAACCATTGATATCTCCAGCAATTTGCACCGATTTATATTCTGCCCCTTTGGCATCAAAGCTATAAGTAAAGTTTTGTTTGGCTGATTTCCGAAGTAATAAATGTGCATTTCCTTTTTGACTGTAAACGGTCAAACTGCTAAGAAAAGCCAATTCTGTGGGATTTACAGTAATTTTTGCTGTTTGTTTGTCTGCGCTTAATGTTAAAGAAAGGCCTTTTACTTTTCCTAAAGAATCAATTGCAGAAACCGATGAAAAGTAATCAGTTAAGTAAATAGTTCCTGTATCCAAAGGCAAAGTGAGTGGGGTAGAAGAGCCTAAAATTGTAAGCTGAGCATATAAATTATTTGCCAGCAAAGCAACTGTAAATAAGCACAATAGGTTTTTTTTCAGCATAAAATTTACTTAAAGGAATTGTCAAAAATAAACAATTTGATGAACTCACGGTGTAAAAATGACAATTAGGTGGCTGAGGCGCTCGAAGCTGGTGGCAGGCTGGCTTCGAGCGCCTCAGCCAGCGGAAGTCGAACGAAGGCTAGCTTCGAGTGCCTCAGCCAGCGGTTCTTGAAAAAAATTATAAATAACTTGTTTTGAAAGTATTTTAGCTTACTTTTGCATCCCTTTTTAGGGGGTCCTGCGGATGTGGCGTAATTGGTAGCCGCACCAGACTTAGGATCTGGCGCCGCGAGGCGTGGGGGTTCGAGTCCCTTCATCCGCACATCAGCTTTCCTCTTAACCGAGGAAGGCTTTTTTAATTTTAAATAACGTTCTATAAAACGATGAACATTCAAAAAGAATTAGTTGACGAGCTCAACGCAGTAATCAAAATCAACTTTACTCCTGCTGATTACCAGCCAAAGATTGATGCACAATTAAAAGAATACAGCAAGAAAGTAAATATGCCTGGCTTCAGACCTGGTAAAGTGCCTGCTGGAATGGTGAAGAAGATGTATGGAAAGTCAATTTTGGTGGATGAATTGAACAAAATGACTTCTGATTCATTGTTCAATTTTATCAGAGAAAATCAAATTGATATTTTGGGAAACCCTTTACCTAAAATTGAGAATGACAGTGCATTAAATTTAGATGAACCAGGTGAAATTAATTTTGCATTTGAAATTGGTTTAGCTCCGAAATTCGAATTAGATTTATCAAATAACCACCGCTTTAATCATTATAAAGTAAAAGTGGATGATACATTCATTGACGATGCAATCAACAATTACCGTGAGCGTTTAGGTGTTCCTGAAGTAGTGGAGGTTTCTCAAAAAGGTGACCAAGTGCATGGTATTTTGCGTGAATTAGATGCTGAGGGCAACTTGAAAGAAGCTGGTTTAGAAAAGCATGTAACATTTCATCCGGCTGATTTAAAAGAAAGCAATCAACCAGAAGCATTAGAGCTTTTGAAGAAAGATGATGTTATAACATTAGATTTAAATCAATTAATCGTAAATACAGCAGCTATTGCTGCTTTGTTAGGAGTAGAAACTTCTGAATTGGTTAATTTCTCAGGTAAATTCCAATTTACAATTGAAGAAATTAAAAGAAATGCTCCGATTGCTATTGGTCAGGAATTTTTCGATCAATTGTTTGGTGAAGGTGTAATTAGTTCTGAAGAAGAATTACGTGAAAAGGTTGCTGAAGATGCAAAGTTGCGTTACGTAAAAGATGCCAACAATCGTTTATTCAACGAGGTAGTGGAGCATTTAGTAAACAATGCAAAATTTGAATTGCCTAATTCATTCTTGAAAAAATGGTTAAGCTCAGTAAACGAAGGCAAAATTAATCCTGAGGATATTGAAAGCAATTACGAAAGTTATGCAAAAGGCATTCGTTGGCAGTTGATTGAAGGAAAAATTTTGAAAGACAATAACATTGCAATTTCAGAAGAACAAGTAATTGAAAGTTTAACTGACGATTTCTTGGCTTACATGGGCGCTGCAGGTTCGCAAGACCCTGAAATGCGCGAAAGAGCAAAATCAATTGCTAAAAGCATGTTGAAAAACGAAAAGGAAGTAAATAAGGTGTATGATAAATTATACAACGAAGCTATGACAGATCTTTTCTTAACTTCTTTTGATGTACATACAGTTGAATTACCTTTTACTGAATGGGTAGAGCAATTGAATAAAGCACTTTAGAATTTTATATAAATTTTTAGAATCCTCATTTATTCAATTAAATGGGGATTTTTTTATTCTATACTTTAAGATTCTATTTATTCTATTGAGAGCGTTTGTAAATAGCTTATAATAGGCTAGAATATTATTCACCTCAATAGAAGCATCGTCTTTTAATTTGGAATTTTAGACCATAGAAGGGTCATATCTTTAAAGCTTATTATGTTTGGAATGTTATTCGACTCCTTCGGAGTCGAATTTTTTTTGCATCAGCATATTATAAACATTGGATGCCTTCGGCATCGTTAGTAGATTAAATGCATTTGAAGACTGAGTTGTACCATTTCTTTATGAATGATTGTATCAGTTAGGGGAATTTTCCAAAATTAGAAAATTGTAAATTCTACCAGAATCGCTCAGAATGGTTTTAAATTCAAATCGATATTGCAGGAAGTGCTGGATATTCATAATAATCCTGCACCTCTTTGACATTACTTGGCTCTTTCCTGGAAGTAATCAACTTTGAAATAGTATGTGCTTGCATAGCTTCTGCTGGATACGGTTGTAAGAAGGAGTTAATTTGAACTTCATCTTTTGCGAATAACCAGTCTTTTTCTCTTCCCGGTGGTAAAATTACCGGCATTCTTTGTTTCAAATTATGGATTTGCGCCATCAACGGATTCGCTGAGGTAGTAAGAATAGAAAAGGTATGAAAAAGCTCACCTGTTTCTCTGTCAGGCCATTGCTCATATATTCCTGCCATTGCAAACATTTCATTCGATTTTAGACTGATGAAATACGGGAACTTTTCTTTGTTGTAATCTCTCCATTCAAAAAAGCCAGTTGAAAGCACCAAACAACGGTTATACCTTATTGCATGTCTGAATGATGGTTTTTCAAATGCTGTTTCTCCCACTGCATTAAAAGTATTCATTCGAAATTTTGCAGCCTCGGTTTTTGTTTTAATCCATTGTGGAATTAAGCCCCAATTTGAAAGTTCTATTCTTTCTGGATGTTCTTTGGTTATAATTGGCCATGAAGGAAACGTAAATGCACTTGCATGAAAAATTGGTTCAAATAAGCTTTCTTGTGTTTGTGGTGCATTGAAGCGATTTTTAGCTTCCAGCGCTTTTTTGCTCATGGCATTGTGAAAACACATACAAAATAATTTGGAGGCGTAAGATTAATAAAAGGCTAGGTTTTAAATGTCAGAAAATTATGGTAAAATTGTATATCAAATAAAACCATCATGAAAAAATCTCTACTTCTTTCAATTTTATTTTTGCAAACCGTTGCAATTGCTCAAATACCAGATTACTTCGCTAACAATCCTGTTTGGCGACAAAACTCGCAATGCAACAATGGAGGCGGAAGTCTTTGTATATCCAACGAAAACTACGTGTATAGAGTTATTGGCGATACTTTAATTAATGATACAACCTATAAAAAAATCTGGAAATCAGGAGTCAGAACTTTTTACCCTGCTGGACCCAATGGAGTATGTTTCAGCACGCAGCCCGAAGAAATTCAAGAGATGGCTGCATTCTTAAGGCAAGAAGGCAGAAAAATATTTTGGAGGAACGGTTTTGAAGGACAAGACCAGTTAATTTATAATTTCGAGCTCCAAGTTGGTGATTCTTTGCCTATTAACGGTATCAATTTCTTTAATGATGTGGTAATAACTACCATTGATACCATTCTTGTAAACGGTGAAGAAAGGTTAAGTTTCCAGTTCGGCAATTCACCTGTAACGTATTATGTTGAAGGTATTGGACACAGCGGAGGTTTTTTACAATACATACCGCCAATGCTGGAATGTGGACATAGGTTGAATTGTTATGGTCAAAATGATGTTCCGCTTTATCCTGAAAACCCTCAAGACCCTTGCGATTATTCTGTTGGAATTGAAACCGAAGTCGCTTCTCCCGAATTTTCCATTTATCCAAATCCAGCACAAGATGTATTAATCATTGAGTTGAATGCTGCAGGAAATAAGACAATAGAAATTACCAATATGAATGGTCAAGTTGTAGAAAAGCTAAATTTTTCAGAAACGAAAAATCAGGTTTCCATTTCAACTTTCCCGGCGGGAGTTTACTTTGTAAAAGTGCAAAACCAACAACCAAAACGTTTTATAAAATTCTAGTTTATTTAGGGCGCCCGGGCGGGTTCTCCGCGCTACAAGGTAGCTTGCTCCGACCCCTGGCGCAGCATGCGTATGTTATGAATCATTGCAAGTAATATGAGAAACTTAATAGGTTTTCATATTCGAATATTTTGTAAGAATAACAGTAGTATAGAATTCCAAATTATTTGATGAAGAATAACCCAAAAGGGGTATATAGAAATGTGAAATTATCGTAAAAATAAAATAGTTAGTAAAAATTTAACATTAATTTATTTGTATATGCTAAATATTATTCTACTTTAGCAACAAACTTAAACCTCTTGTTATGAAAAACCTTACTCTGGTCAGCTCACCTATCTGCAAGAAAATAATAAAAATCAAAAGTTTTAATAAAAAATTTATTAAGTGTGTTTTCAATTTTGTTGCTTTCTTAATGTTTTTAAATAATTTCCAGCAAGCCCAAGCACAAATTGAAGCACCAAGACCAGATTTTAGAAGATCAGAATGGGTAGAAACTTTAATTGATGGCACACCTATTTGGAGAAATGATTCTGGAGAAGATTGGTGGTACGGACACTGCAACGCCTACAAAGGCAATGAATTTATTGGTTACATGTGTGTTGGTTTTAGCCGACCAATTGGAGATTTTCCACCTGGTTTACCTGGCGATTGTGCTGACCCAAGTGAAATAAAGCCACCTGAAAACTCCTTAGACCCCAAAGATAAATGTTTAGGTACCTCTTTTTCTGCTATTAGTTTAATTGATAAAGGAGGAGATTACAAACGAATGTTTAAAATGTTAAATTATTCTTATGAGGATTTATACAATGTAATTCAAACTTCTGATGGAAATTTTGTTGCAGTTGGTTATGTACTAGGAACAAGGGATGTTTTAGGGCAGCCAATGATATATAATCCGAGACTAGGTGAAGCCAATATCTATTTCCCAAATTCATTTATGTGTAACAAAGACAGTAAAGATCATGAGATTTCAGAATTTCATTCTTATGTTATAAAATTCAATTTAGCTGGTGAAATCTTATGGCAACATATTTACGGAAGTTATTCTCCAACTGATAATAGTCAAGAGGAATTACAAAAAGCATATTACAGTAATTCTCAAGCCTTTGATTTAATTGAAGTAAATAGTAATAGAATAAGAGTTGTTGGCCATGATATTGAAGATTATGTCGAAACAGATAAATATATTAAAAAACCCTATATTCTTGATATTGATCAAGATGGAAATATTCTTAATAAAACATATATTCCAAATTCAAGATATCAAGAAAATGCACTGTCTGGTTCAATTTTAGGAATTTGTAAGGTTCCAAATACAAGTAATTTAGACAAGTTTGCTATTTCAGGTGTGAATTATTATCAAACTGAAAATATTCAATTAAATCCGCCATATAATTATGGAGATTGCTACAATTTTAAAAAATATATTTACCCTAATGGAGGATATGAACAAGTTGTTGGCACAGGCCAAAGTTTTGCCGACTTGCTAACTTTCGACGGTAACAATTATACTTTCGATTGGCAAAATCCTTTTATATTTTATGGGTTCAATGAAAGAAGACTTTCTATAAGTCATGATATTAAGACGATTTTTAATGGAGATTTGATAGTGTCAACTGTTTTATATACAAATGGTTGCGGTTATGCAAATCCAAATGAAGGAACTGGAAGAATTCATAGATTATCTCAAAGTGGTAATGTTTTAAATGTTGCTACATTAGGCACTTTAGCAGCTCTTGACCTTAAAATTGGTTTAACTCCGCTTCAAGATGGAGGTTATGCAGCAGTTAGTACTAGACATTCTCCAGGAGAAGTAGCGTTCGAAGATGAAGAAATAAATCCTACCAATTTCTGTTTTAGTGAAGGTACTCAGTATTATGATGAAAATACGAATACTGATGCATTTTTTGCAAAATTTAATTCTCAAAATAATTTAGTCTGGGAAACTTCCTTCAACGTTGATGATTCTGCGCCAGTTGAGTCCACTGCCGATAATCCTAAACAACAAGAATGTATGTACTCAATTACTCAAAATCCTGAAGATGGCAGTTTGGTAGCTGTAGGAAATAACAGTTACAATATGGATGATGATTACATTGTAAAACTAAAATCAGATTGTAGCTTATTTGAAACATATGATATAGATGTTACAGAAATCTCCCCTTATGAAATAAATACCAATGAAATATGGAATTCTTCAAAAAAGATAAGAGGGCCTGTAATTGTAAAAAAAGGAGTAACACTATACATAGATGGGCAATCTACAGTTATTGAGTTTGCAGATTTTAGGGTAAGAAATGACGGTACTCGATTAGAAGTTGAAGCTGGCGCTAACTTAATAATTACAAATGCTAAACTTACTTCTTTACAAAATTGCCCAAATTCTTCCTGGCAAGGTATAATAGTTAGTGGTATAACTAGTGAAAAGCAAACAAATTTGGGCAATGGCTACTATAACCAAGGATATTGTAGATTAAAATTAGCAACAATAGAAAATGCAGAGGAAGCTATAAGGCTTTGGAATCCAAGAACTTGGGAATCAGGTGGTATTGTTAGAGCCTCTAAATCTAACTTCATAAATAATGCAAGAAGTATTGAATTTACATCTTACCATAACTTTAATAGTAATGGCGACGAAATGAATAACCTAAGTTGGTTTGAAATGTGCAGATTTGAAAACAACAAACTTTGGGGTAATGCACATTATCCTATACATATGGTAAGTATGTGGGACGTATATGGAATAAGATTTACTGGATGCGAGTTTTTAAACAACCTAAACCCAGCAACCACAGATGCAACTAAGTATAGTCAAGGAATCTTCTCTTTAGATGCAGGTTATTTTGTAGATAAATTTTGTTCCCAAATTGGGCCAAATGGAGAGTGTTTAGGAATCCAATTTGACAGTAAATTTGAACGTTTAAGACAAGGCATTTGGGCTATGAATGTAAGAAGTCCATATTCGGTTTCTGTAAACAGGACCATATTTGATGGTAACAAGGAGGGTATTCGCTTAGATGCTGTAAATAATGCGTTCATTACCCAAAATAAATTTCTACAAGGTAAATATAATGATGTAGAAGATATTGGTATTAGGACTATTTATAGCAGTAAGTATATTATAGAAAATAATTTCTTTAGCAGCAACGACAAGTCTAAGAAATTTAAAATTGGAACACTTATTAACGAATCTGGCCCCGATGCAAACCAAATTTACCGAAATACTTTTAGAAATTTAAGTATAGCGAACTACGCTATTGGCCAAAATAGGCAGTACCAATATGGCAATAGTTCATCACTTACTGGACTAAAATACCTTTGCAACGATATGGATAATACCCTTGCAGACAATTCCCCAACAGACATCTTGGTGATAAAAGACCCTTACGGTATACAAGAAGACCAAGGCATCTCAAGAATACAAGGAGTTGGAATAACAAACCCTTTTAATTCTGCCGCTAATTTATTCACCCCAGATTGTGAGCTTATTGGCGCCACCAATATTAGTAACTTAACTGATATTGGTATTAGGTATTATTACTCACAACTAATCAGAGAAGAACCTATATGTAATATAAATGTTACAACATTTTTAACTAACTCATCTGATTGCCTAGATCGTTTTCCTAGAATTGAAAAAGAAAGAATGCAAATGTCAAGTTTGCAAGCCAAAGCCAATAGTTATGAGGAGAGTAAAGAATTTGCAGAAGGCTATGCATTAGCCCTAAAACAATCCATAGACAATGGAAATACTCCCGATTTGCAGAACAATATTATCTATACTCCATCCAGCTATGCTGAGGCCTTGGCACAGGAGCTAAACAATAAAACACCTTATTTAAGCGAAGATGTGCTAAAAAAACTAGTAGAACGCAACGATTTGCTTACCCTTACCCAATTGTATAACATTTTATTACAAAACCCAGAGGGCATTAATACAGAAAGTTTTATTGATATGTTGCGCAATCGCCCAGAAGCACTGCCTGAGTGGATGATATCTAATATTAAATTAAATGCCGAAACAGAAATTACTGTAAGAGGCATACAAGAAAAAATTGCAGAATACCATACTGATGCTGCTCAGCACAATGCAAAAGAATTTACCCATCATTATTTATACGATACTACAGGTATTAATAAAATACAGTTAGCGACTTGGCAGGAAAAAGAAAAGGATTTTATGGTACGTTTGCAGCAAGCTCAGGATAAACAAGCCAATAATTCTGATACACAGGAAGCTGAAATATTAGCCAGTTTAGAACAAGAGTTTCAATTAGATAAGTCTCTTAATCTTCAAAACCATAAACAAACATATACTGACTTTAAAAATGTAATTGCTCCGGTTTACGATAGCCAGCGAAACTATGCCCAACTTACACGAGAAGAGCAAAATAACCTTAAAACCATTGCCGAAAATGGACGTATTGGAGGACAATGGGCAGAAAATATTTTAAGGTATTTTTACAAGTATAATCCCCCCGAAAAAATATACACACAATTAGCTGCAAAAAAAGCTCAAACTAATGGTGAAATTAAAAATATAATAAAACCTAATAGTTTCATTATACAGCCGAACCCCGCTTCCGTCCAATTTACAATTCTACTTCCTAACAATTTAAATGAATTGGTCTCAGTAGAAATATATGATACAAAAGGTAGTAAACTGTTTCAACAAAGTTTTAAAAACACAACAAATATTGATTGCTCTAATTGGGTAAAAAATATCTATTTTATAAGAATTATTTCTGCATCTGGAAATATCATTGGCACTGAAAAATTACTTGTACAATGAGAGCTTTTTTATTCTTTTTATTGCTGAGCCAAATTTCATTGGCTCAGCAATATTCAATTCGCACAAACATTGGTAGATTTAGATTTTTGGGCGAAAGTCTAGTAATACAAGACTCTACAATTATAATGAATGGATTTGCCAATTTAACTGCTAACTCGGTCATAAATAAAACTTTTTTTGCAACATTCGATTTAGAAGGAAATCTAAAAAAAAGTATAATATTAGATTCAGTAGGAAATGTTTTTAGTCAACCTTTTGACAGAACAATTTCAAAGATTTACAATAACGAAATTGTATCTGTAATTAATAAAGTAGATTCGTTGAACTGTTCCGAAATTTTACTTCTTGATAACAGTCTTAATATTAAAAAAAAGACGCTTTTCAGAAACCCTAACGTATCTAATGGTGATTCAGACTTTTTTATGAAAGTTTACCGAAAGGGAGCAACAGATTATATTCAAACTTCTCAGTTTGATTATTCGGAGAATGAAATGGATGTAAATATTTATAAATTCGACACTTCTGGTGTTTTAATGGATGCCTTAAAGCTAGGTGAACTTGGAGTTTGGAATCGCGCTAATAGTATGGTGCCAACTAACCATAATACATTTATTATTGGCAGCAGTAAACAAAAACCCCAACCAGCCACAGGTAGCGATTGGTCGCACACTTGGATTGTAGAAATTGATACCAACTTAAACATTATTAGGGAATGGACAGATGGGAACGATAGTACTTATGAAGCTGTAAATTTAAGAGATTTGGTTGGAGGAGGTTTAATTTATTCAACAGTAAAAAAAGTTGAAGATTTCGGATTTGGAGATATTTCTTGGGAATTGATAATATGTAGATTAGATAATAATTGGGAAAACAAACTTTGGGAGTATAAATTTAAATATTCAGATAAAAATGTTATTAATCAAATGAGATTTTCTTCAGACGGCAACATTGTAGCAGTAGGAAAAGTTTTACAAAAAGGTGATAGTGTAAATTTTTATAACATGGGTGGCTTGGTTATAAAAATTAGTCCAGAGGGTAATTTATTATGGAAAAGAGAATATTATCCTATAAATGATACATTAGAAAATGAATCCATTTTGTGGGATTTTGATTTTCTACCTAATGGAGATATTGTTGCAGGGGGCTATAGTATTAACTTTAGAAACCTTCCGTTAGATTCTACCACTAACAACGGTTGGCTTTTGCGATTAGACAGTTATGGTTGCTTAGAGCCTGGTTGTGAGTATGCAGATGCAATAAGTGAAGTAAAAGATGAAAGTCTGCTTAACATTTACCCCAACCCGGGTGGCCCTGTTTTAAACATTCAAACCAATGGCAAATGCTACGAAGCCAAATATACCTGTCTAGTTACAGATATGCAAGGTCGTTTGGTACAACACGGTTTCGCCTTAAAACCATCTGCTATATTTCAAGTAAATGCCCAAAACTGGTCATCGGGTATGTACTTTGTGCACCTAATAAAAGATGGTAAAAGGGTGAATAGTTTTAAGTGGGTGAAATAAAAAACGGGGCTTCGAGTGCCTCAGCCACCTTTCGAACTCCTCAGCCACCTTAAAAGCCTATCAGCTTACTTTTGACCCCCTCAGCCTTTTTCGCTTACAGAAGCTCTCGAATTTTGAGAATAAAAATTCATTCGTCGTCAGCGATTTAGTCAAAGCTTAAAAAGTTCAGTCGCTTTTTCCTAATGGATGAAACACTTACAACAAGGCAATTACCAATTAAAAATTTATAATTCACTTGGCCAATTAATAACACAAAGAGCTGTTGGAATGGGTAATACAAGCATCAACTTGCAAAGCAAAAATGTAAGTTCAGGTTTGTACTTCGTAGAAATCAGCAACGAACAGCAACAAACGTTGATAATAGAGAAAATGTTGGTGGCAAGGGAGTAATCTTGCCACCAACAAGTATCATTGAAATTTAACTTCAATCTGTCACTACCGGCTGTAAATTATCATCAGAAACCCTATCAATTAATTTATTATAAGGGTCAATTCCTGCTTTTTTGGGCAGTTCGTTTACTTCTGCGGTAATAACAATTTCACCAGATTTACTCACAACATGCTTTTTGAAATAGAGCGGATGCGTTGTTTTATGTCCTTTAGCATCTACTTTATCTTCTCCAAAAATACCAATGTCTATTTGGTCGTTGTAGTATTTCCCTTCAACTTCAGCTCCTGCAGAGTCTGCATAAAACTTACGGCTGTTGAGTTTTAGAACCACTTCGAATTTATTGTCGGCTAGTTTTTTGGCAGTTGCAGTAATTACTTTGTTATCGTACAAGGTAATTTTTTTCCAGGTTTCTTCTACAAAATACTTGAGGTCTTTGGGAGTTGCGGCTTCAATGTATGCATACAAATCATGTGAGCCTGCATATGGCGCTACTGATTTATTTCCCCAATCCGTAATGAATTTCTTTAATGCAGTATTTAAAGTGTCTTCGCCAATATAATCGCGCAAGGCGTACAAAATCAAGCTGCCTTTTTGGTACCATTGGTAAGGCCTGTTGCAATCTATAAATACATTCTCCTTTTTAGCTTCCATGGCCCGCCCACGCAAGTACCTGTCTAAATCTTCCTTTAAAAATTTACGCAAATTGTCTTTTCCATAAGTGTGTTCAGCTACCATTATGGCGCTGTATTCGGCCAAACTTTCGCTCAGCAAATTTGCTCCTCTCGTCATGTTAGGAACCAATTGATGTCCCCACCATTGGTGTCCCATTTCATGAGCAGTAACGTAATAAGCGTAATCGTAATCGTTGGGATTGCTAAAATCTCCTAACCATGCAAAACTTTCAGAATAAGGAACTGTATTGGGAAACGATTGTGCAAATCCTAAATAACGTGGAAATTCTAAAACCCGAATTTGATTAAATTGGTAAGGAGAAAAATTCTTTGAATTATATACCAATGCATCTTGCGTACCTTTTATAAATCTGCTTAAGTTGTATTTATGTTGCGGATGGTAATAAATTTCAATCGGAATAATTCTTCCATCAGGCAAGGTTACTTTGTCTTTTGCAATGGCATATTTCGCTGAAACTACGCTGTAAAATAAATCAATAGGCTCATCAACTTTGTAATGAAAATAAGCCCTTTCGCCTTTCTTCCATTGCTTTTGTAAATATCCTGGTGCAATTGCAATTTGCTCTGCTGAGGTACTTACAACTGCTTCAAAACTTACCAATTCCGCCGATTTATTGAAAACAAAAGTTGACCTTCCAACCTCGTCTGTATACACCGGTAAATCATAATCTTTAGGAGGAAGACCTTGCTTTTTTCTATCGTTATCGCTTTCTAATTCATTATTTACCTCATACCCAAAGGATGGTGGAATTAAATCCATGAATGTACCGTTGTAAGTAAGTCTCGGATTGATATCTCTGTTTCCAAAACCATTAACCTGCGTAGTATCATAAATGATTAAAGACGCGAATTTCCCAGGTTGTAATGGATCCGGAAGTGGCATTTTGGTAAAGTGTGCTTCATTAGGGGATGACATTTCATCGCCAACAAATGAAGGTTTCAATTGCTTTGCATTCCAAATAATGCGCATTCCTTTTTTAGGTAAATTAAAGTACAAAGTATCAATGGCTACCTTGTGCTTGTTTTGCACACGGGTAATGAATTGCGAGATGATTTTACGTTCTTCCGGGAATATGTCTGTATATAGTTTTACAGCTGTGTATTTAGGCTGTAATTTCTTTTCGTATTTTTTGAATGCTTTTTCATAATTCGCAGCAATTTTTTCAGCTGTTTTACTGGACACATATTTATTCAACACGCTGATATTATAGTATATGTATCCACCAGCGCCAATAGACACCAGTAATAATACTATCATTCCTCCTGCAATGATTGGCTTCAATTGCGCTTTAGCTTGTGAAACACGTTTTTTAAATCCTTCTTCCACACCTCTAATCCAAAACAAATAACCAACACAAAGTAGCAAAGCTCCTATTGCAAGCCAATACACATTGAACCAAAAAATAGGCTGAAAAAAATGCCCAAATCTATTCATGTCCGAAAGAATGTAGCCAGGCATGTACCCATAGAAAAAGAGGTTGTAATCAATTTCGCCAAAAGCCCTTATTCCCCACATTAAAATCCAAATTCCTATACCCACGAAATGTCCTGTAAATTTGCTATTTACCAATACGTGGACAAAAAATGCAAGCATTACAATTTGCAAGTATTCCGGAAACTCTATCAAAAACAAGTCTGTAAAATACATGGCAAAATCAATGTCCGTAAAGCCTTTCAGTAGCTGAACACTCACACCAGAAACAATTACAAGCGCGCAAAGTAAAAATGCAACTAAAGCGATTCCCAGAAATTTAGAAATGTAATTCATCCAATTAGGAACGGGTAATGCATCAAAAATTCCTGCAAAGTTTAAGCTCCTGTTTCTGTGAACTACTTCACCCGTGTAGAACAATAATATTACCCAAACAAAAATGGTATAATTGAAATCTTTCACCATGATCATATTGAAAGTTGCAGGTAAATCGGGCACTCCGTAAACTTGACTTCCAAACCAACCATCAATAAAAAGAAAAATACCACCACCTAAAATCATCGATAAAAAGTAACGGTCACGAATTACCGACAGAAACTCAATTTTTGCCAATTGAATGGTTGTACTAAAACGGTTTGAAAAACTGTAGTTCTTAGTTAATATCCTTGAAAGAACTGAAAGGTCTGGAGGAATATTTTGTTCAGCTTTTTTAGCCTTTTTCTGGTTAATGACAAAGAAAGATTTGAAAGAGAATTTATATACTGTAAGAACAAGAAAAACTACACTTAATCCTAACCAAAATAGTCTGTTAAATAAAAGATTTTTAGTTAATGGTAAGGGTGATGCATTTATTTCGAAAGGAGTAAAATACCTTGTTTCCAACGAAATTACGTTTAACCCAAATGGGTCGAAAAATGCGGCAATTTCTCTGGTATCTAGGTCTTGCATGAAGACACCAGAAATTAAATAAGCAATGAGGAATAAAATACTTCCTACATATGCTGACATTGCTTTGCGTGTAATTGCTACCAATGCGAAAAACAATGTTCCCGTAAAAACATAATTTACCACACTGAAAACAAGAAACGGCAGAAAGTAATTGCCCAACACATTTTCACCATAGCGGTTGGCTTCTGCCCAATCAAACGCAGGACCGAGCAATGTTCCCAGCCAAAGGCCCAGCATTCCAGCAATGGGAACAATTAGTAATATGGTAAGTGAGCCAAAATATCTTCCCAATAAATATTGCTTTTCATTTACTGGGTAAGCAAAAAGAAAATACTGGCTTTTGTGTTCCACATCCCGATATACGGGCACACCCATTATTGCAGAACTAATCAAAGAACCAAAAATGCTCAAGATAATCATTGCTTCTGCCAAAATGATAGCAGAGTTATGGTGAACTTTTTCAGTTGCAGGAGTGCTTCCTGTAGAAATAAGAAGAAATGCAATTGCAAAAATTACCAGTGCATAAAACCAAGTTGCAGGCCTACGCAGCCTATATTTTAATTCGAATAGATAGAATTGTTTAAACATGGCGAGCAGGTTAAATAGTAACTAAATCAACTTTTGAAGAAATGGTAGAGAAATATGCATCTTCTAAGTTTGGCGAGATGCGTTCAAAACCATTACCAGGGTCAGTTTCTGCATAAATGTGCAGTAAAATTTTACCCGCGCGCAGATGAGATGCAATTACCCTAAATTCATTTCTATACTGTTCTACCTCGTTTCTAGAAACTGTTTTTCTCCATGCCTTTCCTTCCATTTTTTTGACTACTTCTAATGGATGCCCATGTTCCATTACCTCACCTAAACAAATTACAGCCATATCGCTGCACAAAGTGCTTACATCTTCTACAATGTGCGTAGAAAGTATTACAACGGTATTTTCACCTAACTCAGAAAGTAAGTTGTAAAACCTATTTCTTTCGGCTGGATCGAGGCCGGCAGTTGGTTCATCCACAATAATCAGTTTTGGATTTCCGATTAATGCTTGCGCAATACCGAAACGTTGTTTCATTCCACCAGAATAAGTGCTCAAATACTTGCTACGCACTTTAAATAAATTCACGCGTTGCAACATTGCTTCAACCAATTCTTTGCGTTCTTTTTTATTGTCGATTCCTTTTAGCGCTGCCAAATGATCTAGTAACATTTCAGCTGAAATTCTAGGATAAACACCAAACTCTTGCGGCAAATAGCCCAATACTTCTCTTAAAGCCTGAGGATTTTGTTGCACATCAATCCCATCAAAAGTAATAGTTCCAGAATCGGCGGTTTGCAGCGTTGCTATGGTGCGCATCAAACTTGATTTACCAGCACCATTTGGACCTAATAATCCAAACATTCCTGTTCCGATGCTTAGGTTAATATCATTAAGCGCTTTAACTCCGTTTGAATAAGTTTTGCTGAGATTTTTAATTTCTAGAATCATAGTTTAATTTTTTTAGACCGAGTGGTAAGTGTGTTGAAGTAAAATAAAGTTACTTAGGAATTGCAATTATGAGGTAATTAAATGAAAATCAAATGGAAATATTTTATTATTTCATTGATTGCAAAACTATTTCATTGGAATTGTCAAAAATTGAGTTTTATGAAGCAGCTAATTAAAAGTTAAAACACAATCGTGGAAAATGGATAAAATTAGTTTTCCTCCTTTTCAATTTCCTCCAGTAAGGCATCAATTTTCTTCATTTGTGCTTTAAAAAATTGATTTCTCAATTTCTCTGCAACTCCGCTCATTAATATGGATTTGCTAATTAAGTTATCCATCCAAGTTTGGTTTTGTTCGTTGAAAAATGAATTTTGAGTATTCATAAAATTGAATGAATTGTAGCCAATAAAAGTAGTTTTGAATCCTTCGCTTTTTACCAAAACGGTATTATTGCCAATCATTAAATCGCATTGATAGAAGGTAAAGTTTGCCCCGGTTGACGCACCATCTGCATTTATTTTCTGGTTAATTTCAGTTTGTTTCTGAATCTTTGAAATAAGTGAAATCAAATCCTTACAAACATTTCTAAAAGAATCAATATCCTTGAAGAAGCCTGCTTCCCAATAGAATCTAATTTGTTGTAATGTGCTTTCAATGGTTTCATTGGTCCAAACTTCTGTGGTTTCAATATTACTGTAAGCATTGTATAATTCTTTAAAATTGAAATCCTCGAAAAAGCTATCCTCTTCTACAGGAAATTTTTGCTGGTTTAGTTCAGGAATGTTTAAAATGGATTTCAACCAGTAAAGCGTTTTGAATTTTGCCAGGTGCTCAAAACCAAAATGATGAAACAATGGAATGTCTTCAGCTGCATAAACAATATGCGTGTTTTTGCCTTTCTGCATGCGTTTTAACTGCTCCACAAGTTGATTCATATATTCCCGGAAACTTTCTTTTGTAGGAGCTAATTTGTTGAATTGAAATGTTACTACATCTGGAATTTCATTGTTTAAAGATTCCAATGGAACCTGAAATTGCAAACATAGTTTTACTGTTTCATCCAAACTAAGTGGTGTTTCTGAGCGAATTCTTCTATAAGCACTGTCAATTCCAATGGCGAGCACATCGCTTACAGTTTGTGCCATGTTGAAATTTTCGTTCTGCATTCTTTTTAGAATCAGGAAAAACTGTTCCTGCATTGGAAATTCTTTCATTTTAATTTGCGCTTAATAATAATTTAAACTTTATTTAATTGCGAAATATAGTAAAAAATTAAATAGTGTTATTGAATTGTGATAAAATATGATAATTATATGGATTTGTAACTTATGAATTATTGAATTAAGCTTTATATGTAAATCCATAAGATTAAAACCGTAAAATAGTATTTGGTTGCTGATGGATATTTGTACCATCAAATTCAAACAATAACAACATCTAAAAATCAAATACTATGAAAACGAATTCAACTTTCTCTAAATCAATCATCATCATTTTAGTTTTAATTTCATCTGTAAACATTTTAATTGGTCAATCTACTTCATCAAGACCAACAATGGCAGTTGCAGATATTGATGCAAATGAAACGTACCCAGGAAGCAACCAACGCAGTCTTTCAGAAATTGCCCGCCTTGAAATGGAAAGAATCGAAGCTTATGAATTAATGGACCGCTATGATATGAACTACATTTCTCAAAAAGATGATGTAAATATTTCTGGATGCTTCTCAAAAATTTGTCTTACCGAAATTGGAAAACAATTAAAAGTAGATTACGTGCTTACGGGCAGCGTAATAACAGTAGGTAAAAATATTTACACAACCTTTAAAGTGTTGAATGTAAAATCTGGAATTATAGAAAAATCAAAATCGAATGAGTTTTTAAATATTCCTGAAGAAGTAAAGAGCATGATTCGAATCACGTTGAATGACCTTTTTGCAATACCCAACGAACAGGAACTCCTAGTAAAGCTTACGAAAAAGAACGATTTCGATAATTCCATCAATAATCCTTACCAATTAAAATTACGTTCTGATGGACCAAGAATGGGTTTCACAGTTTTTGAAGGAGCGCTGGCTTCAAGATTAAAAGAAAACCAAGCAACTGGCGGATTTGATGCTCAACCTGTAATGTTTCAATTTGGGTATCAATTCGAAAAACAATATTTGAATGAGGGGAATTTTCAAGCATTGTTCGAATTTATTCCAATGATTACAGGTTTAGATCAAGGACTTTTTATTCCAAGTTTAACCTTAATGAATGGTTTAAGAAACAACAAAAATGGTTGGGAGTTTGCTTTTGGTCCAACGGTTTCATTGGTTTCTAAAGCAAGAGGATTTTATTCTCCAGAAAACGGAAAATGGACATTAGCAAATGATTCTATTGCAGCTCCTGCTGGTGTGGCAGTATTCGATAGATTAGACAGTAGGGGAGAAGTAGCTTACCAACCAGGTTTCGTGTTTGCTTTTGGTAAGACATTCAAATCAGGAAGATTAAACATTCCTGTAAATGGTTATTTGATTCCAAACAGAGACGGAATGCGCATTGGACTTTCTGTTGGATTCAACGCCAAAGATAGATATGCGTTAAATGGAAGTAAAATAAAATAACTACTTACTGAGTTGAATTGCCTCTTCTAAATCAATTCGTTTTCCTTCTTTATAACCAACAATAAAAGCCTTTCCCTTAAGCGTTTCGTTCAAAGTGAGGGCTTTTTTTGCTTCTTTGAATGTCGAAAAATCTCCAGTAGTGTATTTATACATATTGTTATTCAGCTCTTCATTTATCGTTTCAACTTTATAATTAAACTGATTTGAAAGTTGCGTTTTATCTAAAATACTGGCGGACGCTGCCAATTGTATTTTGAATGTGATGTTTTCTTTTTTAACAGGTGTATTAGGTGAACCCGAAAGGTTTTCTTGTATTTTACTAACTGTTTTACTTTTCTCCTTATTTTCAATCGGGGCTTGTTTTATTTCATTCTTTGGAGCTGGTAATTTCTTTGTCTCTGTAGGTTTTATCGCTTCAGTTTTTAGGGGAGGCTTAGGTTTACTTTCAGCAATTGCTTCTTTAGATTTTACTGGTTGGGTTGGTTTTACAGGTTTTGCTTTGACAATTGGCGCTTTATATTTTTCAAATGATTTTTCCCCATGTCCAGATATCTTGAATTGGACAGGAGTCATGGCAACTTCTTCTTTTTTGTTGTTGTCGATGTATGAAAAACGTCCTCCAATTTCAGCAATACCGCTATAATTAGAATCTGGAAGCAGTATAAAATCGAAAGAAATGGTTGAGTCCAAAGGAAGTTGAATCCATAATATTTGCACTATTTGTTTGGAGAAAGAAAAAATAGCTTCTTTATTGTTTCCTTCAATAGCTTTAAGTCCTTTTGGTAATTCGAATTGCATTCTAGCTATTCCCGAAATTTTCCCTTTAGATATGGAAGTTTCTATTTTAATTGGTTTATTATTTTCAATATCGCTTGGAATTGCTGTTGAAATTTTAACATTTTGTGCAATTGAAAAATAATTTACAAAAACGAATAATAGAAGTAAAAGTGGTTTTTTCATGATTGGAAATTATAAATGCGAATTAAGGAAGAAGAAAGCATATAAAACAAAAAAAGTCCCGAAGAAATTAATCATCGGGACTTTTCAACATATTTAAATATCAATCTTTTACTACAGTTTTCTTTTTACTTGCCAGTTGCATGGCTTCTCCAACAGTGATGCGTGCGCCACGGTTATAAGCAATTACAAAAGGAATATATTTTTGAAAATCTAATTTATTTTTATAATCGCGTGCGTTCTCATAAGTCTTAAAAGAACCAACAGTATATTTATAAAGTCCATTAAAATTTTCTTCATTTACTTTATCTTTTACTGCATATTCTTTTCTTAGAGAGTCTTTGTCTAAGGGTTTTGTTGAACTTAGAATTTGAACTTTATATTCCAAATTATCTTTTTCTTCGTTCATGTAAGCTGGTTTAAACTCATCATTATTGATTACACCTAAAAGCGCTTTCTCGGCAAGAGAATCACTTGGCGCAACATATTCAATAATATCTATGCTTGTTTTTGCCAAGCTAAAAACTTCTTTTTCTTCATTTTGAATGTAGTAATAAGAACCTTCAATGGTTTGTTTACCGCGCATTTCAAAAGGAACTTTCACCTTGTAAATCACTAAAATTTCTTCATTTGCTGGAAGTCTCAACCAAGAGAATTTTACTTTTCCATCTTTATTAGAAAAGGTAGCGCCTTGACTTTCCATGCCCTCTGCTGTCATTCCTTTTGGAAGTATTTGTTCTATTTGGAAATAACTGTCTAGATTTCGGCGTTCGATTTTTATCTTAACAATAAAGTTTCCGCCAGAATAAGCCTTTTGCTGAGACACCGCTTGTGAAACTTTGACTATACTTTCTGCTGCACTCATACTGGTTGCAAACAAGAAAATACTGAGTATTGGGGAGAGGATTTTGCGCATCATGTCTAAAAATTTATAGGATATTACTTGCAATAACATAAAAATGTTGCTTTAAATTATGAGATATTCTTACATTCTATTAACACTATTTGATGAATAAATAAATTTATCTTTGTGCTGAATGGCAAGAATTGATAAGTATTTGTGGGCAATAAGGTTGTTTAAAACCAGGTCAATGGCAATAACAGCTATTAGTGGAGGCAAAGTGAAATTTGAGGGCGTAAACGTAAAGCCTGCCAAAGATGTTAAAATTGGCGAAACGTATACAGTGCAGCAAGAGCATGTGCTCCGTACAATTAAAGTTGTTGCCTTATTAGAAAGAAGAGTTTCAGCAAAAGAAGTATCCGCTTTTGTAGAAGACCTTACACCGGCAGAGGCATATAATAATGTTGATCGCATGAAAAATACCCGGTTTGTTTTTAGGCCGCGTGGAATTGGTAGACCAACAAAAAAGGACCGGAGAGATATTGATGAATGGTTTGATGAGGGAAAAGAAACAAAGCAACCAGTTTAGTTGGCACAATCAAAAGTAATATTGAGAGACTGGCTTGCTACTGATGCTGGAAGTCTGGCTTTAATAGCCAACCATTATCAAATTGCGACAATGTTAAGAAACAATTTCCCATTTCCCTTTTCAATTAAAAATGCAACCGATTTCATTTACAGGTCAAAAAAGAATACAGCATTTAACATTCAAAAAGCTATATTTTTTAAAGATAAACTTGTTGGAGCAATCGGTTTAGAATTGAAAGATGATGTTTTTAAGTATAACGGTGAGATAGGTTATTGGATAACTCCTGACCAATGGGGAAAGGGAATTGCAACAGAAAGTGTTAAATTAATGATTGATTTTGCTTTTAAAGCACATCCAGTGAAAAGAATTTTTGCTGAGGTTTTCTCCGATAATTCTGCATCTGTAAGGGTTCTGGAGAAGTGTAGTTTCGAAAAAGAAGCTATTTTAAAAAATGCTATTATAAAAAATGGTCAATTCCAAGACTGTTATATTTTTGCAATCCAGAATCAGCATTTTTTACTCCCATCAAATACATAAATTCTTCCTATGAATATTCAATTTGTTAATCATTCATCTTTTGTTGTTGAACATGATAACATTGTGTTAATGATTGATCCTTGGCTAGAGGGACGTGTTTTTAATAATGGTTGGGATTTAATTTCCAAAACCCAGTTTAAATTTGAGGATTTTGAAAAAGTGACTCATATTTGGTTTTCTCATGAGCATCCAGACCATTTTTTTCCTCCTAATTTAAATAGAATTTCAGAAGCACATCGCAAGAATATTACTGTTTTGTTTCAGGAAACAAAAGATAAAAGAGTAATTAATTATTGTAAGAAAATAGGTTTTAAGCATGTAATTGAATTAAAGCCAGATACATTTGAGGTGCTATCGCCAGATTTAAAAGTGATGTGTGAGTTATATCAAGAAGGAGATTCTTGGATTTTAATTAAATCGAAAGATTTCACCATTTTTAATACAAATGATTGTGGAATCAGGGATAAATTTGCAGCAGACAAGATACAACAGCAAGTAGGTAAGATAGACTTGTTACTTACACAATTTTCTTATGCTTATTGGGCCGGTAATAAGGAAGACAGAGATTTTAGGAGGAAAGTTGCGGATGATAAACTCGAAGGGTTGAAATTTCAGGTAGATATTTTTAAACCTGAAATAGTAATTCCAATAGCCAGTTTTGTTTGGTTTTGTCACGAAGAAAATTTTTATTTGAACGACGAAGTAAACAGGCCTCAAAAAGTTGTAGATTTTATTAATCATCGAACTAAAGCCAAGGCTGTTTTATTGTATCCTGGTGAATCTTACTGGCCAAATAAAGAGCACAATACTGAATTATCAATAAAGAAATATAATGTAGATTTCGAAAAGATATTGTTAGGTGAAGATCTTATAAAAGGTCAATCTATTTCAGAAGAGGAATTAAAAATTCAAGCAAAGAATTTTGTAGTTAATTTAGATAGGAATTACAAGATCTGGGCAAAGTTGCTTTCACCAACTAATATTTGGATTACAGATTATAACAAAGCCTTTCGACTCTCATTAGAAAATGGGCTTTCAAATATTGAATTAAACATTGAAGAATGCGATGCTTCATTATCATCTGAATCTTTATTGTTTAATTTCAAATTCCCTTGGGGGAATGATACTTTGGGAATTAATGGCAGGTACCAAAGGCCGAAAAAGGGCAATTATTCGAGGTTTTACAATTTTTTTAGATATGATCAATTAGCTAGCAGGGGAATTAAAGTCGGCTTTAATTATTTTTCTAAAATGGCAATCAGAAGAGTTTTAGTGAAAGCAGGACTTCAAAAAATCTAGTAAGTTATTTTATTAGAATTTTAAGTCTATCCTCTTTTAGTGGTTTTGAAATAAAATCTTTTACTGTAGAAAATTGATGAGCTTTTTCTTGGTCCTTAGGATCGATTGAAGAAGTGAGCATGTAAATTGGAATTGTAAAATCTTGTTTTTCAAAGACTTCCAAAAAATCCCAGCCGTTCATTTCTGGCATATTTATATCCAGAAAAATAGCATCTGGGAGCTCTTCTTTTCTTTCGCTTAGCAAATTGAGTGCATCCTTAGCAAACAGAAAAGAAGATGCTTTAATGTCTGGAAAATGTTTTTTCATCATCCTTTCGCTCAACATATTGTTTATTTCATCATCATCTATAAACCAAACAGTAGATACTTTAGTTTGCTTTGAATTCTTTTTACCATTATAAACAAAAGTTATTGCCTCATTCATTTCTTTAATAACTTCATCTAATTGTAATGCAGAAATTTTTAAACTTTTATTTAAAGATTGTATTTCATTAAAACTTATTTCATCTTCAATAAGATTAGCTATTCCGATAATATTAGCAACCGGAAGTCTTAAACTATGAGAAGTAATTTGAGCAAATTTTTCGAGGCTTACCAAGTAATTATTTACTTTACTTTCCGCTTCTTTTCGTGCAGAAATATCTATAAATAAACCAATAATGCGGCTTGCTTTTCCATCGTTATCGAAATCAAAAACTTTCCCTCGATCTAAAATCCACTTATAAGCCCCGTCTTTTGTTTTTACTCTTAATTCTAATACAAACGATTGGATTTCTCCTTTCAACAACTGATGGTAAATAGTAATTGTATTTTTTAAATCATCAGGATGAATATTTTTAGTCCAATGCTCAATTGTAGGAAAAATAACCTCATCGCTATCATAACCTAAAATCATATTACAGATTGGGGAAAAGAAGAAAGTATTTTCTTTAATACTGTAGTCCCATAATCCATAATTATTTCCTTCTAATGCAAACTTCCACCTCTCTTCATTGAATTTTAATTCCTCATTTACTTTTCTTTCTGCAGTTACGTCTTGTCCAAAAATTGAAACACCTAAAACTTCGCCATTCACTATAATTGGGTTAAAGGAAACAATAAATACATTTCCCAAAATTTCATATTCTATGGTGAAAGATTCATTCTTAAAAGCCCTGTTATATAATGGTTTCCAATATTCAACCATTTCTGTAGGGGCAAAATTTGGGTCAAATATGTTATCTCCTTTTGAAATCCATCTGTTAAAATACTTGTGGTGTTCTAATCTAAAAAAATCGTTGCCAGCAATGAGGCAATAGTTTTTGTCGATTGACCAAATACTGGTGTTGCTGAAATTGTCTAATAATGATTGTAAATTGCTTTTTGCTTCTTCAAACTGAAATGAAAGATTTTTATACGTATTTCTTTCTATGATTAAAGCAGCTTCATTTTCTTTTGTTTTCGTAACATCTATAACACTTCCAATGAATCTATTAGGCTTTTGATTGTTTTCGTTCAAAAACAAACCGTTAATATGTATGTTTTTTATGATGTTATTTTTGGTTATAATTCTTGTGTACAATTCATATCTGCCGCCGTTATCTTTGCCGATTTGCCACTTTTCTTTATATTCTTTAAGATTATCTGGATGGATAATTTTAGAGAAAATTGCTGGGTCATTTAAGAATTCTTTTTTTGTAATGTCAAAAATACTATAAACATTATCGCTTAGGTAGTAGCTATGATGAACAAAATCAAAATCCCAAACGCCCATGCCCAGGGTATCTGTTATAAGTTGCAATCTTTGTTGTGAAAATAAAAGATCCTTTTTTTCAAGTATTTTCTGAGTTACATCTTCTAAAGTTAATAAGAATATAGAAATGCCATTTGCATTAAAGCAAATTGAGTCATAATCTATAACTGACTCTCCTTTTGAAGGATTTTGCATCAATAATCTGCCTTGTTTTCTTTCGGAATTAGATGCAATAAAATCTTCTAAGGTAATAGGAGTATTTGAAAATATATTTATGAGATTAACAAGATTGCCAAGAACATTTTCATATTCTGAAATTTGGAATAACTCTTTAAATGATTTGTTGAAATTCAGTATCTCTCCATCCAATTTACAAATACACTTTGCAAATTTACCTTCCTCAAATACTTTTTCAAAAAGTTCTGTAGAGATTCCAACCATACTTAGCTAATTTATTTCCAACAATCAACTTCCAACATTGTAAATGTAAATAATATTTTAATAAAAAATCAATTAAAAGAATTTTTGTGAATTGCCGTTAGTTTCAAAGCTTTGTTGTTGAGCGTTAATTAGAGTATTTAATTAAGTTGTAATAATTTTTGTTTTTATACTTCAAACGCTCAATACTTAACTGTAGTAAATATCATAAATTATTTTTGAGAATACTTAATCCATCACTAATATCAAACTGCAATGAATAGTAGATACTTACTTAAATAATAATCAAATAATCTCAGAAGTAATACTATATGAAACAAATCGAAGTTTATTGCGTAAGTGAATTGTTAAATTGCATTTGGATGACAAATAATTACAAAGATTTAATTTGTGCACACAACAATAAGCAAAGTTTGTTTTTTGTTGGTAGTATTATGGTTATTTCGAGTAAGATTTCTATCTTTAAGCTGTCTAAAATTAAGACATGAATACAGCAAGCGTCCTAACCATACTTGTTGTTGAAGACAATGCAGGAGACTTTTTGCTGATTCAGCAAATGCTTTTTGAAATAAAAGACTTTTCAAAAAGTATAATTCATGCTGATACACTTCAACTTGCAATAGAAGCCACAAAAGCAAATCAGATTGATGTGATTTTACTTGATCTTTCATTGTCGGATAGTTATGGTATTGACTCATTTTTGAAGTTGAGTGAATTTGTTCCTCAAACTCCGATTTTAATATTGTCGGGTTTGAATGACAAGACATTTGCTAAAGATGCAGTTAAAAATGGAGCGCAGGATTATCTCGTAAAAGGTGAGTTTGAAGAAAAATTACTTTCAAAATCTATACAATATAGCATTGAGCGCAAAGCTGGTGTTGAACTTTTAAGACAAAGTCAGGAAACATATAAGCTGCTCTTTGAAAATAATCCAATTCCAATGTATATAAGAGAAAAAGACTCTTATAAAATTATAAAAGCCAATAATTCCAGTGTGCAACATTTTGGCTATACTTTGGAAGACTTTTTAGGGATGACAATTTTCGATTTACATCCAAAAGAAGAACATGCGTACTTGAAAGAATTAATTGCGAAAAATGATTTTTTTGAGCCACACGAATTTCAACACATCAAAAAAAACGGAAAAATAGTTTTTGTTGAATGCCGAGTTAAAGAAATTGTAGTTGATGAGGTTGATTGTTTTTTAATATTGGCAGAAGACCTTACAGAGAAAAGAAAAGCGCAAAAGGAAGTCATTTTCCAAGCAAATATTCTTAAGAATGTAAAAGATACCATTTTTGTAACAGATTCGAATGGTAAAATTACTTATTGGAATGAGGGTGCAGAGCAAACATTTGGATATAAAAGCAGCGAGATGCTTGGGAAACATTTTGATATTCTTTATCCAGAAATTGATAAGCCAAAACTTGGCAGAGAATTAAAAGAAATTGTTAGTGGCAATTTATTTAATTGGAGATCTAGACTGATTACAAGAGAAGACAGAATTATTTGGTCTGAAAATACAACTTCACTTTTGAGCAATGAAAATGGAGAAGCGATAGGTTTTATTAGGGTTGTAAAGGATGTTTCTCAAAGTGTGAAATTTGCTGAACAACAGAAAGAATCTGTTGCTATGTTGAACTCTATTTTTAATAATGTAGTTCAAAGTATTGTTCTTTTGGATTCGCAATATAGAGTGAAGGCGTTTAATGTTTTTGCCAATAAACAATGTATCCAATTGATGGGGCTTGAATTGCAAGAAAATAGAAGCTTTCTAGACTATTTGACTGAAGAAGTTAAAGATCAATTTTTAGAAAAGTTTCAACAAGCACTTATCAATGAAACTGTGCAATGGGAAATGTGTTTAAGATTTTCTAGTTCTTCTGTTTTTTGGTTTGGTGTGAGTCTTTCTCCTGTTTCCGATGATACAGGAAATGTTTTAGGTGTTTGTATCAGTATGATTGATGTTTCAGCCAGAAAATTGGCCGATGAAAAGTTCCAAGGTCAGTATTTAGAAATTGAAAATACCAATAAAGAACTTGATAGATTGATAAAAATATTAAGTCATGATTTAAGAGCTCCAATGAATTCTGTTCATGGATTAATTACGCTTGCAAAAGATGAAAAGAATCCAGAAGAGTTTCATACTTACCTGAATATGATGGAAAAGAGTCTTAAAAAGTTGGAAACTTTTACAAACGACATTATTTCTTCACTTAAAAACAGGTCTGTTGTTAAAGTAGAACCTTACAATTTAAATAAACTTGTAGACGAAGTAATAGAAGAATTGAAATTTGCTGATATAACCTCTTCAATTGAAGTTAGTAACGAGATTTTGAGTCCAATTCAAGTTGATATAGATCCTATAAAAATTCGGATTATTTTAAGCAATTTGATTTCTAATGCAATTCGATATCATGATGATGCTAAGAAAGTTAAGTTTATAAAAATTAGAGCTGTTAAACATCCATTGTTATTAGAAATAATTGTTGAAGATAACGGGATAGGAATTGCAATTGAGAATCAACAAAGAATTTTTGACCCATATTTTACCATAGGCAATCATTCGGAAAGCAATGGTCTTGGACTTTCTAATGTAAAAGATACTGTACAAAAACTCAGAGGAACAATTGATTTAGATTCATCCCTTGGCAGAGGAAGTATTTTTAGAATTGATATACCGATGGGTTAGATTTCTGATTTAATCTTAAAATCTGAATAAATAAAATTTATTAGTTCTCGATTTAAGTCATAAAAAAAGGGCTGCTATTTAATAATAGCAGCCCTTTTTTTATTTTGTTTTTACTTTATCAGTAAACGTTTGTTTATTTTCTTTAGATCGTAATTGATCTCAACAATGTAAAAACCTTTACTTAATTGATTCAGTGAAAGAGGAGTCCCTTCATTGATTTCTTTTTGAAATACTAATTGCCCCATTGAATTGTAAATTTTCATTTCTCCTTTAATTAAACCCTCAACGCTTAAGAAATCAGATGTTGGATTGGGAAACAAATTAATTGTTTGTTCTTGATTGATATTAAATCCAACTGTGCCATCTACTAATATTGTTAAATATGAAGTATCTGAACAACTGGCATTGAATGCAATACAAGAAACATCAAAAGTGCCTTCTTCTGTAAAAGTATGCGTTGGGTTTTGTTCTGTAGAACTATTTCCATCACCAAAATCCCACATATAACTTTCAGCATTTGTAGAAGTTGAAGTGAAATCAACTGAAGCATTAGTTATCAAAACAAACTCTGAAGAAGCGCTAATAGATACCGAAACAGCTGGTGAACTTTCTATTGTTACTGGAATTCCGTAATTGGTGCTGTCTTCAAAGATAAAATTCAAAAGATAATCACCTTGAATTAAATTTTCGAAACTCAAATTGCTAATATCGGTTCCACTTTCAATAACAATGTTTGAACTATTCAATAACTCAACATGAGTAATTTGTGGATTGCCAGATTGTATAGAAATAAGTCCATCATTACCGTTGCAAGATTCGTTTACACTTTCAACATAGATCTGAGCATTAGAAAAGTTAGAAACTGCGGCAGCTCTATCTCCAGCAGCAATTAAAGCGTCTAAATTCTCCCCTGCAAGTAATGCAACAGTAAAAGTTGCAGAATCACCCGGTTGAATTGTGCTTAAACTGGCAGAAATTAAATTTGAAATATCTCCAATTTGAGAAACATCGCGTGTTACAGTACCTGATAAAGCATTGAATTTTTCAACTGGAGAAAATCCATCATATAAATTCGAGCTTCCAGAAATCCCATCACTGTTAAAACAATAATGACCTGCAACTGTGCCAGAAATTAATTTAACACCTGCGTATAAACCATTATTCTGGGTATTAAAAGCATAGCTTAGTTTTTCGGCATCATTATAAACAGACTGATTCGTGCCAGCATTTTCAATATCCCAATCTGTGAATAATCCTGCAGATAAATTTTCAGTAACAGCATTTCCAGTATTTTTAACAGTATAATTAAAAAGAATAAAATTACTATCCGGAGGAGCTGCAGATGCCCAAGCTTTCTCCGTAATTTCCAGCCTATTCACTGAAGCGCTATCTGTATAATATTTAGATTTTATTTCAACGTAATTACTGTTTACAGGATTGATATTTTTTACACTACTTACCCTAACAAAATCGTTATCATAACCCGGAATAACTGAAGCGTAAGCATTGTCAGCTGTTTTAGAACTACTGCTGCCTATCATAAAGCTCATGGAATACATCAGCGTATTTGAATTTTTATAGGAGATTCCTATTCCATCTGTAGCATAATCAGCGTTGTAGCCTATATTTCCATGTGAAGTTATTGTGGTAGCAATATTGTTTATTGCTAAATCCATATAATCTTTGTTTACTTTTAAGGTGATGTATTCGAATGCCGAATAAGCAACATCAGTGTAAGTAATTTTAAAAACGAGCGTAAGATTTACAGGTGCGCCTGGCAAAATTTCAAAAACAAAAGGATTGCTTGTATTCGAAACCTGAGATAAAGTATTGATGTTTCCTCCGTTGAAGTTGTTACTTGTGATTGAAATAAATGGAGAATTACAAGTAATTATTGCGTTTACAGAAGTTGTTGGAGCCAAGTAATTAAAGAAATTTCCAAGAAGACTTACAGTATCTCCAGGTTCTGCAAAATTGTTTCCATCGTTATCTTCAATAGATACTTCTTCAAAGTGGACAGATGGTGTTTGAGGTGCATTGAGCGCTCTTTGCATGTTTAATCTGCCAGCACCCAGATAATGGTAAAATCCTGAATTTCCAGCCAATTGGTAAATGCTTGTGTCAGCTGTTACTCTTAATCGTTCGGCAACTTGAAGTGCATTGTACTGCGGGAAATGACTTTTTACTAATGCTGCTGCACCTGCAACTAAAGGAGATGAAAATGAAGTTCCTGAACTCTCCTGATATCCATTAAAAGGCCAGCAAGAGCGAACCAATTCACCGGGAGCTACAATATCTAAGTCAGGACCAAAAGTTGAACCTGACCACTTTACATCTGTTGCGCCAGTTGCCCCAACATTAAATACAAAAGGGTAGGATGCCGGATAATATGATTCATTTAAACCACTATTACCAGCTGCTGCAATAACTAAAGCACCTAGGTTTATAGTTGCATATCTAATTACATCTTCACCCATTGGTGTGTAAAAAGTATTACCCCAACTTGCATTAATTATTTGTGCTCCTCTATCGGCCGCATAAGTAATTCCTTCATATCCGTAATTAAATCCATTTGCATCATCAATTCTAATCGGAATGAATTTACAATTGTATGCATTACCGGCAATTCCTAAAGCATTGTTTGTTGTTGCAGAGCACATTCCTGTAGTAAACATACCGTGTGGAGAAAGTGTAGCTGTTGGGTCGTTAGAGTTTACAACTGAATTCCATCCTCTAAAATCATCAATATAGCCATTGTTATCGTCGTCTATTCCGTTTATTGGGTCGGCATAATTGTATTTTACATTTGCTAAATCTTCATGTGTGAATTGGATTCCTGCATCTGTTATTCCAATAAATACGTTAGTGTCGCCTTGTTCAATGTCCCAGGCTTCAAAAGTTTTAATTAAAGCATGATGGTATTGCTGAGAAATTTGTGGGTCGTTTGGAGTAAACATTGGTTTGTTTATGTATCTCGGCTGCGCCCATTCTATGATTCCAGATTTAAATAATCTTTCCTCAATTCTTCTCATATCAATATTATTGTTTGTTTTTAATTGATAAATGAGACTTAAATCTGCCAATGCCTCACCGTATTCGTTTGTTTTCTTACGTGGAGCTTTAGAAGCAGGAAAGTTCTTAGCTAAGTTTCCTCCTCCGCTTTCTTGAATTATAGCAGCAATTAACGGATGAATTACTGTTGAGTTTTCAAAAGCAATTCTCTGGTCTTCTTTAATTTTAAATATTAATTGATTTTGGACATAGTCAGAGACCTGAACATGTTTAGGGATAAGGTATCTCTGTGCTTTTGAGATAGTAGTGAAAATAAGTAAAAATGCAGAAAACAAAATGTATTTATTTGTCATTGTGCTCAATTTAAATTGTTTTAGTTTGTAGAAGCGTTAAGTTCAATCTTCACAACTAATTAACTCAAAAGCTAAATTTTGGTTAGCTTAAATGTTAGTTTAAACTTACAAATAGTTTTATTCTTTCCAAAGAAATGGAAAAAGCAATAACGATAAAACAAACACTACCATGTTTAAACTCAACAAAGCGAGTATATATGGTTGTTGAACACTATGAGCAAGCCCATCAGCTGCATTTTTAGAAAATCTAATTAGAATCAAAAGCATGGGCAAAATAACCGGGAAGCTAAGTATGGCCATTAAAGTTGCATTTTGATTTGTTTTTGAGGCAATGCCCGCAACTAAGGTTAATGTGCTAGATAAACCAATACTTCCCAGTACAATTCCCAGTACAAAATACAGATGGTCCTGAACAGGATTTCCTATAAGCAAACTATAAAATAGGTAGCCTAACAGGGAAATCAACAACATAAGAATTGAGTTATAAATAATTCTGGAAATGATAACAGCATGTGCTGATGTCAAGCTATAGTAATACAATAATTTGCCTTTGCTTTCGGTGGTAAAACTTTTTGAGGTTGCATTAACAGAAGTAAACAAAATGATTATCCAGAATAATGCATTCCAAGTAGGAACATTTATAACCTGTTTGAATGAGAGGTAGCATACGAATATTGTAGATATCACATAGAGCATCAATCCGTTAATAGCGTATTTCTGTTTCCATTCCAGCGCTATATCTCTCTTAAGAAGATGTACTATTTCGGTAAACAAATTATGCTTTTTCATTCAAGGCGCAAGTTATGGAAAATTGCATGAGCGTTTTGAGTTAAAATATTTCATTTTCTTTGCACTATGAAATTAGACATTTTAGCTTTTGGGGCTCATCCCGACGATATTGAAATCTCTGTTGGAGGAATGCTTATATCAGAAGTATTACAAGGTAAGAAAGTGGGGCTTGTTGATTTAACAAGAGGAGAAATGGGTACAAGAGGAACTCCAGAAATTAGAGATATTGAAGCAAAAAATGCTGCAGAAATCATTGGTGCATCAGTAAGACATAATTTAATGTTTCCTGATGGCATGTTTGAGATCTCGAATGAGAATAAGATGGCAATTATTGAAATGATTAGACGATATCAGCCCGATATTGTAATTACAAATGCTCCATCAGACCGGCATCCTGACCATGGTAGAGCTGCACAGTTAGTTGTTGAATCATGTTTTTTAGCAGGACTTGAGAAAATTAAATCAAATAATGGTGAACTGAAAGCATGGAGGCCAAGAGGTGTTTACCAATATGTTCAGTTTTATCATCACCAGCCTCATTTTATTTACGATATATCTGATGTATTAGAACAAAAATTGGAATGTGTACTTGCACATCGTTCTCAGTTTTATGACCCAGCATCAAATGAACCTGAAACAGTAATATCTTCTCAGCATTTCAAAGAAAACTTGATAGCAAGGGCATCAGAATTTGGCATGCAGGCAGGTTTTCGTTATGGAGAGCCCATGCTTGTAATCAGAACACCTGGTGTAAAATCAATTTCTAATTTATTTTAGTGTATAAATAAAAAAAGGGGGCTTATATTTCTATATGCCCCCTTTTTTGTTTTGTAAATTATGATTAGTGTTTTACAACTAATTTTTTGCTTGATTTCTGATTTCCGTTTATCACGTTAACGATATAGATACCATTAGTTAAATCAGCAGTATTTATTGAGATACTTTGTTTTCCTGGTAATGTATTTGTGTTAGCTACATTTAAAACATTTTGTCCTAAGATATTTGTAACTGAAACATTTACATTTCCTGCAGAAGCAACTTCGAAAGTCAAAGAAACTGTTTCATTTGCTGGATTAGGAACCAAGTTAAGCGCTAATGTATTTTTTTCAACTTTGTTAATGCCAACATCTGTTAAACCTTTGCTCAAACCGTAATAAACGATATCATTTGAACCATACTCATGAACGTTAGCATTTGCAATAGTAACAGCGCTTCCTGGTATAAAGTCACGTTGGTAAACCATGTGAATGTTATCATCAACACGTCTTGCAATTGAAGGGAAAGAATATTCAGCAAATTGATCGAAAAATAAATCTTCTCTACCAACAACATCAACTGGTTCTGCCCAAGTAGTACCACCATCAGTAGATTTTGTTACATAGATATGTCTTAAGCTAGGGTTTGCTGAACTAGATGCATAAACATAAGCATCACCTTCTTTCGAAGCAACATAACACAAGTAAATTGTACCATCAGCATCAATACCACTAGATACGAAGCTAGACAAACCACAACCGTAAGGAGTAACATTTGGCGTTACACTTGTATAGCTAATATTTACTTCTAATTCCCCTGAACCATTATCATCCATCGCACCTGCAATATTTACTGGTAATTCGTCTGGTCCAAAATTTTCATTCCAATACATAATACCATTTGTTCCTGGGTAATAATTATAACCTTCTGCAACATCATCATTAGACATAAACATATTACCGAACCATACATGTGCAACATCATTGTTATCAATTAAAACTGAAAAAGTACCATCATTAGATTGAACTCTTTCAAGTTCCCATGTTAAAGGAGTTGAAGTTACAATTGTATCGATTGAAGAAATTGTAACCACTGTGTCTGGAGCTGGAGGAAAAATTTGAGTAGTGTCAATTACAAGTGTAGTATCATAGTTAATGATGATGGTAGTATCGTAAGAGAAAGTAACTCCTACAGAATCAACATCTCCATCTCCATCTAGGTCTGTAATTTGCTCATCCCAAGGTGTGTACTCGTCAGGGAAAGGGTTAACAATTCTATTTGTCCAATTTTGACCATTGTCAATAGATTTCCACATAGAAACTCTTGAATTAGTATTTCCAGCTACAATAACAACCGTGTTTTCTTTCGCGTCAATAGCATAGGAGTCTCCACCAAAACCATCGAAAATAGTAGAATCAACTCCAGGAAGCAATCTCATAACCTGATCGAAAGTCTGTCCGCCATTTGTAGAGCGGTTATAAATTAATGCGCCATTCATACCTTGGTATGGAGAACCAGTAAAAGCTCCGCCTGTTGGCACTGTAACAGCAATAGAGTGTACTGTTTTACCATCTTGGCCACCTACAGCTAAACGAGGCCATAATAATGGTTGAGCAGTTTCTTCTTGGAAAATCCAATTTTCTCCAGCTAAAGTAGTATTTCTTGAAATTTCTAATGCATCAATTTCAGTTTGGTGAGCAATAATAATGTCTCCAACTCCATTTACTCTTCCAATTGAACCAAAACCAGTTCTAACTGGCTCAATGCGCTCAACATTTCCTGCATCAGTGTAGCCTGGTAACTTTGTCCAAACTCCATCAATTCTTTGGTGATAGCCCATTCCTCTATTTGACCATGAAGTATTACTTTCATTACTAGTAGTCCAAGTAGTTGAAATAGTTCCATCAGTATTATTTAAAATTCTGGTAGGAATTGAGTTATTAGTTTGTAAATCGTAATAAGTAGCACCAATGATAACTTCAGTTGGGATTTCTCTATTATTAGTTGCAGTAACTAAAGGATTAACTTCTGCAAAAGGGAAAATTGGGTATTCAGTTGCAATATTGTGATTGAATCTTGGGCGCAGTTCTTTCTTAAATTGGATGGTCTTGCTAGCCTGCGTTAATTTGTTTGCTTGCCCTAAAGCTGAATCCGATGCTACAAGCACCAATGCAGCAGAAAGCACAGTGAGTAAAGTTTTTTTCATGAGTAGTATATAAATTTTAGGCGTGTAAAAACGCAAACTTAATCAAAAAAGGATTTCAAATTATGAATTTGATAATTTTTATGATATCTTCAATTAATATTATTTTTCTTCACCTCATTTATCCAAATGGCAAAACTCAAATACTTGAAAATTCTTCCGTTATCATGGTTGCTCTTCGGTGAGAAGAAGTTTTTATAATTCTTTTTTAGAAGTTGAACATTCAAGTATGGACTAATATCTTCATTAAAGTTATCGAAGAAACTACTTGAAATTTCATTTAACCATTTATTGTTTGGCGTAGCGTATCCTAATTTATCTTTCCTATTAAAGATTTCAGGAGGAAGTATATTTTTGGTCGCATCTCTAAGTAATTGTTTGTTATTGCCAAAACCTATTTTGTAAACTTCAGGTAAATTAAAAACAGCTTCAATTAATTTATGGTCATCAGCAAAAGGAGTTCTTGCTTCTATTCCATGCCACATGGCGCATCTATCTTCGCATTTTAAATATGATTTTAGCGAAGTATTCTGCATTTCATCGGCTAATTTTTGATTTAAATTAGATGAAATTTTATTTGAATGATTGAATCTGGAAATGTTATTTTCGAAAAAATCGTTATTTAAAAACAATAAATCTTTGAAGTAGTTTTTATAAACCATTGATTTTACAGAACCTGGCAATTTATTTTGGTGGTTATAAATTAATTGTTGTTTTAAATGAAACGTTAGTGCTGATTTTCCTCCATTTTTCTTTATGGCCGCAGCAAAATCACTCCAATTAAGTCCTTTCCAGAAAAATGAGTTGTGCTGAGCATAACCTCCAAATATTTCATCTCCTCCTTGTCCGTCTAGTACTACTTTTATTCCAGTTTCTTTTACTTTTTTTAGAACACTATATTGGGCATAAGTGCTTGTAGACCAAATAGGAATGTCTTGACATACTGTTAAATCAACTAATTCTTTAATTAAATTTTCAGCTTTTGGATATATAAAAAACTGATTTACATTGTTATGTTTTGCAACAATTTCAGCAAATCTAGTTTCATCAATTGATTCATTTGGAAATGAAGCCGTGTAGACATTTATATTCTCCTGGGGAAGAATTTTTCGCATCATTCCAACAATTGCAGAACTGTCTATTCCTCCGCTCAAGCAAGCGCCAACAGGAACGTCAGACCTAAGTCTAATTCTTATGGCATCTTCAAAAAGGCTATTTACTTCGGATACAGCTTGCTCATATTTCTTCAAATCAAATTTTTCTCTTAGTTGAGAAAATTTCAATTCATACCATTTTCTGGTTTTTATTTCCCAAGAATTTATGTTGAATGTTAAATAATGGCCAGGAAACAGCTCGTGGATGTTTTCAAAAAATCCGGTTTCTTCATTTTCAATTTTATTAAATACAAAAAAGTCAAAAACGGCATTTTCATTTATTCTAGTTTCAAATTTGTCAGTTGCATTTAATGCCTTTTGTTCGGAAGCAAATGCAAAAAAATCTCTGTTTAATGAGTAATAAAAGGGCTTGACACCAAATCTGTCTCTTGCCGAAAATATTATTTTTTCTTGGGTATCGTAAATGGAAAAAGCCCACATTCCATTAAACAAATCAAGACATTTTTCTTTAAAATGTACAAATGAATAAAGGACAACTTCTGTATCTGAATTAGAAACAAATGGATATCCTAAATCAATGAGTTTATTTTTAATTTCGGTATAATTGTATAATTCTCCATTAAAAGTAATCCAATATCTTTTATCAATGGAGCACATTGGCTGGTGTCCCGAGGCTTCCAGATCTATTATTGAGAGTCTTCGGTGAGCAAAACCTCCGTCAGCAATATTGCTATCAAATATTCTTTCTGAATTTGGGGTATAATTAAAATTTGTATTTATAATATTATGAGCAGTTTCTGCGCCTACAACCGGGAAAGAATTTTTTTCTGAAAATAAAACAAGCCCATCACCGTCAGGTCCGCGGTGCTTTAACTTATTGATCATCTTTTTAAGATCATCAACTTCAATTTTATTTTTCCCAAATAGTCCAGCTATTCCGCACATTAGGGATGTTTATTAGATAAAATTTCAACAGTAAAAAACTGATTTGGAGTTTTAGGGAATTCTCTTTCTTGCTTAGGTAAATCAAATGGCAAAAAAGCACAACACATCGTATTTGAAACTGCTACCAACTTGTTTTTGTAATCGTTTGGAGTTCCTTCCAGTATTGCGTTTAATACATTCCAACGAACATCTTCGGGCGTGTGTGCGTAATCGTGCCAAATAATAGCGCCTGTTTCTTTCTTAATAAGCTTAAATGCTATTTTGGTATCATTTACTACGCTATCGAAATGATGGTCACCATCTATAAACACAAGGTCTTGTTTGTTATAAAAATCATTAAAATCAAAATTTCGGGAGTCACCTTCTAAATGAATAATAGAACTGTCTTTCTTTGAAAAGTAGCCATGCAAATCAATATATTTTTCATTCCAGTTTCTTTCTTGCATTTGCTTTTTAGATAAGTTGAATGTGATACAGTTATCAACTACTTGTCTTGCAGCTGTTACACTTTCTCCTCTCCATGTTCCAATTTCAAAATAATTTTTTGCATTTATTTTTTTTGCAATCAGTTGAATTAATGACAAGTCTGTAGGTAAACTTCCTCCATCCAGGAATGCAAAATTATTAATGGATACTTTATTATCATTCAATAAATCAAAAAAACTAATTTCTTTTAATCCACTATTTAATCCATAATTTTTAATGACTTCTTTTTCATGAAAGTCTTCGTTATCAATAATTTCATTGATTAATGCAGGTTGTTGAACCAGCATTTTTATTCCTTTTAATAGTTTATTTATTTTTCCCATTGAATATTTTTAAATAGGACATTGTTAAGTTATATTCTTGTTTGCCAGGCAGCAGCATTTTCCAACTAATTTTAAATTCGGTTTTAAATAACAAAATAACAAAAATAAATGTACAAACATTAGATAAACATGTGATATATGCTGCTGTAGTATAATTGATTTCAGATTTGAGCATATACTTAATTATTAACCAAGAACTACAAGTGAAAATTAGACCGGCAAGCATGGCATAATTGTTTTTATAAAATTGCCCTATCCCTGAATAGAAGTGACCAATAATTAAGTAACCACCAATTGCAACTATGCCGGGTAATAAAGGTAACAATGCTTCTTTGACTCCTTTGAATTCGGGGCCAAACAACCAAACATATAATTCATCAGGTAAAAGGGCAACAAACACAACAATAATTGTAGTAATAACGAGTGTTAATTTCAATAAAGAAAGGGAGAATTTTACAGCTTCATCTTTCTCATTCATGTTTGCTATTTTACCATATTGAATGGTTGCAATGCTAGCGGCAAACATCCAAATTGATTCTGATATGGTTACTGCATTTGAATAAATACCTAAAGTGTAAACAGGTAAGAAAATGTATGCAAATCTTTGGGTAGAGAATTGAATAATATGTCCTAACTGATTGAGTTTTCCGAATTTAAATATTTGTTTCCAGGTTTCTTTTTCGAAAGGTTTGTCATTTTTTGAAAGTAAATACAAAATGTATAAACTTATTAGCCAAGGAACACACCAGCCAATATAAAGTGCTGATAAATAGACAGAAATGCCTACTGTTTTTAAAGGTAGAATGTAGATAAACAGTACGATTAATGCAGCTTGAGCAACGCTGAGTAGGTTTACGATTTGAAATTTTTCTCTGCTATTTAATAAATGGTAATGTTGGTTTAAAGTAGTTGAAACAAAACTTAGAATAATAATATGAAATATTGGGAAATTAAAATTCGATATTGGGAAAAATTGAAACCAAACATAGGCTGTTATTAGTATTATTAAGGAAAATGTATAAGAGGGAATAAGTAATGATAAGATTGATTTTCTTGCCCCAAGAAAAACGAGCGCTGCTCCACCCATTAAATCGCAGATAATTTGAATAACAGCAATAACAGCTATGATTTGTGAACTAATGCCTTTTCCTTCGGGTCCGAGACCTTTTGAAAGTAAGATTATTGTTAGGAAATTAAATACTGCAGAAAGAATTCTACTAAAAAAAGTTTTTGTTATAAGTTGAATCATTTCTTTACTACAGACTGAAAGAGTTTATCGAATTCATCTGCAATTATATTTTTGCTATAACGCTCCATCGCCCACTTTTGTATTTGCAAAGAATTATAGCTGTCTTTTTTAATAATGTAATTTTCTATTGCTTGTACAAGCTCATTTTCGTCATTGGGTTTAAAAAGTATTCCATTTTCGGGGTTTATATTTTCACTAATTCCGCCGACTTCAGATGAAATTACAGGAATTCCGCAGCAAAGTGCTTCCAGCATAACTACAGGTTGATTTTCATATAAGCTATTCAAAATTAAAGCGTCTGATTGCTGAAAATAGTCAGCTAATTCATTTTCTGTTTTTTGCCCTACAAAAGTCACTCCTCTGGTAGTTAAACCTAATTCGTTTGAAAGTCTTTTAATTACTTGTTCATTATGACCAGCGCCTACAATTATTAATTCTAATTCATTGTGCTTTTTCTTGATTTTTTGAAAAGCTTTCAATAGACCTGTAACATTTTTTTGTGCATCATCTAATGAACTCACATGTATCAATGTTACTTTATTTCCATCATTCTTTTTATAACTGAATAATTCAGTATCTACCACATTAGAAATTGTGATGTAATTTCCTTTTAGGCCATGGGAAATCATTTGATTCGCTAAATGATTAGAAACAGTTGTAATGGCTTTAGCCCTTTTAACAATTTTCTTAGTTACATATTTTAAAAAAGCGCCCTTATATCTTCCGTCTTCTGGCAAATAACCAGTCCAATGTTCTGAAAGTATGGCAGGAATTTTAAGTTGATCAGAAATTGATTTAGCAATTAAGCCTAATGGCCAAGCAATATTTAGATGAACTAAATCAAATTTTACATCAGATTCAAGGTATTTATTTAATCCGAAAGTGTAGTGTTTATTGAGAATGTTGTAATTTTTAATTTGATTAAATAGATTTGATTTACGTTTTGATTTTCCGTAATAAATAATGATTTCTGTAAGCTGTCCTGATTGTTTTTTTTGAATTCTAAATTCTTTCTCTTTCATTTCGTTATCAACAGTAACGTGCAAGAGGTAAACATTGTGTTTTAAGGCAATTGCCTCGGCGTGTCGTTTAACAAAAATGCCTAGAAATGGATTCTTATCTGTTGGATACCAAGCAGATAGCATCAGAATATTATATTTAGGGACAATGTTCACAGGCGATGAATTTACATGTTATTATTCAAAAAACATCAGAAAAGCGAAATTCTAAAAAAGTCTAAGTATTTCTTAGATAATTTAGATTACTTAATTTGAATGTTTGTTTTTGTATAATAGACTCCAAACGGAACATTTATACTTGGCTTACGAGGTGAATTCCTTTATGGTTTCTAAAATTATCAATTAGAGTTCATTAGTTCATTATCAGGTATAACTAGCTTGACTTGTTCAACACTGTGTTTTTGACGCTTTATAATGGTAATATCGTATCCTCCAAAACTTGCTTTTTCATTTACTGCAGGAATACCTCCAAATATTTTATTTACAAGTCCTGAAATTGTCTCGTAGTCGGGACTTTCTTCTAAAGCAATTGGCAGAAGGTCATTTACGTCGCCAATGGATGCTGTTGCATTTACAATGTACTCTGTTTCGGATTTCTTTTCAACTGAAGGTTTTTCTTCATCGTATTCATCTTGAATTTCACCTACCAATTCTTCAATGATATCTTCCATTGTTACAATTCCTTCGGTACCTCCAAACTCATTAGTCACAATGGCCATTTGAATATGTTGTCTCTGCAATTCTCTTAACAAATCGTTTACTTGTTTGCTCAGAGGAACATAATAAGCAGGTCTTAACAATGGATTTATATCGGTAATTTTTTTGGTTCTAATTGATCTTATTAAATCTTTTGCGTGAATTATACCAATTATATTATCGATTGAGTCTTTATAAACAGGGAGTCTGGAGTAACCTTCTTCTATAACTTTATCAATTATTATTTCTACTTCTTCGTCAATATCCAAAGCCACTACACGAGTTCTTGGCACATATATATGTTTCACAACCCTGTCGTCGAACTCAAAAACATTTTGAATCAGCTCGTGTTCAGATGGCTTAATTGCTCCTCCTTCTTCTGATTCAGTCAAAATCATTCGTAATTCTTCTTCTGTATGTATTTCAGAATGTTCGCCCGACTTTAAACCAAATAATTTTAATGTTAAGTTTGATAAACCATTTAAGGTCCAAATAAACGGCCTTAAAACAATGTAAAATACCCTTAAAGGTATGGCAATCAGTAATGTAACAGGTAGAGGTTTCCTTATTGCGGCTGTTTTGGGTACCTGTTCGCCAAAAACAATATGAAGTACCGTAATAAGGGTAAACGCAATGGGAATTGAGATTTGGTGAACTGTTAAAGTGTCAATTGAACTATGGAAAAAATCAAAAAGAGCAATTACTATATTGGCAACGACTCTTTCGCCAATCCAACCGAGTGCTAAACTTGCCAGTGTAATTCCTAATTGACAAGCGCTCAGGTATCCATCCAGATTTTCTACAATTTGTTTAGAAATTCTTGCAACATTGCTTCCTTGAGAAGCCTTCAAGTCTATTTGTGAGTGTCTTACCTTAACTAGTGCAAATTCTGCAGCAACAAAAAAGCCATTTAATAAAACTAGTAATAAGGTTAAAAGTACGTCTGATATCATTTCGAAGGCGTAAAGATAATATAAAGTAATGAATAGATATTAGACTTATTTATTGCTTTATTCACAAAACTAAGCATATAAATGCAAAATTAATTAATTATGTAACTTTATGATAATAAGTATTTTATTGCAGATATTCAATTCTAAAAGGCAATAAAATCAAAAATAATTTAACAAAAAAATATCGCAATGAATATGAATTGTAAGATTTAATATATTTGCGGTCTCAAAAAACGGTGGTCATAGCTCAGTCGGTTAGAGCGCTAGATTGTGGTTCTAGAGGTCGTGGGTTCGATCCCCATTGTCCACCCAAGCCCCGGTAACTCGGGGCTTTTTTGTTTTCTAAACTGCTTATTTTATTTTAAAAGTTAAATGAAACTTACATTAGTGCAAGTAACTAATTGTTTAATTGTAATTTGCACCACTTAAACCAACCATAACCTACTTTAACATGATTCAACTTTTACAAAATCAAAGAATTAGAAAATATATTCCAATTCTCTTTCTTAGCATTCTTTGTTCATTATCATCTAAATCACAAACAAATCTTTTAACAACACTGGTGTCTCAAACACCTTCTTGTCAGAATGATGGTTCTGCAACCGTTTCTGTTTCAGGAGGTGTTGCTCCTTATGATGTTTATTGGATTCAATACGGAGGTAATTCCCCAGTTGGTGGCAATAATATGGACACTGTTGCTACAGGGCTTTCTGCATCTGGTTTGGCTCCAGGCTATTATTTTTTAAGAATTTACGACTCAACACAACCAACTCCAATTCAGGGTTACTTTACAGTTTGGATTCAAGGCCCTTTCAACTTGACACCACAAATTACTTCTGCAACTTGCGCTAATGCTGATGGGAAAGTAGTTGTAACAGTAGTTGACACTTCAGCTGATGCAACAGGGCCATATAGTTTTGAATGGACTAATGGAGAAAATCACCTGAATTTAACGGTTGGCAAAGATTCTATTTCCAATATAGTAGCAGGAGTTTATTCTGTTACTGTTACAGATGGAAACGGATGTTTTGTTGATGGTATTGGAACTGCAGGAACTTCAAATCAAGAAGGTTTTTATGTAAATTCAAATTCTCCAATTACTGCAACATCAACTGCCACTGCATCAAATTGTTTTGATGGAACTGCCACAGTAATTGCTGTAAATGGAACCGCTCCTTATTCTTATGTTTGGAATACAATTCCTGCTCAATTTGGAGCAACAGCTACAGGTTTGAGTCCATCTTATTACACTTGTACCATTACTGATGCTGTTGGTTGTACGCGCCAGCAATGGGTAAATGTTCCTGCTGGTCCTAACTATTTACAAGCAACAAGCCTAATTACAAATGCAGTTTGTTCCAATTCAAACGGTGGTGTTAATTTAACAGTTACTGGAGGGGTTTCTCCTTATACGTATGTTTGGAGTAATGGTGCTACAACGCAAGATGTAACTGGACTTTCAGCTGGTAGCTATAATGTGATAATTACAGATAACGCTGGTTGTTCTTTAACGGCTTACAAATACGTTCAAAATACGAGTCCACTAGAGGTGAATATTACTGAAACTGCACCAAGTTGCGGAATTGCAAATGGTGAACTACAAGCACAAGTTACAGGAGGCACAGCGCCATATACATACGTTTGGAGCAATGCTACAACAACTGCCAATATTCAGAATTTACCAATAGGATATTATTATGTTCAAGTACAAGATGCAAATGGATGTACTGGTGCTGATTATTATTTCTTGGATGAGCCTGTTGCTTGTGATGTGTTAATAAACGGGAAAATATTTAATGACTTAAATGGTAATTGCGTGCAAGATGGTGGTGAAGCTGGTTTGCCAAATGTTTTGGTAAATGCTGCTCCGGGTTACCATTATGGATATTCTGATGCAAATGGTAATTATAGTATTCAAGCCGATGCTGGAAATTACAATCTAACAGTTTACACACCTAATAACTGGAATCAAATCTGTCCTTCTAGTCCAGCTGAAATTGCAGTTTCTGCATCAACGCCAGGTTCTGCTTATAATGGAAACAATTTTTACTTAGAACCTGATTCAGTATTCAATGATGTAAGTGTTTATGTAGGAAGTGGACCTGCAAGACCAGGTTTCCCAATGACATGGTATGTATATGTTACAAACAACGGTACAACTTCGGTAGGACCCGTTCTAACATTTACGCATGATGCTTTGGTAACTTACACAGGAGCTAGTCCTGCAGTTAGTTCATACAATGCTGCAACACAAACTGCAACTTGGAATGTATCACCAATACCACCACAAACAAGCAGGTTATTTTATTTGTATAGCCAAATGCCTGTGAATGCAGTTTTAGGAGATTCTGTAAGTGCTACTGCAACTGCTACTTTAGTTGGGAATGATGCAACACCTGCTAACAATTCTGATTATTATGCACGTTTAATTTCAGGTTCTTATGACCCGAATGACAAAGCAGTTACTCCTAGAGGAACTGGTGTACAAGGGAAAATTACACCTCAAGACACAACTTTAAATTACTTAATAAGATTCCAAAATACGGGAACAGATACAGCATTTACGGTTGTGATTAGAGATACTTTAGATTCGGATTTAGATGTTACAACATTTAGATTTGATGGAGCAAGTCACCCATTAACATATACAATTACAGGTGCAGGAGAAGTTACATTTACATTCAATAACATATTGTTACCAGATAGTTTCGTAAATGAACCATTGAGTCATGGTTATGTGAAGTATTTTATTGATAGAAAGTTAGATATTCCATTAGGAACAGAAATAACCAATACTGCTTATATTTATTTTGACTTCAATTTGCCGATTGTAACAAATACAACATTGAATACATTGTGGGACGAAACAGTAGGAACAAGTGATAATGAAGCAATTGCTTTCAGTATTTATCCTAATCCTTCTAAAGATGCTTCGATGCTCACGTTTGATTCCATGGAACCTTTGTTGAGCATGAGCATTACTGATTTAAGTGGTCGTGAGGTTTATTTTACAAATAAAGTAGCTAATTCAAATCAGATTCAATTGAATAAAAGCGAGCTGAACTTGAGTGAAGGTATTTATATGGTTAATTTAAAAACAAAAAATTTAAGTAAAACAAAACGCTGGGTAGTTGCTGGTAAATAGTTTTATTTGAACATTCAGAGAAGCGCTGGGTTTATAACATCCAGCGCTTTTTTTATTCAACTCAATCAATAGTGTACTTTTGTACGCCACAAGAAATATTATATTTAGTAAATGCAAGCTTGCAAGACAAGAAATAAGGTTGTTTCAAATGCAATTAGGATTGAAATTAGGAATGATATTGATGTAATTCCTGAAGTTGATGCTCCAATATATTTGAATAGGGAGTATTTAACAGCTTTTCAAGAAAGTTTAGAAGGGAAAAGCAATCTTTTATTTCCTGTAATTTATAGAGGTGATGAAATAGTAGCTTACGGAAGCATGCAAGAAATTAGAATTGATTATGCCTCTATTCATTCATTTGGCAGGTTATTTTCATCAGATAAAACCATTCTTATTTGCCTGGAAGGAATGTTAAAATCTTTTGTTTCTTCTTTAAATAATAAAAAAGGGGTTAAATTATTGGTGTTGGGTAATACACAGGTAAGCGGACCTTATGGAATGTGGTTTAAGGAAGAATTGAATGAGACCGAACGCGCATTATTTTGGGAAGCATTGGTTCAAAAAATTGAACATTCAGATTTAAGCCCAGATATATTGATAGTTAAAGATTTAGATAAGCTCCATTCTATAACAAAGAAGACGCTAGTAACAAATAAGTTCAAAGAAATTAGCGCTTTACCCATTATGAATATGGAGATTCCCAATGCGTGGAAAACCACTGAGGATTACTATGAAGCATTTTCATCAAAATATAGAATCAGGGCGCATAGTGCACGGAAGAAATTTGATGGAATTGTAAGAAGAGAACTAACTATTGAAGATTTAGTTGCATGTAAAGAGGAGATAGGGTTTTTGTATAGAAATGTTTACACCAGGGCGCGTTTTAGACTTTTTCAAGTGCAGGATTCTTATTTTATTGCATTAAAAAAGTGCCTAAAAGAAAAATTTAAGGTATTTGGGTACTATAAAAATGATGTTTTAATTGGTTTTAATTCAATTTTGATTTGTCAAAATACATGTGAAGCGCACCTTATTGGACTAAATTATGAGTTTAATAAAACAAACTCATTGTATTTGAATATGTTGTATGATCTTGTTGAAGAAGCAATTTTAGCAAATTGTAGTTGTTTAGATTTTGGTCGTACGGCAATGGAAATTAAAAGTACAGTGGGCGCTGTTCCTTCGGAGGCGGATGTTTTTCTAAAATTTACCAATCCTTTGTTAAATAATTTGGCTTCATTTATTTTAAAGAAGAATACCCCGGAAAAATGGTTGCAAAGGCATCCTTTTAAAGAAAATAATAATTAGTTTTTGATTTGGTAATAATTTATTAATATTGAATTACCTGACTTTAATTGTATTTTCTGTAAATAATATTTCACAAATGCGTCTTTAAGTCTTGGTGCTTTTAGATTTATGCAGCTGATTTGTATAATTCTGTTATTAACTTTTAAAGTGTATCAATATGCCAATAAAAGGAAATGGAAGAATTTTAGAAATGTCTCAGATTTCTGTTTTAATAATTGATGAAGACAATCTTTCTCGAAAAGGACTTAGAAAGATGTTAAACGATTTAAACTGGTTTACTGAGATTGCAGAAATAGGAACTTATGAGCATACCGAAGAAAATTATGATATAGTGATAGTATGCAACGATTTCAAATCGGCAGAATTGATTAAAGAAATAAGAGCCAATGATGCGCATCAAAAAATAATTGTGTTGTTACTTCATTTAGAAGAACTCGCAATTGCGAAACTAATTGAAGAAGAAGTAAATGGCATCGTGCTAAAGACTTCTCCGTTCGAAGAATTGATTAAGTGCATACAATTAGTTGCAGAAGGCAGAGATTTCTTTTCTCAAGAAGTTTCAACGATGTTTTATCATTTGTGGACAAACAAAAAATCGCTGAAAGAGCTTACAGCGGTAAATTTTTCAAAACGTGAAACAGAAGTGCTGGTGGCTATTTGCAATCAAAAAACAAACGATGAGATAGCTGAAGAACTGTTTTTAAGTCCTTCGAGTGTAAAAAAATATAGGTGCTCGTTGCTTGAAAAAACGAAAAGTAAGACCAGTGTGGGTTTGGTATTGTATGCGGTGAAAAATGGGATTTATAAGGTGTAATGAATAATGAATAATTAAAAATGAATAATTAGGGCAGTGATGATAGGTGGGCTGTATAGCCATGGGTTTTAACCCGTGGTAAAGGGTTTTATCCCATGGTAAATTGTTTTAACCCATGTAAAATGATTTCAAACTATAGATTTTCAAAATTTGCCATAACGCCATTTGATTTTAACCAAAGATTCAATTTAAATCATTCACAATTAATGTCCACAAAACACTGATGCCAGCGCCCGCGATAGGAGCAAATTAGCTCCCATTTTTGCTTTTCGCAAAATGGGACTAATGCGGATAGCGCGAAATGGCGCCCAAAAAATTGCTATACAAGCTGTTGAAAATGTGCGTATTGGATGTCTTTATCACTCTTTGTGAGTAGTGCTTTATTGTACTTTTGAATAATTAAATTTAGCACTTTTACCACTTGATTTCAAACTTATCAATATAGATTTTTGAATTGTTGGTTAAGTATTACTAAATTATTAAATCATCAAATTATTATTATTTATTATTCTTATTTATTAAACCTTGTGGATCGATGATTAATCGTGAAGCGGCCCTATACCTGGTTCGAGGCAATTAGCTGTTGGCTGGGTATTGTGGCGGATTAATGTAAACGAGAAGAGATTAAACTAATAAATTCGGCTCGGGTTTTATCTTTCAAAAATTCGCCAGTAAAAGCTGAGGTAGTTGTAACGGAGTTTTGTTTTTGAACGCCTCGCATTTGCATGCAGAGGTGTTGCGCTTCTATTACTACAGCTACGCCCATAGGTTGCAAAGTTTCTTGAATGCAATCTCTTATTTCGGTGGTTAATCGTTCTTGCACTTGCAAGCGTCTAGAAAAAGCATCTACAATGCGCGGTATTTTGCTCAAACCAACAATTTTACCATCTGGAATGTAGGCAATATGTACTTTTCCGAAGAAAGGCAACATGTGGTGTTCGCACATAGAATACAACTCAATGTCTTTTACGAGTACCATTTGTTTATAGTCTTCAGAAAACATGGCAGATTTTAGAATATCTGCCGGATGCATGTTATAGCCCTGGGTGAGAAACTGTAAAGATTTAGCCACCCGTTTTGGCGTCATCAGTAAACCTTCTCTTGTGTTATCTTCTCCTAATTCTTCTAAAATTATAGCATATTTTTTGGCGATAGAATCTGTAATTTCCTCGTTAAAAAGTTCTTTTCTATTATAATTACCGCTGCTGTTTGTAGTGTTTTCCATGTTTTTAATGCTCTGGACCGAAATATTCTGCAAAGTTGTTTTCGGTTTCGTAAAGTTTAATTGCATGCAAGTAACAACCATGGGCGGCAATTGGTTCTACGATTTGTTTCCAAATAGCAATGCAAAGATTTTCTGTTGAAGGCATGATTCCTTGCATGAAAGGTACATCGACATTCAAATTTTTGTGGTCTAACTGGTCGGTGACTTTTTCGCGAATAATTTTGCTCAGCACTTTTAAATCGATTACAAAACCAGTAAGCTCATTTGGTTCGCCTTTAACAGTAACATAAAGGTTGAAATTATGTCCATGCCAATTAGCATTTGCACATTTACCAAAAACTTCCTCGTTTTTTTCATCAGACCACTCGGGCCTAGCCAGCTTATGTGCTGCGTTAAAATGCTCTTTTCGCGTTACGTAAATCATAAATCAATATTGCGGCAAAGGTAATGGTTCGTAGTTATTGTTTAGGGTTTCGGAGAAGAAAAACAAAGCCATTTTTTTGACCCAATACTTTTAGCTCTTTATTGTTGGCGTATTCTTTTAAGTGTATGGATTTTAATACGAAATAAACAGGCTTATCTATTTCACCATTTAAATACCAATTGCGCAAAGTATCGATGTTGTAATAACCTTGAGGGTCTTTTGAATGCAACATTTCGTTGCTGGAAATGCCTTTTTTTTGACTATAGAAGTATTGCGCAAAACTTTTAAAATGAAGGGTTTCGATGTATACATTTTCATGTTGTTTTGAAATGTAAAAATCTACAGCAGCTTGTTGCGTATAGCCCGCAATGCGCGGTACAAAGGAAGTTAAGAGTGTTAATGTTGAGAAGGCCATTCCTGCAAACTGAATGACAAGAGCTTTTTTAAGTTGTTTTTTATGGAGGTAAATGACGCAAAGTGTAAGTGAAATTAGCCAAATAATTCCGCAACTTAAATCAAAATAAGTCCAGTTCACTTCCGCTTTTAAATTCTCTACGGCGAATGGGTCTTTGATAAATGGAACAAGCTGCTGGATATTCATTCCAACCAATGGAATGAGCAATAAAATGAGGCCAAGAAGTCCACCAATAAAAGCGTAGCTTATTTTACCAAACAGCGACCATTTTACCTTTTGTTGGATTTCTTTATCAATGGCAAACGCAGCAATACCGCTTAATGGCAAATAGCACAGCGAGGAATAGTGTACAATTTTAGTGGTGGTAATGGAGAAAATAATGAGTACCACTGAAAATAGAATATATATCCATTGTAAAAAAGTGGCATTTACATTCAGGTTGTTTGTTTTTGAAAAGACTTGTTTTAAGGCAATGACGGAAATAGGAAAACAACCTATGAGAATTACAATAAAATGGTAGTAAAATGGTTGTCCATGACCTGCATCGGGCGTGGTAAAAAGCCTAATTTGGTAGGTAACAAATTGCTCGAGAAACCAGGTTCCGTTTTTAATGGTTTCGGGGCCGTACCAAATAAAAGTTGTGAGTAAGATGGCCAACAGAATGTAACAGCCATTTAGAAAACTGAGGATAGGTTTGAACTTCTGAATGGCCCAGTAAACAAAAAATGTGATACCTGCGAGTAAGAGTGCAACAGGACCTTTCGTGAGTACTGCAAGGCCTAGAAATAGACCTGTTAGAAAAGCGTAATTTCTCGATTTTAATTTGTTTTCAATTTTAGTGCAGCAATATAAAAACCAGGTTCCTACAAAGATGAAATAGTTAAAAACAGGGTCAATGATTCCTGATTTGAAATAGATAAAAGGTAAAAAACTAAAAATCATGCAACATGCCCAAATGAAGCCGAGTTGGTTACTTTTTAACTTTCGGCCCATTTCGAAGAGCGTGAGTGCTGTGATTATTCCGAAAAGGGCATTTGGGAAACGTGCAGCAAATTCGCTGATTCCAAATAACTTCATGCTTGCAACTTGCAACCAGAAAAACAGCGGAGGTTTTTCCCAGAATGGTTGAAAATTGATTTGCACACGCGCATAATCGCCTGTAACAATCATTTCGCGGGCAGATTCTGCAAAGTTAATTTCGTCCCAATCGAACAATGGCGCATTTCCTAAAAAAGGAATGAAGCAAAGCGCGCTAATTATGAAAAGTAAAATTCGGTATTGATGGGTGCTTAATTTCATTTTTTTAGAATGCGTTTATCTGCCCAAGTGATATTTTTGGAAGCAAATAATTGGGTAAAGAAATAAAAAGAAGCAATAGCTGCTGCAAAACCGAATGAAAAACCTGCCAGCACATCTTCAGGAAAGTGCATGTAACGGTAAATGCGCGAATAGCCTACACAAATTAGAACTACAGCAATTAACACCTGTTGCCATTTTTTATGGAAAATAAGCACCAAACAAAAGGCAAGACTGGCTGCAGAGGCGGAATGTCCGGAAGGGAAACTGTACCAGAGATAGGGACTTAAATCGGCAGGAAGTTGTAGGTTTATTTGATTGATTTCAAACCATTTTACTGGTCGCGGATTGTGAGGAATGAGAATTTGCTTTGTAAGTTGAACCAGCAAAGAACCTGAAATGTAGGAACTGAGTAAAATTATAGCGTATCTATACGATAGATAAACAGCAAAAAGTAGTACAACACAAATGGCAGATACGCCATCGCCTAAGATTGTAAAAGCGCGAAAAAGTAAATCGTAAAAGTTATTACGAGGAAGTTGAATGAGTAGAAAACTTTCCTGTTTTGGGAAAGATAGAATAAGCAATAGCAGTAAGAGTGAAGCAAAGCCAACGATTCCCCAAAAATAAAATGGTTTGATAATGGATTTTATCATGCCTCCTTTAAATTGGGATATTCAACTTTTACCAAAAATAATCCGGAAGCACCAGCGCTAACGCCAGCTCTGCAGCGATTTTTACTTTGGATGATGTCGATAAATTGTTCCTCATTCATTTTTCCTTTGCCAACATCTATGAGGGTTCCGACGATGGCTCTTACCATGTTTCTTAAAAAACGGTTGGCCGAAATTCGAAAGGTAATCATTCCCGGAGTTTGAATAAATGTGGCTTCGGTAATGTGGCAAAACGTATTGTCAACTTGGGTATGGCTTTTTGAGAAGGCTCCAAAATCTTGCCGGCCAAGTAGCTTATCTGCTGCATGTTGCATGGCTTCTACATCTAGTTTTTGATGACAATACAAGGAAAGTTTGTGTAGAAAAGGATTTCTTTCGGTGGTTATTCTGTATTCGTAGGTTCGGGAAATGGCGTCGAAGCGGGCATTGAACGAATCTGAAACTGGAAAAATATCTCGAAAGTGTATACCGGGAAGGTCTACGGCAGCGAGCTTCTTCACCAAACCATGTAAATCTTCAATTGGTACTTCGCAATCGAAATGTGCAAAAAACTGTTCTGCATGCACACCGGCATCAGTTCTACCGCAACCGAGTGTATAGATTTTTTGTTTGAGAAGTAAGCTAAGTATCCTATCTACTTCTTGTTGCACTGTAATTGCGTTGGGCTGAAATTGCCAACCATGGTAGTCGGTGCCGTTGTATTGTAAATGGATTAAGTATCTCACAGGGCGGCAAAGATAACTGAGAATGATAATAAATCCTTAAGTGGTGGAATTGGATTATAGCTTGGGATTTTTACTATAAATGAAAAGTAGAATTTATGTATTTGATGAGTTTTCTTATTTTAGGACATGTTGACGGGAAAGTTGAGGTTTATACATATTTATGGGGTGTCCCTAACCTCCCTCCGCCGGTTTCAACCTACCAAATTCAATAACACGACAATAGAGTATTGTTAAGAAAACTATAAACAAAATGAAGGTTTTGGCTAGCCTGTAAAAGTTAAAAATTGGAATATTTGGATAGTAGTTTTTTGGGTTGTTGATAAGTGTGAAGCAAAGGTTTTAAGGAAAATATTAAGATTGAAATGCAGGGAAAAAAGAATTTAATTTCATTGGGAATTGGGAGGCAGACAAAATGTGAGGTTTTTTAAATGTTTATGAGAAAAAGACAAATGAGTAATTTGTTTTATAACGCAGCTAAAAATGAGAAATAGTTGGATAAAATTGAATGAAAACTTATTTGATAAAAATCATATTAAACCTATGCTGCAGCGCGAACGGGCGAGCCAAATAGCGCCCGAATGGACTATGGGCGAGCACGTGACCTGTGTTTTTGCTAAATGCATAAATTGTCTATAAAATGCTCGTAAAAAATACAGGGCGCGCCCCAAAAAATGAAAAGTATTTTGTTAACATTTTTTAAGTTTTTGGGTATTGAAATGAGGGATTGTTTACGTTTACTTTGCGCGGCAATTTTAAAACAATAACAATGACAGACATTCGTGAACTAAATGAGAGGATTGAGCGGGAGAGTGCATTTATAGAACTACTTAATTTAGAGTTAGATAAAGTGATTATTGGGCAAAGATACATGCTCGATAGGTTATTGATTGGCTTGTTGGCAAACGGGCATATTTTGTTAGAAGGGGTGCCAGGTTTGGCAAAAACGCTGGCTATTAAAACTTTGGCGCAGGCAATTGATGCACAATTTAGTAGAATTCAGTTTACTCCCGATTTGTTACCCGCGGATTTAATTGGTACAATGATTTATAGTCAAAAACAAGAGCAGTTCTCAGTTCGTAAAGGGCCTGTTTTTGCGAATTTCATATTGGCCGATGAGATAAATCGTGCGCCGGCAAAAGTGCAAAGTGCGCTCTTGGAAGCGATGCAAGAAAGAAATGTGACCATAGGCGATACAACACATAAATTACCTGAGCCATTTTTGGTATTGGCTACGCAAAATCCGGTAGAGCAGGAGGGAACTTACCCATTGCCTGAGGCGCAGGTTGACCGATTTATGATGAAAGTGGTAATTAGTTACCCTACAAAAGAGGATGAACGTAAGATTGTACGTGAGAATTTAGCTGCTGAATTTCCAAAACCAAACAAGGTAGTAAGCACCGACCAAATAATTCGTGCAAGAAGTATAGTACGCGAAGTTTACATGGACGAAAAAATTGAGAAATACATCATCGATATTGTGTTTGCTACCCGTTTTCCAAAAGACCACGGATTGGCAAAATACCAATCGTTGATTAGTTTTGGCGCATCTCCTCGTGCTTCTATAAGTTTGGCAATTGCAGCAAAAGCTTATGCATTTATAAAACGCAGAGGTTATGTGATTCCTGAAGATGTGCGTGCGGTTTGTATGGATGTGTTAAGACATAGAATTGGTCTTACTTACGAAGCAGAAGCTGAGAATATTACGACAGAACAAATTGTAAACGAAATTTTGAATACCGTTGAAGTTCCATAATTGTTGAGATAATTGGAAACCAAAGAATTATTAAAAAAGGTAAGGAAGCTTGAAATTAAAAGCAGGGGGCTCTCGGCCCAATTGTTTTCGGGACAATATCATAGTGCTTTTAAGGGGAGAGGTATGTCGTTTAGTGAGGTGCGCGAATACCAAGCTGGAGACGATGTTAGAACGATAGACTGGAATGTATCGGCTCGTTTGAATCACCCGTATGTGAAGGTGTATGAGGAGGAAAGAGAATTAACCATTATGTTGGTGGTGGATGTGAGTGGTTCGAAAGATTTTGGAACACAGGTGCAGTTTAAAATGGATTTGGTGACAGAAGTTTGTGCTGTATTGGCTTTTTCGGCCATGCAAAACAACGATAAAATCGGCGTGATTTTTTTTAGCGATAAGATTGAAAAGTATATTCCACCTAAAAAAGGGAAGTCTCATACCCTGAGAATTATTAGGGAATTGATTGATTTTACACCTGAGAATAAAGCAACAGATATAAACGAGGCGTTGAGATTCTTAACCAATATTGCCAAGAAAAGATGTACAGCATTTTTGTTATCAGATTTTATGGCTAGCGGATATGAAGCTGTTTTGAAAATTGCAGCAAAAAAACACGATTTAGTTGCACTGAGGGTGTTAGACCCAAGAGAAGAAACATTGCCAGATGCAGGTTTGGTAAGATTTAAAGACGCAGAAACTGGAAAGTCTATTTGGGTGGATACTTCCGATAGAAATGTACGGAAACAATATGAAGTGCATTATAAGAAACAAGAAGAAATAATTAATTCAACTTTTGCCCGTGCCGGTGTTGATATGACTGTATTACATACTAATAGAAGTTATATTCAACCATTAAGTAATTTGTTTAAAAGAAGAGGAACAAGATGAACCGATTAAAATATCTGTTTTTGTTGGTTTTGTTTCTAAGTTTTAATTTAACACTTAGAGCCCAACAAGCATATGCTAAAAGCGATAAGTATAAAATAAGAATTGGTGACCAGGCTCAAATTGAGTTAAATGCAAATGTTCCAAAAGGAGAACGTTTGATTTGGCCGATTTTTAAAGATTCATTGGGAACTCATTTCGATATAGTAAATGAAAGTGCGATTGATACCATTCCAGATTCCACTGGTAATGGAATGCGATTGATACAGAAAATAAATATTACATCATTCGATAGTGGGCGACATACTTTGCCAGTATTTAGTTTCGATTTTATAAAGGCAACAGGCGATACCAATTCCATTATTAGTGATGGTTTGCTGATAGATGTATTAACTATTCCTGTAGACACCACAAAAGCCATTAAAGACATAAGAGATGTTTTGGATGTGCCATTCGAAATTGGAGAATACATTCCCTGGATTATCGGAGGATTGGTGCTGGTTGCGATTTTAGTGGCTGGCATTTATTTATGGTTAAACAAGAAAAAGCCCGCAGCAGAAATTAAACCTGCTGCTCCCAAAATTCCAGCCTGGCAATTGGCACTTTCGGCGCTTGATGTTATTGAAAAAGAGAAAGTCTGGCAAGAAGGAAAATCGAAACAATACCAATCGGATATTACTGATACGCTTAGAAAATACATTGAAGAACAGTTTAAATTACCTGCAATGGAATCAACTACTGAAGAAACTTTAATGTTGCTAAGAAACAACGATTTTTCTCAAGAAGCGCAGCAACAAATGCGTCAATTGCTCACATTAGCCGATTTAATAAAATTTGCAAAGCAAGAAGCATTGCCTGCTGATCACGAAAGAAGTATGCGCATGGCCAGAGAGTTTATTATGACAACAAAGCCTGCGGAAGTTAAGCCAACAAGTGGAAAGGAGGCTGGTAAACAATGAATTGGGATAATTACAGTTTTCCTCCGTTAGATGAAATAACATTTGCACACAAATGGGTACTTTTTCTTTTGATTTTGGTGCCTTTAATGGTGGCCTGGTATTTCTGGAAAGGCAGATTTGGAAAACCTGAATTAACCATTTCTTCCTTAGCAGGATTTGCCAAAAGAAAAGAATCAATTGTGGTGAAATTGATGCACTTGCCAATCATATTGAGAAGTTTAACTGTAGTTTTGTTAATAGTAGCCTTGGCAAGACCTCAAACAAAATTATCTTGGCAAGACATGAGTACTGAAGGTATTGACATCGTTTTAGCAATGGACTTGTCGCCTAGTATGCTGGCAAAAGATTTAAAACCCAACAGACTAGAAGCTGCAAAAAGTGTGGCCATAGAATTTATAGATGGTAGAGAAACAGATAGAATAGGTTTGGTAGTGTTTTCGGGAGAAGCTTTTACACAATGTCCATTGACGATAGACCACAGCGTTTTGAAGAATTTGCTGACTTCTGTAGAACCAAATTTTTTGGCTGATGGAACTGCTATAGGAATGGGCCTCGCAACTGGTGTAAACAGGTTGCGTGAAAGCAAGGCAAATAGTAAAGTGATAATTTTAATAACAGATGGGGAAAATAATGTTGGTTCAATTTCTCCATTAACTGCTGCGGAAATTGCTCAGAAATATGGAATCAGGGTTTATACGATTGGTGTTGGAACAAAAGGAATGGCTTATTCTCCTTACAGTAAATTGCCGAATGGTGAATTTATTTTTGATTACGTGCCTGTAAAAATTGATGAGCCGTTATTGAAAGAAATTTCGAAAATGACAAATGGGAAATATTTCAGGGCTACGAATAATGCTGGACTTGCTGATATTTACAAGCAAATTGACTTGATGGAAAAAACCAAGTTTGATGTTACTGAATTTAGAAAGAAAAAGGAAGAGTTTTGGCCTTTTGCTTTTTTTGCTGCGTTGCTATTGTGCATAGAATGGTTGTTAAGAAACACTTTAATGCGTTCAATCCCTTAAGCTATGTTTAAATTCGCCTATCCATTATTTTTATGGGGATTAGCTTTGCTGCCTTTCTTCGCCATGTTGTTTGCATTTAGAATGTCGTGGAAGAAAAAAGCGATTCAACGATTTGGTGAGCAAAAGCTGATGGACTTGCTCATGCCAGATAAATCGAATGCACGAACTACCTGGAAGTTTGTTTTGCTTTTTATTGCTTATATATTGTTGATAGTTGGTCTGGCGAATCCTCAAATAGGAAGTAAATATGAAGAAGTAAAGCGCCAAGGTGTAGATTTGATAATTGCATTAGATGTTTCTAATAGTATGTTGGCGGAAGATATTCGGCCTAATAGGTTAGACCGTGCGAAACAAGCAATCAGTAAGTTAATAGACAATTTACACGACGATAGGTTGGGAATAGTAATTTTTGCAGGCGATGCCTATTTACAATTGCCATTTACATCTGATTATGCCGCAGCAAAATTGTTTTTGGCAACGGTCGACAATAGAAGCGTTCAAACTCAAGGAACTGCTATTGGTGCAGCAATTAATACAGCCGTGAAAGCCTTGCCAAAAGGCGGAGTTAGGAATAAAGCTATTATTGTAATTTCTGACGGAGAAAATCATGAAGATGATGCCATTGAAGAAGCAAAAAGTGCCAAGCAATTAGGAATTTTTGTTCATACTTTGGGAATAGGTTCAGAAAGTGGAGCTCCAATTCCAGATATCAATGAAAATGGCGAAAAGCTGGGTTATAAGAAAGATGAGAATGGAACAACGGTAATTAGCAGAATGAATCCACAAATGTTGAATGAAGTAGCAGCTGCTGGAGGTGGAAAATTTGTGCAATCGTCAACAAGCGATATTGGTTTGGAGGAATTATTCACCCAAATTAACGCCATGCAAAAGACCGATTTTGGTACAAAAACGTTTACAGATTATGAAGACCGATTTCAATGGTTTTTAGGATTTGGTTTATTAATTTTATTGCTTGAGTTTTTGATGAATGAGCGCAGAAGTGCCATTTCTAAAAAAGTGAATTTATTTGGAACTACTAAAAGAAATAAATGAAAAAATTAATTTTATTCCTCTTATTATTTCCGGTGCTTGCTGCATTTTCCCAACAAGATGGCGGGCATTTGCGCAAAGGAAATGAGTTGTATAAAAAAGGGAAATTTAATGAAGCTGAAATTGAATACAGAAAAGGCTTAGAGAAGAAACCTGATTCCTATGTTGGGAAATACAACTTGTCGAACGCACTTTATAAGCAGAAAAAATATAAAGAATCTTCTGTTATAATGGACAGCTTGATTCAAAAATCTAAAGACCCAAATCAACAAGCTTCTGCCTATCATAACTTAGGAAATTCTTTGTTGCAGGATAAAGCATACGCTGAAAGTGCAGAAGCTTACAAAAAAGCCTTAAAATTGAAACCTGATGCAGAAGATACCAGGTACAATTTGTCTTATGCTTTAAAAAAACTGCAACAGCAACAACAGCAGCAGCAGCAAAAACAACAACAGAAAAATCAGAATAAAGATCAAGACAAAAAGGACCAACAAAAACAACAGCAAAAAGACCAACAGCAAAAAGAGGAAAAGAAACAGAATCTTAATCAAGAGGATGCTGAACGCATGCTAGATGCATTGAACAGAGATGAGAAAGAGTTAAGGAAGAAAACAGATAAAAAAGCAACAAAAGCTGGACAAGCAGCAACAGGAAAAGATTGGTAATGAGCACAATTATGAAAAAAATACTTTTTTGTATTTCATTTGTTTTGATAGTTTTTTCTGGGAAATCTCAGGAGATAAAATTTTCTGCAAATGTTTCTAAAAGGCAGTTAGTTGTTGGAGAACGTTTCCAATTGCAATATTCTATTAATTCTTCAGCTTCTGGTTTTTCAGGCCCAGACTTATCTTCTTTTGATGTATATTCTGGACCTAACCAAAGTTCAAGTATTCAAATAGTAAACGGAAATTATGCGCAAGCGCTTACATACTCCTTTATTTTAGCTCCAAAAAAAGAAGGTAAATTTACAATTGGAGCAGCTTCAATTGTTGTTGGAAATGGAAGGGTAAAAAGTAATGCTGTAGAAATTGAAGTTTTAAAAGGAAATGCAGCAAATAAACAACAAGGAGGAAACCAGGGAGGAAATTCCGCAAAAGGGGGAGCCGTAAATGCTGGTGATAACCTATTTATTAGGGCAATTGTAGATAAAAGCAAAGCTTATTTAGGCGAGCAAATTACAGTTACTTACAAGATTTATTCAAAGTATAACCAAATCAGTTTTTCTGATTTGAAATTCCCAACGTTTAATGGTTATTATTCGGAGGAGATAAAGTCGATTAAAAATGATAAGCTGGTTACCGAAAGTTATAATGGAAGCAACTATTACACGGCTGAACTAAAGAAAACACTATTGTTTCCTCAGAAAAGTGGAAAACTAGAAGTTCCATCTTTAGATGCTACTTGCCTGGTGAGAGAAAAGGTGCAATCTCAAAGTATTTTTGACCAGTTTTTCGGTGGAAGTTACAGAGATGCAGAAGTTAAAGTAAGAAGCAAGTCATTACAATTAGAAATTTTACCTCACCCAGCTTCTGGTAAACCTGCAGATTTTAATGGTGCTGTAGGTTATTTTTCTATTTCTGCCAAAACAGATAAAACCGCGCTCAAAGCTGGTGATGCAGTAAATTATAAAATTACATTGAGTGGGAAAGGTAATTTAAAACTATTGGAAAATTTGCCTATTCAGTTTCCTACAGAATTTGAAGTGTACGATCCTCAGATTAACGATGAAATAAATGTCGCAGAAGGCGGAATGACTGGTAAAAGAACTTTCGAATACCTTATGATTCCTCGCGCTGGTGGAAGTTATGCCGTTGGGCCATTTACTTTTTCCTATTTTGATCCCAATAAAAAAGTTTATCAAACAATTACAATTCCTAAAATACAATTGGAAGTTGAAAAAACTAGTGGAGATCAAATAGTTGTAAATAGAGGAGGTTCGCAAACTGGTGTTAAGAAATTGGCTTCTGATATTCGCTTTATTCATACAGGCAATTCTGAACTGAAACCTATTCAAACCAACCATTTCTTTGGTTCAACAGGATTTTATTCTTTGATGTCTTTCCCACCATTGGCGCTTATTGTTTTACTAATTGTGAGAAGGAGATCTGCTGAAAGGACGAATAATATTGGCACGTATCGAAAAAAAGAAGCAGGTTCGATGGCGCAGAAACGGCTTAAAAAAGCAAAAGAATTATTGGTTGCAAATAACAAACTTGCGTATTATGAAGAAGTTTATAAGGCTTTAAATGGTTATTTAAGCGATAAGCTTCAAATGCCAGTTGCTGAATTATCAAAAGATGCAATAAAAGCAAAGTTAACCCAGCATCAAGTTCCGGAAGAAAATGTTCTGTCGCTTTTGAAAATTATCGACAGTTGCGAATTTGCAAGATATGCACCAGGTGGAACTTCGGAAATGGAAGATTTATACACTGAAACAATACAAGTTTTAAATAAAATTGATCAACAGTTAAAGGCATGAAATCCATCTTTTTTATTCTTTTAGTTGCCTTATCTCCTTTTGCAAAAGCGCTTTCTCCGGATGCAATTTTTGCTGATGCTAATAAAGCTTATACATCAAATGACTTTAAAAAAGCAGTGCTCTTATATGAGCAAGTGCTCAAAGAAAACAAACTAGAATCTGCGGTATTGTATTACAACCTTGGGAATTCATATTTTAAATTAACAGATTTTCCTAATGCAATTCTTAATTATCACCGAGCATTGCGTTTAAATCCCGATGATGCTGACGTTCAAAGTAACCTCAATTTAGCTAATGCCAAGATCCAAGACAGAATTGAACCTATTCCTGAATTGTTTTATTTCAGATGGGCCAAGCAATTAAGAAATGCCCTATCTACTGATACTTGGGCAGTATTTTTCTTATTGTTTTTTACATTCAGTGCTTTAGGATGGATATTTTATATTGTAGGCAACTCAGTTGGAATTAAGAAGACAGGATTTTACCTGGGTCTTATCTTGTCCTTTTTATCTTTATTTACCTTCGGAATGGCTTGGTCGGCCAAACAATACCAAGAAACAGTAAAAGAAGCAATTGTATTCTCAGGAAGTGTATCTGTAAAAAGTTCTCCTGCGGAGAGCGGCACCAGCCTTTTTGTGGTGCATGCCGGCACATTTGTAAGCATTACCGACCAAGTTGGCGATTGGGTAAAAGTTAAAATTCCTGATGGGAACGAAGGCTGGATATTAATGGCCGATTTGGAGGTGATTTGAGTTTGTTTTAATAGCCCATGGTTTAAACCATGGGCTATTAAAAATGGTTTTTCATTTCATTACCTCAATTTCCCAAGCACACTTAAAATGTTTTTCTGGACAAGCTTTAAATCCATGTAATCCGCAAGGTCGGCAGCTTAATTTTTCTTTTGTCTGAATAATATGACTATCGTCTGATAATGGACCAAAACCAAATTCAGGAATAGTGCTGCAATAAATAGCCGTTACAGGCGCATTTACTGCCGAACATAAATGCATAGGTGCCGAATCGTTTACGTAATTCATTTCAGCCGTTTTAAATAAAGCTGCTGATTGTAATAGACTTAATTTCCCACAAAGATTAATGGTGTTTTTCCTATTTGACTTTTCGATTATTTCGTCGCACAATGCTTTATCTGTTGGCGCTCCTGTTAAGTAAATGGTATGTTTTTCTGAAATGATTGCGATCAACTCTACCCATTTTTCGGCTGGCCATTGCTTGGTAAACCAAACCGATGCAGGCGCTAAGCAGATGTAAGGCCGAGCAGGTTCAAAATTTAGTTTTGGAGGATAAATTTTAGGTTGAATATTTCCCGTAATGGATAATGGCTGTAAAAGCGTCAAATTGCGCGCACATTCATGCAAACCATTGTTAATTTGATGAGGCAATTTAAAAGTGAAAAATGCCGAAAATGGATTTTTATCGAAACCAATTTTAATTTTTGCTTTTGAAAGAATTGTGAGCAAACCCGCTGCTGCAAAACGCTGACAATTAACAACTGCGCTGTATTTTGTCTTTCTTATTTTTTGTAAAAGAGCAAATAAGTTTCGGTATTTATTCTCTTTTTTATTCCAAACTATTACCTCATTAATAAAAGGATGATTTTCAAAAAGTGATTCATTTCCCTTTCTAACCAATACATCAATTTGAATAGCGGAAGAATGCTGATGAATGGCCTCAATAATTGGTGTTGCAAGAATTACATCTCCAATAAATGCGGTTTGAATAACTAAAACTTTTTGAATTTCCATGCTGGTTTTATACAGCTACTTGATGTTCACGCAAGGCATCATTCAAAGATGTTTTTAAATCGGTGCTTGCTTTGCGTTTCCCTATTATCAAGGCACATGGCACTTGATAATCGCCAGCTGCAAATGTTTTTGTATAAGAACCGGGAATTACAACAGAACGTTCTGGAACTCTGCCAACGTATGTAACTGGCTCTGCACCGCTTACGTCTATAATTTTAGTGCTTTGGGTCAAAACTACATTCGCCCCTAAAACTGCTTCTTTTTCTACATGCACACCTTCTACCACAATGCAGCGTGAACCAATAAAACATCCGTCTTCAATTATTACAGGACTGGCTTGCACTGGTTCTAACACGCCTCCAATTCCAACACCTCCACTTAAATGAACATTCTTACCAATTTGCGCACATGAACCAACTGTGGCCCAGGTATCAACCATGGTACCTTCATCTACATAAGCACCAATATTTACATAAGAAGGCATTAAAATCACTCCCGGCGCAATAAAACTACCATAACGAGCAACCGCATTTGGAACAACACGAACACCTAAAGCCTGATAGCCAGTTTTTAATAACATTTTATCGTGGTATTCAAATGGGCCAACTTCAATTACCCGCATTTGCTGAATGGGGAAATAAAGAATCACAGCTTTTTTCACCCAATCGTTTACTTTCCAAGTATCTCCTGCTTTTTCGGCCACGCGAATGCGTCCTTTATCTAACTCTTCAATTACTTGTCTTATAGTTTTTTGAATGCTTACATCTTTAAGCATTTCACGGTTATTCCAAACTTCTTCTATTATTGTTTGCATGTAAAGTGATTTCTGCAAAAATAGTTTTATTGTCCTTACTTTTTCACAATACGGAATTCTGTTCTACGGTTTTCTTCCCTGCCTTTTTCTGTTGTATTATCACCCTTAGGAATCGTTTCACCGTATCCTTTTGCTTGCAACCTATTTGTAACTATTCCTTTGGCAACAAGAAAATCAACTACAGATTTTGCCCTGTTTTCAGATAGTAACATATTGGCTTGATCGTTTCCTACATTATCAGTATGTCCTCCGATTTCTATTACCAATGTTGGGTTTTTACTTAGAAATTCAACCAGTTTATTCAACTCAACCTGAGATTCATTTTTCAACCCGAACGAGCCAGTTTCGAAGAAAATATTTTTCAGAACGATAGATTGTCCCGTTTCTATTGGATTTAATTGAATGTCGACCTCAAAAACATCTGTTGGTTTTAAGGATTTACCTAATTTGTAATTTTCTGAATAGAACAAATAACCGGGTGCGCTTACGTTCAAAGCGTAGTTGCTACCTGCGGGTAGGCTCACCAAGAATTCTCCACTTTGTTTATCCGAACGACTCAACGCCCTTGTTTCGCCAGTAGATAAATCAATAATTTCGAATGCGGCTTGCATAAAAGCTGCTGTTTTTTTATCCCTAACTTTTCCCCTTAAGAATGTTACTGGTTGAGGTTGTGCGCCTTCGTATAAATCAAAATAATATAAATCTCTTTTACCGAAACCTCCTTCTCTGTCAGAGCTGAAGTATCCTTTTTTTCCATCAGCACTTACTACCATGTGAACTTCATCAGCTTTAGTATTAATTGGATAACCAATGTTGACAGGTTTCGACCATTTTCCATCGGCTTTTTTCTTACTGTAGAAAATATCTTTACCGCCCATTCCGGGATGTCCGCTAGAAGTGAAATACAATGTTTTGCCATCGGGATGCAAAAAAGGACCATACTCATCAAGGTCAGTATTTAAAGAATCACCTATGTTTTGGGGAGTTTGCCATTGTCCATTTGCTGCTTTTTGACTCACCCACAAATCTGCAAGACCTTTTCCGCCGGGACGTCCGCTAACAAAAATTAGGGTTTGTCCATCTGCACTAATGGTTGGTTGTGCATCCCATTTTTCTGAATTAACTATGGGACCAAAGTTAACTGGAGCGGCCCATTTGTTCCCTTGTTTTTCAGATACATACAAATCGCAAGAGCCATAACCTTCTTTACGCTCACAGCCTGTATAAAAAAAGTACCTGCCATCTGGAGAAATGCTATGCGCACCTTCATTGCTATGTGTGTTTATTGGCGGCCCCAATGAAATAGCAGGCTTCCAGTCGTTTTTATCTTTTATACTGAAATAAAAGTCCTCTTCCACTTTTGAGCCATTTTCGGTTTCAGCATCAGCAGGACGCATGCGTGTAAATATTAATGTTTGTTCATCTACAGTAAGTGAAGGATGATATTCGCTATGAACAGAGTTAATCATTTCACCCATGTTAATAGGATTAAAAGGCACAGGGGTTTTGATAGCTACCATTGCAAATTTCGCATTACCCAATCTTCTTTCTCCTTTTTTCCTCATTTCAGGGCTAATTTTGGGGAATAGAAGAAATTTTTCCAAGTTTGAAATAGCATCTTCGTACTGGTCTAATTGCATTTCAACGCCAGCTAAATTGTAATAAATGGGAGGGAAGCGCTGAGGTTGAATCACAATAGCTTTTTTGAAAGCATCAATAGATTCTTCCGGTTTTTTTAATATTTCACTTACATCGGCTAAAAGCATCCAAGCTTCAAAGAATTGAGGATCCTCTTCAACTACCTTTTTTAAAATTTTATAAGCGTCTTCGTCTTTTTTATATTCATAATTGCTCTTTGCTTCTTCAAACCAATTTATGGCTTTTCTATTGGTGCTGCTGTATTTCTGAGGTTGCGCATAAGCACTTGTACAGATGAGTATTGATAGAATGTAGGTGATTTTTTGGAATAAACGAAGATTCGAATTCATCGGAACAATGTAAATATCTTTTATTTAACTAAAAAACCCCGTTAGCTATTATTACTAACGGGGTTTTAAAGAATTTTATTCTACAATCTAATTACGTTTTATGGTAACAAAACCTTTTAGTTTATCTCCATTGCTTACTTCTAAAACATAATAGTAATCTGCTTCTGGATAATCTCCTCCATTCCAATCGTTTGCGTAATCTGCAGTGTTATAAATTTCAGTTCCCCAACGGTTAAAAATCATTAATTTAGAGTCAGGAAATGCTGATAATCCTTTCACAACGAACAAATCATTGAAACCATCGCCATTAGGTGTGAATGAATTTGGCACAGCCAGAATGTTATTTACTGAATATTTGCGGGATGCAGTATCAACGCAGCCGTTAGCATTTGTTACAGTTAATATTACAGTAATTTCTCCTTGTGTGGTAAAAGCATGCACAGGATTTTGAGCTGATGAAGTTATGTTATTTTCGAAAGCCCAATTCCAACTTGAAATTTGACCAGTAGATTGGTCGGTGAAAGTCACATTTTCACCTGTAATACTTTCGCTTGCAGGATTAGATGAGAATGCTGCAACAGGACTTACAACATTTATTGTAATAGTATCACTACCAATACAACCTAAAATATCTGTAACGATTAAATTAAATGTACCTTCACCAAGGGGCGTATTTTGAGAAGTTGAATTATTGCTCCATTGATAAGATTGGAATCCAGCTGGGCCTTCTACTTCGGCAGTTCCTCCAGGGCAAACGCTTATATTGGAGTCTAAGTTAAAGCTTGGATTCGGGTTTATAACTACAGTAACAGATGCATTTAATTCAGCGTCACAACCATTAAAAGATGCAGATAAAGAATAGTCCCCTTCAGCTGGATTATTTAATGTAATACTGTTATTAGAGGAACTAAACCCATTTGGTCCATTCCAAGTATACGATACACCATTTTGATTATTTGAATTTAATGTCAATGATTCTCCTTGACATAAAATAGCATCACCTGAGATTGTCGGGTTTTCTGCTGGTGAAGCAATTGTTATTAAAACAGAATCTCTGGTTATACAACCGATTTCATCAGTAATAGCTACTGTATATAAACCACTTGTATTTACGTTTATACTAGGAGTAATTTGACCAGTTGACCAGAAAATGGTAACATCAGGAATATTTCCAGTTGTAAGTGTAATATCCTGGCCACCGCATTGTGTTGAATCTGTAAAGCTAAATTCAAAGTCAGGACCATCTAGGAACGTTAAACTCACACTATCTAGAAACGAATTACATCCGTTTAAAGATAGGTAAATTGAATAATTGCCCGATAATGTTCCGGAATTACTATTTAGTATGTAAGAACTATTGTTTGAACTTATGGTATCTGTAGGAGTTATCCAGTTATATGTAACTCCACTTTGCGAAGTTGTGCTAAAAAACACATCTGTACCCTTGCAAAATTCTTGACTTGTAACATTAACTCCATCGGTTAACAATAAAGGAGTTGCAGGTCTTTCTGAGAAGTATAAATCAACAGAGTCTCTGCCAATGCAGCCAAATGAATTAGTAACTTCAACAAAATAATTACCCGAAACTGCTGCAAGAAAAGTACTATCACTTGAAGAATCCTGCCAGTTGTAAGTAAGTCCAGGGCCATTAGATGGATCTAGCAACAAAGTGGAAGCATCGCATAAAGTATCTGTAATACCTAAATCAACAATAGGTCTAGTGTCAACTGTTAAATACAGGTCTACTACTTCACTTTTACAAACCCCTAGGCTATAGTATGCGCTATATATACCTGACATAGATTGAATAACGTTGGTTAATTCTAATTGTTGACCAAGTGTTTCCAAAGAATTTGGTCCGGTCCAATTATATTGTGCCTCCGCTAGAGGACTCATATTTAAAATGATACTTTCGCCTTCACAAATTGTATCTGAATTAAGCAAAGGGTCCATGTTAAGAAAAGAAACAATAGGCGCAGGTGGTGTTGGTAAAGTATTGATGTAAGTTGTATCTCTTGATTTACAACCTTGGAAATCTGTTATTTCTACCCAATATTGACCACTGTCAGAAACAATTAAAAATGGATTTGTACTGCCATCTTGCCATTCGTATGTAAATACTCCATCAACACTTAAGAGTAGTTCACTACCTTGGCAAATAGTATCTTGAGGTACATTCAAATTAAAAGTAGGTTCATAAAAATCTACTACTACAGTATCTGCTGCCGTGCATTGTTGCCCACTATTTACGCTTACCCAAAATGTTCCAGGTTCGAAAACCACCAGTTTTTGGGTTGTATCTCCTGTGCTCCAGAGGTAAGAAGTTTTACCTGGTCCAGCATCTAAAACTGCAGAGTCTCCAAGACACACAGAGCTTGAAGTTCCAAGGTTTAAGAAACTAAAGTTAGTGAAATACCCGTAGTTACAACTTGCACCTTGTTGATATGTAATACCCATATGGAACAATTCGGCACTAAAATTTGTAATTAAAGAGCCTTGTCCAACTGGAATTTCTGCAGTAGTAAATGCTTTTCTGCAAAATACATATTCCCCATTTGATCCGTCAACCGGCGCAAAATCTGCGGCTGTAATTATATTTGGATTTCCGTTTAAAACAAAATTGTTTTCAAAACCTGCTTTTATAGTAAGGTTTAGTTTAAAGTTCGCACTTCCTGTTCTGGTGAAACCTACTTGATTAGAACCAGTACATTCTAAAGACGGAATAATTGCTCCGGCTATTTGGTCAGTTACTCCTGAAATATGCCAAACATAAATTGGTTTGCTTCCTTCGATAAATCCTGAAGCATTTGCAAATGAATAAATATATTGCTCACCTTCCATTAAAGTATCAACGGCAACCGGATTGCCATCTGCAAAAATGAAAGTTGAGTCCTCAGTTGCCAAAACATAAACTTTATCTCCTGGTGTACTTAAATCTCCTCTAACTAAAACATGACGAAGTCCACATTTTGCAACTGAGATTAATTGATCTGCAGCTAAGTCTGCACCTCCATCAGTATTTAAATTTAAATCTACCATGTCGTCTTTTACTGTAACAGCAATTAACTTGGTTGATTCTATTTTAGTTCCAGCTGGTTTATTAATTCCAACCTGATCTATTGCTTCACAATAATAAGTTTGTCCCCTGTTTAGAAAGATGGTAAATGGAATATTGGCCAGGTGATTTAATATGTCTATGGTAGGTGTAATGGTAACAAATGTAGAATCATCTGTTGCTACAATTGCAAAACCTGCTCTTGGAGAAGGAATATATGGACTTCCACCTAAACTTATATCATTTTCCCATAATGTTTGAAAAGGAGTATAAAATTTAAAACCATTTGCATTTTTTCCTTTTAATGCAATTAAATCTCTGTTTGCTGCAGCTCCTAGTTCATAATAAGCTGTAATCGGCGCAGTAGAGCGTATTAAAATTCCGGTATTCATTACTGAATCCACAAAGCGTGTTTCAATTTGATTTATCCAAGGAGTTAGGTTAATGGTTTGAGTTGCCGCAACACCAAGATTCACAGTTATAGGAATAAAGGATAAATTGCCGGGTTGCCAAAGTGTAACCTGAGCGGGTTCGTTTATTGATGAAACAACAACTTGAATTGGTCTATCTCTTAAAGCACCACCATTAATCTCTCCTTGAGTTCCTTGTGTAAGATCAGGCGGCGCAAACCAAAACTCCTGGTCAATTTGTGCATTTAAATTCGTACCCCAAACGGCAAAAATTGCAATAATTAGTAAATAATAGCGCATAGTTTTCTTCTTATGTGTGTCTTTTTGGCAATTTCGAATGTGGTTATGTATGATTTTAAACATATTCCAATTTTTCCAAGTCTTTTACCTAGTTTCTTTTATAAAAGTTTCAATCTCGTTTTTTCCCCAATTTTATTTTCGATACAAACAAATAATTTTTTAACGACTTTATTGAGCAAATTATCTGCTATATCTTGCATTTAATTAATCAAAAAAATGAATATTGGCAATTACTTTCAGCCTCTAAAGTAGGGTTTCAACTACAACAAGTGCTAAATAAGAATAATTCTTATTAAGTGTATATAGTTAATAAGTAAGTGACAATAAATTATAAAATTTTACGCCCAATTTGTTTAAAACCACTCATCAAAATTGTTAAGTCATGCCCATTCTGGTAGTCTTTAGCGTACAATAGATTGCTTTGAGATTTCATTAAATCATCTGTTTCTAAATGTATATAAGGGTCCAAAGGATTTAAAATCCCTTTTTTAATTTTGGGTAATGCTTTCGTTTCGCTGCTTAAATCATATCCAATCCATGTTAATTTGCCAGCTAATACGAATAATATATTAACTATTACTTGCATCTTGTTTTTTAAGAATAATAAATAAAAAGGCACAAAAACCAAAAGTAAAATTGAAATTAAAACATCAAACATTCTCTTTTTTCTCTTATTTTCTGGTTTGTCTATAGCGTTTAAACCCACAGTATAAAGCTCTCCGCTGGTTTGGATTGAATTACTACCAATAATAAATAATCTTTCTGGTGGTGCAATTTTATAATCCATTTCAGGATGATTTATTTTCATCATTTCATCCATAATTTCTGATGAACTTATATCCTTTCCACAAAAAATTACCTCGTTAATATTAAATATTTCCACCATTTCTCTTAACCGATTAATTGTACCCGTGTATTCAGGAGATACAATTTCTCGAGCATTTGGATGAACTATTCCTAAAAATGTAGTCTTTATTGGTGACTGATTGATTAATGCACTTATTCTTTTTGCTTCTTCAATTTCCCCAACAATTAATAGCCTTTTTAATATGCTATTTTCAGGAAATATTGTTTTGAATTTAATGAAATTAAGCCCTAAACGTAATAAAGTTGCAGCAATTGCTGCCCAACCAGCTCCAACTAACGTAAGAAATCGAGAATACCTATAAGTTTCATCTAATAAGCCATAAACAATTAATATGATGACCGTTCCAAAAACAATTCCCCTGATGCTTTTTGAAATCTGCAAAGGCTTGTCATAACCTCCACTCAGCCAAGAAGAAATTACCCAACATAAGCAATACAACGGCACAGCTATCCACATAAACGAATAGGGGTAAAATACGCCGCTTTTTGTTGCCCAATAAGTTTTGAGAAAATACATGCCAATTACAAATAATACTGTTTCAGCAATTGGCAACCAAACAGCCGAAATTAAACGCTTTGCAATAGAAACAAATGCCCTTAAGTAAACGGCTAACTTTATTAATAATCTAAATATTCCTGCGTGTTTCTGCGAATAATGCTTCTCAGCAAAAATTATCATCGCCTGGTAGAATATTTTCACATAATTCACACTGCCTTTTTTTGTGCTTTCGCCCCGGTAATGAATAATGCGTGTTTCTGGATGATAATAAATTGAATATCCAGCTTTTGTAATTCTGTAACTTAAATCAATGTCCTCGCCATACATGAAAAATGCCTCATCCAACAAACCAGCTTTTTGTAAGGCTGCATTTCTTATAAACATAAACGCTCCTGACAATACATCAATCTTATTGGTTTCATTCGCATTTAAAAAACCTAAATGGTAACGCCCAAATCTCTTCGATTTTGGAAATAATTTAGACAATCCAAAAATCTTGTAAAACGATACTTCCGGAGTGGGCAAGCCTCTTTTAGATTCAGGTAAATAATTTCCTTTGCCATCTATCAGTTTTACGCCCATCGCTCCGGCATCTGCATGCGTATCCATAAATGAAATACACGTTCTAAAAGTATCTTCTTCTACTACTGTATCAGGATTCAATAAAAGCACGTATTCTCCTTTTGCCAGTTTAATAGCCTGGTTATTTGCCTTCGAAAAACCTGGATTATCCTTATTGGCAATCAATTTTACTTGCGGAAACTTGGTTTTTACCATTTCCACAGAATTATCCACCGAATTATTATCAACCACAAATACCTCACCTTCAATGCCTTTCATCGACTGAAAAACCGATAATAAGCACTGCTCTAAAAAGTGAATCACATTATAATTAACAATAACTACCGAGAGCTTCATGCTATTTATTTATGGAATATGCATGTATTTATGCGTCTGCAACGATACCTGCCAGTTTGGATTTTCTTTTACAAAATCAATTATTTCCGGAATTATTTTTTCCGCCTTGCTCCATTCGGGCTGCAAATACAATTTACAATCGGCACTCACATGTTGTGAATGTTCTTTTGCCCATTCAAAATCAGATTTGTTGAACACAATTACTTTCAGTTCATTCGCCACCGCCAACATATCTTTTCGAGGTGCCTTAAATTTCTTAGGCGATAAACAAATCCAGTCGAAATTTCCACTCAGTGGATAAGCTCCTGATGTTTCCAGAAAAATCTCTAAGTTTTCTTGGTGCAGTTCAGCGCACAACACATCTAAATTGTACATCAAAGGCTCTCCACCTGTAATAACAATAGACTTTGCAGTGTAAGATGCCGCTCTTTCTACAATTTTTTTTGATTCCGTAAGTGGATGTAAATATGCATCCCAACTTTCCTTTACATCACACCAATGGCAACCCACATCACAACCGCCTAAACGAATAAAATAGGCCGCCTTTCCAGTATTAAATCCCTCACCCTGGATGGTATAAAAATCTTCCATCAATGGCAAAAGTGTTCCTGCATCTATGGCTGATTGCTGCTCGGCGCTTAATTCTGCCATTTTAATTTTCTATGTTTTTTAAATACGCAGTAAATGTATTTTGCATCAATGCTGCTATTGTCATCAATCCAACACCACCGGGCACAGGAGTTATCCAGCTGCATTTTGGTGCAACATTTTTAAAGTCAACATCGCCCACAATTCTGTAACCTTTTGGAGCGGAACTGTCATCTAATCTTGTAATACCAACATCTATTACCACTGCACCTTCTTTTATATCTTCTGCCACAATACTTTCTGGCCTTCCCAAAGCAGCCACCACAATATCGGCTTGTTTTATAAAACTATTGAGGTTTTTTGTTTTACTATGGCATAAAGTAACTGTACAGTTTCCGGGATTGGTATTCTTGCTCAGCAATAGACTCATTGGTGTACCAACAATATTGCTTCTGCCGATTATTACTGCATTTTTACCAGCTGTTTCAATGTTGAAATGCTCTAACAACATCATTATTCCTTTTGGTGTTGCCGAAACAAATCCTGGCAATCCCAAAGCAAGATTCCCCATATTTATTGGATGAAATCCGTCTACATCTTTTTTCGGGTCAATGGCTAAGATTACTTTTTCAGCTGAAATATGCGCGGGTAAAGGCAATTGCACAATCAATCCATCAATAGTACTGTCGGTATTTATTTTTCGAACTTCTTCCAGCAACCTTTCTTCACTTACTTGCGCATCAAATCTAATTAAATTAGATAAAAATCCAATTTGGCCACAAGTGCGCACTTTCGATGCAATATATGTTTCACTTGCACCATCATTTCCAACCAAAATAGCAGCTAAACAAGGTTTCCGGTTTCCTTTATCCTGCAACACTTTTACAGCTTCTGCCAATCTTGTTTTTACTGCTTCCGAAGCAATTTTCCCGTCAATTAATTGCATATTATTTTTTTAGCGGCGCATGCCAGGCATATTTTTCATCATTCCTTGCATTGCCGAAGGATTCGACATCATACGCATCACTTTTCGTGTTTCTTCAAATTGCTTCAACAATTTATTTACATCTTGTATGGTGGTGCCGCTTCCGTCTGCAATCCGTTTTTTTCTATTCCCGTTTATCAGTGAAGCATCTTCTCTTTCCGCATTGGTCATAGATTGTATAATGGCTTCAATACTTTTAAATGCATCATCACTCACTTCCACATCTTTCATTGCTTTGCCCATTCCCGGTATCATTCCCACCAAATCTTTAATATTTCCCATTTTCTTAATCTGCTGAATCTGGTCGTAGAAATCGTTAAAGCTAAAGGTGTTTTTCGCAATTTTCTTCTGTAATTTTCTGGCTTGCTCCTCATCAAAATTGTCCTGAGCACGCTCCACCAATGAAACAATGTCGCCCATTCCCAAAATCCTGTCGGCCATTCTTTCTGGGTAGAAAACATCAATTGCTTCCATTTTCTCGCCCGTTCCCACAAACTTTATTGGTTTGGTAACCACAGAGCGAATGGTTAATGCAGCTCCACCGCGTGTATCACCATCTAATTTGGTCAATACAACGCCATCATAATCTATTTTCTCATTAAATGCTTTTGCAGTATTCACGGCATCTTGCCCTGTCATGGCATCTACCACAAACAATGTTTCCTGTGGCTGAATGGCGCGTTTAACTGCAGCAATTTCGTTCATCATCTGCTCATCAATCGCCAAACGACCAGCAGTATCTACAATTATTAAGTTTTTACCCGTTGCTTTACCATGTGCTATGGCACGCTGCGCAATACTTACAGGGTCTTTACTTTCTAAATCAGCAAAAACTTCTACACCAATTTGTTCCCCTAAAACTTTCAGCTGGTTTATCGCAGCAGGTCTGTAAACATCGCCCGCAACCAATAAAACCTGCTTGTTTTTCTTTGTTTTCAAGTAATTGGCAAGCTTCCCAGAGAAAGTAGTTTTACCAGAACCTTGTAAACCTGCAATTAAAATTACACAAGGATTACCATTTGTTTCAATGTCTTTTTTCTCACCACCCATCAACACTGCCAGCTCGTCGCGGGTAATTTTTACCAACAATTGTCCAGGCGAAATCGCAGTCAACACATTCTCACCAAGCGCTTTTTCCTTTACTTTATCGGTAAATTCTTTGGCAATTTTATAATTCACATCCGCATCCAGAAGCGCTTTACGCACCTCTTTCATCGTTTCTGCAACATTTATTTCGGTAATCTTACCTTGCCCTTTCAGGACTTTAAACGCACGGTCAAATTTTTCACTCAGGTTCTCAAACATAAATACATGCTTTTTTTAAGGAGCGCAAAAGTACAAAATTAGAAGCTGCATTTCCATAAAAAGTTAGCCCTTTTTTGGGCACACCCTTTGGGCCGTGTGTTCGCCTGTGCGCGGCACTTGGCTCACCCACTTGTGCGGGCATTAAAGTAAAATGATCATATGAGAAATAAAAACAACCCAACCACCGCAGCCCGCGCCAACGATTGAGCCAACTACCGCCCGACGCAGGAGGGAGTAGTGGCGAAAGCGAGGTTTACAAAACAACATTGCATTGCTAAACTTTTGCGAAAAGCTTGTTTTGTTTTGTAAAGGCGCCCCCAAAAAAACTCAATGTTTATCCCCAAAAACAGCTGCATTTATCTTCTTATAACAGCTTTAAAAATTCAGCTTAGGTTTTTACCTCAAGCTTGGGTGCGTAGCCATGCCAATTTAAGTCAGAACGAATCCAATAAAATATAATTTTGGCACGGAAATTTCCAAGGGCGGGCGCTCTTAAAAATTTAATTTTATGAAATATCAATTCATTTTTATTTTACTTTTTTGTTTTCAATCGTTGTTTTCACAAGTTGTTCGGGATGAAATTCTGCCTTATCAAGGAAAGAAAAAATGGGGCTATGTAGATTATAATCTCCGCACTGTAATTCCCGAAAAATTTAATTATGCCTTAAGATTTGAGCATGGAGTTGCAGTAGTGTCTGACCGCAATTCGGAAGGTTTGTACCCACCTTATGTGGGACTTATAAACCGAAGTGGTGATTTAATCTTACCTGTATCTTTTGAGCGCATAGAATCTTTCAGCGAAGGATTAGCTGTGATAGAAAAGGGCGAAAAATGGGGCTTAATTGATACTTTCGGAAAGACAGTTTGTCCTTTTATTTTTGAAGATTTAGGTAAATACCAAAATGGATTAATAGCCGCGCGTAAAGGTTCATACTGGGGCTACTCTGATGCTTTTGGAAATGTTAAAGTTCCATTTAATTATGACCTCGCAACGCCCTTCGAAAATGGTGTTGCCATGGTAAAAGAAAAAGGTGTTTGGTTTATAATTGACCAATCTGGTAAACAAATAAGTGCCGGAACTTGGGACTTTGCAGATGGTTTTAGCGAGGGTGTGGCTGGTGTAAAGCATCTTGGTGGTGAATTTGGATTTGTGGATACGAAGGGAAATAAGGTGCTGGCTGCAAAATACACCAACGTTAAGCCTTTTAAAGAGCAACGTGCAGCTGTAAAAATAAAAGGTCTCTGGGGATTTATCGATACCAATGGAAATGTTATTGCGAAACCTGTTTATACAGAAGTTTATTCTTTCTCAAATGGCATGGCAATGGTCGATTACCAGGGAAAAATTGGTTACATTAATAACTTAGGAAAGGTAATAATACCAGCTATTTACACAAATGGAACTGATTTTAAAAATGGTATTGCGCTGGTAAAAGACAAAAGCGGAAACTTCCATTACATAGATGCAAAAGGGGAGAAATTGTATAGCTATGAATAAAATAGATGTTTGTTGCGGATGATTGAAGGCCACGGAGGTTTTTGTAAGGAGTTCTCAGAGTTTTTATTTATTTGCTGCAGATGAAATGGCACAGAGCACACTGAGGTTGTTGCACTGAGATCACAGAGAATTGATTCTTAGTGTTTTCTGCTGATTTATAGCACAAAAAAACTTAGCGTTTGATACTTAGTTATAGATAAATCTACAAATAGCAAAAGTTAATTGAATATAAAAAATTTAACAGAAAAAACTCCGTGAACTCTGTGCCACAACCTCTGTGATCTCCGTGTTAAAAAAGGAATTGGAAAAAAGCATTACGAAATCAACTCAGCAAAAACCTCAGTGTTCTCTGTGCCACAACCTCAGTGATCTCCATGTTAAAAAAAGGAATTGGAAAAAAGCATTACGAAATCAACTCAGCAAAAACCTCAGTGTTCTCTGTGCAACAACCTCACTTCGGCAAGCTCAGTGACCGCTTTGAGCTCTTTGCTATAATTAGGAATAGCAAACAAAAAATACCATTTAATATAAATTTACATCCTCTCTGGCAACTCAATGCCCAGCAAATCCATGTTGTACCGAAGGGTAGCTCCAATTTTCTCAATCAATTGCAACCTAAACGCAGCCAAATTTTTATCTTCTTCTTGCAAAATCGGGAAGTCGTGATAAAATTGATTGAATGATTTGGCCAATTCATAAGTATGGTTGGCAACCAACGCAGGACTGTATTCTTTTGCTGCTTCCTCAATTATATCCTGATTTTGAGACAGTAATCTTACCAAACTTCGGTGTGTTGTTTCATTGGGCAGGGTAGAGGATTCGAAAGTTTGAGGAACTTTACCATCAGCTTTTTTAATCAGTGATTTAATACGCGTGTGTGCATATTGAATAAATGGTCCTGTATTTCCGTTGATATCAATAGATTCTGAAGGGTTAAATATCATTCGTTTTTTAGGGTCTACTTTTAAAATAAAGTATTTCAAAGCGGCCATTCCAACTTGTTCGTAGAGGACAGCTTTTTCAGCTTCAGTAAAATCTTCATTTTTACCCAGTTCTTCTGACTTTTTCTTTGCTTCTTCTACAACTAATTCCATCAAATCGTCGGCATCTACTACTGTTCCTTCGCGTGATTTCATTTTGCCTGTTGGTAAATCTACCATTCCGTATGACAAATGGTAAATTCCTTTGGCCCAATCGTATCCAAGTTTTTGAAGGATAAGTGACAAAACCTTAAAATGATAATCTTGCTCGTTTCCAACTACGTAAACATATTTAGAACAATGCAACTCTTCATTTCTTAATACTGCAGTGCCAATATCTTGCGTCATGTAAACAGAAGTTCCATCACCACGCAACAATAATTTTTGGTCTAAACCATCAGCAGTTAAATCAATCCATACTGAATTATCATCTTTTTTAAACAGAACACCTTTGTTTAAACCTTCTTCAACGATATTTTTTCCTAGTACGTACGTATTCGATTCATAATAAAACCTGTCGAAAGTAACACCCATTTTTTTGTAGGTCTCTTCGAATCCGGCATACACCCAACCGTTCATGGTTTTCCATAAATTCACTACTTCGGTATCTCCATTTTCCCATTTACGCAGCATTTCCTGCGCTTCATTCATGATTGGAGTTTGGTTGTTTATGAGCATTTTCAGCTCTCCGAGTGCAGCTTCTTTCTTTTCATCGTCTTTGGCAAGTTCGATTCTATCTACAATTGCCGATATTTTTAAAACTGCTTCTGCATTGAACTTTGAGTAATCTTTTACAAGGGCAGCTTCAATAAGTGGATTTGCTTCCGCTTTCAATAGTTTATCGAATGCAACATAATAGTTACCTACTAAATGGTCGCCTTTAATTCCAGTGGAAGCGGGTGTTTCGTTTTTACCTGCCTTTTGCCAGGCCAGCATCGACTTACAAATGTGAATGCCACGGTCGTTTACAAGATTTACTTTTGTAACATGATAACCTGCAGCGCTCATAACTTTTGCCACTGAAGCACCTAAAAGATTGTTCCTGATATGCCCAAGATGCAAAGGCTTGTTTGTGTTTGGTGAAGAATATTCCACCATAACATGGATTTTTGAATTATCCGTATTAGTTACATTTGGGGTAAATGTTAAGAAGTAGTTAACCCAGAATTCGAATGTTAAACTAATGTTAAGGAATCCGTTTACAACATTAAAGTTTTCAATATTGCTTTCCTTCTGCTTAATAAATTCGCCAATTTCTTGTGCTGTTTCAAAAGGTTTCTTTCTAGAAAGCTTTGTCAATGGGAAACAAACTAAAGTAAAGTCGCCTTCGAATTCTTTATTTGTTTCTTGAATACTAAGCGTTAAAGGTTCATTATTACTATATAATTCTGAAATGGAAGTCTTTAAGGTATCGGCTAACCATTGTTTAATGTTCATTGTTTTCTTGGTTTAATGCGGCATCTGTTGCAGCTTCTAAAATTTTAAAAGCTGTTTCGGCCATGTGATTTTCAGTATCTAGTGTAGGGTTTATTTCTACTATTTCGAAGCATCGTAGTTTAGGACAGCTGGCAAATCGAATCATCAATTCTTTGGCTTCTTTAATGCGCAAACCATTGGGAACAGGCGTTCCTGTGCCAACTGAAATACTTGGGTCAATGCTGTCGACATCAAAAGATACATATAAATGATCGCATTCCTTTAAATACTCAAGCACTTTATTAACAGTGTTTTCTACACCGTTTGTTCTTAGCTCTTTAACAGAAATATTTTTAATATTTTGCCTTTCGATGATGGCATCTTCTTGTTCTTCGGTATCTCTAACACCTATATATACAAGATCTCTAAAATCTAACTTCGGACTAATACCACCAGAATTTTTGAGTTTTTCCCAAAGTTCAATGGTTTTATCATCTAATTTATTGCTAGCAGATTCCAGGTTGTCAGCACCTAATGCGGCTGCCAATGGCATTCCATGCATATTTCCTGATGGAGTTGTGTATGGAGAATGCAAATCTGCGTGTGCATCAATCCAAATTACACCTAATCTGCCTTCAGGATAAGCCATTTTTAGTCCTGCAATTGTTCCTCCGGCAGTACTGTGGTCGCCTGCAAGTACAATTGGAAACACTGTTGGGTTCTTTAAAGTTCTAGCTACAGTTTTGGCTAATCTTTCGTAAATCTTGATGATTCCACGAATTCTTTTGGCGTATTTGAACTTAATTTTCTCGAGTAATAGCCAGTTTTCATCGCTCACTTCTATTTCATCGTGTTTCCTAAAGTAGTCACTACCTAAGTCAATTGCCGCTATTTTCAAGGCATCAACGCCCATGCTGGCACCTCTTGTACCGGCACCAAGTTCTGATCGAAGTAAAATTATTTTTGCTTTCTTCATGAAAGTAAATTACTTAGTTTTGCATTCTAAATGAGAAGTAAGTTACTTACTCATTCTAATTTTAAAATTTAACATCATCGAACAGTCTCAATTAAAAATGAAAAACAAATACATTGACCTGATAAAACAAACGTTTGAGTTTCCTCAGGATGGATTTGATGTCATCGATAACGATTTGTATTTCCATGACATACCACTAATGGACATCATTGAACAATACGGAACACCGTTGAAGATTTCTTATCTGCCGAAAATTAGTCAGCAGATTCAGCGTGCGAAGATAATGTTTAAGGTGGGAATGGCAAAAGCTGATTACAAAGGAACATACAATTATTGTTTCTGCACAAAAAGTTCTCACTTTAGCTTTGTAATGGAAGAAGTGTTGAAAAATGATGCGCACATGGAAACATCTTCTGCTTACGATATGCCAATAGTAGAAGAGTTGCACAATAGAGGTCTTTTGAATAAAGATAATTTTATTATCTGCAATGGGTACAAACGACCAATGTATCAGGAATACATTACAAAATTTGTAAATGATGGCTTCCATAATTTGATTCCTGTGCTCGATTCTAAAAATGAGCTTCAGTACTATAAGGACCATTTTACGGTAAAAAAGGCTAAAATTGGAATTAGAGTAGCTTCAGAAGAAGAGCCTAATTTTGAATTCTATTCATCTAGATTAGGTATTCCGCATGCCGAAATAATGGATTACTACATGAAAAATTTGAAAGATGACAAGCGTTTTGAATTAAAAATGCTTCACTTCTTTATCAATTCTGGTATTCGCGATACTGTTTATTACTGGAGCGAATTGAGCAAAGTTTTGAGTGTGTATTGCGAAATGAAAAAAGTTTGTCCTGAATTGGATTCCTTGAATATTGGCGGTGGTTTACCAATTAAGAATTCACTTGCATTTGAATTCGATTATGAATATATGATTGAAGAAATCGTACAGCAGATTAAAAACTACTGTGCACAGCAAGGCGTAGATGAACCTAACATTTTTACAGAGTTTGGTTCGTATACTGTTGGTGAAAGTGGGGCAACATTGTATTCTATAATAGATAAGAAGCAACAAAACGATACCGAAACTTGGTACATGATTGATTCTTCATTTATCACAACTTTACCAGATACTTGGGGAATTAACCAGCGTTTTATAATGTTGGCGGTGAATAACTGGGACAAAGAATACAAACGTGTAAACTTAGGTGGTTTAACTTGCGATAGTCAGGATTATTACAATTCAGAAGCGCATATCAGTCAGGTATTTTTACCAAAGATTGAAGATGAGGAAGTTGCAAGCAACCCGCAATACATTGGTTTTTTCCACACGGGCGCTTATCAGGAAGCATTGGGTGGATATGGTGGTATTCAACATTGCTTGATTCCAGCTCCTAAACATGTAATTATAACACGTGATGAAAATGAAGAGTTGGTAACTTACATTTTTGGAAAAGAGCAAAGCTACAAATCGATGTTAAAAACACTGGGCTACTACTAATAAAAAAATATTTGTAGTTATTCTTAATAATTGATATTTTAAATTCCGTCAATTAATTATATTATTGCAACAAACTTGTAATCTTAATACTCGTGAGAAAATTTATCACCTTTTTTTTAATAGTTAATCCCATTTTTTTTAATTTATTATTTGCCCAGTTTACCCCGGTAATACCAGAGTTTACTCCTGCAGTAAAGAATGAAAACTATCAAGATATTGATATTTTGGGGCAAAATGGAAATTATACATATGCGATTATTAACTATTTTAAAAGCAAAAATGGTTCAGTCGAAAATAAAAGCTTGGTTTGTTTTGAGAATGGTGTCATAATAAATTCAAAACCCTTTCAGCTTCCAAGATTACCCGCAGAACATAATGGTGATTTGTCCTTATATATTAACTTTTCCCAAATTATTAAGGGAAAACTATTTTATGTCTTAAAGGGGTATGATGATGGAGATAAAAAAGTAAAAGGAGATGAAACAGTATTGTTTTTTTTATGCAACATTGACCTAGAAGCATTAACACCCGTTGAAGAAGAGCTCACTTTTTTATGCAAGTATAAAAGTAATTTTACATCAAATGATGTATTGTCTCATAGAATTTGGTTAAATAGCGATAGCACCTGTCTTACAGTAACTCAATTACAAGCTGAAAACACATTTAAAGGAATAAATCCTACAATGGGACCAATGACAATTAATTATGATGTGTATGAAATAGAAAGCTTAGAACTTATTGGAAAGGGAGAATTTAAAACTGAATTTACTGGAGAGCAATTTTATTTATCTAATTTTTTATTGAAGAATAAGTCTGATGTAGCAGCTGTTTTTGACTCAGGAATTGAAGAGGTAACGGTTTCTTTATTTAGAACAAAAAAGAATGATCATAAATTACCTGATCAAATATTATTTTATGGTAAAGTTGGTGCTGCTGAATTGCTAAAAAAGGAGTTTTATTTTTTTCAATCCAAAAGAGAGCATTTGAGACAATACACAAAGATGGAAAATGGAAATATTATTTCACTAAGAATGTATAGAGATTCAACATACAGAGATGAAAAATTTAGAGCTTATATTCCTGGTCTTGAGTTAGATGTTATTAATCCGGTAGACATGTCAATTATTAAGTCTTTTAATTTGAAGGCTTCACCGCTGCAAACTACTTTGCTCTACCCTAATGAAAAAGATCCGTTTTCAAAAAGCACAGTTTACATGCAAGAAATACAAACAAAATCATTCTTTACAAATATTCAAACAAGTAAAGATGGAAGGCTAATTGTTTCATTAGATTTTCAATATTCAAGGGATGCCTTTAGAATAAAAGGAGCAATTTTGGTTGCAAGTTTTGATATGAAAGACACTGATGAAAATTGGCTTCGAATTATTCCAAGAAATAATAGTGGATTTGTTTTAGGAATTAGCACCTTTTTAAAGGTTGTTAAAGAAGATGTTTATATAATCAGCAGTGATGATAAATCAAACATAGAGAATATAAATACAAACGATCAAATTATAAATAACGGACACACTGCAGGAGCTGAGGTTCCAGAAAAAAGTACTTTTAAATTGAATAACTATGACTTGGGTTCTAAAGCAAATATTTTAAGAATAGATAAAATCGATAAATCAGGACTTGTTAAACATTATTCTATTAATCAATTTCCTGGAGGTATCGATTACTATACAAATCCAGATAATTCATCCTCTTGGGTAGATGAAAATAACGTTTTGTATGTTTCAGGTTTTTATGATGGAAGCTTTGTAAATCTGCCCGGGAATGGTAGATTTAAATCTTTCAATTATATTATCGTTGATTTAGAGAAATTGGAATCAAACTAGATTGCATTTTCAATTGTCTTGATTTCGGTAATTGCTGTTTTATACTTTGAGCTGTTTTAATCGTTACCCAGAATTTATTTAATTATTTTTTTGATTTTCACTTCCTCATTTAATTCAATTTTTTTATGAAAATAGTTGTTTCAATTTTAACTTCTTTGCTCTTTACAGTAAGTGTTTTTGCGCAACCTTTGGTCGAAGGTCGAATTATATTCGATATTAAACTAGGAAAAGAAATCGACCCTCAAGTGGCTAGTATGATGCCCAAGGAAGCCTCCGCTTGGTTTAAAAAAGGTAAATCAAGATTTGAGATGAATATGATGATGGGAGCGAAAAATACAACCATTACAGATGAAGCCACAAAAACATCAATTATGCTAATGGATGCGATGGGAATGAAATTTGTCGTAAAAAGTAAATGGAATGAAACCGATTCAGATGCTAAAAAAGCAATGGAAGATGCAAAGGTTACTTTAACGAAGGAAACAAAGATAATAGCTGGATACAATTGCAACAAAACAATTGTTGAGTTTAAAGGGAAATCTGGTAGGACTTCTAAATTTGATATTTGGTCAACGAAAGATCTTGCATTTTCATCAAAAGGTCAACAAGGACCTACTTCGAAAGTAGAAGGCGCAGCTTTAGAATTTACTATTGATCAAGGTCCAATAAGTATGACACTCACAGCTCGAGAGGTGAGAAAAGAAGCTGTTTCTGATGATAAGTTTGTTGTTCCAACTGATTACAAAGAAATGTCTATGGACGAATTGTTAAAAATGACGGGAGGAAGATAAACCGAGTTGTTCATAATTATGTAGATAAGCATTTCTGTAAAATTGATTTTTTGATTACTCATGTATCGACTTTTGTAAGTTCTACGTTTGTAAACATACTATGCCTCCAACAACCAACCGACTTAAAAATGAACCTGCTGAACAGCCAGTAAATCCGGTTGAAAAAAAGCCTAAGAAAGATAAGCCGGCTGATAAGGAAAAGCGAGCTTTTCAGAATCCTTTGAAATCGCTTTTGCAAAACGAACGCCTTATAAAGGTGTCTGGATTGTTTTTTCTGCTTTTTTCTGTTTTTCTCGTTTTCGCATTTACCTCACATTTATTTAATAACGAAGCCGATTTTGATAAGGTAAAAGATGCTCCCTTTTGGCAATACTTGAATGATTCATCCATCACAGTTCAAAATAGCATGGGTAAAATTGGAGCATTGCTTGCATTTGTGTTTTTTTATTCCTGGTTCGGAGTTGCAGCTTACCTAATTCCATTCTGTTTGTTCATTGTTTCTTTTAGAATGTTTTTCGATGTTAAGCTACTTCCAATTTCTAAAACCATTGGCTACTCCTTTTTCTCTCTTGTATTTATTTCATTGTCTTGTACTTTTTTCTTAAAAGACAACAGTCTTATTTGGGGAGGTCAATTTGGGTTTGTCTTAAACAATTATTTATCTGGAATTCTTGGTGGAGTGGGAGTAATTTTTGTTTTGATTTTTAGTGCAATTACCTTTTTAATGTTGGCATTCAATTTTAGTTTCCGATTGCCGCAAAAAATGGAATCAGTGCTCTCTCATAGTAACAATGATGGAGCGAATGCAAAAGCAAATCAAGTTAGAAATATTCCTCCTGTAGTTGCTAATCTAGAAACTGATGAAGAAGAAATTGAGGAATTCGATGATGATGATGACCACAGCATAACAGACGAAACAGCAGATTACAACGAAATTGATGAAGATGCTTTTGATTTTGAAGTTAGAACTGAACCTGAGGTGCCTTTTATTCCACCAACAAATGACCTTACTTTAGACATTAATGAACCTATTGATGAACCTGAAGCGATAGGGAATTTTAAAACTTTCGAGGAAGAGCCTGTGCCTTTAACCGAGGAAGATAAAGAGAGAATGAATCTGAAAGAAATCTTGTCAGAAAATCAAGAGTTTGAGCTTGGTGAATATGACCCAACTTTAGATTTATCTTCATACAAATATCCTGAGCTCGATTTACTAGAAAACCATTCATCAGGTAAGCCACAAGTTGATAAAGTTGAGTTAAAAGCCAACAGCGATAGGATCATAGAAACCTTGAAAAATTACGGAATTGAAATTGCGAAAATCAGCGCCAGCATTGGTCCAACTGTAACTCTTTACGAGATAATTCCTGCAGCAGGTGTTCGTATTTCGAAAATTAAAAATCTAGAAGATGATATTGCATTAAGTTTATCAGCTTTAGGAATAAGGATCATTGCGCCAATGCCAGGAAAAGGAACGATCGGGATTGAGGTTCCTAATCAACATCCGGAAATTGTAGCCATGAAAACGCTTTTAGCGAGCGAAAAATTCATGAATTCTACAATGGATTTGCCGATTGCTTTGGGTAAAACAATTTCGAATGAAAACTTCGTGGCCGATTTGGCTAAAATGCCCCATTTATTGATGGCAGGTGCAACCGGTCAAGGTAAATCTGTAGGTTTGAATGCCATTCTGGTTTCTTTACTTTATAAGAAACATCCCTCACAAATAAAGTTTGTATTGGTTGACCCTAAGAAAGTTGAGTTAACCTTGTTCAATAAAATCGAAAGGCACTTTTTAGCAAAGCTACCTGGTGGGGAAGATGCCATTATTACCGATGTTAAAAAGGTTGTTTACACACTCAATTCACTTTGTATCTTGATGGATCAGCGTTACGAATTGCTAAAAATGGCAATGGTGCGTAATCTAAAAGAATACAATGCTAAATTTTTAAGTAGGAAGTTAAATCCAAAATTAGGTCACCATTACATGCCTTACATTGTTTTGGTAGTGGATGAGTTTGCCGATTTGATCATGACTGCTGGTAAAGAAGTAGAATTACCAATTGCTCGTTTGGCACAATTGGCCCGTGCCATTGGTATTCACTTAATTATTGCTACACAAAGGCCTTCTGTAAACATTATCACAGGAACCATCAAAGCGAATTTCCCTGCGCGTATTGCATTTAGGGTTACTTCGAAAATAGATTCGCGTACTATTTTAGATTCTGGTGGTGCCGACCAATTAATTGGCCGTGGTGATATGTTGTTTAGCACAGGAAGCGATTTGATTCGTTTGCAATGTCCATTTGTTGATACTCCAGAAGTTGATAAAATTACAGAGTTCATTGGAAGTCAAAGAGGCTATCCTTCTGCATTTGAATTGCCTGAATATGTTGATGAAAATGCGCCTCCAGAAGATGATGATTTTGATATTGGCGACAGGGATTCAATGTTTGAAGAGGCGGCTCATATAATTGTAATGCACCAGCAAGGCTCAGCTTCTTTGTTGCAACGTAAACTAAAATTAGGCTACAACAGAGCAGGCAGAATTGTTGACCAATTAGAAAAGGCCGGAATTATTGGACCTTTCGAAGGAAGCAAGGCACGTAAAGTAATTATCAAAGACGCACTATCTTTGGAGCAGTTTTTGAAAAGTGGAAATCAAGAAATTTAATATGAAATTAAAATTAACTTTAATAGTTGCGTTTTTCATTGCATTTACCAATCTGCAAGCGCAAGAAGATAAAAAAGCGAAAGGAATACTCGATAAACTGAGCGCTAAAACAAAGTCGTATTCTTCTATAAGAACAGAATTTAGTTACGCTTTGGTTAACAAAGACAGAAAAATTAACAATTCCCAATTTTGGAAATTGCTTTTAAAAGGTGATAAATACAGACTCGACATGGGTGATCAGCTGATTATTAGCGATGGAAAAACAATGTGGAAGATTTTAAAAAACGATAAAGAAGTTGAAATTTCAACACCTTCAGCCAAAGAAGATGCTTTGAATCCTAAGAATATCTTTACAATGTATGAAAAGGGGTTCAAATTCAAGTATATCAAAGAAGAGAAGCTCGGAAACAAAATAGCACATGTAATAGATTTGTTTCCAATTGTTCCGAAAGAAAAAGACTACAATTCTATTCGGTTATTTATAGATAAAACAGCGTTGCAAGTATTAAAGTCGGAAATCAAAGGTAAAAACGGAAACGTTTATACTTACGACATTAAGAAATTCTCTACCAATGAAACAGTGGATGAAGGGCAATTGAGTTTTAAAAAAGCGGAGTTTCCGGGATTTGAAATCAACGATTTAAGATAATTCTAACCAGTTTACACCTTTTACAAGTAGCTCAGAAGTTAAAGATTCTGGGCTATTTTTTTGCGGAGTTACATCGTATTCCCAGCTTGCCTGAGCAGGTAAACTCATCAAAATAGATTCTATTCTTCCACCAGTTTCTAAACCAAAGCGAGTTCCTTTGTCGTACACCAAATTAAATTCAACATACCTTCCACGTCGCAATAATTGCCAGCGTTTGTTATCTTCATTGAATGGTTTTTCGGCGTTTAATTTCATTAAATGTGTATAAACAGGTGCGAATGTTTTTCCAACATTTATTACAAAATCGAATAGCTTTTCTTTGGAGAACGAAGTTGATTCATGATTCAATCTATCGAAGAAAATTCCACCAATTCCTCTGGTCTCGTTTCTGTGAGGTATAAAGAAATAATCGTCTGCCCAAATTTTAAATTTCGAGTAAAACGCTGTGTCAGTTTTATCGCAGGTGTCTTTTAATTGCCTATGAAAATACTGAGCTTGTTCTTTAACAATGTAATGAGGTGTAAGATCGATGCCTCCTCCAAACCAATATTCACCTGTGTTTACTTCGAAATAACGAATGTTCATGTGAATAATAGGTACAAATGGATTTTTCGGATGAATTACAATGGAAACTCCTGTTGCATAGAATTCAGTTGCTGAAATACCGAGCATTTTTCCAACTTTCTCGTGCATAGGACCTTCCACTTCACTAAAGTTAACTCCACCTTTTTCCAGGATATTTCCGTCTTGAATAATTGCAGTTATGCCTCCGCCTCCTTCAGTTCTTGTCCAAGTATCTTTTCGAAATTTTCCTTTTCCATCAGCGTTTTCGAGCGCAGCAATAATTTCGTTTTGTAACTGGATAAATGCAGATGAAATTTCTTTCTTATCCATTATTTGTTAATTTTTGTAGGCTTAAAATCAACAAGTTGAAGAACATTTACATAGTTATTCAAATATCCACTTTTATTATTTGTTTGATGGAAAGAATAACATGAATTAAAACCACAAAAAGTTGGAATTTTTGGTAAACAATTATTAAACGATTTACCATAAAGTTTTAGCTGCGTAACTGAGAAATATGTTGCATCAAATCCTTGAAATGCATATTGGCTTGGTTCTGATTTAAACTCTGTTTTGAAGTTTTTTCTGAACTCAATATTTTTTACATCCTCATAATTATTATGCATTTGCGCAGCATATACAAAATTTAAATTATTGAGTAAATCAAAATCAATATTTTCATAAGTATTCCATTCATTTAAACCAACCAATGTAATTCTTTTTCCTAATCTGGCAGCATTCAATCTTATAGTAAAATCTATTACTTGAATCTGTATAGTAGAAGGGAAAATAACAACATTCTCATTGACTTCTAATAATTGATCTACAAGTTCCGAAACACCTGTAAATTCGACTGTATTAATAGTTTTTCCAGTTGATACTTGGTAGGCCGATTTAATACTATCAGCGAGTATTCTATCAGCTTCATTTTTATTATAAATTAAAGTAAAAACGGCATTTTTATTTATTATTGTTAATTGATTAACTGCTTTGCTAATCAATGTTTTACTGTCGGGCGTAAATTTTAAAACCTGATTATTGTTTTTTAGAATACTTTCAGACTGAGCAAAAGGAGAAATAATCGTAATGTTATTGTTTTGAGCAAAGTCAGCAACTTGTTTAAATTCGGATGTATACAATGGGCCAATAATTAAATCCATAAATTTAAAAGCAGGCTTATTAATTATCTCTGTAATTTTTGTTGAATCGTTCTGTGTATCATACAAAAAAACTTTGGCATTTAATCCTGTTTTACGCATTGAGTCTAGTGCCATTTTAGCACCAGCGTAAAAGTCTAATCCTATTTTAGACTTTGCATTTATTTCTTCTGCAACTCCAATAAATAGTGGCAACAATAAGGCAATGTTTACCTCATTTTTTTGAAGTCTCGCTTCTTGAATTTCACATCCAATTAATTCTTTCTTAACTTCTATAACTGCAGGAGCAACGCTATCTTTTTTCTCTTCATTCACCAATTGATTTTCTTCTTTAGGAGGTTTTCCTCCAGAAGCTGGGTTAATTTGAAGCACCATTCCTATTTTAAGTCCATTTTCTAAAGCAGGATTCATGGCCCTTAAATCGGCAACCGATAAACTATATTTTTTTGCAATACTGAATTCAGTTTCTTTAGCCTTTACAATGTATTCAATAGATGCAGCTCTTTTTTCCTTTTTCTGTTTGATGGGAATTTTTAACTCGGCACCTGTTTTTACACCATCTTTAAGAGAAGGGTTAAAAAGCAACAAAGAATCTTGAGAGACTTTGGTTTCTTTTGAAATGCTATACAATGTTTTACCTTTAACTACTTTATAGTTCATGAAAGTAACATCATTTTCTACAAATGTTTTACTGCTATCTAACTGAGCAGAAACCATCAAAGAAAAAGCAAGCAACCAGAAAAGCGAGAATATTTTTTTCATAGATATGTTGATTATTCCCACTCTATTGTTGCAGGTGGTTTAGAACTAATGTCGAAAACTACTCGATTAATACCTTTTACTTTGTTTATAATATCTACAGAGATTTTCGAAAGTAATTCATAAGGCAAATGAGAAAAATCTGCGGTCATTCCATCGAGTGAAGTTACAGCCCTTAAGCAAATTACATGTTCGTAGCTTCTTTCATCACCCATTACACCAACGCTTTTTACAGGAAGAAAAATTGCTCCTGCCTGCCAAACTTTATCGTATTCTCCGCTACTTCTTAAATGGTCAATGAAAATGGCATCTGCTTCTTGCAATAATTTCACTTTAGCTTCTGTTACCTCTCCTAAAATTCTAATTGCCAGTCCGGGACCAGGAAAAGGGTGTCTGTTTAATATCAGACTACTTAATCCCAGTACTTTTCCTACTTTTCTTACTTCATCTTTAAACAAAGTTCTAAGTGGCTCTACAACTTTTAACTTCATTGTTTCAGGCAATCCGCCTACATTGTGATGTGATTTTATTTTTGCCGATGGTCCATTTACAGAAACAGATTCAATTACATCCGGATAAATTGTACCTTGACCTAACCAAGTAACATTTTCAATTTTCTGAGCTTCTTCATCAAAAATTTCAATAAAAGTTCTGCCAATGGCTTTGCGTTTTTCTTCTGGCTCTTCGATTCCTTTAAGTGCATCCAGAAATCTTGCAGAGGCGCGCACACCATGAATATTTAAGCCCATTTCACGGTAATCGTGTAAGACTTGTTCAAATTCATTTTTACGAAGAAGGCCGTTATCTACAAATATGCAAAACAGTTGACTGCCAATGGCTTCATTTAAAATAATTGCTGCAACAGAAGAGTCAACTCCACCGCTTAATCCAAGCACAACTCTATCTTGTCCAAGTTTGGCTTTTAATTCTCTTACGGTTTGGTCTACAAATGATGCCGAACTCCAATCATGCTTACAATGACAAATATCTTTTAAGAAATTCTCAAGTAATGTACTCCCATCAACAGAATGTGTTACTTCAGGGTGAAATTGTATTCCATATACAGGAAGTGTTCTATGCTCAAAAGCAGCTACAGGAATATCATCAGTTTTTGCAGTAATGATGAAATCTTTTGGAATTTCTGCAATGGTATCTCCATGCGACATCCAAATTTGAGAATTAGTTGGAATATGATTTAATAATTTGCTTTTATGAGTTGGCAATAAAAAACTTCTTCCATATTCTCTGCTATTACTTCTTTTAACTCCTCCGCCTAATTGAAAAGCCATTAATTGAGCGCCATAACAAACACCCAAAAGAGGGACTTTTGTGAAAATACTTTCCAAATCAATGTAAGGAGCATCATTTTCATTTACTGAATGTGGGCTCCCAGAAATGATAACTCCTTTAATATTTGAAGATATGGGAGGGATTTTATTGAATGGATGTATCTCACAATACACATTTAATTCTCTTATTCTTCTGGCAATCAGTTGTGTGTATTGCGAACCTACATCTAAAATTAAAATCATTTCTTGCATGCGCAAATATATACAGCTCAATTGAATTCTAAAGAACTATTGTTTACATTAGGTTAACAATTTATTGAACTAGAAAGGTAATTTTTACTTAATAATCTGTTAATTTTGCAATCGTTCTGGAAAAACGCCTATGTATAAGATTTATTTAAAGTGGATGCTTATTTTGCTTCCATTTGTTACTGCTGCTCAAACAACTACCAATTGTTTTGATATTCAAAGTATTTTAGTAGATGCCTGCGGGTCAAATGAGGGTAACAATGAAATGGTTAGGTTCTTAGTTGGTCCCAATAATTTGAATACAGCAAACATGAATGCAGTTTGGGCTAATACTTCAAATGCCTGGACTGGAGTTTGTCAAAATGCTACAACAGCCGGTTATGTAGCTCAATTGAATAGTACAATAGTAGCTTGTGGATTTGTAAGAGAGCCGGTGAATGGTATTTTACCTGCAAATAAGAAAGTAATACTCGTTTCTGGGATTAACTTTGATCCTGCAGCAGCTTCATTTGCAGGTCTTTCGGATACACTTTATATGATTTTTCATTGTGGAAATTCAACAAGTGGAAATTTTGCAAATGTTGGAACAGGAATTAGAAATTTCTCTATGAGTTTTACATCTCCAGGGGGTAATTGTAATGATGCTGTAAGCTATGACAGGTCTTTATTGCCAGGAGGAAACGGAGCAACAGTTGAATACACATTTTCAAATACAGCTTCTTACACTAATTATGGCTGTAATGTTCCTATTACTCCTTTATCTGCGGCTTGGACACAACCTCAGCCTTTATGCCAGGGCGATGCACCAATAAACTTAAATACTTTAATAACAGGAACTCCAGGAGGAACATGGTCTGGACAAGGAGTTACGGGCAATACCTTTTCTCCAGCAGGATTATCTGGAAATATTGCTGTTAACTATACTGTTGGTAGTGCAAATTGTTCTGTCGAAGAAGAAAAATTCATAACTATAAACATTGGTGGAACAGCAACCTGGACAATTCCTCCTGCTATTTGTGTTGGAAACAATATTGCCGATTTAAATACTTTGTTAACAGGAACTACAGGTGGCGTTTGGTCAGGTCAAGGTGTTACAGGAACTGTATTTAATTCAACTGGCTTATTAGGCGATATTCCAGTTACTTATTCTGTTGGGAATGGAACTTGTGCAGCTCAGCTAACACAAAATATAAATGTAATATCAGCTCCAAATGCAAGTTGGAATTTTAGTTCACCTACGATTTGCAGCGGTGACGCGGCTGTTAATTTGAACTTATTAGTTACAGGAAATCTGGGAGGAGTTTGGTCCGGCTCTGGAGTTACTGGCAATTCATTTTCACCAATTGGTTTATCTGGAAATATTTCGGTTACTTATACAATAGGTAGCGGAACATGTTCTGATACTCAAGTTAGAACAATAAATGTAATTAATGCACCTAACGCAACCTGGACAATTCCTCCTCCTGTTTGCGTTGGAAACAATATTGCAGATTTGAATACTTTGTTAACTGGAACCACAGGTGGTGTTTGGTCAGGTCAAGGAGTTACAGGAACTGTGTTTAATTCAACTGGTTTGTTGGGAAATATTCCTGTTACCTATTCGGTTGGAAATGGAACTTGTGCAGCACTCTTAACTCAAAATATTAACGTAGTTTCAGCTCCAAACGCAAGTTGGAATTTCAGTTCACCTTCAATATGCAGTAGTGATGCAGCAGTTAATTTGAATGCTTTAATTACTGGAGATTTAGGCGGAATTTGGTCCGGAACGGGAGTCACAGGGAACTTGTTTTCACCAGCAGGTTTGTTAGGAAACGTAACAGTAACTTATACTTTAGGATCTGGAGCTTGCTCCGACATTGAAGTTAGAACAATTAATGTAATTGATGCGCCAAGTGCAAGCTGGACAGCTCCTGCAGCTTTTTGTCAGAACCAATCTCCTTTAGATTTAAATAGTCTTATAACTGGAAGCGCTGGTGGTACTTGGTCAGGAAATGGTGTTTCAGGAAATACATTTTCGCCAAATGGCTTAAATGGTAGCATACAAATTACCTATACAGTAGGAAGTGGAACTTGTTCTGCAAATAATCAGCAAAATATTGATGTAAACCCTGTTCCATCCGCACTTGTGCTGAACGGTGGAGGGAACTACTGTACAGGCGAAATACCGCTTAATTTAACTGCTTCAGGAGAAGTAAATGCTTTAGTTACTTGGTTTACAGATGTAAACTTAAACAATCAGTTTGGCACAGGAACTAGCATTGCTCCAATAAACAATCAAACACAAACGTATTATGCTGTTCAAGAAGTTGCAGGTTGTGAAAGCAGTGCTTCTAGTGTAACAGTTACCTTTATTGCTTTGCCAGCAGCTCCTACAGTTACGCCTATTGTAGAATACTGTAATGGAGCATTGCCAGTACTAACAGCCTCAGGAGTAGCAGGTAATTTTATCTGGTATGCTGATGCAGCTTTAACTAATCAACTAGGCACTGGAGCTAGCTTCCAAACAGTAGATGGAAGTGTTACCAGCTATTTTGTTATTGCAGAAGTAGCAACATGCAGAAGTCTAGCAGCAAACGTGCAAATACAACAAGGAGCTTTGGTAATTGCGCAGATTACTCCCAATGGTAACTTAGTAATTTGCGATAATCAAAGTATAACACTTACTTCAAGTTCACTTACAAATAATGCTTGGTCTACGCTCGCAACAACACCTTCTATAGAAGTTTCTCAATCGGGAACTTATACTTTAACTGTTACTGGAGCATGTAATACAGATGTTGCTTCAGTTAATATTTCAAACGGAAGTGTAAATGCAGATTTCACGGCAAGTCCATTAACAGGATCTGCACCTTTAACATCAAGCATTACCGATGAAAGTGTAAATGGTGACCAGATAATTTGGACAATAAATGGTGAGTTGGTAAATATTATTTCAGGTGCTGACAGGGTTTTTGAAGCAGGAGAATACGAAGTACAGCAATTGGTAATTAGCGCAGAAGGCTGCAGGGATAGCATCACTCGAACTATAAAATCTATTTCAGACTTTGTAGAATTATTGGTTCCTAATAGTTTTACACCTAACGGAGATTCAAAGAATGATACGTTTAAGGCTGTAACTTATGGAATTGCAGAGTTAGAAGGATTAATTTTTAATAGATGGGGAGAACAGATTTTTCAGTGGAAAGGGGCGAATAATGGATGGGATGGAAGAACAAATGGCAGAATGTCTCCAGATGGCGTTTATTTTTATTTGATTACTGCAAAAGATACCTTTCAAAAGGACTATGAAAAGTATGGTTCAATAACATTGTTAAGGTAATTTTTAAAAATAAAGTATACTTTAATTAATGGGTTTGTGTAATATTATACGAAAATTTTACATAAAACTGGATTTGAAAACAAGCGAAAATTAAGATAAAGTACGTTTTTTACTCTTTGGAAATCAACGAATTCTACCGATAAAGTAAACGTAAGATTCTTAAATTATTAGGCAAAACTGTTCCTTTTAAGTGGCGTAAACTGCATTCATAAATTTACTGAATGTAACATAACTACTAAACCATGAAAATTGAACAAAGTAATTGGACATCAGCAAAAGGCTGGTTTTCAGCTCAAACAGCCACAAACAATAGTTTTTCCCCACAATTTGTTTTAGTATTTTCATCGGGAGCAATTCTAAAAGATGAATCTGTAATTGGAAATATCAAGGATAAATATCCTAATGCAATTTTGATAGGGTGTTCCACTTCAGGAGAGATTTCAGGAAGTAATGTAAGAGATAATTCAATTGCCTTAACTGCAGTAGAATTAGAAAAGACAGCAATAAAACATGTATCAATTTCAATTGATGATTATTCAGATAGCTACGACTGTGGGAAATCTCTTGTTGAAAAGTTTGATAAAAATGGTTTAAAGCATGTTTTTTTATTGTCTGATGGGCTAAATGTAAACGGTTCTGAATTAGTAAAAGGATTAAGAGATACTTTGCCAAAAGGAGTGGCCGTAACAGGCGGTTTAGCTGGAGATGCAGCAGATTTTAATGAAACGAATGTTATTGGCGATAATGGGGCGGTAGGTTCAAAGATAATTTCTGCCATTGGTTTTTATGGCGATAGTTTGCATGTTGGCTATGGTTCTTTTGGAGGTTGGGATAGCTTTGGATTAGACAGAACCGTAACAAAAAGCGAAAACAATGTTTTATACGAAATAGATGGAGTTCCAGCTTTGGAACTTTATAAATCTTTTCTGGGAGATAAAGCAGATGAGTTACCCGGATCAGGTTTATTATTTCCTTTAAGTTTAAGAACAAAAACAGATGAAGCGCCAGTTGTAAGAACAATTTTAGCTGTAGATGAATCAAATCAAAGTATAACTTTTGCCGGTGATTTACCCGAAGGTTCATCTATTCGTTTAATGAAAGCTAATATTGATAGATTGGTAAGTGGTTCTGTAAAAGCAGCAGAAACAAGTATTTTACCTCTAAATGGAGTAGAACCAGATTTAGCAATTTTAATTAGTTGCGTTGGTAGAAAGCTTGTTTTAAAGCAAATGGTTGAAGAGGAGGTTGAAGCGGCGATGGGAATTCTTGGAAAAGATACTACCGTTACAGGCTTTTATTCATACGGAGAAATATCTCCTTTTTCTAACAACAGTACTTGCGAATTGCACAATCAAACTATGACAATTACAACTTTTACAGAATTGTAAAATGACACCAAATTTTCATAGATTACTTAACAGACAAATTTCAAAATTTCTTCCTGAGCACCTAATGAATGAGGTGTTCATGGAAGAATTCCTTGCTGCTATTAATCAAGCATATATTGATTTCGACAGTGATCATGAACAAATAGAAAGAACATTGGAAATTAGTTCTAACGAGCTATTTAAACTGAATCGTCAACTAAACATAGTAAACGAGGAACTGGAGAAAAAAGTAGAATTACGTACCAATGAATTGGAGGAAACAAACTTTTCCTTACTGAAAGAAATTCAGGTTAGAAAACGACAGGAATCAGAAAGACTAGCAACAGATTTATTGTTACAAGCTGCAAACAAAGTTTCTGGAGAGTTAATTAATAATAAAGATCTTGACCAGGGTTTAGTAAACTCTTTACAACTAATTGGAGAAGGAATAGCAGCAGATCGTTCATTTATCTATAAAAAAATTGATGTAGATAAAGAAGAAAAAAGTTTTTTATTGACCGCAAAATGGTCTGCATTAAACGAAACCGCAGAAGTGAGTGTTTCTATTGAAAACAAGAGAGCAATTTTATTGAATAAATGGAAAACAGCTTTTTTATCCGATAAAGCAATCAAAGGCGCTTTAAATTCATTTGAGACCGAAGATGCTGATATATTGATATCTATCAAAATTCAATCATTAAAGATAATGCCAATTTTTATTGATGGAGTGTTGTGGGGAATTATTGGATTAGAATGGTGCAACACAGCAAAGGAATGCAATGTAACTGACGAAAAGATTTTAATAAACTTAGTTAATACATATTCTGGTGTTATTCGTCAGAAATCAAACGAAAGAAACTTAGAAAATACAAAGTTAGCCTTACTAGAATCTCAAAAGTTCTCGAAAATGGGAAGTTTTGAAATTGATTTTATCAAAAAGGTGAGCATTTTTACAGAACAAGCAGCTAATTTATTGGGCTTAAGTAATGAAGAATTATCTTTTGAACAAGGACTTATCATGAACTTAAGGAAAAGAGTTGTTCCTGAGGACTTAGAAATGATTGATAAAGCCTGGATGAAAGCAATTGAAGAGCGTTCTGATGTTAAAATCGACTTTAAAGTAAATCATCCGGATGGGAATGTATATTGTTTAAATTGGTATGTAAATACTACTTACAGTAAATCAGGTAAGCTCATTAAGGTTTCTGGAACTTTACAAGATATCACAGAAAGAAACTTAATTGAACAAAAATCAAGAACAGCGAAGCTCATTATTGAAAATAGTCCAACTATTTTGTTCCGCTGGAAATTAGAGGAAAATTATCCTGTTGAATATGTTTCGGAAAACATTTCCCAATTCGGCTATAGTGTAGAGGATTTTTTATCTCAAGGAATTAAATATGCTGAAATAATTCACCCAGAAGATTTTAAAAGAATAAGCCAAGAAATTGAAGAATTTAAAAATTCAGGAACCAATTTATATGTTCAGGTTTATAGAATTTTTACAAAAGAAAGAAAGTTGCGCTGGGTAGAAGACAGAACAATGGTTGAAGTTGATTTAAAAGGAAAGGCAACACACCATCAAGGAATAATTTCAGATATTACAGAAAGGGTTTTAGCCCAGAATGCCTTAGTTGAAAGCGAAAATAGGTTTCGTTCGTTGGTACATAACTCATCAGATATTACAACCATTTTGTCTGCCGAGGGAAATATTAAGTATGAAAGTCCTAGTTTTTACAGGATGTTTGGTTTTGAAGAGTCTGAAATTTTAGGTAAAAATGCATTTGAGTTCTTGCATCCTGAAGATGTGGAAATTACAATAAATGAATTTAGAAGATTAGCAAACAGCGAAAGTACTAGCAATGCTATACTTTTTAGATTTAGAAATAAGTTAAATGAATGGATTTACTTAGAAGCCATTGCAAACAATTTATTGAACGATAACAACATTAATGGAATTGTTGTTAATTCTAGAGATGTAACTGAGCGCGTTAAGAATGAACAAACTTTGAAAGAATATGCAGGTTCATTAGAGAAAATTAACAAAGAGCTCGATCAGTTTGCATATATCGTTTCTCACGATTTAAAAGCTCCATTGCGTGCAATTAATAATCTCTCTATTTGGATTGAAGAAGATATTGGAGAAAAAATTGAAGCAGATACCCAGAAAAATTTCAATCTTTTAAGAGGTAGAATTGGTAGAATGGAAGGATTGATAAATGGAATCTTGGATTATTCAAGAGCAGGACGAATGAAAGCGCAGTTGAGCGAAATTGATTTAAATGTATTTATTGACGATATTGTTATTAACCTAGCTCCACCTGAAAAGTTTAAAGTGAAAATACAAGAAAATCTTCCAACTATTTGGGCCGAAAAAATAGCTATTGATCAGGTGTTTTCTAATTTTATTAGTAATGCCATTAAATATAATAGCAATGAAAATCCTGAAATTGAAGTAAATTATAGTGATGAGGGTGACGTTTATAAATTTTGTGTTGCAGACAATGGACCAGGAATAGATAAGCAATATCACGAAAAAGTGTTTCAAATTTTCCAAACATTACAAGCCAGAGATTCTGTTGAAAGCACAGGTGTTGGCTTAGCAATAGTAAAGAAAATCGTAGAAGAAAAAGGTGGAAATGCCTGGGTAGAAAGTGAAGTGGGAAAAGGTTCCAAATTCTTTTTTACATTAACTAAGAACTAACAATAAACTACAAATAAAATGACAGAGAAAACAATTAATATTCTATTGGTCGAAGACGATGAAGTAGATGTGATGAATGTAAAAAGGGCATTCCAAAAAAATAACCTCAATAATCCAATTCAGCACGCTGGAAACGGAATTGAAGCCCTTGATTTATTAAGAGGCCAAAACGGTCAAAAACAAATTGATTTGCCTCGAATCATTTTGCTTGACTTAAATATGCCAAAAATGGGTGGTATCGAGTTTTTGCACGAATTGCGCAAAGATGAACACCTGAAAAATATCAGCGTATTTGTTATGACTACTTCCAACGAAGACAAAGATAAAGTAGATGCTTACAACCTAAATGTTGCTGGCTATATCTTGAAACCATTGTCAATGGAAAACTTTGTTTCTGCAGTTTCGATCCTTAAAAATTATTGGATTTTATGCGAATATCCTACCTAAAACTGAAACTTTAAAATTCTCTCTACGTAAATAATGTGCTAAGTTATTTTATTAATAAAGTAGCTTTTTTTAAAGCATAAAATCTACCAGTATGTTGGATAATACTACTTACAAAATTTTTCTAGTCGACGATGATGAAATCGATGCAATGGCATTCGAAAGAACATTGAAAAAGACTGGACTTGAATATGCGCTCACGCATTGTAAAAATGCAAATGAGGCATTAGAGCAAATCAATCAGGTTCAGTACGATTGTATTTTCTTAGACTATCAATTGCCTGGTTCTGATGGACTTGTGCTTTTGAAGAAAATCAAAGAACTTGGTATTGCTGCTCCAATTGCGGTAATGACTTCTCAAGGTGATGAAAAAATTGCCGTGGAGATGATGAAAGCGGGTGCTTTTGAGTATTTTCCAAAGGCTGAAGTAACTCCCGATAACATACAAAGAATTATTCGCGCTGGTATGCGCATGAGAGATATTGAAGTTAAAAAGTCTAATGCAGAACGATTATTAAAAGAAAACAGTGATAGATTAAAAACCATTCTCGAGAGCACCAGGGCTTTAATCTTTAGTATTGACCGCAATTTCAGATATACTGCTTTTAACACTATTTACCATAGAACCATTTCTGAGCTATATACCATAGAACCAGAATTAGGTTTACATGCAACTTATGATTTTTCATACGAAACCGACAGGGTCTTTATTCAAAATTGTTTCAATAGAGCATTGGCAGGAGAGCATTTTGGTGTAACCGAGGAATTTGGTGACCGCGAAAAATGTTCTGTTTTTTATGAATTAAGCTTTAATCCTATTATTGATGAATTTGGAAATGTTTCTGGAGTAGCAATTTATGGTCAAGATTTTACAGAAAAGAAAAAACTGGAACGAGAAATTTTAGAATCTAAGTTTGAAGCAGAAAGAACTGCCAAAGCTAAATCTGAGTTTCTTAGTAATATGAGCCATGAGATTAGAACACCGATGAATGCAATTATCGGTTTATCTGAATTATTGCTCAAAGAAAGTTTAACAGATAAACAATTAGAAAATTTAAAATCAATTAAATATTCAGCCGATAATTTATTGGTTATTATCAATGATATTCTAGATTTCTCTAAAATTGAATCTGGAAAAATAGAATTCGAATCAATAAATTTTGATTTATTTTCTAAAGTTCAGGAAATTCGTAAAACATTTATTTTTAAAGCAGAAGAAAAAGGAATTGGTCTAAAGTTTCAAGTTGATGAGCGCATTTCACCTTTCGTAATTGGTGATCCATTTAGATTAAATCAAATTTTATTGAATCTCCTTAGCAATGCTGTGAAATTTACCAAAGAAGGTACTGTTTCATTAATTGTTGATTTGGTAAGTGAAGATGAAGAAAATGTTGAAATAAAATTCAATATTGTAGATACAGGTATTGGAATTCCTAAAGATAAATTGGCCTCGGTATTCGAAAGTTATACCCAAGCTTATACAGATATAACACGCAGATTTGGTGGCACCGGTTTAGGTCTGGCCATTACAAGACAATTGGTAACCATGCAAAATGGGCAAATTAACATCGAATCAGAACCAGGAAAAGGAAGCACATTCTCTGTTACGCTTCAATTCCAGAAAGGTGTTGCAGATAGTCAAGCTACAGTTGATGAGCAAATAGCCGAAATGTTGGAAAAAAGAGATTTTGATGGAATGTCGGTATTGTTGGTCGAAGACAATGTTATGAATCAGTTTGTAGCACATCAAGTACTTGAATTGTGGAACATTAAAGTTGATTTTGCAAATGATGGGCTGGAAGCAACAGATAAACTGAAAGTAAACGATTACGCTTTGGTTTTAATGGATTTGCAAATGCCTGTTATGAGCGGTTATGAAGCTACAGCATTTATTCGCGATAAGACAAATAAATTAAGAAATCCAGAAATTCCAATCATTGCTTTAACTGCAGATGCATTCCCTGAAACAAAGAAAAAAGTAATGGAAGAAGGAATGAACGATTTTGTTACTAAACCATTAGAGCAAAACGACTTATATAACAAAATTAAACTTCACGCTTTGAAAACAGTGAAAGTTAAATAGATTTTGTACACCAAAATTTTGAATCACCATGGAACAAGCTTCTATGGTGATTTTTTGTTTATTTGTGCTGATGAATGAAAATGTATCTATTCGAATTATTAATATTTCTGATTTTGATTTATTGAAAAAAATTGAATTAGATGTTTCAAATAAAAAATATTCTGATTTAAATGAGCAATTAAATGAAGATGTATTGTTATCATTTATACATTCAAACCACGATATTTATTTGCATAAGCAACTAAAATTTACCATTCTGGAAAACAATGAAAGGGTGGGTTTTGTTGATTTATACGAAGTTGATTTTGAAAAAAACAAAGCTGGTATTGGAATAATTATTTTACCTGAATTCAGAAGGAAAAAAATAGCAACTTCAGCTATAAATGAAATAATTAAATGGTCAAATAAAATTGGGATCTCTCACTATTTTGCTGAAGTTGAAAAATCAAATATCATTAGCTTGTATTTATTTGAAAAAGCTGGATTTCATCAAGCCGAGGATAAAAATGATTTTTATTTTCTCGAAAAATATTGAAATGGAAACATATTTATTCATCCATTCATTATATTAATATTTTTGCAAAGCTGATGAAAAGATATCTTAGAACATTTGGAGTTGTGCTGTTGGTTATTGGCTTTGCAATTTTTTCTTTTTACTGCAGTTCTGAAAATAAACCGACAGCAGAAAACGGATTTTTGAATTTACATGATTCTGTAAAATATGTAGGAATGAATACCTGTAAACAGTGTCATACTGGTATTCACGAAACGTTTAGTCATACTGGCATGGGGCAATCTTTCGACCATGCAACAAGGCAAAAAAGTAAGGCAAAATTTGGTCCTGAGCATAAGGTTTATGATGCTGATTTAGATTTTTGGTATTTCCCATTTTGGGCAAATGATTCTCTGTTTATCAAAGAATATCGTTTAAAAGGAAAAGACACCATTCACCAGCGTGTGCAGGCAATTAATTACATTGTTGGTTCAGGGCAACATACTAATTCTCATTTGTATTCATTGAATGGCTACATTTATCAGGCGCCGCTTACGTTTTATACGCAAAAAGAGAAATGGGATTTGCCGCCCGGTTTTGAAAAAGGATTTAATTCTAGGTTCAACAGAATTATTGGCTTAGAGTGCATGAGTTGCCACAATGGATATCCCAATTTTGTGAAAGGCTCAGAAAATAAATATATTTCTATACCTAATGGAATTGATTGTGAACGCTGCCACGGCCCAGGAGAAATACATGTAGCCGAAAAGCAAAAAGGGAATTTAGTTGACACCTCAAAATACATTGATTATACAATTGTAAATCCCGGAAAATTATCGGTTGATTTACAATTCGATTTATGCCAACGCTGCCATTTGCAAGGCAATGCAGTGCTAAAAGAAGGCAAGTCGTTTTATGATTTTAAACCGGGAATGGCTTTGAAAGAAGTAATGAGCGTTTTCGTTCCAAGGTATGAAAACGGCGATAACAAATTCATCATGGCTTCGCATGCCGATAGATTAAAACAAAGTCAATGTTTTATTCAAATGGCAAAGAAAAAAGGAGATGCAGAAGCTTTGCGCCCTTATAAATCGGCGCTTACTTGTGTTACTTGTCACAATCCGCATGTAAGCGTTCGGAATACAGATGCCAATGTTTTTGTAAATACTTGTAAATCGTGTCATCCAGGAAATTCAAAATTGGTATGTACAGAAACGCCTGCCAAAAGAGCCATTGAAAAAGACAATTGCATTACTTGTCATATGCCAAAATCTGGTTCAGAAGATATTCCACATGTGAGCATTCACGACCATTTTATTCGGAAAAAGCCTGATTTAAATTATACAGCACCTAAAGGCGCATTTTCGAAATTGGCTTGTATTAATGACCCAAATCCAGATAACATTACTGTTGCAAGGGCTTATATTCAACAATTTGAGCGATTCGATAATGCTCAACCATATTTTTTAGATAGTGCTTTCAATAGATTGAATTTTAAAAGCGATGCAGATTTAAAGCGTAATTTAATTTACCTCGTTCATTTATTTTATTTAAAAAACGATTTTAATCAGGTAATTAAATTAGCGAGTAAAATAGGTGAGGAGTATCTCAATAAAACACTACTTACAAAAACTACTTGGGACAATGTTTACGCTTGGACAGCATACCGTATCGGAGAATCTTATTCAGAGCTAGGCGATAGAAAAAGCGCTTATACTTTTTATAAAAAGGCTTATGAATTGGCTCCTTATTATTTTGAATTCTCAAATAAATATGGAAGTACAGCACTTCTTTTAGGCAGTATAGAAGAGGCTAAAATTATATTCAATGAATTAATAACAGAAAACCCAAATTATGCCCCGGCATATTCGAACTTGGGATACATTGAATTGTTAAATAAGCAGCCCGAACAAGCAGAATTGTTTTATAAAAAAGCCTTGCAATTAAATCCAGACTATGAACCTGGATTGTTGAATATGGCTGGTTTGTACTTGTATAAAGGTGAAAATGAAAAAGCAAAAAAAATACTACAACAAGTGCTGATTAAGAATCCCGATAATGCGCAAGCAAAAGAGGTAATTAATAAAGTTAAAAGTTAAAAGTATAAAGTTGAAAGTGTAAAGTTAAAAGTACTTATTCTAAACTCTTTATTATCCTTGTACCCATCAACATTTACCCTTTTTACTTTCCCTTTTCCCCTTTATACTTTTTACTTTCTACTTTCCCCTCAAACCCCCAACGTTTCTTTTAACTTCAAATATCCACTTCTGCTCAGTGGCAATTTTTGATTGTTTTTTAGTATTGCAATGTGTTGGTCTTTTTCTACTAATTCAATTTTCGTGATTTCAGTAATGTTTAATAAATATGAGCGATGAATTCTAACGAATTGGCTTGGATTTAAGCTGTTTTCGTAAAATTGTAATGTCTGTTTTTTTAAGCTCATTCCAGCTTTGGTATGTATTTTCACGTAATCGTCGTAGGCTTCTATGTAGTGTATATCTGATACTGCTATTATTTTAATTTCAGCTCCATTTTTTACAACAATTCTATTGCTTTCGTTATTTTCTTGAGAGGCGAATTCTAATGTCTTTTTTACTTTTTCATTTTCGGTTGGTGCATTTGCATTTCTAAATTTCTCAAGGGCTTTTTCTAATCGTTCTTTTGAGAAAGGTTTTAACAAATAATCCACTGCTCCGGCTTCAAAAGCTTTCAAAGCAAATTCATCAAAAGCGGTTGTAAAGATTACACCAATGGGTTGCTCCACTAATTCCAACATTTCGAAACCATTGATTTTTGGCATTTGAATATCCAAAAATATTAGTTGAGGTTGGTGTTTTTGTATGGCTCTTAAACCTTCAAATCCATCATTACATTCAGCGATAATTTCTATATCGACACTGGTTTTTAAATACTCTTTTAATGCCCTTCTAGCCAAAGGCTCGTCATCTATTAATAGTGCTGTAATCATTTAGATTGGGGAATTAATAATTGAACTGTAAATATTTCTTCTTGCTCGCTGGTATTTATTAAATTAATGCTTCCGTAAATTAATTGAAGCCTTTTTTTTACTGCATCCAAACCGAATCCGGTTCCTGTGAAAGCAGATTTATCATTTTTATCGAATGGGTTTTTTATTTCGATTTTTAGGTTGTTCCCATTTAACTGGGCATGTATATTTATAGTAACGGCTCCAAGAGTTCCGTAGATTCCAAATTTAATGGCATTTTCCACCAAGGGTTGTAAAATTAAGGGTGGGATTTTGCAGTTTTTTGTCGTTTCATCGATATTCAATTCGATATTTAACCTGTGGTCGAAACGTACTTTTTCGATATTTAAATATAAGTTGAGGTGCTTAATTTCTTCTTCAAAATCTATCAATGCATCGTTATCTTTTCTAATTGTTCCCCGAAGAAATTCTGAAAGTAACTGCAGCATTTTCTGCGCTTCTGCAGGATTGTATGGAATTAATGCATTAATTGAATTTAAACTGTTAAATAAAAAATGTGGTTGTAATTGTAATCTTAAATTTAATAATTCAGCTTCTTTTTTTAATTTTTCCGCTTGCTCGTTTCTTTTAAATGTTTCTTTTCTTTCTGTATTATTTTGTACAATCCAGTTTACCAGAATTATGATGGTTAATACCAGAAATGTAGCAATTGCAAGCACTAATTTACCATTGGATGATTGTTCTAAGATTCTATATTCAATTGGTATTATTAACTTAATAACTACCTGGTGAATTTGTAAAACCGCCCACGATAGAATGGAACTCCATCCTAACATTTCTATTATTTTTCGGGAGTCTGGTTTATAATATTTAAGCGTAATTAATAAGCTCCAAGCGGCAAAAGCTAAAACTGTGGCAAATATGGAAGCATCCGCAAATGCTATGTCAGCAGGAACATTGTTTTGTAATAAATAGATGATATGAACCAGAATCCATATTGTCCATCCAGTTAATATTGAGATTAAAAAGCGTAATTGAAACATGGTTCAAAAACAGATGTTAATGCTGCCACACCGTCTGTTGTGAGTTTATTTTTAACGAAATTCATTCTGTGAAAATACCTTTTTTCCACATCAATTTCTGGGTGTAATTCCTGGGTTGTTGTTTCTAATTCAATTCCATCTTTTATTTCCGGGAGTTCTTTTAATTCTGTTAATCCGAAAAATTCCCAGTATACTTTAGATGTTTCTATTGAATTGTTTTCAATGGCTTCATTTTTCCCTAAACTCATTGCTTTGTAATAGGCTAAATTTATGGAAGAAGCTTCTATAATTCTAATCTGCTCTTCGTATGATTTAAGCGCAGTTTCAGAAATAATTTTATAGGTGAGTTTTATATAAAATAGGCTCATTTTTAATAGCTTTTAATATCAATTCCACCTAATAATGCAATTCCTCTAATCAATAATATTTTATGTTCTCCTTCCGTTTGAACACCAATTTGAAACTTTCTTTTGTCCTCTAAACCACCTAGAATATTCACCATTTCAGATTTTATTTGCCAGGTAGAAGGAATTATCAATTTTGTTCCTCCAAGTACCTGATTTAATTCAAGTACAACTGTACCATGAATATCAGCCTGACTTAAATCTATATCTGTTCCGCCTAGTATTGTTGTAGAAGTTCCACCTTTGAAATCCTTGCTGAAAAATGTTTTTTTAGTACCACCTAAAATGGTGGTACTATTCATAAATTGGTCTGCATCTGCGGTGTTTTGAGAACCACCGGCATTTGTGCTGTAGGAAGCATTTACAGTTTCGGCGTTTTGCCATTTATCTTGTTGTTTTTCCTGCCATTTTCTAAATTTTCCACCTCCAGGTCCTCCATGAAAATAGTGTCTGTTTCTCGGCCTAAACATAAAATATACGCCCCCAATAATTAATAAAATTGGCCAAAAGAATTGTGTAATATTTAATTCAGGATTAAAGTTATTAATTAGAAAAACGCCTCCAATTAAAATGAACATGAACCCGGGAAATAATTTTTTAAAGGAGTATTTAAATAAATTGTATACACCAAATAAAATGAATAATACTTCCCATGTTAAAAGCCAAGAAGGGAATTGCACTCCCATTTCGTGGGCTAAAAGAACTGCACCAATTGAAATGATAAATATTCCACCAATTACTCTGCTTATTGCGCTGGGCTCATACATTTTGTAAGGCCAGTCTTGTTTTTTTTGATCGTCTGTTGTTTCCATTGTTTGTTTTATTTTATGGTACAAACGTATTCCGAATGGTATAGCTGCGAAACACTTATTCGGCGAATCAACAAAAAAAGTAGGTGAATGGCAAGAACTTATTGCCCAATTGAATTAGGAGCGCTGAAATGCTTTATTCAAGGCTTCTGTTCTATTTTGAACGTGCAATTTTTCGTAAATATTATGAATGTGCTGGCGAACAGTGCCTGTAGAAATATTCAAATTAGCTCCAATTTCCTTGTATAATAATCCTTTGGCCAATTGGTCTAAAATTTCCTTTTCACGGGTGGTGAGCACATCTGTTTCTTTGCTCAGTGTTGGTTTTTGGAAAGATGCCACTACTTTTCTGGCAATTTCGGTGCTCATGGGTGCGCCACCCTCTTTCAATTCTATAACAGCTTCAATTATTTTTGCAGGCGAAGATCTTTTTAACAAATAACCTGATGCGCCAGCTTCCAATGCTTCAAAAACCTGCTCACTACTTTCAAAAACGGTGAACATCATAAATTGCATGTGCGGCATGGTCGTTTTTAACTGACGCACGCATTCTACGCCCGACATGCCAGGAAGGTTAATGTCCATAATTACCACTTCGGGCTTTAATTTGGGTAATGCTACAAATGCAGCGTCAGCAGTTTCAAATGCTCCCAACAAATTAAAATCAGCATAACCACTAATAATACTGATTAATCCTTCACGAATATCCCTTAAGTCCTCTACAATGCAAACGTCTATTTTTTTCATTCTCAAAAGTGCAGCAATTTTGGATATGAAACAATATAACGAAAGTTAAATGGATAATTAATAATTAAAAATGAATAATGAATAATTGGGCTGTTTGGCCATGGGTTTTAACCTATGGAAAATGTCAACCCCAAAATCTATACTGCTCGCGCCAGTGATTGCAGCGGAAACCCGGTGCGAGGCCCTTTGCCGAGCAGCGCATTGAAGCGGAAAGCACGGTTTACAAAACAATAACGTGTTGTTTAACTTTTACGAAATGCTGGTGTTGTTTTGTAAAGGCGCCCAAGAAAATATGCTAATAGTATCCTAAACGAGCGCTCCGTTTTTAATATCTTCTACAACGCCAGGGTCGAGCAGGGTGGAGGTGTCTCCAAGGTTTTGGGTTTCGCCTTCGGCAATTTTTCTCAAAATACGGCGCATAATTTTGCCACTGCGTGTTTTGGGTAAGCCTTTTACAAACTGTATTTTGTCTGGTTTTGCTATTGGGCCAATCATTCTTGATACTGTTTGAATGATGTCTAAGCGGATGAGGTTTTCGTCGGCATGGTGTCCGTCGTAGATTACGTAGGCGTAAATGCCTTGTCCTTTTAAATCGTGCGGGTAGCCCACCACAGCGCTTTCTACCACGCCGCTGTGCATATTGAGGGCGTTTTCTACTTCGGCGGTTCCTATGCGGTGACCACTTACATTGAGTACATCATCTACACGGCCGGTGATTCGGTAATTGCCATCTTCGTCGCGCAGGCAACCATCGCCGGTAAAATATTTGTTTTCGTAAGTTGCAAAATAAGTGGTGCGGCAGCGCTCATGGTCGCCATAGGTGGTTCTGATAATTCCCGGCCAAGGATGTGTAATGCACAGGTTGCCACTTACTTCGTTTCCTTCAATTACATTTCCATTTTCGTCGACCAATTGTGGTTGAATTCCGGGCATTGGAAGGGTAGCAAAACTAGGTTTTTGCGGTGTGACGCCTGCCAAATTTGAGATGAGCACACCGCCCGTTTCGGTTTGCCACCAAGTATCTACAATGGGGCATTTTTCTTTGCCAATATTTTTGTGGTACCAATGCCAGGCTTCTTCGTTGATGGGCTCGCCAACGGTGCCGAGTACTTCAAGAGAGCTTAAATCTTTGCCTTGCAGGTAGCTTAATCCAAAACCCATGAGGCTTCTGATGGCTGTTGGCGCGGTGTAGAGAATATTTACTTTGTGCTTGTCTACGATATCCCAGAATCGGCCAGCGTCGGGCCAAGTAGGAATTCCCTCGAATAACAAAGAAGTGCCGCCTGCACTGAGCGGACCGTATACAATGTAGGAGTGTCCTGTAATCCAACCGATATCGGCGGTGCAGAAATGCACTTGACCGGGTTTGTATTGGAACACATTTACGAACGTGTAATTTGCCCAAATCATATAACCTGCGGCGGTGTGCACTACGCCTTTAGGTTTTCCTGTGGAGCCGGAAGTGTAAAGAATGAAAAGCATATCTTCTGCATCGATGGGCACGGCTGGGAAACTTACAACACCATCTTTTTCAACTTGTGTTTCGGCATGGTCCATTTCGTCTTCCCACCAAACGTCGCGACCTTTGAGCATAGAAATTGGGGTGCGCGTTCGGGTATAAACAATTACTTTTTTTACGGAATGGTCGCCAATTAAGGCATCATCAATTACTGACTTCAAAGGAATGTCTTTGTTACCGCGATAAGCACCATCGCAGGTAATAATAAACTCGGCCTTTGCATCGTGAATGCGGTCGGAAATACTTTGAGCCGAAAAGCCGCCAAAAATAACTGAATGCACTGCACCAATGCGTGCGCAGCCCAGCACAGCGTAGGAAAGTTCGGGAATCATTCCCATGTAAATGCAAACACGGTCTCCTTTTTTAACGCCTAAGTTGGTGAGCATTTGTGCAACCTGGCAAACTCTTTTGTGCAATCTGTTGTAAGTGATGATGCGGGTGCGTTCTTCAGGATTGTTGGGTTCCCAAATAATGGCTGGCTGTTCTCCTCTGGTGGCAAGGTGTCTGTCAATGCAGTTTTCGGTAATATTGAGTTTTCCACCTTTGAACCATTCTATTTTTGGTTCTTTAAAATTCCATTCAAGCACTTTGTCCCATTTCTTTTGCCAGGTAAAGTTTTCGGCGATTTCGCCCCAGAACTCTTCAGGATTTTCAACGCTTTTGCGGTATGCTTCGTGGTATTGCGCTAAGGTCTTAATTTGATATGGATATGACATGCTCGTTGGTATTTTTTAAAGTACGAAGGTAAAAGGCTTCGGAGATATTGCGATATTATTTCTTGCTAAAATAGGATAGTTCTGCAAAAATCTAACGCTTTATAATTAATTCCTTAATTGTTTCGAATAAATGACCTCTAAGAATTCAATTTACTTGAGGCGTTGTTCGGTTTTTTCTAAGCAATTCGAAAATCAACACAGCGTAAATTGCAATGCAAGGAACTGCTTTGAGCACATAAGGTTTTACTAAATGCTCACGTAAATATTGTGGGAATAAATCGGTTGGACTTAGACTTACTAGTATAAATGCGGAGAGAAATAAAATGGTTTCCCAGTTTCTTTTTTGGCTATTGTAATACCATAATAAAACGCCCGTAAATGCTATCACAAATGTGGGCGATTCTGCTTTGTGGTTGAATATTACCAGCCAAATGAGAATGGCTGCGAGGTAATTGATTTTAAAGGAAATGTTGCTCCATTTATTGAATTGGAAAATGGGCAATAAAAGGCTAATAATTCCAATTAATAAAATGAATATTGATGCTGGCGTAAATTGAAACCAGGTTTGCAGCCAACCTTGCACAGAAAGACCGATGCTATCGTTAAAATCCCAGCTGAGTAAGTGAAACCAGCTTTTGTATAAGAAAATGATTTGTGGAATATCGATAAAAAATAAGGGCAAAATTCCGATGATGATGGCTGAAATTAATGCAGCGGAAAATGATTTAAAATAGTTTTTATAAAATAGAAAAATGATAAATAACAGCACTCCAAAAATTTTAATATAAGCACTCACTACTACTAAAATACTCGCTGCAATGAGTCTGTTTTTTTCGAGTAGAATAAATGTCCAAATGGCTAATCCTGCTAGTAAAGCATTGCATTGCGAGTTTTGAAGTGAGATAATGGTTTCCGGTAAAATTAAATAACAAATTGAGGCTCTAATTGGCGGAAGAAAATAGGGTATTTTTAAGATTGCGAAAATTAAAACCAAGACATTTAATAAATTCCATAAGTTTAGGCCTAACCAATCGGGCAGCATGGCAAATGGCAGCATAAAAACAGGAAAGGAAGGACTATACTTATAATAATCGTAATGCTCTTCGGGAAATGTGGTGTATAAATCTTTGCCTTCGAGCAGGTGAATAAAACTGTTGCTGAAAATTTCGTAATTGTTGTAACGTGTTGGCCAGCCTGGTTTCGGGTCAACTTTAGTTGCTATGAGCAGTTGAATGGAAATAAGAATGGAAATAACACAACTAAGTATTACAATTACTGCTGGCTGCTGGAAAAAATGTAGCGTCTTTTTTATGCTGCTATTTTCCGAGAAAAATGGCATTAAAATATGCGTTTGATGAGGCGTAAATTATGACTATAATTTCCAATCTGCTCATTGTAAATGCCCTGGTGGTCAATTTTGTCTACGCGCACCATTCCTGAAGCATGAATTATTTTACCATCACCAATCAAAATTCCGACATGAATGATACGTCCTTCGGCATTGTCGAAAAAGGCCAAATCTCCTGTTTGGGATTCGCTTATGAAATTAATGGTTTCGCCTTGTTCTGCTTGTTGATAGGCATCACGCAATAGTTTGAGACCAGCAATTTTAAAGACTGTTTGTGTAAAACCCGAACAATCAATTCCTAATGCTGATTTGCCACCCCATAAATATGGCGCATTCATAAAAACAAAGGCGCTGTCTAGAATAATGTTGGCTTTGGTTTCGTTGGTATGATTCAGCGAAGTATTTCCATCGAAGTTATATTCGTATCCTTCGAGGTTGCATGTTTGTCCATCGAAATAGGGCAATGTTGCACCAATTGGAATGGGCAAGTAGCTTTTCTTTTCTACATCTTCTAATAGCTGCAACAAATCGGTACTACAGATAATTTCTTTGGAATTCAATTCATTGAAGGTTTCTTCAGAAATTTCCTGGCATTGCTTTGCGTCAATATAGCATTCGTATTGGTCGAAGGCACAACGGATGTACAACCAGTTTCCTTCTTTTTTAATTACAGAAAAATGTTCACCAAACAGCAGCTGGGTAATTTGTTCGCTTTTGTCGCTGTTTTCCGCTCTACCGGGAATTACGCTTAAATTACAAATGCCATGCGTCATTGCAGGATTATTTTTGCACTGTTACACTTTTTCAATTACGATTGCAGAAGCACCACCGCCACCATTGCACAAAGAGGCAACTCCGTATTTACCGTGGTTTTGGTCTAATACATTAATCAAAGTGGTAATGATTCTCGCACCAGAAGTTCCTAAAGGATGACCTAAAGCAACAGAGCCACCATTCACGTTTACATTTGCAGGATTGATATCCAACAGTTGATTATTTGCAATGGCAACCACAGAAAACGCTTCGTTTATTTCGTAAAAAGAAATGTCGTTTTTGGTTAATCCTGCTTTTGCAATGGCCAAAGGGACTGCTTTAGAAGGAGTAGTTGTGAACCATTCTGGAGCTTGTTGTGCATCAGCAAAACCTCTGATGATGGCAATTGGTTTTAAATTTAATTCTTTTGCTTTTTTAGCGCTCATTAAGACCAGTGCTGTTGCTCCATCATTTAAAGTGGAAGCATTGGCAGCAGTTACAGTTCCGTCTTTTTCGAAAGTAGGATTTAAGGTTGGAATCTTATCGAAACGTACGTTTTTGTATTCTTCATCTTCAGAAATGATGAGTGCATCACCTTTTTTCTGAGGAATGGTAACAGCTGCAATTTCATTTTTAAATCGTCCGCCTTCAACAGCAGCTGCGGCTCTTTTGTATGATTCTATGGCGTAGGCATCTTGTGCTTCGCGGCTAATTTTATATTCTCTGGCGCACAATTCGGCTGCACTACCCATGTGATAATTTTTATAAACGTCCCATAAGCCATCTTTTACCAAACCATCTGTGATTTGTCCATGGCCTAATTTGTAACCACTTCTTGCTTTATCTAAGTAATAAGGAATGTTCGACATGCTTTCCATTCCGCCTGCAACAACTACTTCATTAGCGCCTGTCATGATACTTTGAGCGCCTAACATCACTGCTTTCATGGCCGAAGCGCATACTTTATTTACGGTTGTGCTTGGAATGTTATGTGGCAAACCTCCAAATATTGCAGCTTGTGTAGCAGGAGCCTGACCTAAGTTGGCAGAAACTACATTTCCCATAAATACTTCTTGCACTTGTTCAGGTGTAATACCAGCGCGTTCTACAGCAGCTTTTATAGCCACAGCACCTAGTTGTGTGGCAGAAACTGTTGCCAAAGATCCGTTGAAACTCCCAATTGGCGTACGAACAGCCGAAACGATTACTACTTCTTCCATAGATTAGTTGTGATGAAATTTTTGGCGAAATTACTTGAATTTATTAATAATTTGCAGTTTGTGGCAGAATATTTTTGTGAACGAAAAACTTATTTATTCTTTTTGATTTCTGAAATTGAAAGGGGAAATTTCGTATTAAATCGTATCATTTCGTATCGTACCAATTTCGTATTAAATCGTATTAAATCGTATCATATCAATTTCGTGTTATTTCGTATTATATCGTATCATTTCGTATTAAATCGTATCATTTCGTATTATTCTGTTTTATATATTTGCAAAATGAATAACAGTGTTTACAATTTCAAAATTGATGTTGATTGGAAGTTAATAGGTTTACTTAGCAAGATAGACCGTTTTGATGCATCATGGACATCAATAGAAAGACGTGAGGGACAAAGTCTTAAACAATTAAAATTTATTGCAACAGTGAATAGCGTTGGTTCTTCTACGAGAATTGAAGGGTCAAAACTATCAGATGAAGCAGTTGACATGCTTTTGAAGAATATTGATATAACTAAGCTAGAAGACAGAGATTCGCAGGAAGTAGTTGGCTATTTCGAAACGTTTGATACTATTTCGGAATCATATGCTGAAATCAACATCTCTGAAAGTAGTATAAAGCATCTCCACAATATCTTAATGCGATTTAGTAAGAAAGATGAATGGCATAAAGGAGAGTACAAAAAGCAGAATAATTCTGTTGAGGCAAATTATGCAGATGGAGCAAAACAAATTATTTTCGAAACTACTCCTGCAGGATTTCAAACCCAAGACGCAATGAGAAATCTTGTAGCCTGGTATAATAAAGAAGATGAAACACATCCGCTAGTAAAATATGCCTTATTTACTTATGAATTTCTTAGTATTCATCCTTTTCAAGATGGAAATGGGAGACTTAGCAGGCTGATTTCTATTTTACTGTTATTGAAAGGTGGATATAATTGGATTCAATACATTAGTTTGGAGCATGAAATTGAATTAAGAAAACTAGAGTACTATCGCATTCTGAGAAATTGTCAAGCACAAAGACCAAATGAAAATGTTACAGAATGGATCACATTTTTCTTCGATGCAATCATGAATATTCAGACTAAACTTTTGAAAAAATTAGCATTAAATGAGCATCAAGCTAAATTGTCGCCCAAAGAAAGATCAATTATTGCTTATATTGAAAATCATGCAGGATGTAAATCAGGTGAAATTTCTGAGAAATTGAACATTCCAAATCCAACAGTGAAAAGGCTTTTAACAGCAATTGTTAAAATGAATTTAATTGAAAAACATGGTTCTGGAGCTGGAACAAATTACTCGGTAATTTGAACATTAGTGGAATGTTGCTTTCAAAAATGAATTACACGTGTTGTTTAATCAATATTTGCACGTGAAAAATTCTATTTACATATTTGCCTTTCGATATCTATTATCATGAACACGAAGTTAACTTTGACAATTGAACAAACTGTTATTGAAAAAGCAAAAAAATATGCAAAAGATAAAGAGCGCAGTTTATCAAGCTTAATAGAAAATTATTTAAAGGTTCTTACGAAAGATGATAATTCAAATGAAATAGAATTAACTCCTATTGTAAAATCTTTAAAAGGTTCTTTTACAGCGCCTAAGGATTTTGATTATAAAAAAGAATTGACTAGTCGTTTATCTAGAAAATATCTATAATCAATGACAAGAATTTTAATTGATACTGATATAATTCTTGATTTCTTTTTTGACAGGCAGCCTTTTGCCGAGAATGCAGCGAAGATTCTTTCTTTATGTGAATCGAAGGAAATAAAAGGTTTTGTAACGCCAGTAATAATAAGTAATGTATACTATTTACTTAGGCAAACTGCTACACATCTAAAGGTAATAGAGAAATTAAAACAATTAGTTTCAATTACTGAAATATTGATTATCGATAAAGATGCAGTACTTCAAGCTCTGAATTCAGATTTTAAGGATTTTGAAGATGCTTTACAGAATTATTCTGCAGAATTAGATAAAGAAATAGATGTGATAATAACTCGAAATACAAAAGACTTTAAAAACAATTTGCTAGCTGTAATGACGCCTGATAATTATATGAAAATTAAAAGTGGTGATCATTAAAAAATCTATTACTCATCAAACTCAATAATGACTTTTTGTTGTTTCTTTTTATCTTTTTCAGTTTTTGAATTTACTACGGCAGAATCTCTTTTAAATAGGCCAAGTTCCTGGTTTAGAATTTTCTTTAAACTTTGTTTTTCCTGTACCAAATCATTTTTTATTTTTTGTTGTGCGCCCTTGCCATCATACCCAATTTTGGGATTATTTATCGGGCCTTTCATTGAAATAAAAATGTTTGTTTTTCCTAAACCATCGTCAGCAATAACACCGAATTCCTCGTTTTCTTTTTTGGCTCTTTTTGCTTTTCTTGAAAGCACATCAGACAGTAAAAGTTTAAGGTGGTAATCAATTATATTTTCAAAGGTATGCGTTCCAGAAGCGCTGATGCTGATGGCACTTGAGGTAATGTCCATTTGAGGAATAATGATGGTTCTGTTTTTTATTTCAATTTGATTTTTGAGTTGAGAGAAACTCACGTTTTTAAGCTCATCGAGGCTGATGAATTTTGAAAGTTCACGCAATGGTTCAAATTGAATGAGTTCACCTTGGTTTATTTCAATATCGGCGGTGCTATTGATACTGTTTAAGTCAATATCCATTGCTGCATCGCTGGTGGCCAGGAGCATAATTTTGGAAGTAACTTTTCCTTTGATGTTTTTATCGACCAACACATTTTGACCAAAATTTTCGCACTGGTAAAAGAGTTCTCTGATGTCAACTTTGTTTAGGTTGATATTGGCCAATAGTTTTAATTTATTTAGCTCTGTCGCATCTACTTTTCCGTTTAGTGAAACATTTCCCGACATGGTAGTGAATTGCAATTTATTGGCAATTAATTGCTTTTGATTTACAGCAAAATCGCCCACAATATTTCGGGCAGCAAATTTCCTGAATTTAATTTCATTAATTCTTGCGTTTAATTTTAGATTAATTCTTGGAGAAATTCCAAACTTGTAAGTGTTGGCGGTTGCCGTTTCTGATTTTCTTTGAAACAATTCATCTAGTACCACTAATTTACTTTGCAAGCTCGCATTGATTTCGATGGATTCTTTTTCATCAAATAACCAATTAAATGCATTAATTATTCTTCCTTTTATAATTAAATCTGATTTTCCGGCATTTGCCCTAAAATTCTCAACAATTATTTCATTGTTGCTAAATTGTAGATTACCTTGAATATTGCTGTAATTGAGGCTGTCGCCTGTAAGTTTTAAATTGCAATTGCTAATTTGAATATAGCCTTTAGATTTTACTTGATTGTAGGCTATTGGGTCTTCACCTGAAAAATTATTCCAGTTTCCCTCCATACTCAAATCAACTGCAGCGTTGCCTTGTAAACTTTGAATGTTTTTTATTTGCAGAAATTCCTGCACATCTTTTAATTGAATATTTGCTTTACTGGCAAAAGAAATATATGGAGAATTAAAATTCCGGAGATTAAAATTTCCGCTGACGTTTCCTCCATTTAAATTCATTTTAATGTTTTTTAATTCTATGGAACTGGTTGCTAAATCTGCTTTTCTTCCATTAGAATACATGCCCGTGCAGGATACATTTTTTAATTCGATGTTTGTTTTTTTCTGTTGAATATCCGCATTTTCAATTCCAAAATCTACTCTTATTTTTGGGGTAATATCGCTGGTCCATTCACCTTTAAATTGAGCGGTTAGGTATATATTTCCAGCGCTTTTGAAGTTTTCAATCTGGTCGTCATATTCTGGTGGTAACAAAGAAAGTAAGGTACTTATTTCAATGTCTTTTCCTTTTACAATTAAATCGACCGCGGTGGCTTCTTTATCAACAATGTTACCTGTAATTGCACAGGTTAAATCTGAAATCACGAAATTGCCTTTTGTAAAAGTGTAAAGGTCTTTTTGCTGGTCTATTTTTAATGCTACATCTAATTCTACAGGCCTGTTTTCGAGCAAGGTAATTTTATTCGATTTTATTGAATTTGCCTGGCAATCGGCTTGTACTTCTATGTCGTAAATTGTTTCTGTAAATTCTCCTTTTGCGCTGGCTTTGTTGGCTAAAAATCCGATAGAAAGATTGGCAACATCATCTCTAATCAACATATTGATATTGCTCAATGTTAAGGCATTGAGCGAAAAGGAAAATTGACTTTTTGTTTGAGCGCTGTCTTTTTTTACCAGTTGATAATTAATAATTCCATCTTTATTTTTAAGGATATTTATTGCACCATTTTTTAGGTCGATGCGTTGAATGGAATAGTTGCTGTTAAAGAAATCTAAGATTCCAAAACGGAAATCTATTTGTTCTAATTGCAATAATTTTCCTGCACTTTTATAGGGTTTTGAATGCTCTGCAACAACATTGCTAAGCCTCACAGTTGCATCTGGAAAATTATTAAGTAATGAAAATTCAACTTTACCAATGCTTACTTTGGTATTGAGTTGTTCGTTTATTTTCTGAATAAAATAGGCTGTGATTTCTTTTTCATAGACAGCTGCAATTATCAAACAACTCAAAACTACAGTAATGAAACTTCCAAGCAATACCAACAGCGGCTTGCGAATGAATTTCCATACAGTTAAAATTTGAATGTTGGGCATGATTTACAATTGCGCAAATTGAAGAAAATCATGTCAACAACGGCAATTGAATTGAATAATTATGAGTGTGAGAATGTTAATTGTATTTACAGTGGCAGTTTATTATATTATTCGTTGCTGAAATATGATGTTGAAATTTCGATGGCTTGTTAATTCTTCATATTTTTAATCAGCTATTTCATTTCTGCTTCTATTTCTCTTTTTAATTTTTTCAAGTCTTTTTTTGAAGTGTTTCGACCTGTTATTGCTGAAAATCCTCCAGTAATTTTTTGATTTATTATGGGCGCGAATATCAATTTGTTTTTTAAAATAAATGCCAGCTTTTTACCAATTGATTTCTCGGTAGCAGCGCTCCATTTTTCAGTTCCAGCTTCAGTAAACTCAATGCCTAAGCCCAAATCATGGCTATAATTATTTTTGTAAATATTAATATTTTTAAAATCTTTTACTGTTAAAATTGGCACTGGAGTAATAAAATGATATTCAATTGTTCCGGTAATATTCCTCTTAAAACCATTTTCTGAATCGCTTATGTAATACCAGCCAGTTACTAAATTTGTATCAATTTGAGAGGTGCTGAAGCTTTCTGTTGCTGATAAATTAGCTTGATTAAAGATTTTATGGTCGAAATTTAATGCAGCATTTGTTATGCAAGTCCAGCAAATAAAAACTAAATTTATAATTGTCATGTTTCGGTAAAGAAATGAATTTGATTGGAATTTTAAGGCCCAATTAATTACTGCAGCCCCGCCCCCGATAGAGCCAAATACCGCCCGAGGAACGAGGGCAGTATAGGCGATAGCGGGAAAAGGCGGCCCATTCATTTAACTTATTTTAAACTAACAATTCCTGCTCTTTATTTCTAAAAAACAATTCGTTGGCTACCATGTCTAAAACAATGGCGCTGCCGGGAATGATGCTGCCGGCCAAAATCTGCTTGCTCAACTGGTTCAGCACTTTCTTTTGAAACACGCGTTTTACAGGACGTGCGCCAAATTGCGGGTCATAACCCAATTGCGCCAGCCAATCGATGGCTTCGTCGGTAACAGAAAGTTCTAAGCCTTGTTCTTGCACCATTTTTTGCAATCCACGGAATTGAATTTTTACAATTTCCTCAACATTTTCGCGGGTCAATGGCTGGAATAAAATAACATCGTCGATGCGATTTAAAAACTCCGGACGAATGGTCTTTTTCAACAACTCGAACACCTTCAATTTAGATTCTGCAATTACTTCATCACGGTTAAACTCAGTAAGACCTTCGAAGCTTTCTTGTATCAAGTGAGAACCGATATTGCTGGTCATAATGATGATGGAATTCTTGAAATTCACCACGCGACCTTTATTGTCAGTTAAACGGCCATCGTCTAGCACTTGCAAAAGTATATTGAACACATCTGGATGCGCTTTTTCAATTTCATCCAAAAGCACCACACTGTATGGTTTACGGCGAACGGCCTCGGTTAACTGACCACCTTCTTCGTAGCCAACATATCCCGGAGGCGCTCCCACTAAACGGCTCACAGAATGACGTTCTTGGTATTCGCTCATGTCGATGCGTGTGATGGCTTGCTCGTTATTAAATAGAAATTCGGCCAAGGCTTTTGCCAATTCGGTTTTACCAACACCTGTAGTTCCTAAAAATATGAAGGAGCCAATAGGACGTTTTTGGTCTTGTAGGCCAGCTCTTGCCCTGCGAATGGCGTCAGAAACTGCTTCAATGGCTTCTTCCTGACCAACTACGCGCTTGTGCAATTCATCTTCGAGGTGCAGTAATTTTTCACGCTCGCTTTGCAGCATGCGGCTTACGGGAATGCCCGTCCAACGACTTACAATTCCTGCAATATCTTCGGCATCAACCTCCTCTTTAATCATTGCTTTGCCGCTTTGGGTCACCAATAATTTGCTTTTTAATTCTTCAATTTTCAGTTCCGCTTCTTTGATGCGGCCGTAGCGTATTTCGGCCACTTTCCCAAAATCTCCGCTGCGTTCGGCTTGCTCTGCATCGTATTTATATTGTTCTACCAGCGCTTTTGTAGCTTGAATCTGGTCTACCACATCTTTTTCGCTTTGCCATTTTGCACGCAAAGAGTTGCGGGCATCTTCCAAGTTGGCAATTTCTTCCTGCAACAGTGCATTTTTCTTGGTATCGTTTTCACGTTTTATGGCTTCGCGCTCAATTTCGAGCTGGCGAATTTTGCGTTCCATTTCATCTAATTCCTCCGGCAAGGAATTAATTTCCATGCGCAATTTTGCAGCAGCTTCATCAATTAAATCTATGGCTTTATCGGGCAAAAAACGGTCGTTGATGTACCGCTGACTCATTTCAACGGCAGCTATAATCGCCTCATCTTTAATCATCACCTTGTGGTGATTTTCGTATTTATCTTTTAATCCACGGAGAATAGAGATTGCATCGGCAGCATCCGGTTCATCAATCAACACTTGCTGAAAACGACGTTCTAAAGCTTTGTCTTTTTCGAAGTATTTTTGGTATTCGTTTAAAGTAGTTGCTCCAATTGCGCGCAATTCTCCACGTGCCAAAGCAGGTTTTAAAATGTTTGCCGCATCCATTGCTCCTTCTGATGCACCAGCGCCCACCAAGGTATGAATTTCGTCAATAAACAATACGATATCACCTTCGGCACCAATCACTTCGCTTACCACAGCTTTTAGGCGTTCCTCAAACTCGCCCTTATATTTAGCACCGGCAATTAAAGCGCCCATATCGAGCGAATAAATTTGTTTTTGTTTCAAATTTTCTGGCACATCACCATTCACAATTCTGTGCGCCAGACCTTCGGCAATGGCAGTTTTACCTACGCCAGGTTCTCCAATTAATAATGGATTATTTTTCGTTCTGCGTGATAAAATTTGCAACACGCGCCTTATTTCTTCATCACGCCCAATTACAGGGTCGAGTTTGCCTTTTTTCGCCAGTTCGTTGAGGTTCCGCGCATATTTGTTCAATGCGTTAAAAGTATCTTCCCCGCTCGATGAGGTTACTTTTTGGCCCTTGCGCATGCCTTCAATTCCAGTTTTAAGGCCATCTTGTGTTATGCCGGCATCTTTTAATAAGCGAGAAATGGTATCGTTTCCGGCCACGATTCCCAGTAAAATATGTTCAATGGTTACGAACTCGTCGCCCATTTTAGTTTTTTCTTTGTCGGCAACGTTCAGGGCTTTTTGGGCATCGTTGCTCAGGTATGGAGTTCCGCCAGTAACTTTTGGGTAAGTGCTCACTATTTTTTCAAGCGCCGCAACTGTTCCGGGCATATTTACGCCCATTTTATTAAATAGAAATGGTAAAACTTGTGCATCTACGGTTAATAATCCTTTTAATAAATGACCAGTTTCTATGGCTTGCTGGTCGTTATCTGCTGCAAACTGCTGTGCTTTTTGCACTGCCTCCTGCGCTTTATTGGTATACTGATTAAAGTTCATATCTATAAATTAATTTGGTAAGCCGCAGTCAACAATTGCCCCAAAATTGAGATTCGGAAATTGTGTCAGTAGTTTTTGGGTTTAATTGCAAAACTGTCAGCTAATCAAGTATTTAGCATGATTTTTTGGCGGGCTTGTCACGCTTTCAGAAGTACTCCGCACCGCGCGCAATGCAGCCTTTGGCGGGGTACTTTCTTCAATCGTGGCCCGTAGCAATTTCATTTAAATGTTAAGAGTCGGTTAAGCTATAAATTCAATCAGCCAATAGATAAAATGTTATAGTTAGTTTAATGGAGATTAATCTAGATTTGCCAAACAAACATTCATTTCAAAAAACTATAGAAATGAACACTGTTTTACAATTCAAAATTAAATTATGAAAAAAGCACTACTATTTTTTTTGATTTCTATCCAAGGACTTCTCCATGCCCAAATAAATCAGGTTTGGCATACCGATCGGCCTTTTAGCTTTTCATTCAACGATTCCTACATGCGAATTGTGAATAATAATATCTATACACATACAACACTTTTTGAGGGAGGCTCCTGGCAATCGGCTCAATCTATAACAACCGATGGACAAGAAAACTGGTACATGGAACACGAGCAATTTAATGCTTGTAACAACTGTGGAAATGCAGGAGTAGAATCTGTGGCTATTGCATCTAACGGAGATGCATATGGAGTTGGTTTTCAACCCGCTTTTCCGTTTGGAGGAAGGTATGTTTACAAAACCGATTCGGCTGGCAACTTAATATATGCTGAAGAATTATTTACATCCACATTTTCAGGAGAATTCAATGATGTGAAATTGTCGAATGACGAGACAGTACTTTATGTTACTGGAGATATGTATGCCGCAGCATATAACACGATTGTTCCCCACTTATTCAAGATAAATGCAAGTACAGGAGTTGTTATAAGTGAAGTGATTACAGCTCCAATTGGCTGGACAGGTATTAAAAAAATTGCAGTTGGAGCTGGTGATAATATTTATATGAATACTTCTGATTTAGATACCTTGAGATTTTCGTCTTGGGATTCTGATTTGAACTTGCGCTGGTTCGAGCCTATTCCCGTAGTTGGATATCAAGGATCTGGACAAGTTCAGACCTTATTTTACCCTAATGGAGATGTGCTTTTCGCAACATACTTGAATAATTACAATGTAAATCAAGATCAACGTATCCATTTAGCGAGGTTTTCAGAAGGTGGAGAACTTATTTGGCAAACCACTCATATTTTGGAAGAACAAGATGTTTACGGTTATTTATATCGTGACATAGTTTTAGATAATTCAGAAAACGTTTTTGTTTATTTAGTTAAAAGCAAGTTTGTTGGTGGAGGAGGCGGATTCGCAGGAGATCAATTGGGAGGTAGTGGTGGAAGTTCGCAAATTAGACCAGCCATTTATAAATTCAACAGTACAGGTGAATACCAATGGAACTATGTATATGAGGGTTCCTCAGGGGTAGAATTTTCCTCTGAATATCCGTCAAGAATTATTGTAGATGAAAACGGATTTGTTATTGCTTCTTCGTTTGGAAATTCTTCTGGTTATGGTGGAATATCAATTTTTATCATCAATCCACAAGGTTTGTTAGAAACCTCTTTATTCCAGAATGGCACTTTATATTCAGCTATAAACGGAATGATTTACGAAGGAAACAGAACGTTTTATACTCATGGAATTGGTGCGCAGAAAGGCTCGTTTACAGCTGACCGTTGGACAATAGGACGTTATCATTACGATTTCACAACAGGAATAAATCCAGTTTCAAATTCAGATTTCACAATCTATCCTAATCCTGCTGGCTCAAACACAACAGTTACCTTAGCTGGAGTAAAGCCAAATGAAGTTGTAGAATTGCGCGACATGCAAGGACGACTAATCATGTCGGTTCTCTCCGCTGAAAAGCAGGAGACTTCTATGAATCTTTCACATGTTGCAGCAGGAATATACCTGGTAAAAGCAGGGAGAATATGCAAAAAAATGATTTTACAATAATCAAACTTGAAATTTTAATTACCCAAATATACTATAACCAAACCCAAAATGAAAAAATCTGTACTAATTTGTCTTACAATACTTTCAAGTCAGCTATTTGCTCAACGCTTCGATTGGGCTACTGCTGGCGGGGCAGCGGGAATAGCCAATTCCTATTATGGCGCCGTTGATATTGCCCGCGACCCTCAGGGAAATATTTACACATTTGACTATAGCAATCATGCCCAGCAATGTCAAGGCGATACCATGCAACCTTTTGATGGCATTACCGCCTATATATATAAGTTTAATGCCCAAGGTGATTTATTATTTATAAATCGGGTAGGTGAATTAGGCGGTAGTTTTAGTCCATTTAATATTGAAACCGACGATGCTGGTAGTCTCTATATTCTTGGGCAAGGCGCAGGCAATGGTGCTATTATAGTGAATGAAGATACAGTTCCAGCAGTTGACTTTACCAATCAATTAATTAAATTAGATAGCGATGGAAATTTTGTTTGGAAACAAAACACAGGTGTTGCCACCAACGGCGGAGGTTGTATGCTGCAATACAGTAATGGATACCTTTATTATCAATCGGGTAATTTGAAGGTGAGTAAAATAGATACAGCCGGAGTTGTTGGTGCAAATCTCACAGCAAGTTACTACAGTTCTCCAACTGCATCAAGTGGTTTATTGTTTAAAGGCTCATCTGTATTTCCGAATGGTGATTTATTATTTGCAGCCTACTCGCGTGGCACCGTTGCTTATGGCACCGACACATTATTTCATATTGGAAATCCATTTTTAACAGCACCAGTTTTATTTGTTCGCTGCGATACCAATATGAACCTTGTTTGGGCAAAATATGCAAGCAATGCCCGCGACCCAGATAATAATTTTATTCCGGTAGCCATTGATAGCAGTGAAAATGTGTATGCGGCTGTGCAAGTTAATCTTGAAATGATTATTGGAAATGATACTATCCAAAGCACTGACTTTACTGGTCAGGGAACTATAATTAAACTAGATGGCAATGGAGCTGGAATTTGGGCTCAAGCTTTACAAAGTACAGGGCTGGCTTATGCTTGGTGCATGCAAAAGGCGCCAGATAACAGCGGTATTGTAATAGGTGGCGGGTATACTGGTAATACACAATTTGGCTCATTCATTTTAACTGCAGCCAGTCAAAGTTTGCCTTTTATAGCCAAGTTTGATGCAAATGGAAATTACATAAATGCGTTCAATTACATTCAAAACTTAAGTCAAACAGATGCTCTTAGTTTGTTGGCTGATGGAAATGGAAATTATTACGTAGGTGGGAAATTGACTGGCTTCACGGCACCTATTTTTAGTTGCACAACAGCAACTGCCAATCGTGGTTTTTATTTAGGTAATTTTACCGAACAACCCGACATTGCGCCTACACCCACAATTATTGCAAACGGAAATCAACTTACTGCTAGTCCTGAATTTTCAGGTGATATTCAATGGTATTTCAATGGCAATATGTTAAATAACGAAAATGGACAAACGCTCTTAGCAACAGAGACAGGGAATTACAGTGTGACTTATGCTTACACATCAGGATGCATAAGTGCTGATACTTCTTCTATTTTGAATGTTGTTATTAATAATATTTACGCTAATTATGGCAATTCAACTATTAGCATTTATCCAAATCCATCCACGGGTTTGTTTCAAATATCAGGAATTAAAGACAATAACAGTTCATTTGATGTTTCAGTTTGCAATTTATTAGGAGCAACTATTTGCAGCTTCTCAAACTGTAACTTAAATCAAACGATAAACATTGCTGATGCAGCTCCTGGAATCTACTTAGTACAGGTGAAATCAAATAACACTAATGCTACATTCAAGGTTTTGAAGCAGTAAAAGCAGCGCCTACAAATTTTGAGTGTGTTTGGACCTAAACTTCATTTATTATTTTTGCTGCATACTTTTCATCAGAAATATTTAATTCATAAGTTAAAAACAAACGCATGGTAAGCCCAATTTATCCTTGCTTATGGTTCGAAAGTAATTCGAAAGCAGCAGCAGATTTTTATTGTACTATTTTTCCTAATTCCAAGATTATTTCTGTTACGCCTTTTGTTACAATATTTGAATTAAACGGAACTAAATTTATGGGTTTAAACGGTGGACCAGAATTTAAATTTAATGAAGCTGTTTCTTTTGTAATTAGCTGTGAAACGCAAGATGAGATTGATAATTATTGGGACAAACTCACCGAGGGAGGAGAAGAAGGCAAATGCGGATGGTTAAAGGATAAATTTGGGATTTCCTGGCAGGTAGTGCCTTCTATTTTGGGCAAATTAATGAACGATGCTGAGAAAGCACCAAGGGTAATGTATGCTTTTATGCAAATGAAGAAATTTGATATCCAAAAATTGAAGGAAGCATAATATTTAGAATTTAAAGCCTTTTTCGAAGCTGAAACCTCACGGAAGTTATTTTGTTTACACTGAGCTTATTGAAGTGTTCGCAGTTTCTTAAATAGCACAGAGTTCACAGAGGTTATTGCACAGAGCGCACGGAGTGATTGCTGTTCTTTCATTTACACAGAGTTCACTACGGTCACGAAGCGCACGGAGTTTTTGTTCACTCTGAGATTGTTGAAGTCTTTACTACTGCTTATTTCTCAAGGATTTGTTTACTGAGAATGTCAAAGTTAGCTGTTTCGCGTATTTTTAAGATATTTATGAAAGTTAATTAAAAATACAGTTTTATGAAAAGGCTGTTAAAAACTAAGTAACTGGCAATAATATTCTAAATGTTGTTCCTTTTCCTAATTCAGATCTGCGCACAAAAATTTTCCCTTTGTGGTAATTTTCAATGATTCTTTTAGTAAGCGAAAGACCCAATCCCCAGCCTCTTTTCTTAGAAGTGTAACCAGGTTCGAATACCGTTTTTAACATAGATTTTGGAATTCCCTTTCCAGTATCAATTACATCAATTTGAATCCATTTTCCTTTAAGCAAATAAGTAACTTCTAAAGAACCGGGACCTTCCATGGCATCTATGGCATTTCTGAATAAATTTTCAATTACCCAGTCAAATAAAGGCACATTTAAATTTACAATAATTGTTTCTTTATTTTCTGTCAGATTTTGAAGCGTAATCGTAATTTTCTTGGAAGCCCTTAATCGCATGTATGCAATGCTTTCTGTTAATACTTCTTCTAAACTGTGTAAGGACAATTCTGGAATTGAGCCGATTTTTGAAAACCTTTCAGTAATCACTTCCAGGCGTTTTATATCTTTCCCAATTTCCGACAAGGTATCTTCATCAATTCCCTTCAATCTCAAGATTTCCATCCAAGCCATAAGGCTGGAAAGTGGAGTTCCTAATTGGTGTGCAGTTTCTTTCGACATTCCTACCCAAACCTGATTTTGTTCAGCCCTTCGACTAAAATTAAAAAGGAAATAGGCCACTAACATAAACAAGGCAATCACCACAAATTGAATGACCGGATAAAACTTCAGTTGCGTTAATAAAGCTGAGTTTTGATAATAAATTAAGCAAGAACCATATTCAGGTAAATCAATAATAAATGGAGTATTGTCGCCCGACATATTCTTCGTTAACTTCAGCATAGCTGTTGTATCTGTAGAAAGGGCATTACTCAAATTTCCCGATGCAATTATTTTGGTTGAAGAACTATCTGCTACAATTACTGGTACGCTTGCAGAATTTACAACAACTTCAGAAATAAACGATTTTATGATATTATCTAAAACTTCACGCAGTTCAATAAAGACTCTGGAATCTTGATAATAGATGTAGTAATTATTAGAAAATCCATCGTCAATTATAATGGGTTTATACCTAGTAAATTCGTTTTTTACCTTACCACTGAATGTAGAAGCCATTTTCATCCCAGCAGTATCTACATTTGTAATATAGTTGATTCTGTTTTGCTCGTCAACAATAATTGCAGGAATTGTATTGTTTTCACTTACTACTTTTAGATAGAATGAGCGGGCATCGTCGTCTTCTGTAATACTTAGATTTTGTGTGGCTTGCGCCCAAATTTCGGCACGTTTACGCTCCTCAATTTTTAAACGTTCGAATAGTCTTTCGGTATATTGTACCAATGTTGCTCTACTTCTAACAGCATCGGCCCAAAGCTCTACTTTTTTTCTTTCTTCAACAGCTACATTTTTTACCAGTTCGTTGGTATAGTAAAGAGATGCAATTACAATTAATGCAGCTCCGCTTGCCAACCATAATTTCCATCTTTGTTTTTTTTGGTAAATACTCACTTCTTATTTCTCTTTGCTTAACTCGAACAATATAGCTTTTTCTTCTTTACTTAAGCTGTCGTAGCCCGAACGAGATATTTTATCTAATATTATATCTACCTGTTTTTGTTTTTCTGAAGGACTTAAATCTTTACTACGCTCCATTTTTTGTCGGTGCGTAACTTTCATATTACTGTTTCTTTTGGGATTTCTAGCTCCTGAAAACAATAACCACACTGGATTTAAAAAAGCGGCAATATCCTGCCCAGCCCTAAGCCTGATTCCCCAAATTAGTCCAAACAATGCGCCACCAAGATGCGCCAAATGCCCACCTTCATTGCCAGAGCGAAGATTTATTAAATCAAGTAAAATAAAAATGATAGCCAACCACCTTAATTGCACATTCACCACTCCAAATAAATACACATTCCCATCAGGACGAAAAGCGCAAATGGCTATCATGGCTCCTAATGTGGCTGCAGAAGCACCTGCAGCATTGGTGGTTACTCCTTCAAAAATAGGAAGAACATTTGCAGAAATTAGAAAAACGAGGGCTCCTGAAAAGCCCGAAATAAAATATACATTTAAATATTTTCTGTCATCCAAATAAGTTGTAAATAGCTGATAACCAAAATATAGTGTAAGCATATTGAATAAAATATGCAATACACCAAAATGTATAAATTGATGAGTAATAAGCGTCCAAGGCTTAAAAAATAATTGCAATAAATCACCAGGTAAAACTAGCTGCTCAATAATTAAATCGCCAACCGCATCTTGTTTCATTAAATGCAGCACCGACAGCGGCACATACAACAAAGCAAATATTGCGACATTAATAATGATTAATCGGATGCCAACTCCCGAACGTGCCCAATATGATTTAATATCATTCATGTTTACAAAACGTTCTTATTACTTGCTTGTTTTTTCCAAAGTAAAATAAGTAAGATTCCGAAAAGCATACCTCCTAAATGTGCAAAATGCCCTACATTATCTTCTAAGTTATTTCTTAATCCCAGCAACAATTCCATTCCACCAAATATAAGAACAAAATATTTTGCTTTCATTGGTATTGGGGGAATCAAAAGCATGATTACAGAATTTGGAAACAACATCCCAAAAGCTAAAAGCAATCCGTAAATTGAACCAGATGCACCAACAGTCGGAGTATTTAATCTTATATCTGTTACTTGATTTACAATTTGAACAGATTCTTGTAAATAACCTGGGTTTAAAGGATCAGAATACCATGCTTTCAAAAATTCATTCACGCCTTCATTTTCGTAAGAACCAGGTAAGTAATTAGAAACAAAGTGCTCAAATAAGTTGTATCCTGGGTGGTTCATGTAAAACACGGCTGAGTCAAACATGGGTTGCAGCAAAATTGTAGTTGAAAAAACATTTATCAATCCAGCACCAATGCCTGTTACAAAATAAAAAATAATGAATTTTTGTGCTCCCCAGAATCTTTCTAAAACAGAACCAAACATCCACAAGCCAAGCATATTAAAAAACAGGTGTGTTATTCCTCCAGTATCGTGAAGGAAAATATAACTAATTAGCTGCCAAGGTTTGAAATCTGCAGAATTCCAATTGTGCAAACCGAAATTTTTAACAACATCAAATTGTAAAAATTCAGTTGCTGCAATACTTAGCAAATGACAAACTACAGTAATAATTATTAGATTTCTAACTGTTGGTGGGGTAGAAGGGCGTGCGCCGAATGATGGATTCATTAGGACAAAAATAGTTGATTTTTATTAGTTGAAATGGAATTAATTAATGAGAAAAGAAAATCAAAATAATTAATTGGAAGCGGGAATGTTTAGCAATTCGATTCCTAAGCCTGGTTTGTTTGAAATTTGCGGTACGCCTTGATGCAGTGTTAGTCCTTTTGCCAAATCTTGTTTTAAAAGTAATGGGCCATCCATATCCACAAAATCTAATTGAGGAAGAAACTGAGCTACAGCTGCAGTGCCAATAGTACTTTCGTTCATACTACCCATCATCACATATAAACCAAGGTTCTGAGCAGCTTTAACCATTCTCAGTGCAGGAGTAATTCCTCCGCATTTGGTAAGTTTGATGTTTATTCCATGAAAACTAGTGGCGCAAATTTCTACATCTCTTTCTTCTACACAGCTTTCATCAGCAAATATTGGCATGTGCGCATGTTGCATAATTTCCTGCATTCCTTTCCAATCTTTTTTCGAAATTGGTTGTTCAATTAATTCAATTCCTGAATCATTTAATTTTTTAATTTTCTGAATCGCTTCGGCTTTTGTCCAGCCTTCATTTACGTCGATTCGAAACTTACTTTTACTTCCTTTTTTTAATTGATTCAATAATTGAAGGTCATCTTTAAATCCCATTTTAATTTTATAAATAGGAAAAAGATTTTGCTTCATTTTACTTTGCATTGTTTCCAAAGTATCAATTCCAATGGTATAATCGGTTAGAGGAATATTTTCCCATGGAAATTGCCACATTACGTGAAGCGGTATTTTACTTAGTTTTCCGAACCAATCCCACACGGCCATGTCTATTGCACAACGTAAAAAAGAATTATGCGGAAAAAGGCGCATTAAAAGTTCGTAATATTCTTCTGGATGCGAAAAATCAGCAGCATTTAATTCCTTTAAATTAGCCAATAAATCGGCTTCCATTTCTGCCACCGTAATGTTGTAATAGTTAATTGCAGGCGCTTCGCCATAACCCGTTATTCCATCTTTTTTAAAATGAATAATCAACGTTGGTTGATGTGTTTTAATTCTATTACCTGCAATTTGGAATGGGTAATGAAATGGCAATAAATAGCTGAAATGAAGAATCGACTGCATGTTTACAATCAATTAAAAATCAAAATAAAGCGATTTTGCTTTTATTAATTCGTAATTTTCTTTATCGAATTCAAACAAGCGAGCCCTTTTATGCGGCACTCCTTTTTGTTTTTCTTGTAAAGGTTTTAAAAATCCTTTGTTTAATATTTTTCTTCTGAAATTTCTTTTGTCGAGCGTTGTACCTAAAATTGTTTCATATACTTTTTGCAATTGACCTAAAGTAAATTTCTTAGGCAATAACTCGAATCCAACAGGTTCAATTCGTAGTTTATTTTTTAAGCTATTTAGTGCAGTTGTAAAAATCTGGTTGTGGTCAAAAGCTAAATCAGGAACCTCCGAAACGGGGCACCAAAATGCTTTTCTTGCGAAAGAGGCGGCCGATGGAGCATAATCTCCAATTTTAACTAATGAATAATAGGCAACCGTGATTACCCTTGCGGTAGGTAAATCTCTTACCTCATTTAACCATTGCGCATCTTCTGCATTTTTAACACGGTCTGGATTTCCGAAAGTGAAAAACTGCTCTAAAAATATATTGTCGAGCATGGTCAATTCCTTCAAAACACGCTTGGCAGATGTATCTAAATCTTCAGCGTCATCTACTAAGTTTCCGGGTAATGAAAATCGTTTGGTGTTGTTTTGTGGATTGGCAACATCGCGTTCAATGAGCAGCACTTTTAATTCCCCTTCATCGAACCCAAAAATAACGCAGTCAACAGATACATGCGGATTTAATTGGTGTTTTTGTTGTTCTTCAAGGGTCATATTGGTAAATTCTTCCTAAAATTGCGGTGGCAAAACTACACTTTATCTTCAACAAATAAAGCTATTTGCGTGTTTATTCCCCAATTTTTGGTTGCTTTGTTTAGTAAATGTGAATAAAACTAAGCTCAACTTAGTCAAAGTGTCTGTATAACACTTATCTTTGCTCTTTTGTTTATGGAAACTAGAAAAATACAAAAAATAGGTGTTTTCACCTCAGGTGGAGATGCTCCGGGAATGAATGCAGCAATTAGAGCTGTTGTAAGGGCTTGTATCCATTATGATATTAAGCCAGTGGGAATTTACCGTGGTTATGATGGATTAATTGCTGGCGACATAGAAGAATTGAGCAGCCGCTCAGTTTCAAATATTATTCAGCGAGGAGGTACAATTTTAAAATCTGCACGCAGCATGGAATTTAAAACTCCAGAAGGTAGAAAAACGGCTTTTGAAAATATTCAGAAATTCGGTATTGATGCCTTGGTAGCGATTGGAGGAGATGGGACATTTAGAGGAGCGCAGATATTTTCAGCTGAATATAATATTCCTGTAGTTGGAATACCTGGAACAATAGATAACGACCTTAACGGAACAGATTTCACAATAGGATATGATACAGCTGTAAACACGGCAGCATCAGCTATTGATAAAATTCGTGACACAGCTTCTTCTCATAACCGATTGTTTTTCATTGAAGTAATGGGCCGACATTCAGGGCAAATAGCATTAAGAAGCTCTATAGCAGCCGGTGCTGAAGCCACGTTGATTCCTGAAATACCTATGAATGTTGAAGAATTGGTAAATCTCCTTGAACATGGTGCTGGAAGAAAAAAATCATCCAGTTTGGTGGTTGTGGCTGAAGGTGGAAAACCTGGTCACTCTATAGATTTAGCAAGAGAAGTGAATGAGCGTTTTAATCATTATGATACCAAAGTAACTATTTTAGGACACTTGTTGAGAGGAGGTTCGCCAACTGTTGCCGACCGGGTTTTGGCAAGTAGAATGGGGGTTGTAGCTGTTGAAAGTTTGTTAAACAACAAATCGGGAGTGATGATAGGTATTGTAAATAATCAAGTTAATTTTACGCCTTTTGATCATGCCACCACTAACGTAGACAATTTCGACAGCGAAATGCTACGAATTGCGGGCATATTATCAGTTTAAAATGGTGCAAAAAGAATACAAGCATTCAAAGTTATTTCCCGATTTGGAAGATATTCCTAAGGATGCAGCTATTGATATTCTTGAACAAAAAGTATTTCTCTCTGGAGGTGAATTGAAAGAATGGAATGGTCCTTTTTCTAAAGTGTATTCACCTATTTACATTCATTCAAACAGAGAATCAGCGCCAAAATATTTGGGTTCTTATCCTGAAATGAATGGTGAAGCAGCCATTAAAGTAATGCATGCAGCTAAACTTGCTTACAATCAAGGAATGGGCGAATGGCCTACCATGCAAGTAAAGAATAGAATTATTCATGTTGAATCTTTTTTAAAAGCTTTTTTACATACTAAACCAGAAATTGTAAAATGGCTGATGTGGGAAATTGGTAAGAATAAAGGCGATTCAGAAGCAGAATTCGACCGAACCGTTGATTACATTAACGATACAATTGAAGCACTCAAAGAACAAGACCGAAATGCTTCGAAACTAGAATTGAATTCAGGAATCTATGCACAAGTAAAACGAGGCCCAATTGGCGTAGTCTTATGTATGGGACCCTACAACTACCCATTAAACGAAACTTTTGCTACCTTGATTCCCGCGCTAATAATGGGAAATACAGTAATTTTTCGTCCTGCTAAATTTGGAATTTTACTCATCCACCCACTGCTTCAAATTTTTAAAGATTGTTTTCCAAAAGGCGTTATCAATGTAATTTATGGTGATGGAAAGGAAACAGCCGGAAAATTAATGGAATCTGGAGGAATTGATGTGCTAGCTTTTATCGGTTCCAGCAAAATTGCAAACCTACTGAAAAGACAACATCCAAGTCCAAATAGACTTCGTTCTGTTTTAGGTTTAGATGCCAAAAATCCTGCAATAGTTTTGGCCGATGCAGATTTAGAAATTGCAGTAAACGAATGTATAAATGGAGCATTAGCATTTAACGGACAAAGATGCACAGCCCTTAAAATTCTTTATGTTCAGAAAGAAATTCTTCCGCATTTTCTTGAGTTATTTACCCTTAAAGTAGAACAACTCAAAGCTGGAATGCCATGGGAAAAAGATGCTTATATCACGCCTTTACCTGAGCCAAACAAACCTGTTTATTTAAAAGAATTAATCGACGACGCAGTTTTAAAAGGAGCAACAATATTAAATGAAGGAGGAGGTGTAAGTCACCAAAGCATTTTCTTCCCTACAGTATTGTTTCCAGTTAATAAAAACATGCGCATTTACAGCGAAGAACAATTTGGTCCCATTGTTCCAATTGTACCTTTTGATGATATCAGCGAACCTTTAAATTATATCGTTGAAAGCAATTATGGGCAACAGGTAAGTCTGTTTAGCAATAATGCGGATACGTTGGCAAAACTTATCGACCCATTAATCAATCAAGTTTGCCGCATCAATATCAATACAAAATGTCAACGCGGGCCGGATGCTTTCCCTTTTAACGGAAGAAAAGATTCAGCCGAAGGAACCTTAAGTGTAATAGATGCCTTGCGCGTTTTTAGCATCAGAACAATGGTTGCCACGCGCGATACCGAACAAAACAAACAAATTTTTACTCAAATATTGGAAGGCCGAAAATCTCATTTCCTTTCCACAGACTTTTTACTCTAAGAAAAAAACTATGCTATTAATCGCCGACAGTGGTTCAACGAAATGTGACTGGATGCTCATCAAAGAAAATGAAGAGGCTCAGAGTTTTAATACAATGGGCTTTAATCCTTATTTTCATAATGAAGCAGTAATTTCTAATGCCATTCGCCAAAACAGTGAGCTTTGTGAAATTGCACCAAGTGTTACCATTTTATTTTTATACAGCGCAGGATGTTCTAGCAAAGAACTGAAGCTGGTTGTAGAACGTGCACTTCGTTCAGTTTTTGTAAATGCAAACATCTATGTTGACCACGATTTAGTGGGCGCCGCATTCGCAACTTGGGACGAAAATCCTGCAATTACAGGAATTTTAGGAACAGGTTCTAACTCTTGCTACTTCGATGGCGATATTGTAAAACAAGCCAATTCAGGTTTGGGACTTGGATATATTTTGGGCGACGAAGGCAGTGGCAGTTATTATGGTAAAACTTTGCTGCGTGATTATCTTCACAATAAACTGCCCGATGAAATTTACGATGTATTGCGCAATGACTACAAACTAAACCGCGATGTAATTGTAGAAAACGTTTACATGAAACCACATGCTAACGTTTATTTAGCCTCATTCATGAAAATATTGTCAGACAATAAAAAACTGGAATGGGTAGATTCTTTGGTTAATAAAGGAATGGAAGATTTCTTTGTTTCTCATGTAGCTTGCTATAAAAATTACCAAAGAGTACCCGTACATTTTATTGGCTCAATCGCGCATCATTTTGAAGATAACCTTCGCAATGTTGCCAGCAAAATGTCTATTCAAGT